>NZ_JAKZLD010000002.1:0-238285 GCF_022808835.1 Geothrix mesophila
GCAGCGTGGTGGCAGGCTTCATCGACGGCGCCCTCAGCCTCAACCGCAATGAGTACGGCATCAAGACCTTCCCCGGCGTCATCGGCGAGACCGTGGCCGTCAGCCTGAACGCCGAGGCCGGCAAGGTCGCCCCGGCCGCCCAGAAGTAACCAGACGTCCCGTTTCGTGATGGGGGGCACAGGGGTTTACCCCGGTGCCCCCCAGCGTCTTTGGGCTAAACTGGCCGTTCATGCGAGCGCGCCCATGAACCATCCTCTGCCTCCCGAGACCTCGAACGAGCCCATGGCCCCGGGCCAGCGGCTGCCGGAATCCGATCGGAAGGAATTCAGCCCCGAGGCCCTGGCGGAGATCCAGGCCCTCATGGTCAAGTTCCCGGACAAGCTCGCGGCCACGCTGCCCGCCCTGCACATCGCCCAGCGGGAGTTCGGCTTCGTGAGCCTCTCAGCCATGAAGGCCGTGGCCAAGGCCATCGGCATCCCCGAGGGCCACGTATTCGGCGTCGCCACGTTCTACACGATGTACCAGAAGGCGCCCGTCGGTAAGTTCCACCTCCAGGTCTGCACCAACATCAGCTGTGCCCTGCGTGGCGCCGCCCAGCTGCTGGAGAAGGTCTGCGAGAAGACTGGCGTGAAGCCCGGCCAGGGCCCCAGCGCCGACGGCATGTGGAGCGTGGAGGAGGTCGAGTGCCTCGCCGGCTGCGGAAGCGGCCCCTGCGTGCAGGTGAACCACGATGTCTACGACGAGTTCGTGGACGAGAAGAAGCTCATCGAAGTGATGGAAGCCTGCAAGCGGGGCGATTACCGGCCTTGGGCCCACTGAGCGGAGACACAGACATGGCCGCCATTCGCACCAAGCCCGATCCCCAGATCTACACCTTCCCCGGCTTCGGCACGGACAAGTACCCGAACCTGATGCTCCGCGGGGCGGGGGATCTGGACAACTGGCACCTCAAGGTCTACGAGCAGAAGCACGAGGGCTACGTGGCCCTGAAGGCCGCGCTGAAGATGGAACCTGTGGCCGTGGTGGAGGAGATGAAGACCTCCGGCATCCGCGGCCGTGGCGGCGCGGGCTTCCCCTGCGGCCTGAAGTGGTCCTTCATGCCCAAGGACACCGCTGACCGCAAGTTCACCCGCTACCTGGTCTGCAACGGCGACGAGGGTGAGCCCGGCACCTTCAAGGACCGCGCCATCCTCGAGTACAACCCGCACCAGCTCATCGAGGGCATGATCATCGGCGGCTGGGCCATGCAGTGCAAGCTGGGTTTCGTCTACATCCGCGGCGAGTTCCTCTGGCTCATCGAGAAGCTGGAGGCCGCGATCCAGCAGGCCCGGGACGCCGGCTACCTCGGCAAGAACATCATGGGCACGGGCTGGGACTACGACATCCTGGTCTACCGCGGCGCCGGCGCCTACATCTGCGGCGAGGAAACGGCCCTGCTGAACTCGCTGGAGGGCCGCCGCGGCGAGCCCCGCGTGAAGCCGCCCTTCCCGGCGGCCAAGGGCGCCTTCGGCCAGCCCACCACCGTGAACAACGTGGAAACGCTCGCGGCCGTACCCCCCATCCTCCGCATGGGCGGCGCCGAGTACGCCAAGCTGGGCACGCCCAAGAACACGGGCACCCGCATCTTCGGCGTCAGCGGCCACGTGAAGCGCCCCGGCCTCTTCGAGCTGCCCCTGGGCACGCCCATGGACTTCGTGGTCAACGAGCTGGCGGGCGGCTCCAGCACCGGCAAGAAGATCAAGGCCATCATCCCCGGCGGCGCCAGCGCCCCCATGTTCGACGAGAAGGACTTCGACTGCCCTCTGGACTTCGACACCGTGAAGGCCCGCGGCTCCATGGCCGGCTCCGGCGGCCTCATCTGCATGGACGAGGACACCTGCATGGTGCAGGCCACGCTGCGCCTCATCCGCTTCTACGCCCACGAGAGCTGCGGCCAGTGCACGCCCTGCCGCGAAGGCTGCAACTGGATGGAGATGGTGCTCTACCGCATCGAGCACGGCGAGGGCCGCATGGAGGACCTGGACCTGCTGGCCAGCCTCACGCCCCGCATCGGCCTGCGGACCCTCTGTCCCCTGGGCGACGCCGCCTGCGGCCCCATGGACTCGGCGCTGCAGAAGTTCCGCCACGAGTTCGAGCATCACATCACCCACAAGACCTGCTACGCCCAGGGCTCGCGGCTGCTGACCGCGGTGGGCGCGCACTAGCGACTATCCTTCCGTTCTGCAGAACCGGGCGCCGACGGCGCCCGGTTTCTTGTTCGGGGGAGGGCCGCTCCCGCGGGTTCAGGAGCCGACCAGCGTCGGGTGGGCGGGGCCGGCCTTGTAGCCGCCCTTCAGATCGGGCCAGCCGCATTCCACGAGGCGGAGGCAGGCCTGGGCGATGCTTTCCACCCGCTGCCGTCCGTTGTTGAAGACGGCGTCGTACCAGTGGAAGGAGGTGATGTCCGTGTGCAGGCATTCGCTGATGAACTTCTCGCGGAGCTTGGACTGGATCCGGACCACCTCCCCGGCGTCCTCCATGGGCATCTCGAGGCGCCGCGCGATGGACCGGACGCGGAAGTCGAAGCTGCCCACCAGACGGAAATGGAAGCAGTTCTTCATGTCCTGGCAGACGACGGCCCCGCCCCGGCCAACGATGATGGCGCCTCCGGCCATGGCGATGGGGACCAGGTGCTGCACCACCTTGGCGTAGGCGTCATCGTGGGTGAGGAAGCCGAAATGCGTCCGGAGGACATCCTGGGCATGGCTCTCGTTCCCGAGGTGGGCCAGGAGCTCCCGGGAGAGCTTTTCGTCGGAGGCCACCTGATCCACCAGCGCCTTGTCGAAGATGGTCCAGGGCAGGCCTGTCACCTCGTCGAGGAGGGTCTTCAGGTGGAGGGCCAGGGGATAGCCCTGGCAGCCGAACTCCCTGGAGATGGTGATGGTGGGCAGGATCCGCCTTTGATGGGAGCGCGCGAGTCGCTCCTGCAGCTCGGTCCACGTGCATTCCCGCTTCTCGATGCTCGGGACGAGGGACGCCAGGGGCTTGGGCATACGACCTCCAGTGGCGGGACAGCCAGGCGAGGACGGCCGGCGCTTGGAGCATAAGGCCTTCCTGGACACAGGCAAGACCCGGATCGTCTGGAGCCTCCTGGGGGGACCACCTACCCTGGAAGGATGCGCCTCCCCATCCTCCTCCTGCTCGCCTCGCTCCTCCGGGCCCAGGGGGCCTTCCTGGTGCAGCCCTACCTGCAGCTGGGCGATGCCCCGAAAGCGGCGTCGGTGGAGCGGCTGGACCTGCTGTGGCAGGCGGAGGATCGCGACGCCGCCTGGCGCGTGGAGGTGAAGGTCGGCGGCCGCTGGAAGTCCCTGGCACCTGCCTTCCGGCGGCTGGACGCGCCGCCTCTGCCGGCCCACCGCATCTACCGGGCCACCCTGAGGGACCTGCCGCCGGGGGCTCGCGTGCCCTACCGGGTGAAGCGGGATGGCGCGGTGGTGTTCGAGGCGCAGGCGCAAGTGCGCAAGCCTGACGCCCATCGGATGGTGGTGTTCGGTGATGCGGCGGACGGGTCCAGAGAGCAGACAGCCGTCGCGCAGGCCGTGGCGGGCGCGCATCCGGACGCGGTCCTCCTTGTCGGGGACCTGGTCTATGGCATGGGCCTGGCCTCCGAGTACCGCCAGCGCTTCTTCCCGATCTACAACGGCGGTTCCCGCCCGCTCATGGCGCAGGTGCCCTTCCTGGGCCTGCCCGGCAATCACGACGTGCCCTTTCGCCGCGCTCCGGATGCGGCCGCCTATTTCGCCTACTGGTCCCTGCCCCTGAACGGGCCCGCGCTGGAGCCAGGCGGGCCGAACGCCGCGCCCGTCGTGGCCGGCGTGCATGACGCCATGGTTGCCGCCGCGGGTCCGGCCTTTCCGCGCATGGCCAGCTACAGCTTCGACTACGGCAAGGTCCACTGGACCGTGCTGGATTCCAACGTCTACGCGGATTGGACGGGCCCGGTCCTGAGGGCCTGGCTGGAGGCCGACCTGAAGGCCGCGAAGGCGGCCACCTGGCGCATCGTGGCCCTCCACCACCCCCTGTTCCAGAGCTCCCGCAGCCACATGGATGACCAGTGGATGCGCCCCATCAGCCCCCTCCTCGAGAAATACGGCGTGGACCTGGTGCTGGCCGGCCACGTCCACAACTACCAGCGCACGGCCCCCCTCCGCTTCACGCCCACGAAGGTGGGATCCCGGGGCAGGCCGGTGGAGGGCACCTTCACCGTTGACGAGGCCTTCGACGGGACGACGATCACCCGGGCCAGGGGCGTCATCCACATCGTCACCGGCGCCGGCGGGGCCGAACTCTACGGTCGCTGGCAGACGGATGTCCGAACCAGCTGGCAGCCCTGGACCCGCGCCATCATCTCCGACCGGCATTCCTTCACGGTGCTGGATGTGGATGGCCGCCGGCTGAAGCTGCGGCAGCTCGACGCGGAAGGGCGGGAGCTGGACGCGGTCACGCTGACCAAGTGAGCCCTGCCACCTGGATTCAGGCTCCCCGGGTTCCGGCATGCGGTCCGCGGACCAGGGAGGCCCAGGCTCCCAGGAGCGCCAGCCCGGCGCCCGTGGCCATGGCCGCGGCATAGCCCGAGGCGAAGGCGGCCGCCGCCTCCGGCGATCCGCCCGCGCGCAGCAGCATTCGCCAGCCGCCGGGGCCCAGGTGGCTGGCGGCGATGCCGCCGAGGATGGCGACGCTGAGGGCCTGCCCCGTCACCCGCATGGTGCTCACGAAGGCGCTGGCCATGCCCAGCTGGTTCCGGCCCACGCTGCCCATGATCGCGCTGGTATTCGGCGCACTGAAGGCCGCCAGCCCCACGCCCACCACGGCCAGGGCCGCGATGATGAGGAAGACCTCCGGGCGCCGCCCCAGGAGGGCGAGCAGGCCCATGCCCAGGGCCGTGAGCAGCATGCCCGCAGTGCTCAGGAGCCGGGAACCGAAGCGGTCGCTGAGGCGCCCGGCCACGGGGCTCAGGACGGCCTGCATGAGGGGCTGCCCCAGCATGATCCAGCCAGCCGACCGCGCGGAGCGCCCCTGCACGAGCTGGAGCTCGGCGGCGGTGAGGATGGCGATGGCGTAGAGGGCCATGTAGTTGAGCAGCGCCGCGAGGTTGGCCGACGCGAAGAGCCGGTTCCGGCGCAGGAGGCCCGGGTCCACCAGGGGGGCCGGAGCCTTCCGCTCCCGGCGGATGAAGGCGGCCATGGCCAGCAGCGCGAGGCCGAGCAGGCCCCAGGTCTGGAGGCCGCGCCAGCCCCATTCCGCCGCGAAGGTGAGCGGCACCAGCAGCCCGGCCAGGGCCACGGCCAGCAGGGCCGCCCCCGCCACGTCCAGCGTCGCCGCGTCGGGGTGCGGGGGGTGGGCGGCGCGCCGCGGCAGGAGGCGCCAGCCCCACAGGAAGACCACGGCGCCGATGGGCAGGTTCACCAGGAAGATCCATGGCCAGCCGAAGCGATCCACGAGGAAGCCGCCGAGGGGCGGCCCCACGCTGAGGCCGAGGTAGACGGCCATCACGTTGAGGCCCAGGGCGCGGCCGCGCTCCTCGGGGGGGAACGCCGCGGTGACGATGGCCGCGGAGGTGGCCGACAGGAGGGCGCCTCCCGCGCCCTGGACGATCCTCGCGAGGATCAGCGCCGCGTCGTTGCGGCTGAGGGCGGCCATGAGCGAGCCCAGGGTGAAGCAGACCGTGCCGGCCAGGTAGAAGGGCACGCGGCCGCGCTGGTCCGCCAGGCGTCCCACCGGGATGAGCAGCACGGCGATGGTGAGCAGATAGGCGGCCTGCACCCACAGCGAGGCCGCGAAGCTGAGGTTCAGCAGAGGGCCCATCCGGGGGAGCGCCACCGACACGATGGAGCCGTCCAGGGGTGTCATGAAGGCCCCCACGCTCGTGAGGGCCAGAAGGGCCCAGCGGCGCTCCCGGAGTTCCCGGTCCCCCTCGGTCATCGCGTCCATGGACCCCCTGGCCTCTGGTTCGGGCTTGCCCGGCCGCGTCGGCCTAGCGTTTCCCCGAGGCGAGCGAATAGGCGTGGATCCTGTGGTCCCGCATCTCGAAGATCCAGGTGTCAGACCAGATGGCGTCGGTCTGGACCTTGACCCGGGCCTGGATCGTGCCCTGGACCACCGTCAGCGTCCCGACCTCCACGCGGAGGCCGGGGTGCTTGCGGAAGGTGCTCTGGAAGAAGGCCCGGATCTGCGGCTTCGCAAGGGTCCCGCCGGACCCCTGGAAGACGGCGTCCTCGGTCAGGCACCGCATCATCCCATCGAGATCCCGGCGACCGTAGGCCTCCAGGAAGCTGAGTACGGCCCGGGTGTCCGGTGTGTCGGGAGCGGACGGGGCCAGCGCCGCGGGACGGCACGAGGCCAGGAGGATAATCACGGAAGCCACGGCGTACGGCGCGGTGCGTGTCATGCGCCACCTCCGGAGGCCGGCCGGGCCGTGGAACGGCGCCTAGCGGCCGAAATGGATCGAATAGGTCAGCGGCTTCGGCAGCTGGGGGCTCTTCACCGTGGCGGTGAGGGTCAGCGCCTTGCCGTCGGGGCTCAGCTTGAAGAGGTTGGTGCGTTCGCCGTCCTCGTTCTTGAAGGTCTGGACGAGCTGGTCCTTGCCCACCTGGGCGGCCACCATGAACTTCTCACCGTCCTCGCGGGTCCAGGGCGCGGCCTTGCCGCCGGCGGGCATGAGGATGGGGGCCCGGTCGTCCAGCTTCACGGCCACGCCCTTGTCGGTGATGGTGATGGTGACCTTCCGGTAGGTGGGGTTCAACTTCCTGAGCCGCCCCCGGGCGATGGGCCGCTTGATGAAGTTCATGTCCTTCACAGTGGCGTCGATGGCGGCGGCGATGTCATCGGCCTTGGTCTGGGTCCAGGCGCCTGAGAGGGAAGGCTCCTGGGCCGCCAGGGACAGGGCCGCGAGTACAGGGACGATGAACAGCCGGGCTGCGCGCATGGGGACCTCCGTGGAATGGGTGGTCCCACCATAGCACCGGGTGATCCGTGGCAACACCTGCAAACGCCAACCGCAGAGAACGCAGAGAACGCGGAGAAACAAGCTTCCCCTGCGCCCTCCGCGTTCTCTGCGGTGAAACAACCGATGGGGCCGGGCCGTCCCCTACCCGATGGTCGCCACCATGACGGCCTTGATGGTGTGCATGCGGTTCTCGGCTTCATCGAAGACCACGCTGTGGCGGGACCGGAAGACCTCGTCGGTCACCTCGCGGATGTCATGGCCCAGGGCCTTCTGCTCCTTGGCCAGCTTGGTCTCGAAATCGTGGAAGGCGGGCAGGCAGTGGAGGAACTTCACGTCCGGGTTGCCGGTCTTCTGCACCATCTCCATCGTGACCTTGAAAGGCGTGAGGAGCTTCACGCGCTGGGGGATCTGGTCCTCCTCGCCCATGCTGGCCCAGACATCGGTGTAGAGCACATCGGCGCCCTTGACGGCGGTGGCGACGTCATCGGTGACCTCGATGGTGGCGCCGGTCTCCTCGGCGGCCTTGCGGGCGGCGGCCAGCACGGCGGGATCGGGGGCGAGGTCCTTCGGCCCCAGGGCCACCATGTGCATGCCGGTCTTGGCGGCGCCGTACATCAGGGCGTAGCTCATGTTGTTGCGGATGTCGCCGCAAAAGACCAGCTTCACCTTGTTCAGAGGCTTGGCCACGTGCTCCTCGATGGTGAGGAAGTCCGCCAGGATCTGGGTGGGGTGGTCGGTGTCCGTGAGGCCGTTCCACACGGGCACGCCGCTGTGCTTGGCCAGGGCCTCCACGACTTCCTGCTTGTAGCCGCGGTACTCGATGCCGTCGTAGAAGCGGCCCAGCACCTTGGCGCTGTCCTCGATGGATTCCTTCTTCCCCACCTGGGAGCTGGCGCTGTCCAGGAAGGTGACGTGGGCGCCTTCCTCGAGCGCGCCGACCTCGAAGGCGCAGCGGGTGCGGGTGCTGGTCTTCTCGAAGAGCAGGACGATGTTCTTGCCCTTCAGGGCCTCGCCGTGGAGGCCCATGCGCTTCTTGGCCTTCAGGTCCCGCGAGAGGTCCAGGAGGTAGCGCACCTCCAAGGGGGTGAAGTCCATCAGCGTGAGAAAGCTGCGTCCCTTGAGGTTGACGGCCATGGGAGCCTCCGATTGGTAAGGACGAAGGGTAACCAGGGGGCCGAGAAATCCACAAGAAATCGGCGTCACAAGCCCAGGGCCATTGACACTGTGTAAGTCCCGAAGGCGGGGGTCAGCCCACGGCGATCAAGGCGCGGCGGGCAGCACGCCCTGCTTCACCAGGGCCTGGATGTCGGCTTCGCCGTCGTCCACCAGCCGCTCCCAGCCCTCGGGCCGGTAGCCCAGGCTGCGGGCGGCCGAGAGCAGCAGGCTCTGGCCGGGGGCCGGGCGCTGGGGCGTCAGGGTGTAGATGAAATCCTGGAAGGCGGTCTCGGGGGACACGAAGGTCCAGCCCATGGCCTTGAACTGCTGCAGGGCGTCTCCCAGAAAGAGGGCGTTGATCAGGTTGTGGTGCAGCAGCATCACCTGGGGGATGTCCCGGCCGAACAGCTTCCGCGAGAGGTCGCGGTAGGCTTCGGACCGCTGCCGAAGGTGGGCCAGGTACGCGGTCCGGAAGGGGGCGAGGTCCGCGTCGGGGTGCCGGGCCAGGTGCTTGCGCATGGCCTCGTCCAGGCGCCAGTCGGAGGTGTCGAGGCTCACGTAGGCATTGCGGTAGCCGGTAGCCTGGAGGAAGGTCCGCAGGCCGTCTCGCTTCTCGGGCGTGTTGCCTTCCCGGAGAAAGGTGAAGCGGAACCAGGGACGATAGCCCGGCAGGGTCCTGATCACCCGGTCGCAGGACTGGATTTCGCCTTCGTAGCTGGCCAGGGTGGTGGCGGCGGCGTCGAGATCCGGGTGGGTGACGGTGTGGTTGCCGATCAGGTGGCCCGCCTCGCCCCAGGCCCGGGCCAGGGACAGGCCCTCGGGCCGGTCCGCCCCGTTGCCCAGGGTCACGAAGAGGGCCGCCTGCACCTGGTGCTGTTTCAGGGCCGCGAGCAGCGCCGCGTTGCGCTGGGCGGGGTTCAGGCGGGGCGTGGCTTCCAGCTTGGGACCGTCGTCGAACGTGAAGGCCACGGTCTGGGCCATGGCCGCCGGCGTCAGGGCCAAGGCCAGGCCGAAGATGCGGAAGGAGCAGGAGGGGCGCATGGGAACCTCGGGGGAGGTTCGAAGTATACAAGTTTGTGTACATTCCACAACCCGGCCGACAGCCGCGCTCCGGGGCCGCCTACTGGAATTCCAGCAGCAGCTGTCCCTTGGCGACCGTGTCGCCCGGGGCCACGTGGATGGCCTTGACGGTCCCCGCGTCGTGGGCGGCGATGTAGTTCTGCATCTTCATGGCTTCGAGGACCAGCAGGCTCTGGCCGCTGTCCACCTGGTCGCCGGGCTTCACGAGGAGGTCGAGGATGAGGCCCGGGATGATGGCCGTCAGCCGGCTGGGATCCTTTGGCACGAAGGGCTTCCGCTGAGCGTACTTCCTCGTGAGCGTGGTTTCGTACACGGTGCCGTCGAGGGCGATGGACTGCCGGACAGGCTTGGATGGATGAGTCTCTGAGTGAATCATGGGGCCTCGCGGATCGATGGGAGGTCGTCGGAGCGCCGCCACCTCAGAAGGGCGGCACGCCGTGCTTCCGGGCGGGCCGCGGCTCGGCCTTCTGCTCGGAGATCTCCAGCGCGTGGAGCAGGAAGTCGCGGGTCTGGCGAGGGGCGATGACTGCATCCACGTGCCCGTTGGCCGCCGCGACGTAGGGGCTGGCGAATTTCTCGGTGTATTCCTGGACCTTCTGCTTCCGGAAGGCCTCGGGGTCGGCTGCGGCGGCGATCTCGCCCTTGAAGATGATGTTGGCGGCGCCCTCGGGGCCCATGACGGCGATCTCAGCGCATGGCCAGGCGAAGACGAAGTCGGCGCCCAGGTGGCGGGAGCACATGGCGATGTAGCCGCCGCCGTAGGCCTTGCGGAGGATGACCGTGATCTTGGGAACCGTGGCCTCGCTGTAGGCGTAGAGCAGCTTGGCGCCGTGGCGGATGACGCCTGCGTGCTCCTGGTCCACGCCCGGCAGGTAGCCCGGCAGGTCCACGAAGGTCACCAGGGGGATGTTGAAGGCGTCGCAGAAGCGGATGAACCGCGCGGCCTTGTCCGAGCTGTCCACGTCGAGGACGCCGGCCAGCACGGCGGGCTGGTTGGCCACCATGCCCACGGTGCGGCCGTTCATGCGGGCGAAGCCCACCACGATGTTGGCGGCCCAGAGGGCCTGGACCTCCATGAAGTCCGACCCGTCGCACACGGCCCGCAGCACGTCGCGCACATCGTAGGGCCGGTGGGCCTCGGAGGGGATGATGCGCTCGAGGTCCTCCTCGGTCCGGGAGGGGCTGGTGCTGAATGGATCGGCCTTCTTGCGGTTGTTCCAGGGGATGAAGGTGACGAGGCGCTTCACCTGCTCGAAGCAGGTGGCCTCGCTTTCGGCATAGAAATGGGCGTTGCCCGAGATCTCGGACTGCACCCGGGCGCCACCCAGGTCCTCCATGGAGATCTCCTCGCCCAGCACGGTCTTGATGACCTCGGGCCCGGTGATGAACATCTTGGAGATCTTGTCCACCACGAAGACGAAGTCCGTGAGGGCCGGGGAGTACACCGCTCCGCCCGCGCAGGGGCCCAGGATGATGGAGATCTGGGGGATGACGCCCGAGGCCAGGGTGTTGCGATAGAAGATCTCGCCGTAGCCCGCCAGGGAGTTCACCCCCTCCTGGATGCGCGCCCCGCCGGAATCGTTGATACCGATGAGGGGGATGCCCAGCTTGATGGCGTGGTCCATGATCTTGGTGATCTTGCGGGCGTGGGCCAGGCCCAGGCTGCCCCCGGCCACGGTGAAGTCCTGGGCGTAGATGGCCACCGGGTGGCCGGCGATGGTGCCTGTGCCGGTGATGACGCCGTCCCCGGGCAGCTGCTTCTTCGCCATGCCGAAGTCGGAGCACTTGTGCTCCACGAAGAGGTCGTACTCGTGGAAGGAATCGGGATCGAGGATGGCGGTGATGCGCTCCCGGGCCAGGAGCTTGCCCTGGGCAGCCTGCTTCCGGGCCGCCTCCGGGTGGGGCTCCGTGGCTTCGGCTTGGCGGGCGGCGTGATCCTTGAGTTTCCGGGGCAGGGACATGGGCGATCCTTCGAGGCATTCCGCGGCCCTGAGCGCAGGTCCGGGCAGGCTTTCAAAAAGCTGACCCATGCATCATAAATGCCTTGCCCCGGGAAAATCCACGCCATGGATCACGAATTCCCGGAACCGGAGGGTCCCACTGGGCCGCCCTTGGCCGTATAGTCAGGGCCATCCATTCCATCCAGTCCGGCGCCGGGGAGGCACGCATGCGACCACTCGCCCAGTTGATCCAAGGCAAGAAGCCCCTGGTTTCGGTAGGCCCCGACGACACGGTGTTCACGGCGCTGACCCTGCTGGCCCAGCACGACATCGGCGCCCTGCTGGTGCTGGAGGAGGGCCGCCTGGTGGGGATCTTCTCGGAGCGGGACTACGCGCGGAAGATCATCCTCAAGGGCAAGTCCTCGAAGGACACCCTCGTGCGGGAGATCATGAGCGAGCGGGTGAGCTGCGTGACCCTGGGCGAGACCGTGGAGGAGTGCATGGCCCTCATGACGGGCAAGCACATCCGCCACCTGCCAGTCCTTTCGGAGGACAACGAGGTGCTGGGCATCCTCTCCATCGGCGACCTGGTGAAGGAGACCATCTCCGACCAGCAGTTCACCATCGAGCAGCTGGTGCACTACATCCAGAACTGAGCCTAGCCCCGGGTCTTCTCGGGGACCTTGCTGTGCCGGTAGGAGCCGAGCAGGAGGTTGGGCCCCTGCTGGGCCACGCCATCCTCCAGGGGCTCCGCCCCGTAGTAGAACTGGTGCTGCATGTACACCAGGGAATGCCCGGCGAGCTCCGGGAGGCTGCGCAGCACGGCGAAGGCCAGGTGGATGAGCGCATCCGTCGTCTGGTACTGGGTCATGGAGACGCGGTCGAGGAGCAGGTGGTCCTCGTACTTGTTCATGGGGCGGGAATAGAAGATGGTCTTCCCGTTGAACAGGATGTCCGTCCCATCCGTGGCGATGGTGTAGGTCTTGCCCTTGTCCGTGACCTCGAACTTGAAGGCCGTGCCCCGCTTGAAGGCGGTCATCAGGCTCTGGAACTTCGGGTGATCCAGGTAGGCCGCCCCGAAGTTGACCTTCTTCACGGCGGGCTTCATCTCCTTCGCCGTGGGACCGTACATCATGCGGTTGTAGCGCATGAGCTCCTGGCGCTGCTCCGGCGTCTGCTTCTTCGGCTTGTCCTTCTTGGGCGCTTTATCGGGCTGGGAGGTCATGGGGATCCTTGTCGCTCGCCGTGGATGGAGGCCATTGTCGCATGGGGCCTGCGTCCTGGGCGGGGCGGATCCGGTCAGCCCTTGAGCTTGGATGCCGCACGCCAGGCTGCGATGAGCTTGGCCTCGGCTTCGGCACTGGGGCCGGCGAGGCGGGTGCGGCCCTTCTCCACCTTCTCCTGGGTCTTGTACCAGGCCAGGGTGTCCTTGACGGTCTCGAGGGCGGGGCGGAAGCGCAGGCCGGCCTTCACGGCGCGGTCGTTGCGCCAGGTGTGGAAGCCCTTGGTCTCGCCCGCGTAGGGGGCCCAGATGGGGAACTCGATGTCCTTCTGCTTGGCCAGGAAGTCCGTGGGGATCCAGACGGGCTTGGCGTTCGCGTTCCCGCCCTTCTGGAAGGCGTCCACCAGGCTGCCCCAGGCCAGGCGCTTGTCCGGGCCGCAGGCGTTGAAGGTGCCCACGGTGCCCTGCTCGACGAGATGCACCAGCCAGGCGGCCAGGTCGCGCACATCGATGATCTGCACCGGATCGGACGCGCCGCCGGGCACGGCGAGCTCGCCGCCCCTGTCGAAGCGCACGGGCCAGTAGGTGAAGCGGCCGGAGGGGTCGTCGGGGCCCACGATGTAGCCGGGGCGGATCACCGCCGTGCGGCCGGGCAGGGCCTTGTGGGCCGCCTGCTCGCAGAGGGCCTTGAGGCCACCATAGTTCTGGTATTCCTTCCCCATCTCCTCCACGGCGGGATCGGCCAGGGTGGCCAGGGGCGCGTCCTCGGTGCCGTTCTCGGGGTTGGGTTCCTTGTAGGCGCTGATGCTGGAGATGATCAGATACTGCTTCACCCTCGGGGCCAGCAGACCTGCCGAGGCCGCCACCATGCGCGGATAGTAGGCGCTGTTGTCGATGACGGCGTCCCAGGTGCCCGTCTCCAGGGCCTTCAGCCCCTCGCCCTTCTTCGGGTCGCGGTCCCCGTGCAGCTTCTCCACGCCGGGGAAGAGGTCGGGGCGCGTCTTCCCGCGGTTGAACATGGTCACGTGGTGGCCGCGGCTCTGGGCGATCTCGATGGTGGCGGGGCCCAGGAAGCCCGTGCCGCCAAGGATGAGGATGCGCTTGGGCGCGGGCTTGGCCGCTGGGTCGGCGGGAGCGGCGGACAGATCGAGACCTGTGGCCGCCAGGGCCGAGGCGGCGGCGGACCACTGGAGGAACTCGCGGCGGGAGACGGTCATGGGAACCTCCGGCGATCGGGATGGGATCGATGCATCGTGAATCGATATATACTCCTCCCATTCGCATCCGCAACATCTTTTCCGGAGTCCCATGACGCCCGCCCGCCTGCTCCGTCGCCTCGTGATGCTGGAGGAGGGCGAGGCCCCGGCCCTGGCCTGGTCCGCCCTGTACTTCTTCCTGCTGCTCTTCGGCTACTACCTGCTGCGGCCCGTGCGCGAGGCCATGGGCATCGCCCGGGGCGCGGACAAGCTGCCCTGGCTCATGACGGGCACCCTGCTGGCCATGGCCCTGGCGAATCCGGCCTTCGCAGCCCTGGTGTCGAGGCTGCCCCGCCGCCGCTTCATCCCCTGGGCCTACCGCTTCTTCGCCCTGAACATGGCGGCCTTCTTCCTGGCCTTCCGTCTGCTGCCGGGCCACGGCGGCGCGGCGTTGGGCTACGCCTTCTACATCTGGCTCAGCGTCTTCAACCTCTTCGTGGTGTCCGTGTTCTGGGGCCTCATGTCCGACGTGTGGTCCGAGCCCCAGGGCAAGCGGCTCTTCGGGTTCATCGCCATGGGCGGGAGCCTGGGCGCCATCGCCGGCGCGGCGGTGACGGGGGCCCTCACGAAGGGCGCCGCCCTGGGCGGCCTCCAGGTGAAGGTGGACCCCCTCTCCCTGCTGCTGCTCTCCGCGCTCACCCTGGAGCTGGCCGTGCAGTGCGTGAAGCGCCTCGCGGCGATCTTCGCCCTGGGGGACACGGCCCACGGGGCGCGGGAGCCGGGGCCGGGCCTGCTGGCGGGCCTGCGCCTCATCGCCACCTCCCGCTACCTCCAGCTCATCTGCGCCTACATCCTGCTCTTCACCATCACCAGCACCTTCCTCTACCTGCAGCAGGGCGCCATCGTCGAACGGGCCTTCCACGGCACGGCGGCGCGCACGGCGGCCTTCGCCCGCATCGACCTCTGGGTGAACGTCCTCACCCTGGTCACTCAGGTGTTCTTCACGGGCCGCCTCATCACGGCCCTGGGCGTCCCGGTGGTGCTGTCCATCCTGCCGGTGCTGAGCCTGGCGGGCTTCGGCGCCCTGTGGGCCTGGCCCACCTTCGGCGTCATGGCCCTGTTCCAGGTGCTGCGCCGGGGCCTGCACTACGCCGTGGACCGCCCGGCCCGGGAGATCCTCTACATCCCGCTGGGCCCCGAGGAGCGCTACAAGTCGAAGCCCTTCATCGACACCTTCATCTACCGCGGCGGCGACCTGCTGGGGGTCTGGGCCCCCACGGCCTTCGCGGCCCTGGCCATTCCGGTGGGACTGGCGGCCCTGGGCTGCTCGGGCCTCTGGCTGGGCAGCAGCGTGGCCCTGGGCCGGCGCGCGACCGGCCCGCGTCAGGACAGGGATTCTGGTTGACTTTCCGCCGGATCGGCGGAAGATGTCGCCCATGGTGCAGCCGGTCGGACAGCCCTTCATTGCCTCGCGGATCTCCGCGATGGGCGCGGGCATGTCCAGCTTTATGAACACCACCAACGGTACCATTACGCACGCGATCCAGCGCGGCGCCTGACCTGACCCTTCCTTCAGACTCGGCCCCGCGCACCCCGCGGGGCTTTCTGTATTCGCCACGGAGCCCCCCATGCCATCCACCCCCATCCGTGTCATGAAATTCGGCGGCACCAGCGTCGCCGGCGCCGAGCGCATGCGCGCCGTGGCGGACCTGGTGGCCGACGCCCGCGCCACCCATCGCGTCTGCGTCGTGGCCTCCGCCATGGCCGGGGTGACGAACCTGCTGGTGAATGAGGGCCGCATCCCGGACCGGGCGGCCGCCGATCGCCTGTTGGAGGCCTTCCGCTCGATCCATGCAGAGGTGGTCGACGACCTGGCGGAGGACCTGGGGCCGGCCGCCGCGGGGCTCCGCGATGAGCTGGAGGGTCTGGAGGCCCTGGGCCGCCGCCTGCTCCATGGCATGGCCCTCCTGGAGGAGGGGCCGCCTTCGGTCCTGGCCCAGGTGTCGAGCCTGGGCGAGCGGGCCTCCTGCGCCATCCTGGTGGCCCTGCTGGCCGCCCGCGGACTGAGACCGCGGTACCTGGATCCGGTGGCCCATGTCCGCGTGGAGGGCGATCCCCTCCAGGCCCGTCCCTGCCTGGCGGAGACCGAGGCGACCTTCGCGGCCGTGAGGGAAGGCGAGGGCGGCCTCTGGGTGCTGCCGGGCTTCTTCGGCGGCGATGCCCAGGGCCACATCCTCTCCCTGGGGCGGGGGGGCTCCGACCACAGCGCGGCCCTGGCCGCCGCGGCCCTGCGGGCGGAACTGCTGGAGATCTGGACCGACGTGGCCGGGCTCTACAGCGCGGACCCCCATCTCGTGCCCGAGGCGTTCCCGCTGCCCGAAGCCAGCTTCGAGGAGGCCATGGAGCTGTCCTTCTTCGGCGCCAAGGTGCTCCATCCCAAGACCATCCCTCCGGTGCGGGAGCAGGGCATCCCCGTGCGGGTGTGCAGCAGCTTCGATCCCGCCCACCCCGGCACCCTCATCCGGGCCTCGGTGCCGCCTCCGCCCAGCGGCGTGCGGGGCATCTCCTTCCTCCGCGGGCTGTCGGTGGTGAACCTCACGGGCCCGGGCATGCTGGGCGTGCCCGGCATCGCGGGCCGCGTGTTCGGCGCCCTGGCGCGCAAGGGCATCTCCGTGGTGCTCATCACGCAGAGCTCGTCCGAGCTGTCCATCTGCTTCGCCGTGCGCCAGGCGGACGGACCCGGCGCCGTGGCGGCCATCCAGGAGGCCTTCCCCGCGGAGCTGGCGGCGGGCTTCCTGGACCCCCTGGACCTGCGCGACGGCCTCTCGGTGCTCAGCATCGTGGGCGACGGCATGCGCACCCGGGCCGGCGTGGCGGGCACCTTCTTCGACGCCCTGGCGGAGGTGGGCTGCAACGTGGTGGCCATCGCCCAGGGCGCCAGTGAGCGCATCATCTCCGCGGTGGTGGAGGAGCGCGAGGCCGCCCGGGCCATGCCGCACATCCACCGGCGGTTCTTCCGGACCCAGGTGGTGGTGGACGTGCACCTCCTGGGGGCCGGCAACGTGGGGGGGAGCCTCCTGGGCCAGATCCAGCGGCAGCAGCGCAAGCTGGCGGAGCAGGGCCTGGACCTGCGGGTGGCGACCATCGCCACCAGCCGCCGCATGTGCCTGGACGCGAAGGGGCTCGACCTGGACCACTGGCGGGAGGACCTGGCCCAAGGCGAGCCCACGAACGTGGACCGCGTGATGTCCGTGGTCCGCAACGGACCGCCCTCTCTGGCGGTGCTGGTGGACTGCACCACCAGCGGCGACCTCGCGGCCCGGTACCCGGACCTGTTCGATGCGGGCTTCCATGTGGTGACCGCCAACAAGAAGGCCAACAGCGCCTCCCAGGCGTTCTACCGCGAACTCCGCGAGCGCTCCTCGCGGAAGGGCCTGCGCTTCCTCTATGAGGCCAACGTGGGCGCGGGCCTGCCCATCATCGACACCGTGAAGAACCTGGTGCTCACGGGCGACCGCGTGCTGCGGGCCGAGGGCATCCTCTCGGGGTCCATGTCGTACATCCTGGGTCTGCTGGGGGACGGCGTGCCGCTGTCCGAAGCCGTGCGCGCCGCCAAGGAGAGTGGCTTCACCGAGCCCGATCCCCGGGACGACCTCAGCGGCATGGACGTGGCCCGCAAGCTCCTCATCCTGGCCCGGGAGCTGGGCATGGAGCTGGAGCTGTCGGACGTGGTGGTGGAGGGCCTGCTACCCGCGGACTTCGACGCCAGCGGCGACATCCCCACCTTCATGGGACGGCTGCCGGAGCTGGACGCGCCCTTCCGCGAGCGCCTGGCGGCCCTGAAGGCCGAGGGGAAGACCCTGCGCTACGTGGGCAGCCTTTCGGACAGTGGCTGTCGCGTGGGTCTGCTGCCCGTGGATGGGGAGCATCCCTTCATGGCCATCAAGGGCGGCGAGAACGCCCTGGCCCTGCTCACGGAGCGCTACCAGCCGCACCCCATGGTCATCCGGGGCTATGGCGCGGGGGCGGAGGTGACGGCCGCGGGCGTGCTGGCGGACGTGCTGCGCCTGGTGCCCGGTGGCGCCCGGCCCTCGCGGCGGAGGTCCTCATGACGGAGTCTGGCTTCCCCTCGAACGGCGTGACGGCCTATGCCCCGGCCAGCATCGGCAACTTCGCCGCGGGCTTCGACCTGCTGGGCGGGGCCCTGGCCCCCCTGGACGGCAGCCTGCTGGGCGACCTCGTGCACGCGGCCCCTGCGGCGGAGGCCTCCTTCCAGCTGGAGGGGCCCTTCGCGGCGGCTCTGGCCGGGGACACGCGTCCCAACCTCGTGCTGCGCGCCGCGGGCCTCTACCGGGACGCGCTCAAGGCCCAGGGCCGCCCGGCCGGCCCCTTCGCCCTGCGCCTGGAGAAGCGGCTGCCCGTGGCCAGCGGCCTGGGCTCCAGTGCCAGCTCCATCGTGGCCACCCTGGCGGCCCTCCAGGCCCTCTGCGGCGATCCCCTCGGCGTGCCCGAGCTGCTGGAGCTGGCGGGGCGGGCCGAGGGCTCGACCAGCGGCGGCATCCACCTGGACAACGTGGCGCCCTCCCTGCTGGGCGGCCTCCAGCTGACCGTTCCTGGCCGGGACGGGAAGCCCGCGGCCCGACGCCTGCCCTGGCCCCCGGACCTGCTCCTGGTGGTGACCCACCCGGAGTTCCAGCTGGCCACGGCGCAGAGCCGGGCGGCCCTGCCGGCGCGCCCCGCCTGGGCGGATACGGTGGACTTCGCCGGCAACCTCGCGGGCTTCGTGCATGCCCTGCACACCGGCGACCGGGCCCTCCTGGCGCGCTGCCTGCGCGATCCCCTGGTGGAGGCCCACCGCGCCCCCCTGGTGCCGGGCTTCCGCGCCGCTCAGGCCGGGGCCCTGGCCGCCGGGGCCATGGGCTGCACCCTGTCGGGATCCGGTCCGTCGATCTTCGCCGCGGTCGGGGATGAGGCGGATGCCGACGTGGTGGCTGAGGCCCTCCAGCACGGCTTCGCGCAAGCCGGCCTCGCCAGCCGGACCTGGATCTGCGCCCTGGACCTGGAAGGCGCCCGCCTCCTCTCGCCCCTGCCCCGCCCCCTCTTCCTCGAGGCCCAGCCATGAAGCTTGCCAGCACCCGCAATGCCGCCGTCCAAGCCACGTTCCTGGAGGCCGCCCACCAGGGCCTGGCCCCGGAGGGCGGTCTCTTCGCCCCGGTCGAGATCCCCCGCTTCGCCGACGCGACGGATCTGCTGAAGCTGGACTTCCAGACGCGATCCGTGGAGATCCTCCACCGATTCCTGGGGGACGAACTGTCCCGCCCCGAGGTGGAGGGCCTGGCCCGCGCCACCTTCACCTTCCCCGCGCCCCTGGTGCCCGTGCGACCCGGCCTCTCCGCCCTGGAGCTGTTCCACGGGCCCACCCTGGCCTTCAAGGACTTCGGCGCCCGCTTCCTCGCGCGGGTGTTGGCCTTGGATACCGCGGCGAAGCCGCGCACCGTGCTCACGGCCACCTCCGGCGACACGGGCGCGGCCGTGGCCAGCGCCTTCCTCGGCGTGCCGGGCGTCCGGGCCGTGGTGCTCTATCCGGCGGGGCGCGTGTCGCCGCTGCAGGAGCGCCAGTTCGCCACCTGCGGCGGCAACGTGCTGGCCCTGGCGGTGGACGGCGCCTTCGACGACTGCCAGCGCCTGGTGAAGGGGGCCTTCGAGGATCCGGAGCTGGTGGAGGGGCTGGGCCTGACCTCGGCCAACAGCATCAACATCGCCCGCCTCCTGGCGCAGCTGCTCTACTACTACGAGGCCGCGGCCCAGGCGGAGCGCGGCGCTCCGCTGGTGGTGGCCGTGCCCAGCGGCAACTTCGGCAACCTCTACGCGGGCCTGCTGGCCCAGGCCACGGGCGCGCCCATCGCCCACTTCGTGGTGGCGACCAACGCCAACCGCGTGGTGCCGGACTACCTCGACACGGGCGAGTACCACCCCCGACCCTCCGTGGCCACGCTCTCCAACGCCATGGATGTGGGCGCCCCCAGCAACTGGGAGCGCATCCACGCCCTGTTCCGCGGCGACCACGATGCCATGGCCGCGGCCCTGCGCTGGGGCAGCCGCACCGATGAAGAGACGCGGCAGACGGTGCTCGACCTCGACCGTGACGGCTACCTGGCGGATCCCCATGGCGCCGTGGCCTGTGGCGTCCTGCAGAGCCAACTGCGCGCGGGCGAGCAGGGGCTCTTCCTCGCCACCGCTCACCCGGCGAAGTTTCGCGAATCCCTGGAGCCCACCCTGGGCCGCGAGATCCCCCTGCCCAGGTCGCTCAGCGACCTGCTGGAGAAGCCCCTGCTCTGCGAGCCCCTGGCGGCGGATCAGGCGGCCCTCAAGCGGCGGTTGCTGTGAAGGATCCTTCCCCGGCGGACCTCCCCCAAGGGTGGAAGTCGCGATGAGGCGCTGACTATACTGGCCCACACCGCAGAGGATGCGGGAGGTCGCGACATGCTGTTGCCTGACGCCAGACCGAGCCTGCCGGAGCCCGATTTCAGGCTCATCTTCGAGTCGTCGCCGGGCTTGTACCTGGTCCTGGACCCCCGCCTGGTGATCGTGGGCGTCAGCGATGCCTACCTTTCGGCCACCCTGACCCGACGGGAGAACATCCTCGGGCGGGGCATCTTCGACGTGTTCCCGGACAACCCGGAGGATCCGCGGGCAACCGGCGTGGCCAACCTCCGCGAGTCGCTCCACCGGGTCCTCTCCCTCAAACGGCCCGACACGATGGCCGTGCAGAAGTACGACATCCGGCGACCCGCCTCGGAAGGCGGCGGCTTCGAGCGGCGCTACTGGAGTCCCCTGAACGCCCCGGTCCTGTCCCAGGAGGGCGAGGTGCGGTTCATCCTCCACCGGGTGGAGGACGTGACGGAGTTCGTGCGGCTCAAGGAGGCCCACCGAGTCCAGGGCCACCTGACGGACGAGCTGAGGGACCGCGCGTCCCAGGTGGAGGCCGAGGTTTTCCAGCGGGCCCAGGAGATCCAGGAGGCGAACCGGCAGCTGCGGGACCTCCAGGCCCACCTCGAGGCGCGGGTGGAGGCGCGCACGGCGGAACTCCGGCAGGCGAACGAGGCGCTGCTGCGCAGCGAGGAGCAGCTCCGCCAGGCGCAGAAGATGGAGGCGGTCGGCCGTCTGGCCGGCGGCATCGCCCACGACTTCAACAACCTGCTGACCGTGATCTTCGGCGCGTCCGAGGTGCTGGAGATGGGCCTCCTGGAGAACCCCCACCTGCAGGCGATCCGGCAGGCCTCCGAGCGGGCGGCCAGCCTGACCCGGCAGCTCCTCACCTTCAGCCGCCAGCAGATCCTGGCTCCCCAGGCCCTGGACCTCAACCAGGTGCTGCAGGGCCTCAGCCCAATCCTCAGGCGGCTCCTGGGCGAGCACATCGAGATCAGGATCCGCTGTCCGGAGGGCCTGGGGAAAGTGTTCGCGGATCCCAGCCAGGTCGAGCAGGTGATCCTGAACCTGGCGATCAATGCGCGGGACGCCATGCCGGAAGGGGGGACGCTCACCCTGGAGACGGCCAACGCCGATCTCGATGGGGCCTACGCCGCCGAGCATCTGGATGTGGCTCCGGGGCCCCATGTCATGGTGGCCGTCAGTGACACCGGGCAGGGCATGGACAAGGCCACGCAGGGCCGCATCTTCGAGCCCTTCTTCACCACGAAGGAGCGGGGGAAGGGGACGGGCCTGGGCCTCGCCACGGTCTTCGGGATCGTGAAGCAGAGCCGCGGGCACATCTGGCTCTACAGCGAGGTCGGCGTGGGTTCCACCTTCAAGATCTACTTTCCGGAGATCCGCGAGAAGGACTGCCCGGATGTCGCCGGGACCTCCACCATGCCGGTTGATGAGGGTGGCAGCGAAACCATCCTGCTGGTCGAGGACGAGGACCAGGTGCGCGAAGTGACGGGGAGTGTGCTGCGGCAGGCGGGCTACACGGTCCTGGAGGCGCGGAACGGGGGCGAGGCCCTGGCCCTGTGCACCCAGCACGCCCAGGGCGCGGGCCGCATCCACCTCCTCCTCACCGACGTGATCATGCCGGGGATGAACGGACGCCAGGTCTCCGAGCAGGTGCTCGCGCACCATCCGGGCCTGGCGGTCCTGTTCATGTCGGGCTACACCGACGATGCCATCCTGCGCCATGGCGTGCTGGAGGCCCAGGTGCCCTTCCTCCAGAAACCCTTCACGCCCTCGAAGCTCCGGGTCAAGGTGCGGGAGGCGCTGGCCCGGGCGGAGCGGGCGGGCTGAGGCTTACAGGCCGTCCGCGATGAGCACGGCCGGCGTGAAGGGCAGGTCCTTGGCTTCCGCCGGTGTCTTCATGCCCCAGATCGCCAGGCGGTCCGCGTAGGGCTGCCAGAGGCGGGGCTGGGCCTTCACGGCCTTGAGGGGCGGGTGCAGCCAGAGGGCCTCGGGCAGGTCGGCCAGCTCCTCGGGCGTGAGGTCCAGGGCCTCGTCCGTCTCCCACAGGAAGCCGCAGCGGGCGGTCTCGCAGGCGGCCCAGAGCTGGAGCACCTCGCTGTGCTCGAAGCTGCTGAAGAGCACGCGGTCCAGGGCCTCGGCGGCCTCCACCGTGGCCAGGGCCTGCTGCCAGCCGGGTTCGCCCTTCAGCTCCACGTTGATGAGCCTGGCGGGCAGCTCCAGCGCGTCCGCCAGGCGGGGCACGGGCTCGCCGTTCTTCAGGACGGGCAGCTCGGCGGCCTTCATCTTCCGCAGGATTCCCGAGCCGTTCGCCGTGCGCGCCAGGTCGTCATCGTGGAGGATGGCGCAGACGCCGTCGCGGGTGGGCTGCACGTCCAGCTCGAAGCCGTCCATGCCCGCGGCCAGGGCCGCGCGGAAGGCTTCCATGGAGTTCTCCAGGTGCTTCGAGGAGAGCCCGCGGTGACCGAGGATGAGGGGGGGGCCGGGGATGGAAGGACGTGGCGCGGCCATGGCGACTCCAGAGGACGAACCCAGGATAGCGGAGCCGCGCAAGCCCGCCGTCCGCCGGCAGGAAAGCTATGCTGGAAGGATGTCCCGCGACCCGTTCTCCAGGCTCCAGTGGCTGGTCTTCGCCCTGGTCAGCGCGGTGTTCACCACGGTCTACATCCCCCAGCCGGTGCTGCCGGTGCTGCGCCAGACCTTCGGCGTGGGCGAGGGCACGGCCTCGCTCACCGTGTCCGCCGTGGTGCTGGGCATCGCCCTGGCGAACCTGCCCTTCGGCGCCCTGGCGGACCGCATGGCCATCCGGCCCATCCTGCTCACGGGGGGCCTGGTGGTGGCCGCCGCTGGAGTGGCATCGGCCTTGGCGCCGACGCTGCCCCTGCTCGTGGCCGCCCGGTTCGTCCAGGGGCTCTTCGTGCCGGCCCTCACCACCTGCCTGGCGGCCTATCTGGCCCGGGAGATGCCCGTGGAACGGCTCAACGTGGTGATGGGATCGTACGTTTCCGCCACCGTGGTGGGTGGGCTATCGGGCCGCCTGCTGGGAGGCTTCGTGTTGCCGCCCGCCCATTGGCGCTGGGCCTTCCTCGTGGCGGCGATCCTGCTGCTGATCGCCACCCTGGCGGCCTACACGGGGCTCCCGCGGGAGGACGAGGGGGCGGAGCGGACCTCCGAGACTCTGCGCTTCCGCGACGTGCTCTTCCGCCATGACCTGTTCCGCCTCTACTGCGTGAGCGGCGGTGGCTTCTTCGTGTTCTCCTCGGTCTTCAACTACATGCCCTTCTACCTCCACGGGGCACCCTTCCACTGGTCCACACGCACCGTGACCCTGCTCTACCTCTCCTACCTCGTGGGCGTGGTGGCGGGACCGCTGGCGGGCCGGCTCAGCAACCGCATCGGCAATGGTGCGGCCATGGCGGCCGGATCATTGGTCTTCGGCGCGGGACTGGCGGTGACGCTCATCCCGCGGGGCTGGGCCATGGCCCTGGCCCTGGCCCTGGTCTGCGCGGGCTTCTTCACCATCCACGCGTCGGCGGCCGGGGCCCTGAACCGCAAGCTCGCCGCCGGTCGGGGGCGAGCCAACGCCTTCTACGTGCTCTTCTATTACCTGGGCGGAGCCACGGGCATCACCCTCAGCGGCCACGCCTACCACCTGGCGGGATGGCACGGGGTGGTGGGCCTGGCGGTGGGCGTGCTGCTGGTGCCGCTGAGCACCGGGCTCGTGGAGATGCGGGCCTCGGGGAGACCGTGACCCTTCAGACCTTCGCCATCTCCTCGGCGGCGCGGGCGAGGTAGCTCTCCAGCAGGGCGGGAACCTGGCCGGGGGTGAGCGGGCCGTGCACCTCCTCACCGATCATCACCACCGGCGCCAGGCCGCAGGTGCCCACGCAGCGGGTGCTCTCCAGACTGAAGACGCCATCCTTGCTGGTCTCGCCGAAGTGGATGCCCAGTTCGTCCATGAGCTTCTGGGCCACTTTCTCCGCGCCCTTCACGTAGCAGGCGGTGCCGAGGCAGACGTTGATGAGGTACCTCCCCCGGGGCTGGAGGCGGAAGTAGTGGTAAAAGGTGGCCACGCCCGTGACCTTGGCCAAGGGGATCTGCATGAGCTGGGCCACGGCCTCGAGGTGGCCGGGACCCAGGTGGCCGAAATGGTCCTGGACCATGTGGAGTGTGGCGATGAGCAGGCTTTCGCTGTGCTCGCGATCCCGGTTCCCGTCGATGAACTCGAGGACGTCTCCCGGGAGCATGGCGCGGTAGCCCCGCTCCAGCTCGGGCCAGTTGTCGGTGGGGCAGTGCGGGCAGGTGGTCATCGGATCCCCCGGGGGGTGCGGGCGGTGTAGCGCGTGTGGAGGAGGGCGTGCGCGGTCGGGCTGAGGGGCTCGCCCAGGAACGCCTCGTAGAGCTTCTGCACGTCGGGATTGTCGTGGCTGCAGCGGAGGGTCTTGCCGGAGTCGATGCCGTAGAGGGCCCGGGCGCGGCCTTTCGCCAGGTCCCGGTTCATGGTGTAGCTGCCAATCGGGGGATAGGGCTGGCCGCCGCCGCAGATGCAGCCCCCGGGACAGGCCATGATCTCGATGAGGTGGTACGCCTTCTCGCCGCGCTTGACGGCGTCCAGCAGGATCTTGGCGTTCTGGAGGCCGTTGGCCACGGCCACGTTGAGCGTCCTCCCCGCCAGGGCCACGGAGGCCTCGCGGATCTCGCCGGCGGCGCCGCGCACCTCGGTCAGCTCCAGGTTCCCGAGGTTCCGGCCCGTGAGCTTGAAGGCCGCCGTGCGCAGGGCCGCCTCCATGACACCGCCGGTGGCCCCGAAGATGTCGGCGGCTCCGGAGGAGGTGCCCAGGGGATGGTCGAACTCGCCGTCCGGCAGCCGGGTGAAGTCGATGCCGTAGGACTTGATCATCTGGGCCAATTCGCGCGTGGTGACGACGGCATCGGTGGTGGGACGGCCATCCAGGGTGTGCTCGGGCCGGGCCGCCTCGAACTTCTTGGCCACGCAGGGCATGACGGAGACCACGTAGATGTCCTGGGGATCGAGGCCCTTCTGCTGGGCGTAGTAGCTCTTGATGAGGGTGGACTGCATCTGCATCGGGCTCTTGCAGCTCGACATGAGCGGAATCAGCTCGGGGTAGAACTTCTCCAGGAAGCTGACCCAGCCGGGGCTGCAGGAGGTGAGCAGGGGCAGGGGGCCGCCGCCCTCCATCCGCTTCAGCAGCTCGTGGGCCTCCTCCATGACGGTGAGGTCCGCGCTGAAGTTGACGTCGAAGACAGCGTCGAAGCCCATGCGGCGGAGGGCCGTCACCATCTTTCCCGTGACCGGGGTTCCGACCGGAAGGCCGAAAGCCTCGCCCAGGGCCGCGCGGATGGCGGGCGCGGTGGTGGCCACCACGTGCTTCTCGGTGCGGGGATGGCCCAGGGCCTCCCAGACCCGCTCGGTGTGGTCCTGCTCCAGGAAGGCCGCCGTGGGGCAGACGCTCACGCACTGGCCGCACTGGATGCAGGCGCTCTCGTCCATGGGGGCCAGGTTCGCGGGGCCCACCACGGTGGTGAAGCCGCGGCCGTGCTGACTGAGGTTGGCCACGCCCTGGATCTCGTCGCAGACCCGGATGCAGCGGCCGCAGAGGATGCACTTCTCGGCGTTCCGCACCACCGAGGCGCCGCTGTCGTCCACGGGGAACTGCTTGCGCCGGCCCTCGAAGTGGCGCTCCCGCACGCCCAGCCGGTAGGCCAGGTTCTGAAGCTCGCAGACGCCGTCGCGGTCGCAGGTCTGGCAGTCCTTCGGATGGTTGTCCAGCAGCAGCTCCACGATGTCGCGGCGGGCCTGCCGGATGACCGGGCTGTTGGTCTGGACCTCCATGCCCTCCCAGGCCGTGGTGGCGCAGGAGGCCAGGCAATGGTCGAAGCCCTCCACCTGCACCACGCAGACGCGACAGCTGCCTTCGAGGCTGAGGTTCGGGTGGTAGCAGAGGCGCGGGATGTGGATGCCGAGGCGCTCCGCCGCGTCCATGACCGTGGTGCCGGCCGGGACCAGGATGGTCTCGCCGTCGATCGTGAGGTTGATCATCTCGGACATGGCGCGCTCCTACACCCGATCCACGGCGGCGAACTTGCAGACGTCGAAGCAGTTTCCGCACTTCACGCAGGCGGCCTGGTCGATGACATGGGCCTCCTTCCGGGCGCCGGCGATGCACGCCACGGGACAGTTCCGGGCGCAGATCGTGCACCCGACGCACTTCTCCGGGTTGATCTCGTAGTGGATCAGGGCCACGCACTTCTTCGCCGGGCAGTGCCGGTCCACGATGTGGGCCAGGAACTCCCCGCGGAAATGCTTGAGGCTGGACAGCACGGGGTTCGGCGCGGCGCGGCCCAGGCCGCAGAGGCTGGTGCGCTGGCAGAGGCGGGCCAGGCGCTCGAGCTTGTCCAGGTCCGAGAGCTCCCCCTTGCCCTGGGTGATGCGCTCCAGGATCTCCAGGAGGCGCGTGGTGCCCTCGCGGCAGGGCGTGCACTTGCCGCAGCTCTCGTCCTGGCTGAAGGCGATGTAGAACTTGGCGATGTCGACCATGCAGTCGTCCTCGCTCAGCACGATCATCCCGCCGGAGCCCATGATGGAGCCGGCCTTCTGCAGGGGCTCGAAGTCCACTTCCATGTGCTGCATGGAAGCCGGGATGAACCCGCCGGCGGGGCCGCCGGTCTGGATGGCCTTGAGCTCCCTTCCGCCGGTGACGCCGCCCCCGATGTCGTTCACCACCCGCGCGAGGGGCGTCCCCAGGGGCACTTCCACGAGGCCCGTGTGGCGCACCTTCCCGGCCAGGGCGAAGACCTTGGTTCCGCCGCTCTTCTCCGTTCCGAGGCGGGCGTACCAGTCGCCGCTGTAGCGGAGGATGGCCGAGATGTTGGCGAAGGTCTCCACGTTGTTGATGACGGTGGGGTGGCCCCAGAGGCCACGGTCCGTGGGGTAGGGCGGGCGGACCCGGGGCTGGCCACGCTCGCCCTCGATGGAGCGGATGAGGGCGGTCTCCTCGCCGCAGACGAAGGCGCCCGCGCCGAGCCGGATCTCCAGGTCGAAGTCCCACCCCGAGCCCATGATGTTCCGGCCGAGCAGGCCGTGGGCCCGGCAGGTGTCGAGGGCCTGCTGGATGCGCCGGATGGCCAGCGGGTACTCGGCGCGGATGTAGAAGAAGCCCTTCTGCGCCCCGATGGCGAAGCCGCCGATGATCATGCCCTCGACGATGTTGAAGGGATCGCTCTCGAGCATGGAGCGGTCCATGAAGGCGCCGGGATCGCCCTCGTCGCCGTTGCAGATGATGAAGCGGGTGGCATCGGCCTGCTTCCGCGCCATCGTCCACTTGGCCGCGGTGGAATAGCCGCCCCCGCCCCGGCCGCGCAGCCGGGCCTTGGCCAGCTCCCCGATCACCCAGTCGGGGTCGCGGCGCTCGAGGACGTCGGCCAGGGCCTTGAAGCCGTCCATGTCCACGTACTCGTCGAGGCTCTCCGGGTCCACCACGCCGGCGTTGCGCAGCGCGACGCGGCTCTGGCGGTTGAAGAAGGCCACGTCGCCGTAGCGCTCCATGAAGGCCAGGGCGATGGGTTCCTCCTGGGCCCGCAGGCGCTCGACGACCTGTCCGCCGAGGAGGTGGCCGTCGAGGATGGCCGCAAGGTCCTCCTCTCCGGTCACCCGGTAGAGCACCTTCTCGGGACGTGCCAGCACATAGGTGGCCGGGCCGCGGGAGGCCAGATGATCGGAGGCCAGGCCGCAGGCGCCAAAGCAGCTCGCCGCGCCGATCCGGACGGACTCCCGGGAGACGCCACGTTCTGCCAGCATGGCCGCGAAGCGCTCCCGTGGGCCGGGTCCGGAGCCGTGGCAGCGGGAGCCTTCGCAGAACAGCAGCTCGCGCTCCGGCAGGGGTCCGGCCTCGTGGTCCAGTACGTGCTGGGCCACGGGCGTGCCGCCCTGGATGTGCTCGGTGAAGATGCGATGGACCAGGTCGCGGTTCACCCGCTCGTACTTCACGGGGAGCCGCCCGGGGAGCCGGACGCCGAGGATGGGCTCGCGGGAGCAGCGGCCCGTACATCCGGTCCGGTGGAGGAGGATGTCCTTCCGGCCCGAGGCCCGGATGTGGCGGACCAGCTCGTCCGCCACGGCCTGGGAGCCGGCCGCGTGCTCGCAGGTGGCGGATCCGACCTGCACCACCACCTGGTGCTCGGTGTCCCGGGCGGCGAGGGTCCGGCCGACCCGGTCGGCCATGGTCTGATAGAAGTCCTGCACGGGTTGCGGCATGGGATCTCCTACCCCCGGGACCGCGGGGTCCGGGGCGGATGTCAAAGGCGCGGGCGGGTCAGGGGGCGAATCCCGGAGGGGCCGGCGCCGGCTGCAGGGAGTCTGGTCATTGACAACCTCTGTGTCAACGATGGGATGTGAACAGGGCTCTTTCTTGACGAACTGTGCTAAGGCGCCCTCCGGGTCCCTTGGCCACGGCGCGTCCAAGGGCCTGGATGCGCTCTGCGAGGCAGCCCTGGCAGGCCTCGGCCGTCTCGCCCACGCAGGCCTTGCCCGGATAGATCTCGTAGCGCGCCCGGAAGGCCGGGGGCGTCACGTTGGGCATCACCACGTTGGCGCCTCGCAGGAGCGCCAGCTCCCGTCCATGGGCCCGGTCCAGCGTGGCCAGGGCCGTGGTGGCGGGGATGTTCGCGGCGGGGCAGAGCAGCCGGCTCAGGGCCACGACCTTGAGCGTGGTGGGCTCGTCATTGGGCACCTGCGCCGCCGGGGGCGCGAGGAAGGCCAGGGCGCCGGGCCCGCCGAGGGGCGTGCGGGGGCTGGGCAGGAAGGGGCCCACGCCGATCATGTCCAGGTCGAGCTCCCGGAACCGCAGGAGGTCGGTGGCCAGCGTGTCCCAGGTCTGCCCCGGAAGGCCGATCATCACGCCGGAGCCGATCTCGTAGCCCATGGTTTGCATTCGGCGGAGCTGGCCCAGGCGGTCACTGAGGCGGCCCGGCAGGCTGGGGTGGACCCGCCGGTACAGCGCGCGGTCCGCCGTTTCGAAGCGCAGCAGGTAGCGGTCGGCGCCGGCCTCCCGCCAGGCGAGCAGGTCCTCGTCATCGCGCTCGCCGAGGGACAGGGTGGCCGACAGCGGCGTCTCCCGCTTGATGGCGCGGATGACCTCCGCGATGAAGGCCCGCGTGAGGCCGGGATCCTCGCCGCCCTGGAGCACCACGGTGCCGTAGCCCAGGGTCGCGGCCCGATGCGCGCAGGCGAGGATCTCGTCCGCATCAAGGCGGTAGCGGTCCAGGTTCTCCTCCGGGGCCCGGAGGCCGCAGTAGAGACAGCTCCGGACGCAGTGGCTGGACACCTCGATGAGGCCGCGGAGGTGCACCGCGTCGCCCACGTGCTCGCGGCGGACCCGGTCCGCCTCGGCCCACAGGCGATCCAGCGCTCCGGGACTCTCCTCCCGGAGCCAGGCCATCAGGCCTGCGTGGTCGAGGCGGAACTCAGGGCCGCAAGGCATGGGTCGCCTCCAGGATCCCGGAGAAGGGCCGCAGGGCGCGCTCGAGGATGCCGAGGCTGTGCGCGATGGCCAGGCCGTAGTTGGTGATGGGAACGCCCGCGGCCTCGCAGCGGCGGATCCGGGCGAGCATCTCCCGCCGGTTGCCCATGCAGTTCCCGCAGTGCACCACGAGGCGGTAGGGCGACAGGTCGCCGGGGAAGTCCCGGCCCTGGACGGTGTCGAAGCTCAGGGGGCCGCCCGCCTTCTGCGCCAGCCAGCGGGGCAGCTTCACGCGGCCGATGTCCTCCCCGGTGGGATGGTGGGTGCAGCCCTCGGCCACCAGCACCCGGTCACCCGGACGCAGGGCATCCAGGACCAGGGCGCCCAGGGCCTGGGCCGCGAGGTCCCCCTGGAGGCGGCTCATGAGGATGCTGAAGGAGGTCATGGGGACGGCCTCCGGTACGGCTTCGGCCACTGAGCGGAAGGCCTGGGAGTCCGTGACCACCAGGGCCGGCGGCCGACGCAGGCAGGCGAGCGCGGCCGGCAGCTCCCGGGCCTGCACCACCAGCGCGAGGCCCGATCCGTCCAGCACGTCGCGGATGGCCATGACCTGGGGCAGGATCAGCCGCCCCTTGGGGGCCGAGGCGTCGATGGGCATGACGAGCACGGCCAGCTCGCCGGGGGGCACCAGGTCCGCGAGCAGGCGCCGAGTGGCCGGGAGGTCCCCGGGCGCCGCCGCGAGCAGGGCGGATCTCAGCGCCTCCAGGCCCTCGCCGGTCACCGCCGAGACCGCCACGGCCGTCGCCCCGTCCAGGTCGGGGGGCACGCCGCACGGCGCGAGGTCGGCCTTGTTCATGGCCACCACCGCGGGGATGTCGCGGGCCCGCAGCTCGGCCAGCAGGCCGCGCTCGAAGGTGCCCCAGGCGCCCTGCTCGGCCACCAGGATGCCGAGGTCCACGCGCTCCAGCACGGCGCGGGAGCGGGCGGTGCGCGCGGCGCCCAGGTCGCCCGTGTCGTCCAGGCCGGCGGTGTCCACGAAGAGCACGGGTCCCAGCGGGAGCAGCTCCATGGGCTTCTCCACGGGGTCGGTGGTGGTGCCGGCCTGGGGCGACACGAGGGCCACCTGCTGGCGGGTGAGGGCGTTCAGCAGCGAGGATTTGCCGACATTGCGCCGGCCGAAGAGCCCGATGTGCAGGCGGAGCCCCCGGGGGGCGGGGGGCAGCTCAGCAGAACACATCGCGCTCCCCCTTCCGCACGAGCGCCACCAGGCCCTCGGCCCTTCGCCGGGGCAGGCCCTCCAGGCCCCCGAGGGTCGAGGCCAGCAGCCGCTCCGCCGCCTTCCGGGTGGCCGGGCTGGCGTGATCCACCGCGTATTCCTGCAGGGTGGCGAGGGCGTTGGGCAGGCAGTGGGCCTTGATCTGGCCGGGCTTGGCGAGGTCCATGAAGTCCGCACCCGTGCGGCCCAGGCGGTAGCAGGCGGTGCAGAAGCTCGGGAGGAACCCGCTCCCGGCCAATTCGCGGACCACCTCGTCGAGGCTGCGGTGGTCGCCCAGGGAGAACTGGGCTCCGCCTTCGGGCGCGTCCTCCTCGTAGCCGCCGGGGTTGGTGCGGCTGCCGGCGCTGATCTGGCTGATGCCCAGCTCCAGGGCCTCGCGCCGGATCTCGGGCCGCTCCCGGGTGCTGAGGATGAGCCCGGTGTAGGGCACGGCCAGGCGCAGGATGGCGACGATCTTGCGGAATGCCGCGTCGCTGACGGCGTGGGGCGGGGCCTCGCTGGTGGCCGAGCCCTCGGCGGGCTCGATGCGGGGGACGCTGAGGGTGTGCGGGCCGCAGCCGAAGCGCGCCTCCAGGTGCCGGGCGTGGCGCAGCAGCGCCAGCACCTCGAAGCGCCAGTCGTGGAGGCCGAAGAGGACGCCGAGGCCCACGTCGTCGATGCCGCCCCCCATGGCGCGGTCCATGCAGCCCAGGCGCCAGTCGAAGTCGGCCTTCTGTCCCCGGGGGTGCATCCGGGCGTAGGTGCCGCGATGGTAGGTCTCCTGGAACAGCTGGTAGGTGCCGATGCCCTCATCCTTCAGGCGGCGGAAGTCCGCCACCTCCAGGGGCGCGATGTTGACGTTCACCCGGCGGATGGCGTCGCCCCCGTGGCGGGTGGCGTACACGGTTCGGATGGCCTTCAGGATGTAGTCGAGCCCGTCTTCCGGGTAGGCCTCGCCGGCCACCAGGAGCACCCGCTTGTGGCCCTGGGCGAGCAGCTGGCCCACCTCGGCGGCGATCTCCCCCTGGTCGAGGGCCCGCCGGGGCAGGGTGCGGTTCGAGGCCCGGAAGGCGCAGTACAGGCACTCGTTCCCGCAGAGGTTCGAGACGTAGAGCGGGGCGAACAGCACGATGCGGCTGCCGTAGATCTGCTCCTTCACCCAGCGGGCCGTGCTGAAGAGCTCCTGCGTCAGCTCCGGGTCCTCCAGGGCCATGAGGGGCGGGAGGTCGGCTTCGTCCAGGCCCCTCAGCTCCCGCGCCTTGGCGAGCAGCTCGCGGATGCGCGGGGCGTCCGGCCTGGGCGCGCCCTCCAGGGCCGCGAGGAGGGATGCCTCGTCCAAGGGGAGGGCTTCGGATGGACCGCGCATGGAAAGAACCTCCGCCGGGGAGACCTGGGGCAGAAGATAACCCTTAAGTCATCTTTGTGCCACCCCTGGATTCCTCCACTCGGAGGCGGGCCCCGGATCAGGCCCGGGCCGGTTTGCGGTTCGGCGGCAGGCTGTACCAGGCGATGGTGCCGAGGATCATCGCGCCCCCCAGCAGGGCCCAGCCGGAAGGGCGTTCCCCGATGCCCAGGAACACCCAGATGGGGTTGAGGACGGCCTCCAGGGTGCCGGTCACCACGGCGGCGGTGGCGCTGAGGTGCCTCATGCCGGCGTTGAAGAAGAGGTAGGCCACGCCGATCTGGAAGACGCCGAGGTAGAGCAGGATGGCGGCGTGGACCGCAGAGGGATGGAAATCCCGCAGGGCCGGCGGGGCGCAGAGGGCCGCCACCAGGAGGTTCCCGAGGATGATGGAGCTGATGGGGTCCGCCTCCGGCCGGCGCTCCCGCTGCAGCTTGAGGGTGAGGGAGAAGAGGGCCAGGCAGAGGCCCGCGGCCATGCCGATGAGGTTGCCCGAGAGGGTGCCCGCCTCCAGGCGCCCCACGAAGAAGAGCGCCATGGCTCCGACGCAGACCATCACCGCCGTGAGGTCACGGGCCGCCACCCGGCGGCCGGCGAGGAAAGGCTCGAGGAACACGAGGTAGATGGGGGCGGAGAACTGGAGGAAGATCGCGTTCGCCGCGGTGGTGAGCTTGGTGGCGGCCACGAAGCAGACCAGCACCCCGGCGTACGAGAGGGCGCAGGCGAGGGCCAGGGCGTCGGGCCGGGGGAAGGGCCGCCCGCCTCGGAGCTTCACCACCAGGGCGATGGTGAGGGCCGCCACCAGGCTCCGGGCGAACGCGATCTGCAGCGCCCCCAGGGGCAGCACCTTGATGAAGAGCCCGCTGGAGCTCCACAGCAGGGCCGCCAGGGCCACCAGGGCCGCGCCCTTCGTCCGATCAGCAGGTCCGGTCATGGGCCCATTGGATCATGGCCGGAACCAGCGGCCCAACCCACCCCTTGAAGACCTCCACGAAGGGCACGAATACACCCTGCGGGCGCAGGAACGACCACGAAGGGGCTTCCCTGGGCAACACCTTCGTGCCCTTGGTTTTTTCTTCGTGTCCTTCGTGGAGATCCCTGGCTTTACGGAATGGGAACCACCTCAGCCCACGGTCCCCAGGACACGCCGCCAGCCAGTGAAGCGGATGCCGCCCTCGATGCGGAGGAGGGCCCAGCATTCAAGGCCCGGCTCCGTGCTTGGGCCGTGCTGCTGGCCGGGCCCGCAGGCCAGCCAGTCGCCGGGGCGGAGGTGGGCGGGGCCGTCCTGCATGGCGCCGGACAGGACCAGGGACAGCTCGGCCCCCCCATGGCTGTGACGGGGCATGCTCATGCCGCCGGGCATGCGGGCCAGGTTCAGCGTGGCGCCGGTGGCCGGATCCTGCAGAAGCCGGGCCACCTGGGCACCGCCGAGACCCCGCCGGGTCCAGCGCCAGCGGTCCTCCGCGGGCAGGTGGGGCCGGAGGAGGCTGAGGGCGTCCCGGCCGGAAGGGCCCGCGGCGGGGATGGCTTCGCTGGCGGGATGCTGGCTCCGGCAGCTGTCGCAATGCCCCAGGTGCACCTTCAGCAACAGGGCCGTGAGGGGATCGCCGCCGGGCTCCAGCGCCTGCCAGGCCACCTCCTCGGGGTGGTGCACGGGACCGCGGGGCACCCGGCCCTGCCGCAGGGCCGCCAGGGCGCCATCCAGGGCGCGCTCGGCGGAGGGGGCGGGGGGCTCGGGCCAGAGGCGCCGGAGCAGGTCCGGGGTGCGCTCGAAGCTGTCCAGGAAGGCCCGGCAGGGCGGGCAGAGACTCAAGTGCAGCTTGACGCCCAGCCAATCGAAGGGCCCCAGGGCCCCCTCCTCGTAGTCCGTGAGCAGGTCGACGACTTCCGCGCAGGTGGGCATGAGCAGCGTCATCGGTCCTCCGCCAGACGGGGGGCGAATTCCGGCAGCAGGGCCCGCAGGGCCAAGCGGGCCCGGTGGACCCGCTGGCGCACCAGCTCGCGCGTGATGCCCAGGTGCCGGCTGATCTCGTCCGTGTCCCAGCCCTCGAGGTCCCGCAGGACGAAGACGGCGCGCTGGTCGTCGGACAGCCGGTCCAGGCCCATCCGGACCCTGGCCTTCAGCTCATCCCGCTCGACCTTCATCAATGCCTCCGCGTCCTCGCTCCATTCGAGGAGCAGGTCCACGTCCTTGTGATGCCCGTCGTCGGCGAAACGTGGCATCAGATCCTCGATGGCATCCTCCCGGCGCCGGATCCGCTTCCGCCGGGCCATGAGGGCCTGGTTCACGCAGATGCGGTAGGCCCAGGTGCTGAACTTGCTGGCGCCTTGGAACCCCGGCAGCTCCCGGAGGATGGTGAGGAGGGCGTCCTGCAGGGCGTCCTGGCTCTCCGCCTCGTTGCCCAGGATGCGGTCGATGACCCGGAAAAGCATGCCCAGGTGCGGGCGGACCAGGGTCTCAAAGGCCTCGGGATCCCCTCCGGCCGCGGCCTGGACCAGGGCCGCCTCGGGGGGGGCGGGGGCTGGGTTCATGGGGCCTCCGGGAGGGTCCTGCGGGGCAGGCGGATGGTGAAGGCCGAGCCGAAGCCGGGCCCGCGGCTGGCGACGCGCACCTCGCCCCCGTGGCGGGTCACGATCTCCTTCACCAGGAAGAGGCCCAGGCCCGTGCCCGCCACCTGCCGGGTCATCTCGTCGCCCACCCGGAAGAACCGGTGGAAGACCCGGGGCAGATCCTTGGCGGCGATGCCGTGGCCCTGGTCGCTCACCACGATGAGGGCGTCCTCGCCGTCGCCGTCGAGGGTGACGGTGGTCTTCCGGGGCTCGGCCGAGTATTTGTACGCATTGGACAGCAGGTTCTCCACCACGGTGCCCAGCGCCTTGGGGTCCGCCTCCACCCACAGGGTCTCGGGGGTGCACTCCAGCGTTAGGCCGAGGGCGCCGGGACCCAGGCGGTGATCCATCCCCTCGCAGACCGTCCGCAGCCAGGGGCCCAGCTCCAGGGGGCCCATGTGGAGGACCAGGCTTCCGGATTCGGCCCGTGCCACGTCCAGCAAGTTGCCCACCAGCTCGTTCAGCCGCTCGAGGTCCTTCTCCATGAGCCCGCGGATCCGCTGGCGCTGGTCCGGGCCGAGCTCGCGGGTGAAGAGGGTCTCCGTCCACACCCGCAGGGAGGCGATGGGGGTCTTCAGTTCGTGGGTGACGGCGGAGGTGAAGTTCCGCTGGCGCAGCTTGAGGTCCAGTTCCTCCGCGAGTTTCCGGTAGAGGAGGACGAAGCCGAACAGCACCGCGAACACCATGAAGGCGCCCTCGGTGCTCGCCCGGAAGACGGCGTGCCAGCGCTGGTCCTTCAGCTCCCGGAAGGGGCCGGGGCGCACCGTGAGGTAGGCGGTCCCGTCCAGCAGGAGGGGGTCGTCCGGGGCCATGGGGCGCGGGACCAGCTCCACCTGGGGGTAGGCCTCCTGGATGGCCTGCCGGCGCTCGGCCAGGCTGGGCATGACCGGGAGCTCCCCCACCACCGCACCGCCCGGGGAGGCGGGGTCGCGCTGGGCGTGGAGCACGTCGAGCATCTTCTGGGTGTCCATCTGCCAGGCCTGGGCCCGCGCCGCCAGCAGGCCCTGGGTGCGCACCTCCAGCAGCCGGCCCGAATCCCGGATCTGCAGGCGGATCCACCAGCCCACCTGCAGGCACAGGACCACGGACACGGACAGGAAGATGATCCGCTGCAGGGGGAAGGTCTGGGCGCGAGGGGCCATGCCTCCATCTTGGCAGTGTCGCCCCATGAGGCCATCCTGGAGTCCGATGCCCTCCTCATCCCCGCCTTCCGGCCCCAAGCCGACCCCGCCCGCCACGAGGACGGACTCCGGGGGCAAGTCCGCGCCCCTCGGCTCGGCCACGGGTTCCGGGCCCAAGCATGCCCCCGCGAGCCAGGCCCCGCGGCCCCAGGGCGCGGAGCTGCTGGCGGAGCTGATGCAGGCCCAGCGGCAGTTCACCGTCGCCATGCACGAGGTGCGTGAGCTGCGCGCCAAGCTGAACCGCCGGTCGCATCAGATGCAGGTTCTCCAGCACGTATCCGAGATCCTGGCCGCCACCTCCAAGGGAGGGCAGGTGGTCAGCGTGGTCCTCGATGTGCTGGTGCAGGAATTCCGCTGCCCCCGCGCCGTGGTGTGGACGCTGGAGGACGGGGGCTCCAGCTACCTGCCCAAGGAGGCGGCCGGGCTCACCCGCACCGAGTGGTCGGAGATGCGGCTCCCCGCCCCGAACCCCTTTCCCGAGATGCCCCTGGTTCTGTTCCAGAGCCAGTGGCTGGACAAGCCCTGCGGCGGGGCCACCCTGGCGCCGCTTCGGGGGCCCGATGGCGCCCTCCTCTACTTCGTGCCCTTCGAGCATCAGCTCCTCCTCATGGGCTTCGTGATCCTGGCGGTGCCGGCGGACCGGCGCGTGGAGGAGGAGGAACTGGATTCCATCTCCATCCTCCAGCGGCAGACGGCCATCTCCCTCTACAACGCATGGCTGTTCCGGGACCTCTCCGAGCAGCGGGACGCACTGCAGAGCCAGACCCTGGAACTGGAGCGCGTGAATGACGCGCTGCGCGAGGCGGACCAGCTCAAGAGCGAGTTCCTGGCCCTCACCAGCCACGAGCTGCGCACGCCGCTCACGGGCATCCTGGGCTTCACGCGCCTGGTCATGGACGGCCTCTACGACGACGCCGAGGAGATGCGGTCCATGCTCCAGGACAGCTACAGCTCCGGGCAGCACCTCCTGGCCCTGCTGAACGACATCCTCGACCTCGCCAAGATCGAATCGGGACGCCTGGAGGTCCACCCCGAACCCTTCGGCCTCGACCGGCTGCTGGACGAAGTGAAGCCCATCGCGGAGGCCTACCCCCGCAAGCCCGGTGTGGAGCTGGTCTGGCCCGACGCCTCCAGCCTGCCCGAGGTGATGGTGGATCCGAGCCGCCTGAAGCAGGTGCTCCTCAACCTGCTGTCGAACGCCCTGAAGTTCACCAAGGAGGGCAGCGTCGCCGTCCAGGTGGAACGGCGCCCCGGCGTCATCGCCCTCATGGTGGTGGACACGGGCATCGGCGTGAGCCCCGAAGGCCAGGCCCGTCTCTTCCAGAAGTTCGCCCAGGCCGAGGGCGGCCACGCCCGCGAGTACGGCGGCACAGGACTCGGCCTCGTCATCTGCAAGCACCTCATGGGCATGATGGGCGGCACCATCCACCTCCACAGCGAGGGCCTCGGCAAGGGCAGCACCCTGACGATCACGATGCCGATCGCCTAGGACTTGGCGGTCTGGCGGTCTGTGGTCAATCGCAGAGCTTCACTCCGCGATGTGTGAAAATGATCGCTCGTGTACGGAGCCTCCATGTCCTACGTCCGCCGCCTGCACTTCCTCCCCTTCACCCGCCCCATGGTCGGCGAGGAGGAGATCGCGGAGATGATCGACACGATCCACAGCGGATGGATCACCACGGGGCCGAAATCGGCGGCCTTCGAGGAGAAGCTGAAGGCCTACAACGGCGTGCCCCACTGCCTGACGATGAACAGCGCCACCACGGCCCAGGAGATCACCATGCAGGTGCTGAACCTGCAGCCGGGCGACGAGGTCATCACCACCTCGCTGACCTGGGTGAGCACGCTGAGCACGGTGGTGCTGCAGGGTGGCGTGCCGGTGCTGGTGGACATCGACCCGAAAACGCTCAACATCGACCCGGCGAAGCTGGAGGCGGCCATCACGCCCCGCACCAAGGGCATCATTCCCGTGCACCTCACGGGCCTGCCCTGCCCCATGGACGAGATCTGGCGGATCGCGGAGAAGCACGGCCTGTGGGTCATCGAGGACGCGGCCCAGGCCATGGGCGCCCACTACAAGGGCACCAAGATCGGCGGGAACCCCCGCTCGATCATGAGCGTCTACAGCTTCCACCCGAACAAGAACATGACCACGGGCGAGGGCGGCGCCATCGCCTTCTTCAACGACGAGTACGAGAGCCGCATCAAGCGTCTGCGCTTCCACGGCATCGACCGGGACGCCTGGAAGCGCTTCGCCAAGGAGGGCAGCCCCCACACGGAGGTCTACGAGCCCGCCCGCAAGGCCAACTTCATGGACCTCCAGGCCGCCATGGGCCTGCACCAGATCGACAAGCTGGACGGCTTCAACGAGCGACGCGGCGTGCTGTTCCACCGCTACCTGGAGCTGATGAAGGACATGGACGAGGTGATGCTGCCCTGGCCCGGCGACGCCGATCACGGCCACTGCTTCCACCTCTTCGTGCTGCGCATCCACCCCGAGAAGGTGGGCCTCGACCGCGACGCCTTCGTGGCCGCCCTCAAGGAGGAAAACATCGGCACGGGCATCCACTACCGCCCGGCCCACATCCACCCCTGGTACCGGGACTTCTACGCCGCGAACCCGCAGCACCTGCCCCAGGACGGCCTGCCCCGCACCGAATGGAGCGGCGAGCGCCTCATGAGCCTGCCCCTGTGGCCCGGCCTCAGCGAGGCCGACCAGGACCAGACCGTGGGCGCCATCAAGCACGTGATCGCCCAGGCCAAGGGCAAGAGCCGCGTCACTCGCTGAGCTCGGCGCCACACCTGCCGGACGGCCTCACCCCACGCGTTCGTGGGGCAGGGTGGGCACGGGGGCGTATACGGTCATGTGCGGGTCGTACATGTAGAGGTTGGCCACGCGGCCGGTGTAGGCGCAGGCGAACTGCTGGAGCTGGTCGGCGAAGCGGGTCGGCTCGTCCCGGTCCCGGAACATGGGGCCCCAGGTGGGGTTGAAGGCGGCCTCCACGGACTTCGTGAGGGTGTCCAGCTCGAGGCTGTGGATCTCGGCCCGCCGCTGGAGCGCTTCCGCGCTGCTGGCCAGGTGGGCGGCCTCATGGTCCAGGGCGACGGTGGCCTCGGCGCTGAGGCGGGGGCCCAGCACGTGCCGGCGCACCCGGTTGCGCTTCCACTGGTCCATGAGCACGGAGGCCCGGCGGAGCGTGCGGCGGCGGATGGTCTCCAGGCGGAGCATGTCCCGCATGTCGTGGTTCTTCGCCTCCAGCAGCTTGATCTCGTGCTCCAGCTCCGGCACCAGCAGCAGGGTCCGCCAGGAGGCGTTCTTCTTGGACCGGAGCACGTCGCCGTAGATGTGATCGCCCACGTAGAGGATCTGCTCGCCCTCGGCCCCCAGCTGGGCCTCCAGCCAGGTGGCATGGCCACCGGTGAAGCAGCGGGGCTGGCCTTCGATGGCGGCGGGAGGCGGCGTGTCGAGGAAGAAATCCGGCTTCCGGCTGCTCACCACGATCAGGTCGAAGTAGTCGGTCCAGCGGGGCCGGGCTTCGTCCTGGCCGTCCAGCAGGTGGCCCAGGACGCCCGCGGTGAAGCTCCACTCGCTGTTGGTCAGGAGGAAGAGCTTCTTCCCCTCGCGCTTGAGCCGGTCCAGGGCCAGGGCCAGCTGGGGATCCCTCGGGATGAAGAAGTCGCGGTGTTCGAGGATCTCCCCCTTCATCTCGCCGTTCCGGTGGGCGGTGTCGATGGCCCAGCGCACGTCATGGAAGATCTGGAGGTAGTTCCCGGCCTGAAGGATGCCCTGGTCGAAGCCGTCCACCATCCGCGCGTAGAGGTAGCCCTCGGGGATCTCGAACAGCGTGTCGAGGTTGCGGAAGCCCTTGGCGGAGGTGGACAGGCGGCGCCGGCCGTAGACGGCGTCCAGCTCCGGCCGGGGGAGGATCCGGGTGCCGTGGCAGGCGCGGACCACCTGGCGCTCGCGGTTGAGCTTGAGCACGTTGCCGCGCAGTCCGTCCAGCAGCAGGCCGCGCACGGCGAAGGCCGGGTCGTAGCCGATCTCCAGGAGCCACGGCGAGTAGCCGCGGTCCCGCGCCAGCAGGCGCACCGCCTTCTTGAAGGCCAGCTCGTCGATTTCCGGCGCCCGGTAGCGCGCCAGGGTGTGGTCCATGTCGAAGCCGATGGCCCTGATCTCGCCCAGAGGCAGGGTGCGCAGGGCGAAGAGCTTGTGCTCCGGCGGCAGCCGGTCCTCTCCGTCCAGCAGGGGCGGCGCGGCCAGCAGGTCGGGGTCCCAGGCGGTCATGGAGCGAGTCTACTCCCGGGGCCTCTTGATCAGATGACCTTGCCCGGATTGAAGAGGCCGCTGGGATCCAGGGCCTGCTTGAGGGCGCGGAGCGCCCGGATCTGGCCGGGATCGGACAGGGCCAGGAAAGCCTCCCGCTTGGCGAGGCCGATGCCGTGCTCGCCGCTGAGGGTGCCGCCCAGGCTGAGGGCGAGGCGGAAGAGGTCCAGGAGCTGGCCCTCCAGCTGGGCCGGATCGGCGTCGCCGGCGCCCAGCAGGTTCACGTGCAGGTTGCCGTCGCCCAGGTGGCCGTAGGTCACGCTGGGGATGGCCAGGCGCTCCAGGCCCGCGAAGAACTCGCGCAGGCGGCTGCGGGGCACGACGATGTCCTCGCTCACCTTCCTGGGGTGGCGCTCCTTGAGGAAGGCGCTGGTCATGCGGCGCACGGCCCAGATGCCCGCCCGCTGGCGCGCGTCCGAGGCGATCTCCAGGTTCTCCGCCACCGGCCCCAGCAGGTCCATGAGCCCTTCGAGGAAGGCGTCCGAGGTGCAGCCGCGGTCGTCGAACTCCAGGATGGCCAGGGCCTCGCCGGGCAGGCGGCGTGCTTCTTCGGGGCCGTGGGCCCGCAGCTCCGCCAGGACGGCGGGATCGAAGAACTCGAAGGCGCTGGGCAGGTAGCCCGCGCCCACCAGGCGGCCCGGCAGGTCCAGCAGGTCCTCCCAGCGCTTCACGGGCAGCAGCAGGGTGGCGTGCTCCCGGGGCAGGGGGGTGAGGCGCAGGGTGGCGCCCAGGATGAACCCGAAGATGCCCTCGCTGCCGATGAGGAGCTGGCCCAGGGCCGGGCCCGCGTTGGCCTTCACGCTGTGGATGCCGAAGGTGTGGACCTCGCCATCTTCGAGCAGGGCGTCCACGGACAGCACCCAGTGGCGGGTCATGCCGTACTTGCAGGCGTTGGGGCCGCCCGCATTGGTGGCCAAGGTGCCGCCCAGGGCGCAGCTCTCCCAGGAGTTGGGGTCCGGCGGATAGAAGAGGCCCCCGGCGGCGGCCGCGGCCTTCACCTCCCGCAGAGGGGCGCTGACGGGGGCACTGAGACAGAGGTCCTGGGGCGACAGCCGGAGCTCACCGCGCCAAGCCGAGAAGTCCACGACGACGGCCCGTTCCCCCGTGGGCACGCAGCCGCCCGCCTTGCCCGTGCCCGCGCCCCGGGGCACCAGGCCGAAGCCCTCGGCCCTAGCCAGGCGCACCAGCTCCTTCAGAGCGGCGGGGCCCCTGGGCAGCACCACGGCCAAGGGCAGGCTTCCCTGCACGTGGGATTCGTCGCGGCGATAGGGCTCCAGCGCCTCCGGATCCGCGAGGACCGTGGCATCGGGAAGGTTCGGGAACCGGGCCATGTCTTCGGGCGGTCAGGAGACCAGCGTGCCCACGGCCTCGCCCTGCACGGCGGCCACGAGGTTGCCGGGCTTGTTCATGTCGAACACGAGGATGGGCAGCTTGTTCTCCATGCAGAGCGCGATGGCGGAGGCGTCCATGACCCGCAGGCCCTTCTCCAGCACGTCCTGGAAGCAGATGTGGTCGAAGCGGGTGGCGGTGGGGTCCTGCTTGGGGTCGGCGGTGTAGACGCCGTCCACGTTGGTGGCCTTCATCACCACCTCGGCGGCGATCTCGTTGCCGCGGAGGGCGGCGGCGGTGTCGGTGCTGAAGTACGGATTGCCCGTGCCGGCGCCGAAGATCACCACGCGGCCCTTCTCCAGGTGGCGGGTGGCCCGGCGGCGGATGTAGCTCTCGGCCACCTTGGGCATCTCCAGGCCGGACAGGGTGCGGGTGTGCACGCCTTTGTGCTCCAGTGCGTCCTGGAGGGCCAGGGCGTTGATCATGGTGGCCAGCATGCCCATGTGGTCGGCGGTGGTGCGGTCCATGCCCTTGGTGGCCCCAGCCACGCCGCGGAAGATGTTGCCGCCTCCGATGACGAGGCCCACCTCCACGCCCAGCTCCCGGATGGCCTTGACCTGGTCGGCGATCATGTTGACCACCGCGGGATCGATGCCGTACTTCTGCTCGCCCATGAGGGCTTCGCCGGAGAGTTTGAGGAGGATGCGCTTGAACTTCATGGGGACTCCGATCCGGGTGGGGGCGTACCTACAAAAGGGGCGGCCGGAACGGCCGCCCCTTTTGTAGCAGGAAAAAGAACCTACTTGGCGGCGGCGACTTCGGCGGCGAAGTTCTCGCTGCGCTTCTCGAGGCCCTCGCCCATGATGTACTTCGTGAAGCGGCGGACGCTGAGCTTCTCGCCGATCTCCGCGGTCTTCTGGGACAGGTACTGCTGCACCGTGAGGTCGGGGTTCATGATGAAGGGCTGCTCGAGGAGGCAGACCTCCTTGAAGATGCTGTTCATCTTGCCCTCGACGATCTTCTCGACGATGTTCTGGGGCTTGCCGGTGGCCAGGGCCTGCTCGGTGGCGATGCGCTTCTCGGTGTCGAGGAAGTCCTGGGTGACCTCGTCCTTGGTGACGAAGCGGGGCGCGGGGTCGGCGGCCGCGATGTGCATCGCGATCTCCTTCACCAGGCGCTGGAAGGCCTCGTTGCGGGCCACGAAGTCGGTCTCGGAGTTCACTTCCACCAGCACGCCCACGCGGCCGCCGGGGTGGATGTAGGCCTCCACGATGCCTTCGGCGGCGATGCGGTCGGCCTTCTTGGCGGAGGCGGCGAGGCCCTTCTTGCGCAGCCACTCGACGGCCTGCTCCATGTCGCCGTTGTTCTCCTCCAGCGCCTTCTTGCAGTCCATCATGCCGAGGCCGGTCTTCTCGCGCAGGTTCTTCACGTCATTGGCGGTGAATGCCATGTCATCTCCTGGAATCGGGTGGGGTCTTCAGACCATCAGCCATCAGCGGGCGGGCCCTCTGATGGCTGACGAATGGGGCGGAGAGGGACTAGCCCTCGACTTCCATCTTTTCGGCCATCATCTTCTTCATCTCGTCGCTGTCGCCCTTGTCACGGAAGGACTGGCGGCCCTCGAGGATGGAGTCGGCCACTCGCTCGGAGAAGAGCAGGATGGAGCGGATGGCGTCGTCATTGGCGGGGATCACGTAGTCGACCATGTCGGGGTCGCAGTTGGTGTCCACGATGCCCACGACCTTGATGCCCAGCTTCTTGGCCTCGGTGACGGCGATGTCCTCGCGATGGGGATCGATGACGAAGAGCACGTCAGGCAGCGAGCGCATGTCGCGGATGCCGTGGAACGCGGCCTCCAGCTTGAGGCGCTGACGGTCGAGGTTCAGCAGCTCCTTCTTGGAGAGCATCGCCGTGCGGGCGGGATCCGCCAGGGTGGCTTCGATCTCGCGGAACTTCTCGAGGCTCTTCTTGATGGTGGCGAAGTTGGTCAGCATGCCGCCCAGCCAGCGGTTGTTGACGTAGAAGGCGCCGCAGCGGCCGGCCTGCTCGGCGATGAGCTCCTGGGCCTGGGGCTTCGTGGCCACGAAGAGGAAGTTCTTCCCCTCGCTGGCGGCCTTGGTCAGGAAGTTCGCGGCGGAGTTCCAGAGGCGCAGGGTCTTCTGGAGGTCGATGATGTAGATGCTGTTGCGGGCCCCGAAGATGTACTTCTTCATCTTGGGGTTCCAGCGCTTGGTCTGGTGCCCGAAGTGGGCACCGGCCTCGAGGAGTTCCTTCATCTGGATGGCAGCCATGCTGGCCTCCCTGGTCAAGCGGCGGTAGGGGTGAAGGCGCCGCGGGTGGGATGAAAGGCTCGGGGTTGGATCCCTTCGCCCGAATCGCCCACGGCATCCCGTGGACCGGAAAAACGGAAGGGGGACCCGAAGATCCCCCTTCCAGAGAAACGACTAGCGCTTGCTGAACTGGAAGCGGCGACGGGCGGCCTTGCGACCGGGCTTCTTGCGCTCCTTCATGCGGGGGTCGCGGGTCAGGAGGCCGGCGCCGCGCAGGAGGGACTTCAGCTGCTCGTTGTAGCCCAGCAGGGCGCGGGAGATGCCCATGCGGATGGCCGAGGCCTGGCCGGCGGGGCCGCCGCCGACGACGCTGATGACCATGTCGAACTTGCCGTCGAGGTCGGCCAGCACCAGGGGCTGGTGGACCATCATGCGGAGCACGGCGTTCGGGAAGTAGCTCTCGAGGCTGCGGCCGTTGACGGTGATCTTGCCGGTGCCGGGGCGGAGGAAGGCGCGGGCGGCCGCGCTCTTGCGGCGACCGGTTCCGTAGTTCTGGGAAATGGCCATGGGGTCCTCGCCTCTACTTCTGGATGGTCAGGATCTGGGGCTGCTGGGCGGCCTGCTCGTGCTCGGGGCCGGCATAGACCTTCAGCTTGCGGTACATCGCCCGGCCGAGGGGGCCCTTGGGCAGCATGCCCTTGACCGCGCTCTCGATGATGCGCTCGGGGTAGGTGGCCTTCATCACCTCGGCCTTGACCTCCTTCATGGAGCCAGGCTGGGTGGTGGTGCGGCGGTAGAACTTCTGCACGCCCTTCTTGCCGGTCAGGACGGCCTTCTCGGCGTTGATGACGACGACATGGTCGCCGGTGTCGAGGAAGGGGGTCCAGGTCGGCTTGTTCTTGCCGGAGAGGACATCCGCCACGGCGGTGCTCAGGCGGCCCACGGGAATGCCGGTGGCATCCACCAGGAACCACTGGCGCTTCAGATCATCGGCTTTCGGGAAGTACGTGCTCATGGCCTGCTCCGGGATCACATCGGGCTGCGAAGACACCACCCTACGGGCGGCGAGTCCACAGAAGGGAAAGCTTATCGTTGGAGGCCGGTGGGGTCAAGCCGGGATTTCAGCCCTGGGGCGCGGCCAAACGCCACAGCTCCTGCGCGATGCGCGAGGCACCCAGTCCGTCCACCAGGGCCATGCCGTCGCGGACCTGCTCCTGGCGGTTGTCCTGGCCCTCGGGACCCAGCCATTGCGTCAGCGCCTCCCGCACGATGCCGAGGTCGGCCTCGGGACCCACGCCCAGGTCGAAGCACCCGTTCGCCATGGCCAGGTCCGCCAGGATGCCGTGCTGCCGATCATTCTGGCCCCAGACCGTGGCGGGGACGCCCATGCAGAGGGCCTCGGCCAGGGTCACGCCGGCCGAGCACCAGATGGCGTCGTGGTCCTGGATGCGCCGGGTGAGGGCCGGCAGGCTCCTGGCCACGGTGCAGCCCGGGAAGGGGTCGCCCTGGATGCCGTTGGGGGCCAGCAGGGTGCAGGCGCCGTGCCAGCGGTCCTCGGAGGCCAGCCTGGCCAGGGTGTCGAAGGCCTTCTGCGCCAGGTTCGGGCCGTCGCTGCCGCCAAAGGTGACCAGCAGCTTGTGGACGGCCAGGGGCTGGAGGGGCATCCGCTTAGGACGCAGCTCCAGCGCGGCCTTGTCCACCACGATGAAGTTGGCGCCGCGCACCACGCGGCAGGCGCCGGAGGTGGTCTCGTAGGGCCGGACCTTGCGCCCATCCACCACCTTCACGGGGTGGTCCGCCCAGTGGACACCCTCCAGAAAGGGCTGGAAGAGCAGGTCCGCCACCTCATGGGCATCCGTGTCGTCCTCCATGACGGCCACCCTCAGGGGACGCAGGGCCTGGAGGAACTCGGTGCTGGTGTCCCACTGGTCCACGAGTGCCACGGCGGCGCGGGCCTTCAGCTCCGCCGGCAGGGGCGCGTGGATCGCCTCGCCCAGGTAGATCGCCTCGCAGGGCAGGGCCTGGTCCAGGAAGGGGTGCCGGCCGCCGCCCACCCGGCGGGCGCGATCATCCCCCGAGGCGGCGATGCAGGCGGCGCCCCCGAGGGCGCGCCAGGCCTCCTGCAGGGCGATGGCGCGGGCCACGTGCCCCAGCCCGAGGCGCAGATCGGCGTGGACGCGGAGGATCAGCAGGGGGGACATGATCCCGAGAGTCTAGCCCAGCCTGTCAATGGGCGGGAGGGACGATCTTCCGGATCGCTCCGCCTTCTGGGAAGCCCCGTCTTCTGGGAAGCTGGAGGCATCCCCATTGGAGATGCCCATGTCCGACGCCTTCCCGACGTCCGCGCTCGTTCCTGCCCCCGGCGCCCAGGCCGCCAAGGTCTGCGGCATCCTCTCCATCATCTTCGCCCTCACCTGCGTGGGCCTCCCCGTGGCGCTCATCCTGGGCATCGTGGCCCTGGTGCAGCAGGCCAAGGCGAAGCGGCTGGCCAAGGCCGACCCCCAGAGCTACGTGCCCGTCCCCTCCACGGGCCTGGTCACGGGCATCATCGGCCTCGTGCTGGCCGCGCTGATGCTGCCCGTCATGGGCATGGCAGCCGCCTTCGCCATCCCCGCCGTGGTGCTCCAGAGGGAGCTGGTTCGGGAGAAGGCCGTCCAGCACCACCTCGACCTGGCGAAAGCCAAGGCAGAGGCCGCCGTGCTGGCCTGGCAGGCCCGGAATCCGAACCAGCCCGTGCCCCAGGACACCCTCGTCCGGGACCTCCTCGGGGATCCGGAACTGGTGGCCCTGAAGAATCCCTTCGATCCCCAGAGCCCGGCCTTCCTGGGCGGCGAGACCGGCCCCGGCGGCGCGGTGATGATCCACCCGGATCACCTCGAGGAAGGGGGCGTCACCATCTGGTCGGTGAAGTTCCGGGCCGAGATTCCGCGGCGGAACGAGCAGCGCGTGCTGACGGGCGAGGTCGTCACCCACACCCAGGAGCAGGTGCAGGGCCGCACCGAGGATGGCTGGGAGGTGGTGAACCCGCCGGCGGCCCAGAACTGAGGGTCAGGGAAAAGGGTGGCCCTCGGCGAATCCAGGCCGGGGGTCGGGGATCGACGGCGCCTCCGCCACGGGCCAGCCGTCGGCGAAGTAGGCCTCCTTGTAGCGCACGTAGCGGGTCCAGACGCTGGCCACGAGCTCGCGCTGCGTCTCGCTGAGGGGGCCCTTCACCCGGGCGGGCCAGCCGGCCACCAGGCTGTGGGGGGGCGCCTGGAGGCCCTCGCGCACCAGGCTGCCCGCGGCCACGAGGCAGCCCTCCCCGATCTCGGCGCCGTCCATGATCGTCGTGCTCATGCCGATGAGGGCGCCCTTCCGGATGGTGCAGCCGTGCAGCATCACGTTGTGGGCGATGCTCACCTCCTCCTCGATGAGCAGGGGCCACTTCCCATTGGTGACATGCAGGCAGCAGGCGTCCTGGATGTTGGTGCGGGCGCCGATGCGGATCCAGTTCACGTCGCCGCGGAGGACGCAGTTGAACCAGATGCTGGCGTCGTCGCCGATGGCCACGTCACCCAGCACCAGCGCGCTGTCCGCCAGGAACACCCGCGAGCCGAGCTTGGGAACCATGCCTTGGAAGGGGCGGATCATGGACACCTCGAAAAGCCAGACCTGCATTATCGGGCTCACATGGATGGATGAAAGGCTGGAACCGCGAAAGGCGCGAATCGCCCTTCGGGCGCGCGAAGGGTGTTTCCAACGGCTCTGGGAAGGGCAGCAAGGGATGACATGAGTGAATCAGGGCGCCTGCGTGCTCTTCATTCGCCCACAAGGCGCCTTCGTGAACTTCGCGGGAGCTTTCGATTTTTTCGCGTCTTTCGCGGTTGCTTTCATCCCACCGTCAGCCACCCCAGCTTCACCGCCCCCAGGCCCAGCAATCCCACGATCAGCCAGAGCACCAGCCCCTGGAGGAAGGGGCGGAGGCCCACGCTGCGCAGGGCCTCGCGGCTGAGGCCGGCGCCGATGAGGAACAGGGTCAGCACCAGGACGCGCCGGGCGGCCGCGGCCACCAGGTGGCCCGGCACCTGGAGGGCGGGCACGAAGGTGACGAGGGCGGCCATGGCCAGGAAGCCGGCGATGAACCAGGGCTTCTTCACCGGCGGGGCGTCGGCGGAGGCGGGCTCGCGGCGGGCCATGACCCAGCCGATGCCGAAGGTGAGTGGCACGATCCACAGGGCCCGGGCCAGCTTCACGGTGGTGGCCACCTCCAGGGCCCGGGGGCCGTAGGCGAGCCCGGCGCCCACCACGGAGCTGGTGTCGTGGATGGCCAGGGCCGACCAGAGGCCGAAGGCGTCCTGGCCCAGTCCGGCCGCGTGGCCCAGGGGCGGGAAGATCACGAGGGCCGCGGCGTTGAGCAGGAAGACCGTGGCCAGGGCCACGGAGATGCCGTGGTCCCTGGCGCGGATTACCGGGGCCACCGCCGCGATGGCGCTGCCGCCGCAGATGGCGGTGCCCACGGAGATCAGCAGGCCGGTCTCGCTGTCCACCTTCAGCGTCCGCGCCAGCCAGAGGCCCAGGGCCAGCACCAGGGCCAGGCTCAGGGCCGTGTAGCCGAGGCCGTGCAGGCCCGCCTTGGCCACCGCCCGCAGGTTCATGTCCGCGCCCAGGCCGATGACCGCCAGGGGCAGCAGCCGGTGGGTCCACCGGCGGGTGAGGTTGGCCGCGGGATTGCCAAGGGTGAGGGCCAGCGCGGCGCCACCCACCAGGGCCGCCGCGGCGGGGGTGAAGGGGGCCAGGGCCAGGAGGGCGCCGAGGGGAAGGAGGAGGGAGGCGAGGTGCTTCATGGGGATTGAAGGTAGGCCCATTCGATCCAAAAAAATAATAGTCATAATGAATGGCTCATCAGAAAAGTGGATGGACCCCGATGCGTGATGACCTCGACCCCCGACGCCTGGAGACGTTCCGGGTGGTGGCCCAGGCGGGCCGGATCTCCGCGGCCGCCAGCCTTCTGAACCTGTCGCAGCCGGCCGTGACGGCCCAGATCCGGCAGCTGGAGGCGGATCTGGGCCGCTCCCTCTTCACCCGGCACGCTTCCGGGGTTCAGCTCACCGAGACGGGCCGCCTCCTGGCGGACTATGCCCGGCGGGTCCATCGCCTGCTGGAAGAGGCGGTGGAGCGGCTCCAGGCCGAAGAGCAGCCCGCCGGGGAATTGCGTCTGGGCGCGAGCACCACCGCCGCCGCCTACATCCTTCCCCCGGTGCTCCAGGCCTTTGCCGTCAGCCACCGGCCCGCTCCGCTGGTCCTGGAGGTGGGCAACACGGACGAGGTGCTCGCCTGGGTGCGGGAGGGGCGCGTCCCCCTGGCCCTGGTGGAGGGGCTCACGCGGGCTCCCGGGCTGTCCCTGCAGCCCTACCTGAAGGACGAGCTAGTGGCGGTCCGGGCGGCCCGGGCGCCGGATCCGCTGAAGGCCGTGCGCACCGCGGCGGACTTGGCCGGGGTTCCGCTCATCTGGCGCGAGCCGGGCTCGGGCACGCGGGTGGTGGTGGAGCGCGCCCTGCGGAGGACGCGGCGGATCCAGGGTCCCCGGGCCACAGACTTGGTGGTGGGAGATACCGAGGCCATCAAGTCCTGCGTCCTGCTGGGGCTCGGCATCGGCTTCCTTTCCCGCTGGAGCATCCAGCGGGAGCTGCAGCGGGGGACTCTCGAGGTGATCCCCCTCCCGGACCTGAGCATCCCCCGGACTTTTTCATGGGCCCAGGTAGGCGGGGGGCTCGCGGGCCAAGCCGCGGCCTTCCTGCGCCATGCCCTGGCGCATCCTCCCGCGCCGTCCGGGGGGCCGGGACGGTAGGCTAGAGCATGACTGAGCAGCTCATCCCCACCCGGCGCGACTTTCCCGCGGACGATCCCATCTTCGCCTTGAACGCCGAGGCCCAGGCGCGGAAGGCGGCGGGCGAGTCCATTCTCAACGCCACCGTGGGCGTCCTGCTGGACGAGGCCGGACAGCTGGTGGTGCATGAGACGGTGATGGACCTGTGGCGGGGTCTGGGCGCCATGGACGTGGCCCCCTACGCGCCCATCGCCGGCGATCCGGCCTTCCTGAAGGCCCTGGTCCAGCGGTACTGGCCCGCCCTCGACGGCGCGGGCGCGGCCTGCGCCACCCCGGGTGGCAGCGGCGCCCTGTCCCTCTCCCTGCGGAACTTCCTGGAGCCGGGCCAGGCGCTCCTCACCACGGCGCCCTACTGGGGCCCCTATGCCACCATGGCGGGCGAGAACGGCATGCGGGTGGAGACGGCCCCCTGGCCGGCGGCGGGACAGGCGCTGGACGCGGCGGCCTGGGACCAGGCCCTGCGGGCCCAGATGAAATCCCAGGGCCGGGTCATGGTCTGGCTCAACGATCCCTGCCACAACCCCTCGGGGCGCAGCCTGTCCGCCGCGGACCGCGCGGCGCTGGCGGGGCTCCTCCGCGACGCGTCGGCCCTGGGGCCCGTCACCCTGATCCTGGATCTGGCCTACCTGGACTACACCCGCGAGCCCGAGGCCGTGGGGGCGGCCCTGAAGGACTATGCGGCCCTGGGCTCCGAGGGCCGGGTGCTGGCGGGGGCCGCCATGTCCCTCTCCAAGGCCATGACCCTCTATGGCGGCCGCGGCGGCGCGCTGGCCTTCCCCTGGTGCGACGATCCGGCCCTGCAGGCCGCGCTGACCCAGTCCAGCCGGGGCACCTGGTCCAACTGTCCCCGGGCCCCCCAGTCCCTGCTCCTGCGCCTGGCGCGGGACGGCAAGGCCCAGGCGCGGCTGGCGGCGGAGCACCGCCACTGGTCCGAGGTGATGGCCGCCCGCGCCCAGGCCCTGGATGCGGCCCTGGAGGCCGAAGGCATGGCACCCTTCCGCTGGACCGGAGGGTTCTTCGTCACGGCCCCCGCGGCGGATCCGGACGCGGCCTGCGAGGGCCTGAAGGCCGAGGGCGTGTTCACGGTGCCGCTGCCGGAGGGACTGCGCGTGGGCCTGTGCTCCATGCGGAGGGACGAGGCCCCCCGGCTCGCCCAGGCGCTGCGGAAGGTGGCCGCCCGCTGATCTGGGCTTGGAAACGGGCGGATCCTGGGTTATTCTGGTCGACCGCGGGCGTATAACTCAGCGGTAGAGTGCTACCTTCACACGGTAGAAGTCCCAGGTTCGAATCCTGGTACGCCCACCACCCAAAGGCCCTGATCGCGATCGGGGCCTTTCTTCTTCCCAGCCGTCCCACATCCCCCCGGGAGTCTCCCATGCCCTTCATCAACGCCACCCAGGTCCGCGCCGGGATGATCGTCAACTTCGAGAACGAGCTCTGCCGCGTCATCAGCGTCGAGCACCAGACGCCCGGCAACCTGCCGGCCCGCGTGGTGGTGAAGATGAAGCGCCTGAAGGACGGCATCAACCGCGAGAACCGCTTCGGCAGCGCCGACAAGGTGGACAAGGCCAGCCTCGAGCAGCACATGCTTGAGTACCTCTACGAGGACGGCGACCACCTCGTTTTCATGAACAACGAGACCTACGAGCAGATGGACGTGAGCAAGGAGCTCCTGGGCGACGACCTGGTCTTCCTCGAGCCCAACATGCAGGTGGAGATCGAGTTCTACGAGGGCCAGCCCATGGGCGCCACCCTGCCCGCCAGCGTGGTGCTGGAGATCGTCGAGACCGATCCCGTCATGAAGAACGCCAACGCCACCGGTTCCTACAAGCCCGCCAAGCTGAACAACGGCATCACCGTGGGCGTGCCCCCCTACATGGAAGCCGGGCAGAAGATCCGCGTGAACACGGTGGACCGCACCTTTATGGAGCGGGTGAAGTAGGCACCGACCCCTTCAGGGGAGAGGCCTTGCGTATCGCCGGAGGCGATACCAAGAAGATCCGCGTGAACACGGTGGATCGCACCTTCATGGAGCGGGTGAAGTAGACGCATTCTCATCGATCAGGTTATTTGGTGCTCCAGAGGCCCCGGTAGGCAGATGCCGCCGGGGCCTTGTTCTACGTGATTTTCGCCAGACGAAATTCCAACCTCGCGGTAAAGTACTGGTCGCTTGGTACCCGTTTGCGTGACCAGGATCACAATCCGATGGAAATGTGCGATAACTGACTTAGTGCCTCGGTGGAGCCCCATGCCTCAAGCAGTCCTCAACCTGAGAAGGATCGAGTTCCTGGCTGGGCTGCCGATGAACGCTGCCGAAGAGCTGGCCAGCATCGCGGAGATGCGGCGGTTCCCTGACGGCGCCCGGGTCTACACCCAGGGCGACCAGGTGCCGGGCGTCTACGTGGTGGTGAAGGGTGGCCTCAAGGTCTTCCGCACGGACGGCCGCGGCCGGGTCCAGGTGCTCCAGTTCCTCAAGGTCGGGGACTGCGTGGGCGAGGTGGCCGTGTTCGACGGCGCGTCCATCGCCTCCAGCGCCGAATCCCACGGGGAGACGGAGTGCTGGCTCATCCCCTCCGCGCCCCTGCGTCAGATCGTCCACCGCCACCCCGAGGTGGCCGAGATGCTCATCCACCACTTCGCCGCCAAGGTGCGCCACCTGGTGACCCTGGTGGAGACCCTCAGCCTGCACAGCGTGCCCGAGCGCGTGGCCCAGCTCCTGCTGGAGGCCCACGAATCCCATCCCATGCGGTCCCTGGTGGAGTTCCAGGAGACCCAGGAGGACCTGGCCCAGTGCATCGGCGCCAGCCGCGAGGCCTTCAGCCGTGCCCTGCGTCTGCTGACGGACCTGGGCCTCATCCAGAGCACCTTCCCGGTGGTGCGGATCCTGGACCTGGGGAAGCTGCAGCGGTACGCCAAGGGCTGAGCCGCGCTCCAAAAACGCCGCGCGTTTTTGAAGATAGGGGCTACACCACCGTCAGGTAGCGGACCTTGGCCCCCGCCTCTTCGCCGGGGGCCTCGATCCACGCGAAGGCATCGGCCCGGGCGAGGGTGACGAGGTCGGCGGAACCCTTGCCGGGCAGGGGGTGGAGCTGACCCTCCGCGAGGCAGCAGGGATGCAGCAGGGGGCGATCGCCCTTGTGGCGCACCGCGCCGGCCAGGCGGCCGTGGCGCCAGGGATCCGGCAGGGCGCGGCCCTCCAGCTTCGCCAGCGCCACAGGGAGGAACAGCAGGGCGTTGAGGTAGGCCGACACGGGATTGCCCGGCAGGCCCAGCACCAGCAGGTCCCCGAGCTGGGCCGCCAGCATGGGCTTGCCCGGCTTCAGGCGGATCTTGTGGAAGAGGATGGTCGCGCCGAGATCCTTCAGCACCGCGGGCAGGTGATCGTGCTCGCCCATGCTCACGCCACCGGAGGTCAGGAGGATGCGGGCGCCGCCGGGGGTCCGCAGGGCCGCGGCCAGGGCCTCGGGATCGTCGGGCAGGGCGGGTCGGCGCTCGACCTCCGCGCCCAGGGCATGGGCCAGGGCGGCCAGCATGGGGCCGTTGGAATCCCGGATCTGGTGCGGCCGGGGATCGTCCACCAGCTCGTCGCCAGTGGACGCCACGGCCACGCGGGTCCGCGCCGGGAGCGGGATGGGCTGGCCCACCCAGGCCCGCAGGGCCGCGCGGGCCACGTTCTGCGGGGTCCCCGCGGGCAGCAGGAGGTCCCCGGCCCGCGCCTGGCCGCCCCGGCGTCGCACATGGTCGCCGGCTTCGACGCCGGCCTGGGGATGGATGAGGCCGGCCTCCTCGCGCAGTTGCTCCACGGGCAGGATGGCGTCCGCGCCCGCGGGCAGGGCCGCGCCGGTCATGATGCGCACCGCGGTGCCGGGGGTGATCGTGAAGGCCGCCGGGTCATCCCCGGCGTAGAGGGTGCCCAGCAGCCGGCGCGGGGCTCGGCCATCCTCGGAGCGGAGCGCCACGCCATCCATGGCCGCCAGGTCCGTGGCGGGATCATCCCGATCCGCCCGCACTTCCGGAAAGGCGGGCGAAGGCAGAGCCGCCGCGAGACGGGCGAGGGCTTCATCGAGGGGCAGCAGGAGGTCGGCCATCCTGAAATCCTGTCATAGGTTCCAGAGCCCGGCCTACGATAGGCGAAAGGACCCCCCGTTTCATGACCTGGTTCCCGGCCTCTCTTCGGACGCTTCGACTCCACCTGCCCCTGCTGGCCCTGGCGGCCACCCTGCCCACCTTCCTGCTCGTGCTGCTGCTGGCCAGTCGAGAGCGGAGCGGGGCCCTCCGGCACGCCGAGGCCGAGGCTCGCATGGTGGCGGGGATCGCCACGCGGGAGCACGCCGACCAGGTGCTCGGGGCCCAGCGGCTGCTGCGCCAGCTCGGCGACGGCGAGAGGCGCGAGGACATCCGGCCCCTCCTCCCGGGCCTCCTGAAGGCCAACCCCGCCCTCGCCAACCTCGGCCTCCTGGACGCGGGAGGCCGGCTGGTCTACAGCGTGGTCCCCCCCGTGGGCCGGGTGGACATGAGGGAGGAGCCGGCCTTCCAGGGCGCCCTGGCCAAGCCGGGCGTGGCGATCGGCCGCTACCGCATCGGCGAGGTCGTCCACCGCCCCATCCTCATCCTGGCCACGGCCCTGGCGGGGAGCAGCGAGGTGCTCTATGCAGCCCTCGACCTGGCCTGGCTCGAGAACCTGGGGCCCCAGGCCCAGCTCCCCGCCGGGACGGCGCTCTACATCGCGGATCGGGCCGGAGGGGTGCTGGCCCGGGGCGGCGAGGCGGCCGGAGGGCCAGCGGTGGGCCAGCGGCTGCCCGCCTGGGAGCGCATGGCCGGGCGCGGGCAGGGCATGACGGAAGCGGTCATGCCCAACGGGAGGAAGCGCCTGTTCGTCGCCGCCTCCCTGCCCGAGGTGCCCGACCTCTTCGTGGCGGTGGGCCTCCCGGAAGCTGCCGTGCTCCAGGAGGCCAACCTCGCCTTCCAGCGCACCCTGGTGGTGCTGGCCCTGCTCCTGCTCCTCACGGTGCTGGGCTCCCTGGTGGCGGCGGACATCTCCGTGCTGCGGGACCTCCGCCTCCTGGCGGGCGCCACGCGCCGCTTCGGGGCCGGGGACCTCCAGGCCCGAGCCCCGCGGCCGGCCACGCGCGGGGAAATCCAGGACCTGGCGGCGGCCTTCAACGGCATGGCCGAGACCCTGGCGCGCAAGCACGACGAGGCCCAGGAGGCCCAGGCGCAGCTCCGGGCCCTCTCGCGCCGCCTCCAGGCCGCGCGGGAGGAGGAGGGTGCCCGGATCTCCCGGGAACTCCACGACCAGCTGGGCCAGGACCTCACCGCCCTCAAGCTCGCCGTGGGGGCCCTGCGGCTCAAGGCCCAGGTCCCGGAAGCCGGACCTCAGACCCGGGACCTGTCGCGCTGGTGCGACGAGGCGGGTACTCAGATCGACGCCGCCATCGATTCCGTCCGCCGGATCGCGGGCGAATTGCGGCCCAGCGTCCTGGACCGCCTGGGCCTGCTGCCGGCCCTGGAGTGGCTCGCCGGGGAGTTCCAGCGCCGCAGCGGTGTCGCCTGCCGGGTGCGGGCGGAGGGGCTGGAGGGCGCCCTGAGCCCGGAGCAGGCCACGGCCTTCTTCCGCATCACCCAGGAGGCCCTCACCAACGTGGCCCGGCACGCCGGGGCGAAGGCCGTGGAGATCGCGCTCAAGGTGGACGAGGCCCAGGCCGAACTCTGCATCCGGGACGACGGGCGCGGATTCGGGGACGCCGGGCCGGGCGACCACCTGGGCATCCTCGGCATGGAGGAGCGGATCGGCCTCCTCGGGGGGCGCCTGCAGCTGGGGCGGGCGCCGCAGGGGGGCGCCGAACTGTGCGCGATCCTCCCCCGTGGCATCCTGCCAGGGGAGGACGGAGGCCATGTGGCGCATCCTGCTGGCGGATGATCATGCCCTGCTGCGGTCGGGTCTGCGGCGCATCCTGGAGGAGGCCCTTCCCGGCGTGCAGGTGGGCGAGGCGGGCACCGCGGAAGAGGCGCTGGCTGCCCTGCCGGACGGGGCCTGGGATCTGCTGATCCTGGACATCTCCATGCCCGGGCGGAGCGGCCTGGACATCCTCCCGGACCTCAAGGCCCTGCAGCCCAACCTCCCGATTGTGGTGCTCTCCATGTTCGGCGAGCAGCAGTTCGCCATCCGCGCCCTGAAGGCCGGCGCCTCGGCCTACCTCACCAAGGAACGCGCCCCCGAAGAGCTGATCCAGGCGGTCCGCACGGTGCTCGGCGGCCGGCGGTACATCGGCGCCTCCCTGGCGGAGGCCCTGGCGGCCCATGTCTCCATGGACCGGGAGGGCGCACCCCACGAGCGGCTCAGTCCCCGCGAGTTCGAGGTGCTGCGGCTCATCGCGGCAGCGAAGACGGCCAGCGAGATCGCAGAGGAGCTGGGCCTGAGCGTGAAGACCGTGAGCACCTACCGGGCCCGCATCCTGGAGAAGATGCAGCTCTCCACCAACGCCGAACTCATGCAGTACGCCCTGCGGCACGGCCTGGTGGAGTAGGGCCGCCCGCGGACTGTAGGACGGACACCGACACGGTTCTTCCGCCCGGCCCGCTACCGCGCCCCTGAGCGGCGCCGGATGCTGGGGAGCGGAGGAATCCCATGGCGACGGCCCATCCCAGCCGGGTGACGCAAGCGAGCCTGCTGCGGGTCTGCGCCAGAGAGGCCCGGGAAGGGCTCGCGCGGCTGAACCCCGCCTACTTTTCGCTGGTGATGGCCACGGGCATCCTCGGGACCGCCTGCCACCTGCTGGGCATCCCCCTCCTTCCGAAGCTCCTCCTCTGGGTCAACCTGCCGGCCTACGGCCTCCTGTGGCTCCTCACGCTCCTGCGGCTGGTCCTCCAGCCCCGGGCCTTCGCGTCGGACTGGGCGGACCACGGCCGGGGACCGGGCTTCTTCACCACGGTGGCGGCCACCAGCGTGGTGGGCGTCCAGCTGCTGGCGACCCACCGCTTCGAGGCGGCGGTGCCGCCCCTCTGGTGGCTGGCGCTGGCCCTCTGGGGCGGATGCATCTACGGCGTCTTCGCGGCTCTCACCGTCAAGGAGGGGAAGCCCGGCCTCGCGGAGGGCATCAATGGCGGCTGGCTCTCCGCCGTGGTGGCGACGCAGTCCGTGGCGGTGCTGGGCGCGCTGGCGGGCCCGCGCCTGGGCCTGGACCCGGAGCTGCTGGACCTCCTCCTCGCGAGCTTCTGGCTCATGGGAGGCATGCTCTACATCTGGATGATCTCCCTGATCTTCTACCGCTACACCTTCTTCCGGTTCCAGCCCACGGACCTCCTGCCGCCCTACTGGATCAACATGGGCGCCATGGCCATCTCCACCCTGGCGGGGGCGCTGCTCGTCCGCCGGGCGGAGGGTTCCGCCCTGCTGGCCGGCCTCCTGCCCTTCCTGAAGGGGTTCACGCTGCTGTTCTGGGCCACGGCGACCTGGTGGATCCCCATGCTGGCGGTGCTGGGCGTCTGGCGCTACTTCATGCGCCGGATCCCGCTCCTCTACGATCCCCTCTATTGGGGGGCCGTGTTCCCCATGGCCATGTATACCTTGGCCACCTGGCGGCTGGCGGAGGCCTTCCGGCTCCCGGCCCTCGCCGCCGTGCCCCGGGCCTTCGTCGCTTTGGCCCTCACCACCTGGATGCTCACCTTCCTCGGGCTCGTCCTCAGCCTGCTGCGGGGGCTGCTCCGCCTCCTGAGGCGGCAGGCCCGCCCGTCTGGGGCCCGGCTCCAGCCCTCACCTTCCCATTCCTAGGAGGCTCCCATGCCCGGCCGACACACCCATGCCCTCAAGCACTCCGACACCCTGGCCCTTGCCCAGGAATCCCAGCGGGCCGTGGCCCGCGTCCGCGAGCGCGGTCGCCGCTGGATCCTCACAGGCTGGGCCATCAGCCTGGTGGGCGTCTTCCTCTACTGCCGGGCCCTCTTCGCCGCGGAGGCGGACGGGGACCTGGCCACCCTGCTGAGCCACACGGGCGTCTCGGGCTGGGCGGCCCTGTTCCTCATCGCCATCGGCGTGGTGTTCTGGCTGTCGGGGAACCTCGTGTACCTGAAGGACGCGCTGGACTCCCAGGAGACGGGCCCGGACGGGAAACCCAAAGACCACGGGACGCTCTAGGTGCTCCAGATGCGGCCGCGGGTGCTCAGCAGCGCACCTCGGCATCCTTCCGCACGTAGTACCACCAGTTCAGGGCGAGGCAGAGCACGTAGAAGGCGGCAAAGCCGTAGAGGGCATTCTCCACGGTGACGGCGCCGGGCCTGATCTGGCTCTTGAAGACCGTGGGGATGATGAAGCTGCCGTAGGCCGCGGCCGCACCGGTCCACCCCAGGACGGGGCCGGCGAACTGGGGCTCGAAGATGAAGGGGACCATCTGGAAGGTGCTGCCGTTGCCGATGCCGCTGCCGAGGAACAGCAGCATGAAGCTGGCCATGAAGGCCGCGAAGTGGACCGCGGGGTCGGGCGCGGCGACCGCGGCCTTCACGAAGTGGGCCACCAGGAGGGCGCCCAGGATCTGGATCACGGTGGACCACTGGGTGACCACGCTGCCCCGCAGCTTGTCCGAGAGCCAGCCGCCCACCGGGCGGATCAGGCTGCCGAGCAGGGGGCCCAGGAAGGCGTAGGCCGAGGGGTCCTTCTTGAACACGATCTTGATGAGCAGCGGGAAGGAGGCGCTGTACCCGATGAAGCTGCCGAAGGTCATGATGTAGAGCACGGTCATGATCCAGTTGTGCTTCATGCGGAAGATGGCGAACTGGCGGCCGAGGCTGGCCTTCACCTTGCCGGGGAAGAGCTTCATGGCCCCGAGGCACAGCGCCACCACCAGCAGCACCAGGCCCAGCTGGAGCCCCAGGGGCAGGGCGGGGTTCTTCACGAGGATCCAGGCCCCGACGCCGCTGACCGCCAAGCCCACGGCCTGGAGGGCCAGGATGCGCCCCACGGCCGCGCCGGTGGGCTCGCTGTCGTGGGCCGGCAGGTTGTTCATGCCGAACCAGGAGGCCGCGGTGAAGACCACCAGCAGGGGGACCCACACCAGGGCGCCGTTCTGGATGTAGAGCGCCTTCCCGGCGGCGGTGAGGTGCGGCGCCCCCGCGAGGCCGCCGAAGAGGGCCCCGGCCATCACCACGGGCACGAGGAACTGCATCACGGACACGCCCAGGTTGCCGATGCCGGCGTTGAGGCCCAGGGCCAGCCCCGCGAGGCGCTTGGGGAAGAAGCCGGTGATGTTGGACATGGAGGACGAGAAGTTGCCGCCGCCCACGCCGGACAGCACCGCCAGGGCCGCGAAGGTGGCGAAGGGCGTGCTCCGGTCCTGGAGGGCGATGCCGGCGCCCAGGGCCGGGGCGATGAGGAGGGCCGTGGTGATGCCCACCACATTGCGTCCGCCCGCGAGGGCCACGAGGAAGCTGCTGGGGATGCGGAGGGTCGCGCCCGCCAGGCCCGCGATGCCCACGATGGTGAAGAGCTGGGCGTCGGTGAAGGGGAAGCCCGCGTCCTTCATCTTGGCGGTGAGGATGCTCCAGAACATCCAGACGCTGAAGGCGCACAGGAGGCTGGGCACGGAGCAGGTCAGGTTCCGCCAGGCGATCCGGCTGGCGCCGGCGCGCCAGGACTGGGCGTCCTCGGGTTTCCATTCGGTGAGCTTGGCCATGGGGTCTCTCCAGGGGCGGTTCAGGCGGGTTCGGCGGCGCCGGGGCCGGCGAGGGCAGGGGCGGACGCCGGGCGTTCGAAGCGGGTGAAGAGGGTCTCATTCTGCTCGCGGGTGAGGCGGCGCACCACCGTGTGGAGCCAGACCAGGCAGACGACGGAGAGGGCGGCAAGGAACAGCCACATGGTGGTCCACAGGCCCGTGGCCTTTAGCAGGTAGCCGAAGAGGATGGGCCCCACGAAGCCTCCCAGGCCACCGATGACCCCCACGATGCCGCCCACCACGCCCACCTCGTCCGGGAAGTAGTCCGGGATGTAGCGGTAGACGGCGGCCTTGCCGATGCCCCACACGATGCCCACCACGAAGACCAGGAAGGTGAAGATCCACACGTTGGCCTGGAAGAACACATGGGTGGTGCCCGAGGCCAGCAGCTGCTTCTTCTTCACGCGGTCGCCCACCTTCACCATGGGCGTCTGCCAGAAGCGGCTCTGGGGCAGCACCATCATGCGCCCGTCCTGCCCCTCCGGTTCGGCTCCCTTCGTCCGGAAGGTGTAGGCCGCCCCTCCCACCACGATGCGGTCGGGGCCTACCTCCGTGACCACGCCGCCCACCTGGGCCAGCACCGAAGGTCCCGGACTCTCGATGGACATGCGCGGCACCATGAGGGCCGCGCAGGCGAAGATGCTGAGGCCGAAGGTCCAGTACATGACAGTCCGGGCGCCGAAGCGGTCGGACATCCAGCCCCCCGCCGCGCGGATGAGGCCGGAAGGGAGGCTGAAGAGGGAGGCCAGGAGGCCCGCCATAGCCAGGCTCATGCCGTAGACGCCCACGTAGTAGGGGATCAGCCACTGGGCCAGGGCCACGAAGCAACCGAAGACCAGGAAGTAGTAGAGGCCGAAGCGCCACACGCGCAGGTGGCGCAGGGGTGAGAGCATCTGGACGAAGGTCTTGCCCTTCGCGCCCTCCGCCTTCTTCTCGTGGGTCAGCAGGAAGAAGGCCACGGCCATGACCAGCAGGACCGCCGCATAGAGCTTGGGCAGCGTCCGCCAGGCTTCCAGGTTCGCCCCGCCCGCCGTGAGCTTCTTCAGAAGGAAGGGCGCCCCCATGCTGGTGAGGGCTGAGCCCGCGTTGCCCGCGCCGAAGATGCCGAGAGCCGTGCCCTGGCGTTCCTTGCTGAACCAGACACTGGAATAGGCGATGCCCACGGCGAAGGCGGCACCCGACAGGCCGAAGCCGAGCGAGGCTAGGAGGAAGCCTTGGTAGCTCTGGACGCTGCCCAGCAGCCAGGTGGGCAGGGCCGCCAGCAGGAGGAGGATGGTGTAGACCTTCCGCCCGCCGAAGCGGTCCGTGAGCAGGCCCACGGGCAGGCGCATCACCGAGCCCGTGAGCACGGGGATGCCGATGAGCCAGCCGATCTGGGCCGTGTCCCAGCGGAAGAGGCCGTTCTCCACCAGGAAGGTGACGAGGACGCCGTTCAGGGTCCACACGGCGAAGCAGAGGGTGAAGGCCAGGGTGCTCATGGCCAGGGCGGTGGCGGCTCGGGATCGGTCCGACATGGGCGGCTCCGGGTTTGAATGAAAAGCGGATTTAAATATCCTAAAATAATTCGCGGACTCGATTTCAGATCGTGATGGGGATCACGCGCTCTCGAATATCTATACGGGGGCGGCCACCGCGAGATCCGGGTCCTCGGGCGGTCCGGGGGCGGACTGGGCCGCCTGGAGGTCACGCAGCGAGGTCTGGGCCAGGACCCGGGTGAGGAGGGTCTGGAGGACGTCCCAGGCGGGCCGGATGGGACAGTGGCAGTCCTCGCCTTCGGCCGCGTGGCCCAGCAGGCAGTCCTCGAAGGGCTCCGGCCCCTCCATGGCCAGCACCACCTCCCGCAGGGTGATGTGCTCCGGGGCGCGGGTCAGGCGGAAGCCCCCCGTGGGGCCGCGGAGGGACTCCAGGAGGCCCGCGTGGCAGAGGGCCTGGAGGATCTTGGCCAGGAAGGGGCCGGGCAGGTCCAGCTCCGCGGCCAGGTTCCGGGCCAGCCGGTAGGTGCCATCCCCGGGCATCCGCACGAGGGCCTGCAGGGCGTAGCGCGTGGGGGCGTGGAAGAGGCTGCGCGGGTGCGGACAGCCGGGCTGGGGATGGTTCATGGACCTTCCGGAAGGGAAATAAAAGGAATTTGTAGTCTGAATATAGATCACTCATAAAACGGCGCCATGTCTGAATTTTGTGATTTTGTCACTGCGTAGGTGGGGAGTGCCCTTGCCTCGAGATCTTGAAGAAGACGGAGTCTCAAGATGATGACAAATGTCGATATTCATACTTAATCACTGATAATGAAACATTTTATTTAAATTTCAAATTCCCACAACTTCTGATGTGACCCCCCTTGCGCGGCCAGGGGAGGTGGAGCCATACTTGGCCGAATTTCAGAACAATCATTCCTAAAATTGCCGCGCCTCGTGCCGGCTGCTCCCTCGAGGAGGTGTTGTGTTCCCCAGGATCACGCCAAGGCAGGTGCTCGCCTGGATCTTCCTCGCCGTCCTGGCTCCGGCCCTGGTCGCGCAGGATGCGGAGGCCCAGTTCCGCAAGAGCTGCATGAGCTGCCACACCATCGGGGCGGGCCGGAAGGTGGGTCCCGACCTCAAGGGCCTGGGCCAGCGCCGGCCCCACGAGTGGGCGGCCAAGTTCATCCAGATGCCCTCCGCCCAGCTCGACGGTGGGGATCCCACGGCCGCGGCCCTCCTCCGGGAGTTCAACGGCACGCGCATGCCGGACCTGGGGGTGACCGCCGCCGAGGCCCTGGCCCTCCTCAAGCTCATCGACGACTACACGGCCGCCGGAAGGACCCTCGGCAGCGCGGCCATCGCCCGGGCCGCCACGCCCGCCGACATCCGGAATGGCCAGCAGCTCTTCATGGGATTCACCCGGTTCGCCTCTGGCGCGCCCGCCTGCATGTCCTGCCACAGCGCCCAGGGGCTGGGCGGCTTCGGGGGCGGACGCCTGGGACCGGACCTGACCGGGGCGTCTGGGAGACTGGGCGTGGGCCTGGTGCCCGCCATCGAGAACCCCGCCTTCCCCACCATGCAGGGCGTGTTCCAGAAGACGCCGCTCACGGCGGATGAGGCCTTCCAGGTGGGCAGCTTCATCAAGAGCCTGGCCGCCCAGCCCCCGGCCCGCACGGACATGGCCTTCCCCGTCCTCGGCATCGTGGGCCTCGTCTCCGGGATGCTGCTGGCCGGCCGCCTGGGCCGCCGGCGCTTCCGCGGCCTGCGCCGCAACCTCAAGCCACGCGCCTGATCCGGAAGGAACCGAGACATGACCGAGCGCAAGCAGAGCCACTGGATCACCGACATCGTCGATCCCGAAACCCGCTCCTGGGAGGAGTTCTATCGGAACCGCTGGGCCCACGACAAGGTCGTGCGCAGCACCCACGGCGTGAACTGCACGGGGAGCTGTGGCTGGAACATCTATGTGAAAGAGGGGATCGTCACCTGGGAGATGCAGGTGGTGGACTACCCCCTGCTGGACGAGAAGGTGCCGCCCTACGAGCCCCGTGGCTGCCAGCGCGGCATCAGCTTCAGCTGGTACCTCTACAGCCCCCTGCGGGTGAAGTTCCCCTACATGAGGGGCGCCCTCATGGACCTATGGGAAGAGGCCAAGGGCAAGCACCAGGACCCCGTGGCCGCCTGGGCCAGCATCCAGAACAACCCCGAGAAGCGCTCGCGCTACCAGCGCGCCAGAGGCAAGGGCGGCTTCCGCCGGGCCTCCTGGGGCCAGGTGGGTGAGCTCATCGCCGCCGCCAACATCCACACCATCAAGACCCATGGCCCCGATCGCATTGCCGGTTTCAGCCCCATCCCCGCCATGTCCATGCTGAGCTACGCCGCGGGCTCGCGCTTCCTCCAGCTCATGGGCGGCACCAACCTCAGCTTCTACGACTGGTACTGCGACCTGCCCCCCAGCAGCCCCGAGATGTGGGGCGAGCAGACGGACGTGCAAGAGAGCGCGGACTGGTACAACGCCAAGTTCCTGGCGGTCATGGGCAGCAACCTGAACATGACCCGCACGCCCGACTGCCACTTCGCCGCCGAGAGCCGCCACAACGGCACGAAGATGGTGGTGTTCAGCCCCGACTTCAACCAGGTGGCCAAGTACGCGGATGAGTGGATGCCCGTCCACCAGGGCCAGGACGGCGCCTTTTGGATGGCGGTGAACCACGTGATCCTCACGGAGTTCCACCACCAGAAGCAGGTGCCCTTCTTCCTGGAGTACCAGAAAACCTACACGGACGGGCCCTTCCTGGTGGAGCTGGTGGAGGCCGAAGGCGGGCTCCGCCCCGGCCAGCTCCTGCGGGCCGGGCGCCTCGCGAAGTACGCGGACGAGGAGCACGGCGAGTGGAAGTTCCTCATGTGGGACGAGGCCAGCGCCGCGCCCAAGATGCCCAAGGGCGCCGTCGGCCACCGCTGGGGCACCAAGCCGGGCCAGTGGAACCTGCTGCTCCAGGACGGGAAGGACGACAGCCCCATCGCGCCGTCGTTGACGTTCCTTGGCGAAGGCGTGGAACAGGTGTCGTTCGACGACTTCGCGGGCGGGAGCACCTGCCTGCGCGGCGTGCCCGTGCGGCGCGTGAAGCTGGCCGATGGCTCCGAGGCCACGGTTACCACCGTCTACGATCTGCTCATGGCCCAGTTCGGCGTGGAGCGCGGCTTGGGCGGCGCCTACCCGAAGGACTACGACGACGCCTCCGCCGTCTACACCCCCGCCTGGCAGGAGCGCATCACGGGCCTCTCGCGGCAGAACGTCCTGCGCTTCGCCCGCGAGTGGGCCCGCACGGCCGAACTGACCAAGGGGAAGTGCACCGTCATCATCGGCGCCGGCATCAACCACTGGTACCACAACAACCTCATCTACCGCGCCGCCCAGCACGCGCTGGTCTTCTGCGGTTGCATCGGCACCAACGGCGGTGGCCTCGCCCACTACGTCGGCCAGGAGAAGCTGGCGCCCGTGGCCTCCTGGTCCGCCATCGCCATGGCCCGGGACTGGGTGCCCGTGAACCGCCTCCAGAACGGGCCCAGCTGGCACTACGTCAACTCGGACCAGTGGCGCTACGAGCGCGAGTTCAAGGCCTACAACACCGTGCCCGACGGCAGCAGCCTCGTGGAGGGCCACTGCATGAACATGCAGACCCGCGCCGTGCGCAGCGGCTGGCTGCCCTTCTATCCCCAGTACAACGAAAGCCCGGTGGCCGTGGTGGCCGAAGCCCGCAAGGCCGGCGCCAAGGACGAGGCCGCCATCATCGCCAGCACCGTGGATCGCCTCAAGAAGAAGGACCTCCGCTTCTCTGTGGAGGATCCCGATGCCGCCGAGAACTGGCCCCGGGTCTGGTTCATCTGGCGCGGCAACGCCATCGGCACCTCCGCCAAGGGCCACGAGTTCTTCCTCAAGCACTACCTCGGCACCCACAGCAACGCCATCGCCGAGGAGGTGGCCGAGGGCACGCTGAAGGACGTGACCTGGCGGCCCACCGTGACCGGGAAGATGGACCTGGTGGTGGACATCAACTTCCGCATGGACACCTCGGCCCTGTACAGCGACATCGTGCTGCCCACGGCCACCTGGTACGAGAAGACCGACCTCAACTCCACGGACATGCACAGCTTCATCAACCCCCTCTCGGCGGCAGTCCCGCCCTGCTGGGAATCCCGGAGCGACTGGGACATCTTCAAGGACATGGCCAAGCGGGTGAGCGAGTTGGCCGCCAAGCACCTGCCCGAGCCCATCGAAGACCTCGTCTCCTCGCCCCTCACCCACGACAGCCCGGCGGAGATCGCCCAGCCCCACATCCGCGACTGGATGGCGGGCGAGTGCGAGGCCATTCCCGGCAAGACCATGCCCGGCCTCAAGGTGGTGACGCGGGACTACAAAGCCATCCACGAGAAGTTCATCGCCCTGGGTCCGCTCGTGCGCGAGCAGGGCCTCGGCGCCCATGGCGTGAAGTACCCCATCGAGGACATCTACGACCGCATGCTGGAGACCCACCCCACCGTGGAGGCCGGCGGCCAGAAGCGGCCCAGCCTGGAGGAGGACGTCCACGCCGCCAACGCGCTGCTGCACCTGGCGCCGGAGACCAACGGCGAGCTGGCCTACCGGGCCTACCAATACATGGAAGGGCGCACGGGCCTGCCCCTGAAGGATCTGGCCGAGCCTTACCGGAGTGTGCGGCGCACCTTCAAGGACCTGCTGTCCCAGCCTCGCCGGGTCATCAACAGCCCCTGCTGGTCCGGGCTGGTGGACGACACGCGGCCCTACTCCGCCTTCACCTACAACGTGGAGCGCATGGTGCCCTGGCGCACCCTCACGGGCCGCCAGCACTGCTACCTGGACCACGAGGGCTACCTGGCCTTCGGCGAGCACCTGCCCACCTACAAGCCCACGCCGCCGGCCCAGGTGCTCGGCGACCTGCGCTGCTCCAAGCGCGAGGGGAACACCCTGGCTCTGAACTTCCTCACGCCCCATGGGAAGTGGCACATCCACTCTACCTACGGCGACACCGAGCGCATGACCACCCTGTCGCGAGGCCAGGACCCCCTCTGGCTCAGCGAGGAGGATGCGGCCTCCATCGGCCTCAAGGACAACGACTGGGTGGAGATCCACAACGACAACGGCGTGGTGGTGGTGCGCTGCTGCGTCAGCGCCCGCATCCCGCGCGGCGCCTGCATCCAGTACCACGCCACGGAGCGCACCTACAGCGTGCCCAAGTCCCCCCTGCGCGGTATGAAGCGGGCGGGCATGAACAACAGCCTCACCCGCGCCCGTCTGAAGCCGAACCTCATGGTGGGCGGCTACGGGCAGTTCACCTACCACTTCAACTACTGGGGACCCACCGGCGTGAACCGCGAAACGGTGGTCTACGTCCGCAAGCTCGGCCAGCTGGTCTGGTAGGAGGCGGCCATGACTCATTCAATGGAACAAAAAAGCAACCGCGAAAGGCGCGAAAGGGCGCGAAAGCAAGTCCCGGGTTTTCCTTTTCGCGTATTTTCGCGTGATTTCGCGGATTCAGATTTTTCGCTGAGAGGTCTCTGATGGATATCCGCTCCCAAGTGGCGATGGTGTTCCACCTGGACAAGTGCATCGGGTGCCACACCTGCTCCATCGCCTGCAAGAACGTGTGGACGGACCGCAAGGGCGCCGACTACATGTGGTGGAACAACGTGGAGACCAAGCCCGGCACCGGCTACCCCACCCAGTGGGAGAACCAGGAGGAGTACAAGGGCGGCTGGGTGGTGAAGGACGGCAAGCTCCAGCTGCGCCTCACCTCCAAGGGCAAGTTCCTCCAGAAGATCTTCCACCAGCCGTCCCTGCCCACCATGGACGAGTACTACGAGCCCTGGACCTACCGCTACGAGGATCTCTTCAACGGGCCGGAGCAGGACGACCAGCCCACGGCCATCCCCGTCAGCAAGGTCACGGGCCAGTACATCGACATCGAGGCCGGCCCCAACTGGGACGACGACCTGGGCGGCTCGCCCCTCTACGCCCGAAACGACGTGAATCTCTCGGCCCTCAGCGAGGAGCAGCGGCTCCAGCTGCTCTCCATCGAGACGCTGGTGATGTTCTACCTGCCGCGCATCTGCAACCACTGCGCGAACCCGGCCTGCGTGGCGGCCTGCCCCAGCGGCGCCATCTACAAGCGGGGCGAGGACGGCATCGTCCTCATCAACCAGAACGTCTGCCGCGGCTGGCGTTACTGCGTGTCGGCCTGCCCCTACAAGAAGGTCTTCTACAACTGGAGCACGGGCAAGTCCGAGAAGTGCCTGCTCTGCTACCCCCGCGTGGAGACGGGCCAGGCGCCGGCCTGCTTCCACTCCTGCGTGGGCCGCATCCGCTACATGGGCGTGCTGCTCTACGACGCGGACAAGATCGAGGCCGCGGGCCTGAAGCCCGACGCCGAGCTGGTGACGGCCCATCGCGATCTGTTGGCCGACCCGAACGACCCCGCGGTGATCGAGTCCGCCCGGAAGAACGGCGTCAGCGAGCAGGTGCTGAAGGCCGCGCGGCAGAGCCCCGTCTACCGCTTCGTGAAGGACTGGGGCCTGGCCCTGGCGCCCCACCCCGAGTACCGCACCTTCCCCAGCCTCTTCTACGTGCCGGCCCTGGGCCCCGTCACCTACGCCATGGAGAACGGCGTGGCCCTCAATCCCACGTCCGTGGAGGAGATCTTCGCGCCCCTGGACCAGGCCCGCCTGCCCATGTCGTACCTGGCCAGCCTCTTCGGGGCTGGGCAGGAGGCGCCCGTGCGCTACGCCATGAAGAAGATGCTGGCCATCCGCACCTGGAAGCGCGCCACCGAGGTCGGCGACGTGGACCTGAAGGTGGCCCTGGCGGGCCTCCGCGAGGCGGACTGCGACCCGGAACAGGCCGAGGCCATCTACCGCCTCACGAGCCTCTGCAGCTTCGAGGACCGCTTCGTCATCCCGGCCTCCCACCGCGAGCAGGCGGTGGAGGTGCTCACCAACCCGCTGGAACAGAAGGGGGCGGCGGGATTCGGCTTCCGCGAAGCGCCCCAGAGGGGGTTCTGATCATGCGCATTCCGACGCACCTCATCCCCGGCATCGCCGTCCTGCTGCGCTATCCCGACGAGCGCACCCAGGCGCTGGCGGCCTCCCTGGCGGATGCGGCCATGGGCACGGGCCATCCCTGCCAGGAGCACCTGGAGGCCTTCGCCCTCACGGCCCGCGGCCTGGACCTGCGGGAGCTCCAGGAGCTCTACACCCGGGCCTTCGACCTCACCCCCGAGGGCACGCTGGACATCGGCTGGCACCTCTTCGGCGAGACCTATCAGCGGGGCCAGTTCCTGGCCATGATGCGCCACCACCTTCAGCTCCACGGCCTGGAGGAGGGGGGAAATCTGCCGGACCACCTGCCGAACCTGCTGGACCTGGGCATGCGGCTGGAGCGCCAGGACGCCATGGACCTGGTGGACGACTGCCTCCTGCCGGCCCTGGAGAAGGTGATCCCGGCCCTCCGGGAGAGCCCCTACCACCACGTGCTCCAGGCCCTCTTCCTCATCTTCACCGTAGACCGCAAAGCGGCGGAGGCGGCCTGTGCTGACTAACTTCCTCTTCGTGGGCTTCCCCTACGTGGCCCTGGTGCTGGCCATCGTGGTCAGCATCCTGCGCTTCACCTGGCGGCCCTTCAGCTACTCCAGCCTCTCCAGCCAGTTCCTGGAGTCCGAATCGCTCTTCTGGGGCTCGGGTCTCTGGCACTGGGGCATCCTCTGGGTGCTGTCCGGGCACCTCTTCGCCTTCTTCCTGCCCGAGGCCATCCTGGCCTGGAATGCCCGTCCCCTGCGGCTCTACCTGCTGGAGATCACCGGGCTCTCCATGGCCCTCCTGGCCCTGGTGGGCGTGGTGGCCCTCCTCGTCCGCCGCTTCACGGACCGGCGCGTGAAGGTGGTGACGAGTCCCCTGGACCTCGTGCTGCTCGTGGTGCTGCTCTACCAGGTGGCCAGCGGCATCGACGTGGCCATCCGCTACCGCTGGGGCAGCGCCTGGTTCTCCACCAACGCGGCGCCCTACCTCTGGAGCCTGATCAAGCTGGCGCCCCGGCCCGAGCTCATCGCGCCCCTGCCCTGGATGGTGAAGCTCCACTTCCTGAGCGGCTTCATGGTCATCCTGCTGCTGCCCTTCACGCGGCTCGTCCACTTCCTGGTGGTGCCCATCTGGTACTACTGGCGCCGGCCCCAGGTGGTGATGTGGAACCGGAAGGGGCTCCGGTGAGAGTCAGGACCGTCGCCATCACGGGCGCGGTGGCCCTCGGCGCCTCGCTCATGATCTTCGCCCTGAGCCTGGACACGCGCCTGCTCGGGGACCAGAGCGGCTACAAGCCCGCCCAGCCCATCCCCTATTCGCACGCGCTCCACGCGGGCGAGCTGAAGATGGACTGCCTCTTCTGCCACACCTCGGCGGAGAGCAGCCGCCACGCGGGCATCCCGCCCCTCAGCACCTGCATGAAGTGCCATGAGACGGTGCTGAACCGGGCGGGCACGCCCGTGGGCAAGTCGGATCCCAGCCCGGAGATCCAGAAGCTGCGGGACGCCTACGCCAGCGGCCGGGGCTTCGAGTGGGTCCGCATCCACCGCCTCCCCGCCCACGTCACCTTCCCCCACAGCCGCCACGTGCGGTCGGGCGTGGCCTGCCAGTCCTGCCACGGCGAGGTGCAGGGCATGGAGCGGGTGGAGCAGGCCATGGCCCTGACCATGGGCGAGTGCCTGGCCTGCCACCGCCTTGAAAACCAGAAGCAGCTCCTGGCCGGCCGCCCGCCCCAGGCCCCGACCGACTGCTCCGCCTGCCACCACTGAGGAGAAGCCATGAAGACCTGGAAGAGCCTCGGGGAACGGCGCGGGATGGTCCGGGCCCGGAAGGCCGAGTTCGAGGAGGAGCTGCCCGTGGGCGAGAGCGTCCGGCAGATCAGCCGCCGCGACTTCTTCCGCTTCTCGGGCCTGGGCTTCGCCGCGGGCCTGGCCCTGGGCTGCAAGAGCAAGGTGGTCGAGAAGGCCATGCCCTACCTCAATGCCCGGGAGGGCCTGACCCCCGGCGTGGCCCAGTGGTACGCCACCACCTGCGGCGGCTGCGCCGCGGGCTGCGGCGTCCTGGCCCGCAGCCGCGACGGCCGCCCCGTCAAGCTGGAGGGCAATCCCGACCATCCCGTGAGCCGCGGCGGCCTCTGCGCCATGGGCCAGGCCCAGACCCGGGGCCTCTACGACGAGGACCGCCTGCGTGGCCCGAAGCTGGCCGGGAGGGCCGTGGACTGGGCCGCCCTGGACGCGGACCTCCAGCGCCGCTTCGCCGAGCTGCGGGCCTCCGGCGGCGCCGTGCGCGTGCTGGCGGGCACGATCCTCAGCCCCACGCTGCGGGCCACCGTGCAGGGCTTCCTCGGCACCTTCAAGGACGGCCGCCTGGTGGAGGCGGACGCCCTCAGCACCGCGGCCCTGGCCGCCGCCTACGAGCGCACCCACGGCCAGCGGCTGATCCCGCACTACAAGCTGGAGGAGGCGGACCTCCTCCTGGGCGTCGAGGCGGACTTCCTCGGCACCTGGATGGATCCCGTGGGCTTCACCCGCGCCTACGCCGCGCGCCGCGGGCCCGACAAGCCGCGGCCCATGTCGAAGCACATCCAGGTGGAGAGCGGTCTCTCGCTGACGGGCAGCAACGCCGACGAGCGGGTGCGGCTCGCGCCTTCGGAGGCGGTGCCCTTCCTGGAGGCCCTGGCCCGGCACCTGGGCCTCGTCGTGGAGGGAGGAGCCCTCCCGACGGCCCTGACGGCCAAGGCGCAGGCCCTCGCCCACGAGCTGGAGGCGCACCGGGGCCGGGGCCTCCTGCTCTGTGGCCTCAACGATCTGCGGGCCCAGGAGCTGGTGGCCCGCCTCAACCATGTGCTCGGCCACGAGGGCACCACCGTGGATCTGGCCCGCCCCAGCCTCCAGAAGCGGGGGGATGACCGGGCCCTGGAGGCCCTGGTCCGCGAGATGGCCGAGGGCCGCGTGGGGGCCCTGCTGCTGCTAGGCTGCAACCCCGTCTACGAGCAGCCCGCGGCCTTCGCCGGGGCCTTCGCCAAGGTGCCCCTGCGCCTGTCCCTGGCCCTGACCGAGGACGAGAGCGCCGCCGCCTGCACCCACCTGGCCCCGGACCACCACTGGCTGGAGGCCTGGCGGGACGCTGAGCCCGTGGCGGGCACCGTCTCCCTGGCCCAGCCCCTCCTCCAGCCCCTCTTCGCCACCCGCGACGCCCTGGAGAGCTTCGGCGCCTGGGCGGGACGGCCGGCGCCAGCGCTCCAGGTGCTGCGCGAGCACTGGAAGACGGCCGTATTTCCCCGCCAGAAGGTGGCGGGCGATTTCGAGACGTTCTGGAACACTGCGCTCCAGAAGGGCGCCGCGCAGGTGGACACGGGGCCCGCGCCCCGGTACCGCGAGGGCCGCGTGGGAGGCGCGCCGCGCGGCGCGCGCAAGGACGGCTACGAGCTACTGCTCTACGCCAAGGTGGGCCTGGGCGACGGGCGCCATGCCCACATCCCCTTCCTCCAGGAGCTGCCGGATCCCATCACCAAGGCCACCTGGGACAACTACGCCCAGGTTTCCCCGGCCGCGGCCACGCGGCTGGGGCTGGAGCAGGGGGACCTGCTGCGCCTGCGGCCCGAGGGCCATGCCCTGGAGCTGGAGCTGCCCGTGGTGGTGCAGCCGGGCCTGGACGACCGCACCGTGGCCGTGGCCCTGGGCTACGGTCGCACGGCGGGCGGGAAGGCGGGGCTCGGCGTGGGGAGGAACGTCTATCCCTGGCGGACCTTCGCTTCAGGCTTCCTGGTGGCCGAGGCCGCGCCCCTCCAGGTGCGGCGTGGCTCAGGCCGCGTGGACCTGGCCTGCACCCAGGACCACCACAGCCTGGAGGGCCGGGAGCTGGTGCGGGAGATGGCGCTGGCGCCCTACCTGCGCGATCCCGCTTCGGCCCGCCCCCACGAGCAGCCCGGCCCTTCGGTCTATGGGGAGCATCCCCACGGCGCCCACCGCTGGGCCATGGTCATCGACCTCAGCGTCTGCACGGGCTGCTCCAGCTGCGTGATCGGATGCCAGGTGGAGAACAACATCCCCGTGGTGGGCCGCGAGGAAGTCCGGCGCAAGCGCGAGATGCACTGGCTGCGCATCGACCGCTACTACACCGGCTCCGAGGCCGAGCCCGGCGTCGTCCACCAGCCCATGATGTGCCAGCAGTGCGACCAGGCCCCTTGCGAGAACGTCTGCCCCGTGCTGGCCACGGTGCACAGTGAGGAGGGCCTCAACCAGCAGGTCTACAACCGCTGCGTGGGCACCCGCTACTGCGCCAACAACTGCCCCTACAAGGTCCGCCGCTTCAACTGGTGGGAGTACCCCCACGCCAGCGAGCTGGAGCGCCTGTGCTTCAACCCGGATGTCACCGTGCGCAGCCGCGGCGTCATGGAGAAGTGCTCCTTCTGCGTGCAGCGCCTCCTGGAGGCCAAGATCACGGCGAAGAACGAGGGCCGCGAGCTGAAGGACGGCGAGGCCCTGCCGGCCTGCATGCAGAGCTGCCCGGCCCAGGCCATCGTCTTCGGCGACATGCAGGACCCGGGCAGTCGCATCAGCCAGGTGCTGCGCGACCCCAAGCGCTTCCTGGTGCTGGGCGAGCTGGGCATCGGACCCGCCGTGAGCTACCTGACGAAGATTCGGAACATTGCCGCTGAACCGGCGCAGGGAGGCCACCATGGCGCATGATGCCGACGTGCTGAGCGCCAGCGGGATCCCGGCCGCCGAGGCCGAGCGCTACGGCCACAACCTGCCGCTCATCGACGGGAACAAGACCTACCGCCAGGTCACGGAGGAGGTCTTCGCGCCCACGGAGCGGCGCCCGCCCCTGCGCTGGTGGCTGGCCCTGGCCGTCACCCTCTCCATGCTTTCCCTGGGCGCTTGGGCCGCCACGCAGACCCTCACCCGGGGCATCGGCACCTGGGGTCTCAACCGCACGGTGGGCTGGGCCTTCGACATCACGAACTTCGTGTTCTGGGTGGGCATCGGCCACGCCGGGACGCTGATCTCCGCCATCCTCTTCCTCTTCCGCCAGCGCTGGCGCACCTCCATCAACCGCGCGGCCGAGGCCATGACCCTCTTCGCCGTCATGTGCGCCGGCACCTTCCCCATCATCCACATGGGCCGGCCCTGGCTGGCCTTCTGGGCCACGCCCTACCCCAACACCCGCGGCTCCCTCTGGGTGAACTTCAAGAGCCCGCTGCTCTGGGATGTGGTTGCCATTTCGACCTACTTCATCATCTCGCTCACCTTCTGGTACATCGGCCTCATCCCCGACCTGGCCACCCAGCGGGACCGGGCGAAGACGAAGCTGAAGCGGGCGATCCTCAGCGTCTTCTCCCTGGGCTGGAACGGCTCGAACCGCACCTGGAGCCGCTACGAGACGGTCTATATGCTGCTGGCGGGCCTCAGCACGCCCCTGGTGGTCTCCGTGCACACCATCGTGTCCATGGACTTCGCCACGTCGGTGATCCCCGGCTGGCATGCGACGATCTTCCCGCCCTACTTCGTGGTGGGCGCCGTGTTCAGCGGCTTCGCCATGGTGCTCACCCTCATGATCATCGCCCGCTCGGTGATGGGCCTAGAGGAGTACATCACCCCCCGCCACCTGGAGGCCATGACCAAGGTGGTGTTGGCCACGGGAATGATCGTGGGCATGGCCTACGCCACGGAGTTCTTCACGGCCTGGTACAGCGCGAACCCCTACGAGCGCTACGTCTTCCTCAACCGGGCCCTGGGGCCCTACCAGTGGGCCTACTGGACCATGGTGGGCTGCAACGTGCTCAGCCCCCAGTTCTTCTGGTTCAAGCGGGTGCGCACCACGCCCTGGATGATCTTCGTCCTCACCATCTTCGTGAACATCGGCATGTGGTTCGAGCGCTTCGTCATCATCGTGACCAGCCTCCACCGCGACTACCTGCCCTCCAGCTGGGCCATGTACCGGCCCACCTTCATCGAGGTGGCCATCCTCATCGGCAGCTTCGGGCTCTTCTTCACGCTGTTCCTGGTCTTCACCCGGGTGCTGCCCATGATCGCGGCGAGCGAAGTGAAGGGGGTACTCCAGCATGGCGACCACTGAGATCCGCAACTCCCGCTTCCGGGCCTCCTTCGCGGATCCGGAGCAGCTCCTCCGCGCGGTGGCGCACCTGCGGGCCGCCGGACACCGCGTGCTGGACACCTACACGCCCTTCCCCGTGCACGGCATGGATGAGGCCCTGGACCAGCGCCCCTCGCGGCTGCCCCGGGCCTGCCTGGCCTTCGCCGCCCTGGGCTTGGCCATCGCCGCTGGCCTCCAGATCTGGACCTCCGCCGTGGACTACCCGCTGATCATGGGCGGCAAGCCCCTCCTGGCCATCCCCGCCTTCATCCCCGTGGCCTTCGAGCTGACGGTGCTGCTGGCGGGCCTGGGCGTGGTGGCCAGCTTCTTCCTCGTGGCCCGCATGCGGCCGCGGTGGCGCGTGCCGGACCTGCATCCGGGCGCCAACGACGACCGCTTCATCCTGGCGGCGGAGCTGGCCCCCGATGTGCAGTTCCCCGCCGTGGCCCGCGACCTGGCGGACCTGGGCGCCCTGGAATCCAGCCTGCTGGTGGAGGACCGCTTCCAGCGGGGCGGATCCTTCTGGGATCGTCCCGCAGGCGTCGGCGCCCTGCTGCTGGCCTGCCTTCCGGCCTTCCTCATTCTGCTCCTGGTGCCCGTGCTCAACCGGGACTTCCAGCGCCGGAACCTGGCCTGGGACGGCGGCATGGGCGCGCCCCTCTCGGCCCAGGCCTTCGATGCCAGCGGTGTGCTGCCGGGCGGCAAGGTGCTCCAGGCCCCGCCGCCGGACACCCTGTCACGCCGCGGCGAGCCACCCCTGGCCTACGGGCCGGGCAAGGCGGAGGCCGAGCGCGCCGGGCGCGAGCTGCCGAACCCCTACCAGCCCACCCAGGCCCGCTTCAACCGCGGCAAGCTCGTCTTCGAGCGGGTCTGCGCCACCTGCCACGGCCGGGAGGGCGACAACAACGGCAGCGTCATCGTGGCCCGCGGCGCCTTCGCGCCCACGGTGCTCGTCTCCCCCGTGGTGCGGGACATGCCGGATGGCCGGCTCTTCCACATCGCCACCTTCGGCGGCCCCATGAAGATGAAGGGCTACGGCGACCTCCTCAGCCGCGAGGACCGCTGGAACGTGGTGCTCTACATCCGCGAGCTGCAGAAGGCCGCCCGGCCCGCGCCCACCGCCTCGACGCCCGCCTCCACGGGAGCCCAGCCATGAGCGAGACCTTCACCGTTCCCGTCCGCGACCTCACCAAGTCCGGCATCCCCACGCTGGCGGACATCGGCGAGCGCCTCCGGGGCGGCGCCTGGGCCTTCGTGCTGCTCGGCGCCGGACTCCTGGCCCTGGGCCTCGTGCTCCAGGCGGAGCGGGGCTGGGGCAACCTGCTGCTCACGGCCTTCAACCTGGCCTGCGTGGGCCTGGGCGGCCTCTTCCTCCTGGCCATCCAGTCCATCACCGGGGCCCGGTGGAGCGATCCCATCCTCAAGGCCCACCGGGCCATGCCGGCCCTCCTCCCCCGGGCGGGCCTGCTCATGCTCCTGCTCTGGTTCGGGGCCGCCACGCTCTACCCCTGGGCCCGGCCCCAGGCGACGGTCGACCACGTGCTGCACGGCCGCCTGGGCTGGCTGAACCCGCCCTTCTTCTTCGCCCGCGTGGTCCTCATCTTCGGCGCCTGGATCTGGACGGGGCGCCGGCTCACCCAGCAGGGGAAGGGCGCGGCCCCCTTCATCCTCGTCTTCGGCCTCACGTTCTCCGTGGCCAACTTCGACTGGCTCATGTCGCTGGAGCCGGTGTGGTCCAGCACCATCTTCGCCATCTACGGCTTCTCGGGGATGTTCCTCCAGGGCATCGCCATCGTCACCATCAGCGCCATCGTACTGCGGCGCGTGGGCCTGCTCCCGGCGGTGTCGAAGGCCCAGAACCACGACCTGGGCAAGCTGCTCTTCGCCTTCAGCTGCTTCTGGGCCTACATCTTCCTCAGCCAGTTCCTGCTCATCTGGTACGCCAACCTGCCCGAGGAGACCGGCCCCATGCGCCTGCTGCTGCAGGGCCGCTGGATGCCCCTCTTCTACCTGAACCTGATCCTGAACTTCGGCCTGCCCTTCGTGCTGCTGCTCGGGCGGAAGGCCAAGACCAGCGAGACCGTGCTGCTGGCCACCTGCGCCCTCCTCCTGGCGGGTCGCTGGCTGGACCTCTACCTCCAGATCATGCCGCCCGTGCTCCACGGCCTGGCTCCGGCCTTCGGCCCCGCCGAGCTGGGCGGCATCCTCCTCCAGCTGGGCTTGGGCCACCTCTCCTGCTGGCCCGTCTTCATGAAGGACGCCAACCCCGCCCAGGAGCTGCCCCAGGCGGGGTGAATGACCCTCGGGAAAGATCAAAGCCTCCACGAAGGACACGAAGACGCCCTTCGGGCGCAGGAAGAGCACCAAGAAGCAGGGACCTGCCAAAAACCTGGAGAGTCCCTGCCGCACTGGCTTTCGTGCCCTTGCCTTCCCTTCGTGTCCTTCGTGGAGATCCTTTTTCTCTGAGTGGTCGATCCCTATTCCTTCGGCCCGTATTCCACGGTGCTGCGGAAGGCCAGGAAGAGGCTGATGGCGGTAAGGGCCAGGGAGACGAAGAAGGCGCCGGGGAGGACGCCGCGCTGGCCGTCCAGGACGGCGCCCAGCACAGTTTCGAAGAGGTAGAGCTGGATCACCAGCAGCACAAGGATGACGCCCAGGGCAGCGGGGGAGATGCGGACGCGGGAGGAGGGGGTCGGATTCATGCGGTCACCTCACCCTTCTCGCGGGGGCAGGCCGCGCGGTGGTCCAGGGTCTCCAGGGTGGGCTTGGGCAGCTCGCCCACGGCCCAGAGGGTGCCGTCGGGGCGCACCTCCAGGGCGATGGCGGCCAGGGGCCGGCTGGGCGGGCCCTGCACGGGGAAGCCGCGGTCCGGCTCGAAGAAGCCGCGGTGGCAGGGGCACTCCAGACGCTCGCCCGCGTAGCGCACCGCGCAGCCCAGGTGGGTGCAGGTCTGCCGGTAGGCCCGCAGCTCGCCCTTGGGGGTGCGCAGCAGGATGCAGGCGTCGTGGGCATCGCGGAACTTGAAAAGGCGGCTCTGGCCGGGCTGAAGGTCTGCGGCCAGGCCCAGGGCCACGGGCAGTTCGGCGTGTCTGGCCTCGGGATCGGAGGCGCCCTCCAGGGGCGTCTTCCGCCACCAGAGGTAGCCGATGCCGGCGGTGAATCCGGCGCTCACCACGGCCAGGAAGCGGGCGAACTCGCGGCGGGAGAAGTGACCCTCCTCGGCGAGCTCCAGGGGGAAGGCACGGCGCCACCAGGTCATCAGAGGCCTCCGGCAGTAGGCAGGGAATCATTGATGAGCAACGCCGCATCCAGGTGCAGGGGCGTGTCCGGATCGGGCACCATGATGGCGTTCTTGGTCTTCACCCGCACGCTGCCGATGAGGAAGTCGCGCAGGGGCTTGTTGTGGCGCAGGTTGGCGACCTCGTCCTTGCGGACGAAGAGCAGGGCCTGGCTGGGGCAGACGGTGGCGCACATGGGCTTGTGGCCCACAGAGGTGCGGTCGTAGCAGAGGTCGCACTTCAGCATCTGCTCCAGGCCCGAGAACACGATGGGCACGCCGAAGGGGCAGCTCAGCTCGCAGTTCTGGCAGCCGATGCAGCGGGGCTTCTGGGCGGCGTGCACCACGCCGTCCTCGCTGCGCTTGATGGCGTCCGAGGGGCAGACCTGGGCGCAGATGGGATCCTCGCAGTGCATGCAGACCGTGGGAACCGTCTGCGGGCTGTCGAAGCGGTCCATCTCATCCAGGTGGATCATGGAGCGGCCGCGGTGGGTGCCGCACTCGGCGCAGGCGCCCACGCAGGAGCGGCAGCCGATGCAGCGCTGCGGGTCGATGAAGAAGCCGTAGTCCTGGGGCACCATCAGAACACCCGCTCAGGCATGTCGGTCTGGTTACTGCGGGCTTCGAAGGCCATGCGCTGCAGTTCCGCCAGCTCGGGTGAGAACTGGTCCTTGGTGGTCTTCTTGAGCCGCACGGCGCTCACCTTGAACTCGGGGATCTTCGAGACGGGATCCAGATGCCTCGCCGTGAGCCGGTTGGCGGACAGGGCCCCGGCCCAGTGGTAGGGGATGAACACGGTGTCGGGGCGGATGGTCTTCACCACCTTGGCGGGCAGGATCATGGAGCCCCGCCGCGAGGTGATCTCCACGGCATCGCCTTCCGCCAGGCCGTACTTCTCGGCGAGGCGGGGGTGGATCTCCAGGTAGGGATGCGGGCACTGCTCCACCAGGAAGCCGATGCGCCGCGTCTGGGTGCCGCTCAGGTAGTGGAAGACCACGCGGCCCGAGGTGAGCCAGATGGGATATTCGTCATCCACCACCTCCATGGGCGGGCGCCAGGGCGTGGGGATGAACTTCGCCTTGCCGTCGGGGTGGAAGAACTGGCCGCCTTCGAAGAGACGCGGCGTGCCCGGGTGGTCCTCCGAGGGACAGGGCCAGAACACGCCCATGTTCTTGACGATCTTGTCGTAGGTGATGCCCGCGTAGTCAGCGGTGCCACCTTTCGATGCCACCCGCAGTTCGTTAAAGATGTCTTCGGGCGTCTTGAAGTGGTCGAAGTACTTCCCGCGGCCCAGCCGCTTGGCCAGCTCCACCATGATCTGCCAGTCGGGACGGGCGTCGCCGGGGCATTCCACGGCCTTGTTGATCTTGATGACGCGCCCCTCGGCGCTGGTGGTGGTGCCCTCGTCCTCCTCGTGGAGGGCCGAGGGCAGCACGATGTCGGCGTGCTGGGCGCTCTCGCTGAGGAAGAAATCCAGGCAGACGAAGAACTCCAGCTTGCTGAGGGCCTCGCGGGTGAACTGGCTGTCCGGCAGGGAGACCAGCGGGTTGAAGCAGAGCAGCAGGAGGCCCTTGATTTCGCCAGCGTGGATGGCGTTCATGATCTCCTGGGCGCTCTGGCCCACGCCGGGCAGCTCGTCGTCCGTGCAGCCCCAGACCGAGCAGATGTACTTCCGGTGCTCGGGGTTGCTGATGTCGCGGTTGCCCGGCAGCTGGTCGCACTTGTGGCCGTGCTCGCGGCCGCCCTGGCCGTTGCCCTGGCCGGTGATGGTGCCGTAGCCGCAGCCGGGCCGTCCGATGCGGCCCGTGGCCAGCACCATGTTGATGCAGCCGAGGACATTCTCCACGCCCTTGCTCTGGTGCTCGATGCCCCGGGCATGGAGCAGGAAGCTGGTGCGGGCCTCGCCCCAGATGCGGGCGGCCTTCTCGATGGCCTCCACGGGCAGGCCGGTGACCTGGCTGGTCCACTCCGGCGTGCAGTCCTTCACGGCCTCGACGGCCTGCTCGAAGCCGCTGGTGCGGGCGTTCACGAAATCCCAGTCGATGAGCTTCCACTTGTTCAGCAGGTGCAGAATGCCGTTGGTGAGGGCCGTGTCCGTGCCGGGCTTCAGGGGCAGCACCAAGTCGGCGGTGCGGGCCAGGGGCGTGATGCGGGGATCCACCACGATGAGCAGGGCGCCGCGGTCCCGGGCCCGCCAGATGTAGTCCGTGGTGATGGGCGAGCACTCGGCCACGTTGGAGCCGGCCACCCAGATCACTTCGGCCAGCTCGATGTCCGCCCAGGAGTTGGCGGCGCGGTCGACGCCGAAGGCCTTCTTGTTCCCCGCGCCGGCGCTCACCATGCAGAGGCGGCCGTTGTAGTCGAGGTTCTTCGTCTGTAGGCCCAGGCGCGCGAACTTGCCCGCCAGGTAGCTCTTCTCGTTGGTCAGCGACACGCCGGAGAGCACGGCGAAGGCGTCCTTGCCATGTTCCTTCTGAATGCGCTGGATCTCCGCCACGGTGCGGTCCATGGCCTCGTTCCAGCCCATGGGCTCGAAGCCGTGCTCCGTGCGCTTCATGGCCTTCGTGAGGCGATCCGGGTGGTTGCCCTGGAGGTAGCGCTTCACGCCCTTGGGGCAGAGCTTCCCCTGGTTGAAGGGGAACTCCTCCCAGGGATCGAAGCCGATGACCTTGTTGTCCTTCACCTTGAGCTTGATGCCGCACTGCTGGCCGCAGAAGCAGCAGTGGGTCTCCACCACCTTGTCGGGGGTGGGATCGGACAGCCAGCCCCCGGGAGGGGCGAGGTTCAGGTGGGGGCCGAACTGGGCGCGGAGCTGGTCCTGCGAGAGGGGAAGCGTGCTCATGGTCAGGCCCTCAGGGAGGTGGGATCGGGGATGGGCTCGGCGTGGACCGGGATGGTGGCGAAGGGATCGAAGGCCCCGTGGAGCCGGTCCCCCTGGGCCTTGGCCACCAGACGCCGCTTGCACCTGGGGCAGAGGTCCAGGTGGTGGACGGACGCGCTGTGCCGCGCGCCATCCAGCTCCAGCACTTTCCACAGCTCCCCGAGGTCGCGGCGCTGGTTGGCCCGGATGAAGGGCGCGCCGCAGCCCTTGCAGGCCAGGCGGCCTTCGGCCTCGCCCTCGGCCTTGTAGATCGTCACGCCCAGCTGGGCGGGCCGCTGCACCACGTGGAAGAGCTTGCCGAAGGGCAGGCCCAGCAGCAAGAGAATGACTGTCAGCTCGTGGAGGAAGGCCAGAGTGGCGAAGTTGCGGCCCTGGAGCCACTTCTCCGAGGCGGTGAGCATCAGGCCCGTCATGCTCACGGCGATGAGAAGCACCAGGGGCAGCAGGTCCAGGTCGAAGCGCTGGGTGGCGGTGTCGCCCTCGTCCTGCTTGCGGCGGATGAGGCTCAGCACGCAGCCGGCGATGACCATGACGGCGGCCAGGTCGAGGATGTGGAAGCTGCAGAAGGCGATGAAGCTGTCGAGAGGGAAGGAGCCCGCGGGGAAGCCCAGCACCCAGGCCTGGTAGCGGGTGGCGTCCAGGCCCTCGCTGGTGAACCGGACCCAGCCGAAGACCAGCGGGATGGTCACCGCGAAGCCCAGGAGGCAGCCCCAGGCCAGAAGGGCGTGGGCGCCCCAGCGCTTGAGGGAGCGCTTCTCGATGAAGCGCTGGAGGAGGATCTGGTCCAGGGCCAGCAGGGCCATCTTCGGCAGGGCCCTGAAGACCCGGGGCGAGAGCAGGGTCCGCAGCGTGTGGCGGAAGTACATCCGCGTGGCAGGCCGCTCGATCCAGGAGATGTAGCGGTAGGCCACGCCGAAGCAGGCGAAGAGGGTGGCCAGCAAGTAGCCCAGGAGGGCCGGATCCAGCCAGCGTCCGCCCCGGCTGCCCAGGGCCACGGCCACGCCGAGGGCCAAGGTGGCGAGAGCGGCTCCCAGCAGGGGCCGGGCTTCGAGGTCGAGTTCGGCGAGGAGGCTCATGGCTGGGCTCCAGGGGCAGGCAGGGTGGAAACGGACCGATAAGTCCTAATTTAGGGCAAAACCGGGGCGATTCAAGGCGCAGGATCCAGATCCAGGCCTGAACTCAGGGCTTCTCGCAGGGCGGCCGGCCCTTGCCATCCTTCTGGTGCCGCAGGTCCATGAGCTGGAGGTCCCGGATGGTGGCCTCGGTCATGGAGGTGGCCACCTGGGCCTTCACGGCGCCCCAGGCCTCGTGCAGGGGGCAGGGGTGGTCGCCGCCGCAGGTGGGGAAGCCCATGATGCAGCCGTCCATGGAGTTCGGACCCTCCAGGGCCACGACCACCTCGCCCACGGTGATGCGGTGGGAGGGGCGCAGCAGGCGGAAGCCGCCCTTGGGGCCCCGCACAGATTCGAGGATCTCCGCCTGCACCAGGCCCTGGAGGATCTTCGCCAGGTAGGGGCCGGGGATCTCCAGACGGGACGACAGGTCCTTGGCCAAGCAGAAGCTTCCATCCTCGGGAAGGGCGGCGAGGGCACGGAGAGCGTAGCCTGTGGCGGTCGAGAAGATCATTCCGGAATATTACTTCTGATTTGTAGCACACGGGGGGTGATTCGGGAGTCCATCCCGAGTTGTGATCGAGATCAGAGCAGGGCCCGCCAGAGGAGCAGCAGGCCCAGCACGCTCAGGCCACCCTCCCGCCAGCCCAGGGTGCGGGCAGGGAGGGGCCTGTAGGGGAGCAGGGCCCGGAGGTAGAGCAGGCCGGTCCAGGCGGTCCACAGGAGGCCGCTCGTTCCCCGGGGCGCGAGCAGGATGGCCGACGCGCCGATCAGCAGCAGATGCAGGACATGCACGGGGGTTCGCCGGCGGTTCAGTTCCTCCGGGGCGAGGTGGTGGGCATGGCCCAGGAGCCGTCGGACGTGGGCGAGGTTGGCGCCACCCATCAGGGCCGTCAACAGCCAGGCCCGGCCCGCTTCGGGAAAGGAACTCCCGCCGGCCGTGAGGATGGCGGCAGCCAGGCCCGCGAAGGCGCCCTGGGCGGCCAGCTCCACGGCCAGGGAACGCACGGCCCGCTGAAGGTCGGCCCGGAGGGCGAGGAAGACCAGGGGGGCCGCGAGGGCGAGGGGAATCAGGAATCGTGGGCCCGAAAGCCAGAGGGCGAGACCCCCGAAGGCCCCGGCGAGGCATCCAAACATCAGAAGGGCGCGGACCTGGAGGAGGTCCCGCTGCCCCGTGAGCACCCGCCGGAGGGGTGGCCGAGCCAGGAAGAAAGCCAGGGCGGCCAGGCCCAGGCCCAGCCCGGCCAGGCTCGGCCGGACCAGAAGCCCCAGCACCAATGGGAATCCGAGCATGAACCAGCTCCCGTGCTCCGCGGGCAGGAGGGTGCGCATGGGGGGCAGGATTCGGGACATTTCGGCCCTTTCAGGTCCGAAATAGAGTCTGACCCCAGATCCGCCTCCTGGCCATGCCGGAGATCACAGAGGGGCGGGAAAGAAAGGATCGGAACGCGAAGGGCGCGAAGAAAAGCGCGAATACCGCGAAATCGGGGTCTGGGGCTCTGCGAGGAAGTGTCGACCGCAAGCCGATATCCCTTCGCGCTTCGCGTTCCAGTCCCTGTTCTTATTGTTCCGAGGCGATGACCCGCAGGCCCTCCAGGGCCTCCTCCATGGTGAGGAAGACCGGCAGGCCGGCTTGGCGGAGGCCCTGGCGGTAGGCGTCGTAGATGGCGCCGCCCTCCACGACCACGCCCACCCACTTGCCGCTTTCCAGGGCCAGGTCCTTCAGGGCCCGGGCGAAGGGGCCGAAGGCCGTCGGATCCGCGGTGCCCAGGCGGCGGGTGAGGGGCACCAGGCCCACCACTACGGCATCGGCCTCCGACTGGAGCAGCAGCCTGGTGCCGGCCAGGTAGGCGGCCTCGTCGGCCATGGGCGTGAGGTCCAGGGGCAGGCGGGCGCTCACGAGGCCCGTGAGGCCGTGGGCCTCGATGGCGGCCGCGAGGGCCGCCGTCTCGGCTTCCGTGAGCTTCGCGCCCCGAAAAGGCCCCGTCAGCAGATCCGCTGAGGCCACCGACTCGAAGCCCGCGTTGGTCACGATGGCCACGCGACGGGGCGTCCCCTCGGCATAGGCGGCCAGCCAGGAGAGGGCCGCGTCGAAGGCCTCGATGCGCTCGGCGAGCATGGCGCCCGCCCGGCGCAGCAGGCTGGCCTGGAGCGCGTGGTCGCCCGCCAGGGCGCCGGTGTGGCTGCTGGCGGCGGCCATGCCCTCCTGGCTGCGCCCGCCCTTGTAGAGCAGCACGCGGCGACCCGCGGCGCGGAGCTGCTTGGCGGCTTCGGCCGTGGCCCGGAGGTCCCCGGGGGCGAAGCCCTCCAGGTAGGCGCCCACCACCTTCACGGCGGGATCCGCGCCGAAGCCCGCCAGGAAGTCCGAGCAGCGGAGGTCCATCTGGTTGCCGATGGCCACGGCGGCCCGCAGGCCCAGCTCGGGCCGGCGGCTCAGGCGGGTGATGAGGAAGGCGCCGCTCTGGCTCACCAGGGCCGCATGGCCGGGCCGGGGCCGCAGAGGCAGCTTCTCGTCGGGGATGAAGAGGGTGTTCAGGTCCAGGTCCGGGCTGTAGAGGCCCAGGCCGTTGGGTCCCACCAGGGCCGGCGTCCACTTCCCGGCGCGGCGATGCTCATCCAGGCAGGCCACGAGCTTCTTGCCGAGGCCCTCGGTGTCCGCGCCGTCGCCCAGGCCCCCGGCCACCACGTACACCACCGTGGCGCCGCCGCCCTGGCGGCAGAGCTGCTCCACCACCTCCAGGGTCAGGGGCGCGGGCAGGGAGAGGATGAGCTGGTCCGTGGGGGCCGTGGCCAGGTCGGCGACCGAGCCGAGGCAGGGCAGGCCCAGGAACTCCGTGGCGCCGGGCTTGATGAGGCGGATGGCCCCGGCGGGGAGGGCGGAGCGCTGGACGTTCTCCAGGATGATCCGGCCCACGGTGCCTTCGCGACTGGAGACGCCAGCGATCACCAGGTCGCGGGGCGCCACCAGGGCCCGGTACCAGGACGGGTCCGGCGTGGCGGGCGGTTCGGTCGCGGCCGCCTCGAGGGTGCCCACGCCGTCCAGGGCCGTGGGCAGGCCGTCGCTGTCCAGCACCACGGGATTCAATTCCAGGAGGGTGACGCCTTCGCGGGCCAGACCCTCGGCGGCTTTCCAGAGGCCCTGGAGGAAGGCGAGGAGCTTCCCTTCGTCGGTGAGCGCCTCGGCGCCCCGCTGGCGGCCCAGCCAGGTGCGGCCCAGCCAGTGCTCGCGCAGGTCCGCCAGGGCCTGCTCCGGCGTGCAGAGGGCCAGGGGCCAGATCATGGGCGGGGCCAGGGCGGCCCAGGCGTCCGCCTGGAGGCCACCGATGCCGCAGACCACGAGCCAGCCGGCCTCGGGATCGCGCTTCAGGGAGACCAGGGCCTCCGTGGGCAGCCCCGCCAAGCGTTTGAACGCGACCCTCTCGCACACCAGCCCGCCGATCCAGGGATGGCTGGAGACGCGCTGCTTCATGGCGGCCGCCTCGGCCTTCAGGGCCTCCGGCTCGAAGGGCCCGAAGTGGACGGCGCCCTGGTCGGACTTGTGCCAGAGCTGGTCCGCGATGCCCTTGAGGACGATGGGCTCGCCGGGGACGAAAGGCAGGGGCCCGGCCTCCAGGAAGCCGTGGCGGGGCACCCGCAGGCCGGCGGCGGCGAGCAGGCCGTAGGCCCGCCCCTCGTGGAGGAATCCCGCGGTCGTGTGCATGTCAGGCTCCTACGGGGTCGTGGATCAGGCCGCGGCCGGCCTCGAAAGCCTCGAGGTTCTTCTCGGTGACGCGGGCACCCTTGGTTTCGAAGCGCTGGGCGATGACCTCGCGCCAGACCTCATCCTCGATGGGCAGGAACCGGGAGGCCATGCCCAGCAGGGCCATGCCGCCGGCCTGGCGGTGGTTGAGGCGCCGCGCCAGGTCCTCGGTGTCGATGAGGTGGGCGCCCCGTACCGCCTTGAGGGCGGCGTAGACGTCGTCCAGGGGCGGGTAGCCAGCCATGTCCATCTGGGGCTCCTCCGAGACGACCAGGTGCCCGTCCATGCGGAGCATGGATACGTAGCGCAGGGCCTCCAGGGGTTCCAGGGCGATGAGCAGGTCCGCGCCGCCCTCGTCGAGGATGGGCGAGGTGAGGGGCACCTTCGAGTAGCAGACCTGGGCGTGGACGCTGCCGCCCCGCTGGCTCATACCGTGGATCTCGGATTGCAGCGCATGGAGGTCGCTGCGGCGCAGGGCCTCCAGCAGGATCTGGGCGAGGGAGAGCACCCCCTGGCCGCCGACGCCGGACAGGACGATGCCGTGGATGCGGGACTCGCTCATGGACGGACCTCCGCGCCGCAGCAGGCGGTTTCCTGCCGGGCCTTCTCCTCCCGGTCGTGCTCCTTCAGCACGCCCCGGCGGATGGACTGGATGCACTCGCGACGGAACACCACCACGGAAGGACCGGGGTGCCGCAGGGCCGCCTCCATGGCGGCCACGTTGGTCTCGTGCTGCTTGGGCACGGGCAGCAGCACCTGGAGCTGGTCCTCCGCGATGCCCATGCCGCGCACCATGCGCTCCACCTGGTCGAGGGCCTGGCTGGGCTGCTGGCCGGTCATGCCCACCACGCGGTTGTCGAGGATGACCACGGTGACGTTCACGCCCGCGTCCGCCGCCGTGAGCAGGGCCGGCAGGCCGCTGTGGCCGAAGGTGGAATCGCCGATGACCGCCACCGCGGGGGTCTGGCCCGCCAGGGCGGCGCCCACGGCCATGCTGATGCTGGCGCCCATCTCCACCACCGCGTGGATGGCGGCCATGGGCTCCTGGGCGGCCAGGGTGTAGCAGCCGATGTCACCGAAGACGCGGGCATCCGGGGCGCCCACGTTGGCCAGGGCCTGCTGCACGGCCCCGTAGGCATCCACGTGGCCGCACCCGTCGCAGAAGCGGGGGGCGCGCACGGGCAGTTCCAGGCTGATGGCCGCCTTTCCCGTGGGAGGCTCCAGGTCCAGGGCCTTCTTCAAGAGGCGGGGGGACAGCTCCCCGGTCCGGGGCAGGGCGCCGTCCAGGCGGCCCCGGACGGCGGCCGTGCCGCGGAGGCCGAGGCGCTCCTCCAGCACCGGGTAGTCCTCCTCGAAGACCAGCACCTCGTCCACCTGGCCCAGGAAGGCCTGCTCCAGGGCGGGGTCCACGGGATACGCGGCGATCTCCAGGCGGGGCAGGGCGGCGAGCCCGGGGTTCTCGTGCAGCAGCTGGCCGAAGTAGGCCCGCCCCATGCCGGCCAGGGCCACGCCGCGGCGGACGGTGCCGGGGATCAGGCGGTTGAGGGGGGTGGTCTCGGCCATGAGGCGGGGCTGCTTGTCCAGCAGGTCCACATAGCGGCGGCGGGCGTTGGAGGGGATGAGCACCCAGTCCTGGATGGTGGACTCGGGCGCCAGGCCGAGGCTGGTGGGAGCCTGGGTGGCCCGGCGGGCCAGGGCGGCCCGGCAGTGGGCTAGACGCGTGACGATGCGGAGCATCACGGGCACCTGGAGGGCCTCGGACAGCTCGAAGGCCCGGAACGTGAAGTCGTAACATTCCTGGACGGTGGAAGGTTCGAGGCATGGCAGCCAGGCGAATTCGGCCAGGCGGCGGCTGTCCTGCTCGTTCTGGCTGCTGTGCATGCCCGGATCATCGGCCACCAGGAGGACCAGGCCGCCCCGGACACCCGTCAGGGCCGAGTTGGCGAAGGCGTCCATGGCCACGTTCAGGCCCACGTGCTTCATGGTCACCAGGGCGCGGTGCCCGGTGTAGCTCAGGCCAAGGGCCAGGTCGTAGGCCACCTTCTCATTGGCCGCCCACTGGGCCACCCGGCCGTCCTGGGCGCCATGGATGAGCAGCTCGACGGCCTCGAACCCCTCTGTGGATGGCGTGCCCGGGTAACCGAACGCGCCCTTGATGCCGGCATCGAAGGCGGCGCATCCCACCGCCTCCACCCCCAGCGCGAGGGTGCTCTGTGTCATTGAAAACCTCCAACCTTTTCCAAGCCGGAAGTATGCAGAGTCGCGCCAGTGCCCGGGGTCACAGGGAGTGTGGTCCGACCAGGGGAAGCAGACCGGATGTCCGGGAGCGGACACTTGGCCCCGTATTCCGCGAACCCGGGGTTCCCATGCCAGAAATCCGGCCTCGAAGGCGGGAACCTTCACCCAGTGTCAAAGGTCACAACTTTGTCCGCTGAGGGTAAATCTGTTGGAACCGAAATCCCTCGAATGGTCTATTCCGGGGCATCGTCATTGATCCAAATAGATAATTTTAATTGCTTTAATAAAAATGGGTGAATGCCTTCAAATGTCTTAATTAACCATACGTTCATGAACGAATCGAGCATTTTCACCCTTGAGGTAGCCAGAGTGGGGACTATAGTTTTGTTTCTGACGCCAGGATCTACTTTCATCCGCGTCTCAGCTTGCACTGGCCGGCTTTTCCAAAGATTCCACTTCTGTTTCTTCTGCCATTCCACCCCGGTCCATTCACGCCACCGCATGAGGCGAATCATGAAGCCACGAACCCAAGTGGTCCTGCTTGCCACACTGATGTCTGCCACGGCCTGGGGCCAGGAGGTGAGCCTCTACGGCACCACCATGGCCCAGATGTGGAAGCAGGAGACGCCGGGCTTTGACAAGGCCACCTTCACCCCGGCCACCCAGTACCTGGGCATCGACGCCACCAAACTGGGCATGGACAACTTGTCCCTGCACCTCTTCGGCTGGGGCCGGACGGATCTCCGTGACGCCAGCAACTTCGACGGTTCGAAGTCCGGCGGCTACCTGAACTACGGCTACCTCCAGTACCGCTTCGACCAGGCGAACGCCGAGATCAAGGCCGGGCGCTTCACCACCAACCAGGCCACCGGCTTCGAGCAGGTGGACGGCGTCAGCGTCCGGACCGACCTGCGGGGCGGCTTCACCCTGTCGGCCTTCGGCGGGAAGCCCGTCTACTACAAGACGGTGGATCCCCGGAACCAGTCCGACTACGAATACCAGCGGGACTTCATCTTCGGCACCCGCCTCGGCTGGCGCGTCGCCCAGACCGCCGAGGTCGGCATCTCCTACCTCCAGGATGGATCGAAGGCCGCCAAGGATCTCGACATCCCGTCCCCGACCGATTACACCCGCAAGATGCTGGGCGCTGATGTCCACTTCGGCGCCGGCGCCCTCCTGGACTTCCGCGGGCGGACGGTGTTCAACGTCGCCAACGAGAGGACCAACCTCGCCGAGCACGACTACACCGCCACCGTGAAGCTGGGCAGCCAGGTCACCGTGACCGGCAACTATGCCGAGCGGGATTTCGTCAACTACTTCGCCGGGACGAACCTGCCCTCCCTCTTCCGCCAGGACGAGAACGACCTGTTCCGCGGCTTCGGAGGCAGCGTCACCTGGAACGCCCCCACGGGCGTCCAGCTGGTGGCCGACTACCGCCACATGCACCGCGAGACCTTCGGCGACGTGAACCGCGCGGGCGGCGAGTTCCGCTGGTCCACCAGCGAGCGGACCTTCCTCGGCGGCATCGGCGCCCACTGGGTGAACGCCGCCAACACCAAGTTCGTGGATCCCGCCACCCCCTACCGGAGCCTGAGCCACAAGGAGGCCCGCATCTGGGGCATGGTCAACCGGGGCAAGCTCTCCGCCAGCCTGGACGGCATTCTCCAGCGCTACGAGAACGACAACCCCTACCTCGTCGGAATCCGGAACCTGTATGAGGTGGTGGGCTCGCTCGGGTACCAGGCCACCTCGAACGTGAAGGTGTCCGGCGATGTCAGCTACGGCAGCACCGCCGTCGCCAAGCACGAGACCCGCGGCCTGCTGCGGGCCGAGTACCGCTTCGGCTTTGCCAAGAAGGGAGGCCGCTAATGGCCCGGAAGACCGTATTCCAGATCATCGGCATCGCCCTGGGGCTCGGCGTCCTGATGGCATGCAGCCTCATCTCGCCCGAGGCGAGCTTCGCGGCGACCCACCCCCAGGAGTTGGGCGCGGGTCGTCCCATCTGCTCCGAGTGCCACAGCAATGACGTGGCCAAGGGTGCGCAGAAGCCCTTCGCCGCCTTCGACCACACGCCCACCTTCGTGAAGGACCACCGCTTCCAGGCCAACCAGGATTCCAACACCTGCGCCGCCTGCCATGCCCAGTCCTTCTGCGCCGACTGCCACGGTGGCAAGGTCCCCATGAAGCCCTCCACCCGCTTCAGCGACCGGCCTGACCTGCAGTCGCCGCACCGGGGCGACTTCATGACCCAGCACCGCATCGAAGGAAAGATGGATCCGTCGAGCTGCTACGCCTGCCACGGCCGAGCCAACAACGACAAGTGCGCAGCCTGCCACCGGTAGAGATCCGCATCGCGTCCAAGGGGAACACCATGAGCCGAATGAAACTGATGGCCGGAAGCTGCTTCGCGCTGGCCCTCGCGCTCCTCGCCTGGGGCTGCGCCGGGACCGCGGGCAAGGCCGCTCCGTTCAATCCCACCACCGGGCAGCACCCTGCGAACTGGATCCAGGTCCACTACGCGGAATACGTGAAGGCCCCGGACCAGTGCCGGAGCTGCCACGGATCGACCTCCGATCCCGCCCAGGCCGGCGGCATCTCGAAGGTCAGCTGCTTCAGCTGCCACACCAGCGTGAACCACCCCGCCGGCTGGGCCGATCCCAGCCAGCACGGCCGCCTCGGCGCCCAGGCGGCGCCGGCCGTGACCCAGATGGTCAGCGGCGCGGTGGTCGACGGCGCAGGCTTCGCCTACTGCACCAAGTGCCACGGCCCCAACTACACCGATGGCCCCGCCGTGTCCTGCAAATCCTGCCACACCAAGGCGCCCCACCCCGACGCCCCCTGGCGTGGTCCCACGTTTGTTTCGCCCAGCCATGTCAACACGAACAGCGGGAATGCCCCGGCGTGCGCCCAGTGCCATGCCAACGGCGCCAACTCCTCGCTGAAGCCCGTGACCCCGGCGCCCGCCGGCACCGCGCCCGGCTGCTTCAACAACACCCTGTGCCACGGCACGAGCTTCCAGTAAGGAGGTGCCTATCCAGCCAAGCCGACAGACACCTTCACCCACCGCCCACCCAACCGCAGTTTGACTCCCCTAAGGAGAATGCAGCATGCAACACCGACCTTTGAAACAGCTCTGCGGCCTGATCGCCACCGCAGCCGTCGCCCTGGTGCTGATCGGCTGTAACGGCAAGACGGGCCCCGCCGGTGCGAACGGCACCAACGGCACCAACGGCACCAATGGCACCAATGGCACCAATGGCACCAACGCCGTCATCACCGTGAACGCCGCCCAGCTCACCCCCGACCAGTGGGGCCAGCTGTCCCTCAACGGCAGCGTCACCAGCGTGACCATGGGCGCCAAGCCCGTCGTCAACTTCACCGTCACCGACGGCAAGGGCACCCCTGTCAGCGGCCTCGGCTTCACCAGCAAGTCCTCCAGTGCCCTAGCCCCCAGCTACACCAACTTCGCCTTCACCGTGGCGAAGCTCGTGCCCGGCGCCAGCGGCAGCCCCAGCAAGTGGGTGAGCTACGTCGTCACCACGATGCCGACCATCGACACCAAGACCGGCAACACCATCGCCTCCGTGCCCAGCACCCCGAGTACCGACAACACCGGCACACTGGTGGATCACGGCGATGGGTCCTACACCTACACCTTCTACCGCGACATCACCGCGGCCCAGGCGTTCCTGAACAACTACACCTACGACGCCACGAAGAACCAGGTCCGTGACGACCTCGGCGACGTGACCTACAACGCGAACCTGGTCCATCGCATCGCCATCCAGATCGGTGGCAACGCCCGCGGCACCAGCACCAACACGCCCGACGGCTCCAACAGCGGCATCACCGGCGTGCCCATCCTGACTCCGGCGAACATCACCTACGATTTCGTGCCCGCCACTGGCGCGGCCGCCGCGACCACGGATACGCGCAACATCGTGGATATGGCTTCCTGCAACAAGTGCCACACCCGCTTTGAGGTGCATGGCGGCAACCGCATCGATCCCCGTTACTGCGTGGTCTGCCACAACGACCAGCGCAAGTACGGCTTCAAGGAAGCTGCCACCACTGCCACCGGCTATGATCCCAACGACGTGGCCGCCACGTCTTCGACTGGCACCAAGACCTATGGTCAGCGCAAGATCAACGGTCTGGCCGTGGGCGACTTCCCCGCCTTCATCCACCGCCTCCACATGGGCGAGGAACTCTCCAAGACGGGCTACCTCTACGCGGGCGTCCCCTTCAACGAGACCACCTACCCCCAGGACCTGCGGAACTGCTCCACCTGCCACACCGCGTCCATCGCCGCCACCCCCCAGGGTGATGCGTGGAACACCAACCCGAACCGCATGGCCTGCGGCGCCTGCCACGACGCCATCGACTGGAACACCGGCGCCAACCACGGCGGCGGCGCCCAGACCAGCGACCTGCAGTGCAGCGGCTGCCACGGCTCCGCTGGCATCAAGCTCAACCACATCCCCGTGTCGCCCAAGAACGACAGCTTTGCCACCGGCGCCTACACCAATGGTTCCTACCTGGCCGGCGACCGCAACAACCTGCCTCCGGGCGCCATCAAGATCGACTACGACCTGAAGAGTGTCACCCTCAACGCCACCCGTAATCCGGTGTTCACCTTCAAGTTCAAGCAGACCCTCAACGGCACGACCTCGGACGTGGTCTTCAACACCTACGCGGCCGGCACGGTCACCGAGATGATGAACAACTTCGTGGGCAGCCCCAGCGTCTACATGGCCTTCGCCGTGCCCCAGGACGGCATCACTGCTCCCGCCGACGTGAACGCCACGGCTTCCGCCTACATCAAGAAGGTCTGGAACGGCACCGCCACCGGCACCGGCGTCGGCACCCTGACCGGCCCTGACGCCAGCGGCTACTACACGCTGACCATGACTGGTGTGGTGATTCCCGCCAATGCCACGCTGCTGCGCGGCGGCCTCGGCTACACCTACAACAAGAACAGCCAGCCCCTGACCCAGACGAACGTTCCCAATCTGGGCACCACCAGCTTCGCCTACGATCCCGTCACGATGCTGGGCGGCCTGAGCGTTCCCGCTCCCAACAAGTTCATGACCGTCAGTGGTTCCACGGCCCGTCGCAACATCGTGGATTCCGCCAAGTGCAATGACTGCCACAAGACCCTGGGCGTCTTCACCGCCTCCGCCTACCACGCGGGCGAGCGCAACAACGCCGAGTCCTGCCACTTCTGCCACAACCCCAACCAGACCAGCAGCGCCTGGAGCGCGAATGCCAGCACCTTCCTCCACGGCATTCACGGCGGCAGCAAGCGCACCGTGCCCTTCACCTGGCATGCCCCGTCCCCGACGGACACCTTCGCCAACGTGACCTACCCGGCGATCCTCAACAACTGCGAAGCCTGCCACGTTCCGGGTTCCTACGACTTCAGCAACAGCACCAACGCTGCGGCCATCCCGAACATGCTCTTCAGCACCGTCGCCAAGGGCACCTACAACACGGATCCCACCACCAACCCCACGGGCTACTTCTCCATCTCGCCCTACGTGGATGGCACCGGTGCGACCAACTACGGCACGGGCCCGAGCTACAGCGCTGCCACTGGCACGCTGACCCAGGACGTCGCCGGGACCAACCTCGTGATCTCCCCGATCACGGCGGCTTGCGCCTCCTGCCACGATTCCTCGGCGGCTGTCGCCCACTTCAAGGGCAACGGTGGCTCCTTCTACGACACCCGCGCCACCGCCCTGCTGAAGGTCGAGCAGTGCATGGTCTGCCACGGCTCCGGCCGCACGGCCGACATCAAGGCCGTCCACATGACCTTCAAGTGATGTCCCCCGCCGGGATGGGGCTCCGGCCCCATCCCGGCGACCTTTGAGCACCACCGAAAGGACCCGGACGCTTCTCGCTCCGGGTCCTTTCCCATTTCCCGCCCTCATGGCCGATTGACATGGCCGCCATCGCGGCTGGAGAATTCGGCCTCCGGTTCACGAGGTCCCCATGAAGCACCCTCTTCTGAAGCTGACCCTGGCCGCCATGGCCCTCCTCTCTCCCGCCCTTCAGGCTCGGGCCCAGGAGGAGACCGACCCGCCGCGAAAGGTCGAATCCAAGAGCGCCAAGGTCGCCAGGGAAGCCAAGACCAAGACCAATGCGGCCAAGGTCAAGGCCCGGGCCAAGGCCAAGGCCGAAGCCGAAGCAAAGGCCATCGACATCAACAGCGCCACCAAGGACCAGCTGAAGACCCTTCCTGGCATCACGGACGCCTATGCCGACAAGATCATCGCGGGCCGTCCCTACCTCTCCAAGGCCTTCCTGGTGACGAAGAACGTCCTGCCGAACGACCTCTTCCAGACCCTTCGGAGGCGCATCGTGGCCCGGCAGCCCGGGGTGAAACCCCAGACCCGCTAGACCCAGGTCTCACCGCCAGACCAGCCCCCGGGGAGGACCCGGGGGCTTTTTCGTGCCCGGACCTCCAGGCCCGATTCATTGTCACGGGCCGTGTGACAGAGGTCACAAGGTCGGTTGACTCTATAAAATACCGGAGGATCCTCATTGACGAAATCCTGATGGAGTAGCTGCTCAGGAGGTGTGTGCTCCTCATGCCACAGACCACCGGCCATGCACTGATCGTCGTCCTCCCCCACCCGGAGGATGGCGGGCGCTACCTGGCCCGCTGAGCGCTTCCGGCACCTCGTCCCATCCACGCATCCGATTCACTCAAGGAGGATGAACCATGCAACACCGGCCCTTGAAACACCTTTGTGGCGCCATCGCGGCCACCACCCTGCTCCTGGCGCTGATCGCCTGTGACGGCAAGACCGGTCCGGCCGGAGCGAACGGCGCCAACGGCATCAACGGCACCAATGGCACCAACGGCACCAATGGCACCAACGGCACCAACGCCGTCATCACGGTGAACGCCGCGCAGCTCACCAGTGACCAGTGGGCGAAGCTATCTCTCAAGGGATCCATCAATAGCGTCACCATGGGCGGCGCACCTGTCGTGACCTTCACGATTACGGATGGCACGGGCACTCCGGTGAGCGGCCTGGCCGTCAAGAACGCGAGCGGGAACTACCCCAACTTCGGCTTCAGCATCGCCAAGCTGATCCCCGCCGCGGCGGCCACGGGAACCCCCAGCCGCTGGGTGAACTACGTCGTCACGGAGACCCCCGCCGCCGGACAGACGGCCGTGCCCCACTTCGCGGAGCATGAGAACGACGGAACGCTGAAGGACAACCTCGACGGCACCTACACCTACACCTTCGCCCTGGACATCACCAAGGTCAAAGGCTACGTGGATGCGGCCACGGTCTACGATGCCACCCACCTCAAGGCTGACCTGGACGACCTGACCTACGATCCGACCCTCACCCACCGGCTGATCATCACGGCGGGCGGGAATCAGCCCGGCACCACGATCCAGACGCTGGATTCCGCCAACCTGGCCTACGACTTCATCCCCTCCACGGGCAAGGCCGTCACCGCCACGGATCCCCAGCGGGTGATCGCCGACCAGGCGGCCTGCAACAGCTGCCATACCAAGCTGTCCTTCCACGCCAACTACTTCCCGCCCATCCATGACGTCCTGCTGTGCGTGGTCTGCCACACCGAGCAGCACAAGTACGGCGCCACCGAATCCCTGCCCGCCACGGGCAACGTCCTTGTCCCCGGCGCCTACGGCATCTTCACCGCGCGGCTCCAGGATCGCGCGTTGCCCAACTTCCCCAACATGATTCACAAGATCCACACGGGTGAGCTCCTCACCTACCAGGGCTACAACCAGTTCGGCACCCAGTACAACGAAGTGACCTACCCGCAGGACCTGCGGAACTGCACCAAGTGCCACAGCGCTTCCGCGGCTCCCCAGGGCGGCAACTGGGCCACCACCCCCAGCCGCCTGGCCTGCGGCGCCTGCCATGACGCCATCATCTGGGCCACCGGTGCCAACCATGCCGGCGGCGCCCAGATGAACGACCAGAACTGCGCCGGCTGCCACGGGGCCTCGCAGATGCAGGTCATCCACACTCCGCTGGTGGCCCCCAACAGCAACTGGGGCCCCGGAACCCACACCAACGGGTCGTACGTCGCGGACTACAAGGGCATCCTGCCGGCCGGCGCACACCAGATCACCTACGACCTGAAGAGCGTCACCCTGAACACCAGCGCCCAGCCGGTCTTCACCTTCCGGTTCCTCAAGGACGGCGCCCCGGTGGCATTCAACACCTACGCCGCCGGCGTCACCACGGAGCTCATGGACGGGTACGTGGGCAGCCCCAGTCTCTACCTGGCTTACGGTCTGCCGCAGGATGGCATCGCCGCTCCGGCCGACTGGAACGCCACCACGAGTGCCTATCTGAAGAACATCTGGAACGGGACCCAGGCCACCAACACTTCTGGATCCTCGAGCGCCGGGACCTTGACCGGACCTGATGCGGACGGTTACTACACCGCCACCCTCACCGGCGTGATGATTCCCGCCACCGCCACGCAGATCACGGGAGGCATCGGCTACGTCTACAGCTACGGCACCCAGCCCCTGACCCAGATTGACCTGCCGGATGCCATCTTCGCCTACGATCCGGTCACGACCAAGGGCGGCCTGAGCGTTCCGGCGCCCAACGTCACGAAGCTGGTCAGCGGGACCTTGCCCACCGGCTTCGCGGCCCAGAAGGCCCGCCGCTCCATCGTCTCCAACCAGAAGTGCAACGACTGCCACGCCTATCTGGGCGTGTTCACCGAGAAGGTCTATCACGCCGGCGAGCGCAACGACGCGCCGACCTGCACCTTCTGCCACAACGTGAACCGTGTGAACAGCGGCTGGGGCGTGAACATCAAGGATGCCGTCCACGCCATCCACGCGGCCGACAAGCGGGTCAACAAGTTCTCCTGGGAAGTCTCCGCGGGCGACTACTACTGGGAGGTCACCTACCCGGCCATCCTGAACAACTGCGAGGCTTGCCACGTGGCCGGCTCGTACGACTTCAGCAACAGCACCAACGCCGCCGCGCTGCCGAATCTCCTCTGGACCACCGTGGCCACCGGCACCACGCCCGCGACGATCAACTACGTCAAGGGTGACGGCACCGACGTCCTTCCGGGCACCTACTATTCGCCCTTCGTGACCGCGGCGACCACCTACGGCTCCGGCTACGCGTTCAATGTCAACGCCGGCAACACGGGCGCGAACTACACCAACGCGGCGTCCACGACGCTGGTGAGCTCGCCGATCACCGCGGCCTGCTCCAGCTGCCACGATTCCGCGGCGGAGATCGCCCACTTCCGGGGCAACGGCGGGGCCTTCTATGAACCCCGCGCCACGGCGCTCCTCAAGGTCGAGCAGTGCATGGTCTGTCACGGCCCCGGCCGCACGGCGGACATCAAGGCTGTCCACATGACGTTCAAGTGACATGAGGGGCCAGGGCCTCGGCTCTGGTCCGCCGCTCCACCCCTTCCGGGACCCGGCGCCTTCAGGCTTCGGGTCCCGGTTTTCATCTGGTCGACCGGAAAAACCGCGCGCCTGAGTCTCAGCGGAGAGTTGGAAAATCTGCTGCCGTGGAGGTCCTCTATGCATCTTATTGCTACATAGGAAGAGATCTATCGTTTTGATGTCCACCATTTGATTTTCCAAACAGGGATTCGGTGGTGACTCGAGTCACAAGGGCGGTTGACTCATTAAATTACCGTTAGATCATCATTGACGAATCCCTGACGGAACATTCCTACCGGGAGGTGTGTGGTGTCCATGTCACAGGCCATCGCCCGTGCGAGGCGCGCCCTTCCCGGAAGGCGTTCTCCAGTGCTCGTGCTCGCAGGAGGCGACGACTGCGCTGATACGACGGAATCCCTTTCCAACCCCTACCCCACAACGCAGCTCGACTCCCTGAAAGGAGCATGAAGCATGCAACAGAGACCTCTGAAACAGCTCTGCGGAGCCCTCGTGACGGCCGCGGCGCTTCTGACGCTGATCGCCTGCGACGGCAAGACCGGTTCTGCCGGCGCGAACGGCCTCAACGGCACGAACGGCACCAACGGCACGAACGGAACCAATGGCACCAACGGCACCAATGCCGTTCCGCTTGTCGATGTCGCCAAGCTGTCCCCTGAGCAATGGGCCGCCCTCAAGCCGGTGGGCCAGATCACCGGTGTCACCATGGGCGCCGCTCCGGTGGTGAACTTCAAGCTCACGGACGCCGCCGGCACGCCCATCGTGGGCCTCGGCGCCGTCACGTCGAAGAGCACCGTCCCCGATCGGAGTGGCAACCTCGCCACGCTGACCGGCTATCCCAACCTGGCCTTCGCCGTCGCGAAGCTGGTGCCCGAGGACGCCGCCACGAAGGCTCCCAGCAAGTGGGTCAGCTACATCGTGACCTCCGTGCCGGTCATCAAGGCCTCCACCGGCGCCGCGATCGCGGCCGGCCCCACCACGCCAACCACCGACAACACCGGCACGCTGGTGGACAACGGCGACGGCACCTACAAGTACACCTTCTACCGTGACATCACCAAGACGCAGGCTGCTCTGGACGCGGCGACCTACACCGCTCCCAGCGTCAAGGCCGATCTGGGCGACGTGACCTATGCGCCCACGCTCGTCCATCGCATCACCCTGCAGTTCTCGGGCAACGCCCCCGGCACCGGCAGCAACACGCCTGATGGCGTCACGCTCACTCCGGGTGTCGCGTTGGAGAACCCCATCAACGTGATCTATGACTTCGTGCCTTCCACCGGCGCCGCTGTGGCGGCCGGCACGGACATCCGCGATGTCGTCTCCATCAACCGCTGCAACGAGTGCCATGGCAAGCTGGCCTTCCATGGCGGCGGCCGCGTCGAAGCCCGCTACTGCGTGGTCTGCCACACGGACCAGCGCAAGTTCGGCCGCGCTGAAGCCACCACCACGGCCACCGGCTACAGCGGCAGCACCTACAAGATCAACGGCAAGGCCGCTGGCGACTTCCCCACGATGGTGCACCAGATCCACATGGGCAAGGAGCTGACCAAGACCGGCTACAACTACGCGAACGTGCTCTACAACAACATCGGCTACTCCATCCTCGATGGCGGCCAGAAGATGTGCCTGAAGTGCCACTCGGCCGTGCCCCAGTCCACGAACTGGAACACCAAGCCGACCCGGCTGGCCTGCGGCTCCTGCCACGACCAGGTGGACTTCGCCACCGGTGTGAACCACATGCCCGGGACCAACGTCCCCCTGACCGACGACCAGGCCTGCACCATCTGCCACACGTCCGACGCGATCACGACCTATCACATGGCCAACAACGTGACGCCCAACAACCCGAGCATCCCCGCCGGGCTCAAGAACGTCACCTACGAGATCAAGTCCGCCGCGGCCACCGACACGACCGCGACCGTGGTCTTCAAGGTCAAGGTCGACGGCGCCAACGCGACCTTCCTGGCCCCCGCGGCCGGCATGGCCAACCCCCTGGATGGCTTCACGGGCTCCCCCAGCTTCCTGCTGGCCTACGCGCTGCCCCAGGACGGCGTGGCCGCCCCCGCCGACTACAACAACATCGGCAGCGGCACCTCCAACTTCCAGCCCATCAGCGTCTCCATCGCCAACCTGCTGGACCCCAACTACGCCGCCACCCGCGGAACCCTCTCCGGGCCCGACGCGGACGGCTACTACACCGCCAACCTGGTGGGCACGAAGATCTTCCCCGTCGGGGCGAAGATGCGTTCCGTGTCCCTGCAGGGCTACTTCACCCAGATCATTTCCGCGGGTAACGTGGCCCGCCACGCCATTTCGGTCATCAAGACCGTGACCGGCGACACGGCCCGCCGCACCGTCATCGATTCCGCCAAGTGCGCCAAGTGCCACGAGTGGTTCGAAGGCCACGGCGGCAACCGCGTCTACGAAGTCCAGGTTTGCGTGCAGTGCCACGTGCCCGGCCTGACCACCAGCGGTCGCGGCATCTCCGATACCGCCCTGAACGCCTATACGTTCTCCACTTCCGACCAGGCCATCCTCACCGCCTGGCAGTTCGACAAGACCCTGCCGAACGCCGCCCTGGCGTTCCCGCAGGTCACCAACAACTTCAAGGACATGATCCACGGCCTGCACGCCGGGAAGGATCGCAACGACTCCATCAAGATCGCCCGCGATCGGACGCCGTCCGCGATCAACCTCATCGACGGGGCGAACATCGGCTTCCCCGGCATCCTGAACAATTGCCAGAGCTGCCATACCCCCACCGGCTACAGCGGCGTGCCCGCCAATGCCCTGGCCTCCCGCCAGGAAGCGGACAACGGCGTGTTCCTCAATGGCACCAACCGCACGCCGGCGGATGCCAAGGCCGCGCTGACCACCAACAACGCCAATGACCTGGTGACCACGCCCTTCACGGCCGCCTGCGTCAGTTGCCACGACAGCACCATTTCCAAGGCCCACATGAACCAGCAGGGCGGGCAGGTCCTGGTGCTCCGCAGCGGCCTCAACCTGGCCGGGGAATCCTGCGGCACCTGCCACGGGGCCGGCGCCACCTTCGATCCCGCCAAGGTGCACTAGACAGCCACCACAGCCTGGAAGGGACGGGATTCCCGTCCCTTCCACCACCTTCTTCGACCCGGAACCTGTCCAGGATCCGGGTCGAATTCTTACGAAGGGGCTGGGGCGGGTCTGTGTTTTTTTACAATCTACATCCAGATGGTGACGAAGATCACAAGGGTGGTTGACTCGTTAGATTACCGACGGATCCTCATTGATGAGGCCTCAAGACAACCCTCTCCATGGAGGTGCGTGTGCTCCCCTTGTCACAGACCACCGGTTACGCGCTGCGCGCCATGCGATGCCTCCAGGAACCCGGTGGACAACCGGTCCTGGTGGAATCCGTGGCGGACTACACCGGCATCCCGAGATCCTACCTTTCGAAGCTGGTCCACAAGCTGGCCAAGAAGGGCCTGGTGACCGCCCGCCGCGGCCATCACGGCGGGGTCGTCCTGGCCAAGCCCTCGACGGAGATCACGCTGGAGGACCTCTCCGAGGCCATCGACGGCGTGGCCTGGCGCAAGCGCTGCCTGATGGGACTGGCCGGGTGCACAGAGGAGACGCCCTGCGTGCTCCATGAGTACTGGAAGCAGACCCTGCAGGAGATCCTGGTGCGCCTGCGCTCCGTCACCCTGGCGGACATGGCCCGTCATCAGGATCCGGGCGTGGAGCGCTTCCGCGCCGACCATGGCTTCCTGGCCACGACCGAGGCGGCACGGAATCACGCTCCGGTCTGAAGATCCGGAGCGGATGATCCGGGGCGGGGGATCAGGCCTTCTTCGCGGTGGCCTTCGCAGCCGCGGGCTTCCGGGCCGGCGCCTTCGCCCCGGTCGGCTTGGCGGCCTTCTTGGGCTTGGGCTTGAGCTTCTTCTCGGGGAGCGCATCCGCCAGGCGCCAGGTGCGGCTCTGCTGCTCGAAGGCGCGGATCTCCTCCAGGGAGATGTCCTTCAGGCAGCGATGGATGTGGTCGCGCTCGGACTTCCAGAAGGTGTGGGCGGGGCATGCCCGCTCGTCGCTGCATTCCTTGAAGCCCAGCAGGCACTGGTTCCGCCACTCGGAGCCGTCCACCGCCTCGGCGATGAGGTCCAGGGTGATCTCCTTGGCGGCCAGGGCCAGCACCACGCCGCCCTTGTTGCCGCGCTTGGCCAGCACCAGGCCCACCTTCGCGAGCTTGTGGATCATCTTGGAGAGGTAGGGCCGGGGGAAGCCCGTGCGGGCCGCCACGTCCACCACCAGCGTGGGCTTGCCACCGGGATCCTCGAGGCAGCTCATGGCCAGGACTGCGTAACCGGAGGACTGGGACAGTGGGAGCATGGTCACCTACGCAAGATGGAAGATGATTCGATCAAGAATGATAGACGATATTCAGGTCAATCACATCCAAAGAGTATGATTTCTTTCACAATGGCCAAGGCCCCCGGTTCTCCGGGGGCCTTGTGGGTAAAAGAAGGCATTAGGCCTTCCAACCATTGAGAATTCGCATGTAGTTCGCGCGGGTGAAGGCCTGGGTGCTGGGGCACTTCTGGAGGCTCATGCTGCCCCGGGCCTGGGCCAGGGATTCGTATTCGTGTTCGTCCAGCCATTCGTCCAGGGCGGCGCGGGACTGGGCCAGCCGCTCGGGACCGTGGATGAGCAGGGCGGAGACCATCTGCACCGCGTCCGCGCCCGCCATGACAGCCTTGAGGGCGCCGATGCCATCGTGGACACCGCCGGTGACCGCGAGGCTGCCCTTCACATGGCTGCGCAGCACGGCCAGCCAGCGAAGCCGCAGAAGCAGCTCCTCGGGGCTGGACAGCTGGAGGTTCGGTTCCGCGGTCAGCTCCTCCACATTGATGTCGGGCTGGAAGAAGCGGTTGAAGAGCACCAGTCCGTCGGCCCCCGCGGCCTCCAGCTCGCCGGCGAAGTGGGCCAGGGAGGAGAAGAACGGCGAGAGCTTCACGGCCACGGGGATCTTCACCTGGGACTTCACGACGCGGATCACGTCGAGGGTGCGCTTCTCCACGGCGGCGGCGGATTCCTTGGGATCCGTGGCCAGGTAGTAGACGTTCAGCTCCAGGGCGTCGGCGCCGGCCTGTTCCATGAGCTTGCTGTAGTGCAGCCAGCCCGCGGAGGTGGTGCCGTTCAGGGACGCGATGACCGGGACCGAGACCGCCGCCTTGATGCGGTGGATCTGCTCGAGGTACTTCTCGGGCCCCAGGCGGAAGTCGTCGGGCTGCGGGAAGTAGGACAGGGCCTCAGCGCTGGAGTGCGAGCTGAGCTGCATGTCCATGATGGTGCCCTCTTCCTCGCGGGTGATCTGCTCCTCGAAGAGCGAGTGCATCACGATGGCGGAGGCACCGGCATCTTCGAGGCGCTTGACCATGCCCATGTCGTCGACCATGGGCGAGGCGCCCGCCATCAACGGATGGGCCAGCTTGAGGCCGAGGTAGGTGGTGGAGAGGTTCATGGATTCCCCCTTCAGCTTTCCTTGCCCTTGATGGAGAGCTTCGCGAGCTGTTCATAGACCGAGAAGCGGTTGGTGGTGTCGTGTTGCGCCTGGGCGAGCAGCTTCTTGAAGTGCTCGGGATTCTGCTGCTCGATCATGCGGTAGCGGGTCTCGTTGCGCACGTACTGGCCGAGCTCGATCTTCGGCGCGCCGGAGTCCATCTGGAGCGGCGTCTCGCCCCTGTCCATGCGGCGGGGGTCGAAGCGGAACAGCGGCCAGTGGCCGGAATCCACGGCCATCTTCTGCTGGTCGGCGCCGTGGGCCAGGTCGTAGCCGTGGGCGATGCAGTGGCTGTAGGCAAGGATGAGGCTGGGGCCGTTGTAGGACTCGGCTTCCTGGAAGGCCTTCACGGTCTGCATGTCGCGGGAGCCGAAGGCCACCTTGGCCACGTAGATGCCGCCGTAGGTCATCGCGATCATGCCCAGGTCCTTCTTGGGCATGGCCTTGCCGGCCATGGCGAACTTGGCGCCGGCACCCATGGGCGTGGACTTGGAGGCCTGGCCGCCCGTGTTCGAGTAGACCTCGGTGTCGAGCACCAAGACGTTCACGTTCCGGCCGGAGGCGAGGACGTGGTCGAGGCCGCCGTAGCCGATGTCATAGGCCCAGCCGTCGCCGCCCACGATCCAGACGCTCTTGTTGACCAGGTAGTCGGCCAGATCGTAGAGCATCTTGGCCTCGGGCTCCTTGAGGCCCGCCAGCTTCTGCTTGAGGGCCTCCACGCGCTCGCGCTGGGCCTTGATGCCGGCCTCGGTGCTCTGGTCGGAGGCGGCGATGCCGGCGATGAGCTCATCGCCGAGCTGGGCGGTCATGCGGTGCATCAGCTCCAGGGCGAACTCCTGGTGCTTGTCCACGGAGAGGCGCAGGCCCAGGCCGAACTCCGCGTTGTCCTCGAAGAGGCTGTTGGCCCAGGCGGGGCCGCGGCCGTCCTTGTTGACGGTGTAGGGCGTGGTAGGCAGGTTGCCGCCGTAGATGCTGGAGCAGCCCGTGGCGTTGGCGATGAGGGTGCGGTCGCCAAAGAGCTGGGTGAGGAGCTTGATGTAGGGCGTCTCGCCGCAGCCGGAGCAGGCGCCGCTGAACTCGAAGAGCGGCTCGAGGAACTGCGTGCCCTTCACGTCCAGCTTCACTGTGGTGCGGTCAGCCTCGGGCAGGTCGAGGAAGAACTTGAAGTTCGCCGCCTCGGGCTCACGCAGCGGGGCCTGGGGCACCATGTCGATGGCCTTGTGCTTGGGGTTGCTCTTGTCCTTCGCGGGGCAGACCTCCACGCAGAGCGTGCAGCCCGTGCAGTCTTCGGGGGCCACCTGGATGGTGTACTTCTGGCCCTTGTATTCGGGACCCTTGTAGTCCACGGCCTTGAAGGTGGCCGGCGCGCCGTCCAGCTCGGAGGGATCGTAGACCTTGGCGCGGATGGCGGCGTGGGGGCAGGCCATGGCGCACTTGTTGCACTGGATGCAGATGGAGGCGTCCCACTCGGGGATGTCCAGCGCGATGTTGCGCTTCTCCCACTTGGTGGTGCCCACGGGCCAGGTGCCGTCCACGGGGAAGGCGCTGACAGGCAGCAGGTCGCCCTTGCCCTCCATCATCACGGCGGTGACGCGCTTGACGAAGTCCGGAGCCTCGTCGGCCACCATGGGCGGTCGCTTGCGGGTGGCGGTCACCTTGCCGGGCACCGTCACCTGGTGCAGGTGGGCCAGGGTCTCATCCACGGCCACGAAGTTCTTCTGGACGATGGCGTCGCCCTTCTTGCCGTAGGTCTTCTTGATGGCCTTCTTGATCTGCTCGATGGCCTCCTCGCGGGGCAGCACGCCGGAGATGGCGAAGAAGCAGGTCTGCATGATGGTGTTGATGCGCACGCCCATGCCGGTGTTCTTGGCCACTTCGTAGGCGTCGATCACGTAGAGTTTGAGGTTCTTCTCGACGATGGCCGACTGCACTTCCACGGGCAGGGTGTCCCAGACCGTCTCGGCGCTGTTCGGGGTGTTGAGCAGGAAGGTGGCGCCGGGGACGGCGGTCTCGAGCATCTCGTACTTGTCGAGGAAGCTCGTCTGGTGGCAGGCGATGAAGTTGGCCTTGGTCACCAGGTAGGCGCTCTTGATGGGACGGGGCCCGAAGCGCAGGTGGCTGATGGTGATGGCGCCGGACTTCTTGGAGTCGTAGACGAAGTAGCCCTGGCCGAAGTTCGGGGTCTCCTCGGCGATGATCTTGATGGAGTTCTTGTTGGCGCCCACCGTGCCGTCGGCGCCCAGGCCGTAGAACAGGGCGCGGGTCACGTCGGCGGGCTCCACGTCGAAGTGGGCGTCGTAGGTCAGCGAGCTGTGGCTGATGTCGTCCATGATGCCGACGGTGAAGTGGTTCTTCGGCGCGTCCTTGGCCAGGTTCTCGTAGATGCCCTGGACCATGGCCGGCGTGAATTCCTTGGAGGACAGGCCGTAGCGGCCGCCCACGACGATGGGATCGAGCTTGGTGTGGCCTTCCTCGCGGCCCTCGCGCAGGGCGGCGATCACGTCCAGGTGCAGGGGATCGGCGGGGGCGCCGGGCTCCTTGCAGCGGTCCAGGACGGCGATCTTCTTCACGGAGGCGGGCAGGGCGCGGACGAACTCGGGGATGGCGAAGGGCCTGAAGAGGCGGACCTTCAGCACGCCGACCTTCTCGCCCTGCTTCATGGCCCACTCGACGTACTCGTGGGTGACGTCGCAGCTCGAGCCCATGGTCACGATCACGCGCTCGGCCTCGGGGTGGCCGAAGTAGTCGTAGAGGCGGTACTGGCGGCCGGTGAGGGCGGCGAAGCGGTCCATCTCCTGCTGCACAATGGCCGGGAAAGCCGCGTAATAGGGCGTGCAGGCCTCGCGGGCCTGGAAGAAGGTGTCAGGGTTCTGGGCGGTGCCGCGGATCATCGGGTGATCGGGCGTCAGGGCCATCTTGCGGAAGTCGGCCACCAGCTCGTCGGGCACCATGTGGCGGAGGTCCTCGTCATTGAGGATCTCGATCTTGGCCACCTCGTGGCTGGTGCGGAAGCCGTCGAAGAAGTGGAGGATGGGCACCCGGCTGCGCAGCGTGGCGGCGTGGCAGATGGCGGCGAAGTCGTGGGCCTGCTGGACGCTCTCGGAGCTCAGCATGGCGAAGCCGGTCTGGCGGCAGGCCATGACGTCCGAGTGGTCGCCGAAGATGCTCAGGGCGTGGGCGGCCAGGGTGCGGGCGGTGACGTGCATGCAGAAGGGCGTCAGCTCGCCGGCGATCTTGTACATGTTCGGAATCATCAGGAGCAGGCCCTGGGACGCCGTGAAGGTCGTCGTGAGGCTGCCGGCCTGGAGGGCGCCGTGGACGGCGCCGGCGGCGCCGCCTTCGGACTGCATCTCGATGACCGAGGGAATGGTCTTCCAGACGTTGGTCTTCCCCTGAGAGCTCCACTCGTCCGCCCACTCGCCCATGTTGGAGGAGGGCGTGATGGGGTAGATGGCGATGACTTCGCTGAGGCGGTGGGCGACCGAGGCGGTGGCCTCGTTCCCATCCAGGGTCTTCATCAAGCGCTTGCTCATGGTTTCGCTCCTTCCGGCGTGCTTCTTCGGGGCGCTTCCGGGGATAGGTTTCAGGACAGGCAATCCAGGATCGGGACAGGCAACAAGGCAGGCCCATCATATCTGATGGATTGGTCAATATTCATCACAAGATGGTCCAGTGGTCAGACCGCAACCTGGGGCTCCCCCATGAGGCGGCGGTGCATGGCGGCGGCGGCCCGCCGGCCCTGGCCCATGGCCAGGATGACCGTGGCGCCGCCGGTGATGACGTCGCCGCCCGCGAACACGCCGGGCAGGGAAGTCTCACCGGTTTCGTTGTCGACGACAACAACCCCGCCCTTGAGGGTCTTGAGGCCCTTGTCGGTCTGGGCGATGAGGGGGTTCACATCGAAGCCCAGGGCGACCACCAGGGTGTCGCAGGGGATCATGATGCGCTCGTCGGTCATCTTGGGGCTGCGGCGGCCGTCGGGGCCGGGCTCGCCCAGCTCCATCACGGCGCACTCGGCATGGGTCATCCAGCCCTTGTCGTTGCCGTGGAGCTGCACGGGCGTGCAGAGGAACTTGAACTCGACGCCCTCCTCGTGGGCGTGCTCCAGCTCCTCCTTGCGGGCCGTGGATTCCTTCACCGTGCGGCGGTAGACCACCGTGACCTTCTCGGCGCCCATGCGGCGGGCGGCGCGGGAGGCGTCCATGGCCGTGTTGCCCGCGCCCACGATGATGACGTTCTTGCCGACGGTCACCGGCGTGCCGTACTCGGGGAAGAGGTCGGCGCGCATGAGGTTGATGCGGGTGAGGAACTCGTTGGCGGTGTAGACGCCCTTGTACTCCTCGCCGGGGATGCCCATCATCTTGGGCAGGCCGGCGCCGGTGCCCATGAAGATGGCGTCGTGGTCCTTGCGCAGGTCATCGAGGGTCATGCTGCGGCCCACGAGGGTGTTCATGATGAACTTCACGCCCAGGCGGCGGAGGGTCCCCACTTCCTGGTCCACGATCTTGTTGGGCAGGCGGAACTCGGGGATGCCGTAGAGCATCACGCCGCCCGGCTTGTGGAGGGCGTCGTAGACCGTGACCTGGTGCCCCTTCTTGATGAGCTCGCCGGCCACCGTGAGGCCCGCGGGGCCCGCGCCGATGACGGCCACCTTCTTGCCCGTGGGGGCTTCCACCGGGGGCAGCTCGTCCGAGCCCAGCATGGAGTCGGAGGCGTAACGCTCCAGGCGGCCGATGGAGACGGGCAGGCCCTTGATGCCCACCACGCACTTGATCTCGCACTGCTTCTCCTGCGGGCAGACGCGGCCGCAGACGGAACCCAGCGAGGAACTCTCCTTGATGATGCGGGCGGCGCCCTGGGGATCCTCGTGGACGATCTCCATGAGGAAGGCAGGGATGTTGATATTGACCGGGCAGCCCTCGATGCAGGCGGGGTGCTTGCACTGGATGCAGCGGGCGGCCTCGAGCCGGGCCTGTTCGGGCGAGAGGCCCAGGCTCACCTCGTCGAAGTTGCACACGCGCAGCTCCGGCGGCTGGCAGGCCATCTCCTGGCGGGGGATCTTCATCTTCTGGCTGGGCTTGATGGTGTTCAGATCCAGGTTCTGCCAGTCCAGCTCGGTGACGGGCTCGTTCAGGTACTTGGAGTAGTCCACGGGGCCCGTGGCGGCCACGCGGCCGATCTTGCACTCGGAGGGATCGCAGGCGTCGTGCTCCTCCGCCTTGTACCAGTCCTGGCGCATGCGGAGCATGTTGAAGTCCACCTGGTGGCCGTCGAAGTCGGGGCCGTCGAAGCAGGCGAACTTGGTCTGGCCGCCCACGCTGACGCGGCAGCCGCCGCACATGCCCGTGCCATCCACCATGAGGGCGTTGAGGCTCACGAGCGTGAAGATGCCGTGGGGCTTGGTCAGGTCCGAGACGGCCCGCATCATGGGCAGGGGGCCGACGGCCACCACCTGGGCGACCTTCTCGCGGGCGATGATGTCCTTGAGGGCGTCGGTCACCAGGCCCTGGCGGCCCAGGGTGCCGTCGTCAGTGGTGACGATGAGCTCGGCGGAGGCGGCGCCCAGCTCGTCGGCCAGCAGCACGCGCTCCTTGCTGCGGCCGCCCAGGATGGTGATGACGCGACGACCCTGGGCGTGGAGCTCCTCGGCGGCGGGCAGGATGGCGGCGGAGCCGTAGCCGCCCGCCATCAGCACGATGGTGCCCTCCTCCACCAGCTCCGTCGGCGTGCCCATGGGGCCGGCCACGGCGAAGAGGCGATCGCCGGCGCTGAGCCTGCCCATGGCCTTCGTGGTGGCGCCCACCTCCTGCATGATGAAGTGGATGTAGCCCTTCTTCGCGTCGCCGCCGGCCAGGGTGAGGGGGATGCGCTCGCTCTCGGGGAACGGCGCGACCATGAAGAACTGGCCGGGCTTGCGGCCGCGGGCCACCTGCGGGGCCTGGACGATGAAGGACCAGGTCTCGGGGGCGATGAGCTTCTTCTCGAGGATGAGGTAGCCGTCCTGGGTCTCCTCGTCGGACCAGTACATGGACTTCCCCTTGAGGAGGGGCAGCATGAGCCGCTCTTCCATCTCGATGTGGTCGCGGACCAGATCCACGAGCCGCTGCCCCTGCAGCGTGAGGGCCTGGGGCGCCCGGACCTGGCCTTCGTTGATCTCGGAGAGCAGCTGGAGGGTCAGATCCCACATCTGGCGGTGCTCGTCCTGGATGCGCTGCACCAGGGACTCGGCCCCGAGCTCCTCCAGCAGGGGCAGCAGCTCGCGCTCCTCGGCCTCGTTGTGGGGCTTGAGCTCCTCATAGACCCACCGGGCCCCGAGATCCACGCGCTTCCAGTCCCCGGCCCCGATGGCCTTGGCCATGTCGGTCAGCTGCTTCTGGGCTTCCTGGTGGGTGGCATGCCAGTGCGGCGCGGGCAGGTTCTCGGCGGTGATGAGCGGGCGGGCCGTGTCGGACATGGAAGCCTCCAGATCCGTTCAGCATGCGATGACCGCCCGGGGATTTCTGTGTCTAAAAACCTAATCGGGGACACTTGTGACTCATGCCACAGGGGCCTGGAATCATAAGGACTTAGCTAGAGTATCAATCATTCTGTATGGATTATCTGGTTGTTAATATCCGACCCCCGCCACCCGGTGGCCCCTGACCTCGGGTCAGCAACTGGCGGATCCGGAAGGGCTTCGGGAGAACACTGTCAGGCGGCGGAACAGCGGCGTCCTTCGAGAGCTCCGCCTGACCCCGGCTGTGGAGTGGTGGGGGTGATGCGACGGGATCGAGACTCTGAATCGATTCCACCAGGTCGACCTCCTCCATGGAGGGGTGCCCGCAGCCCGGCAGGTCGCATGGAATGGCGCTCCGGGAGAGGCCGGGCCTGCGGTAGGGTGGAGGCCCCGGAGGCCTCCCTGTGGACCTGCTCGACGAGTTCCTGCCCTACGCCCAGAGCTGCCTGAAGCACGCCTCGGAGCGGGCCCGGCTGGCCGCCATCCTCACTCTCTGGGTGGCCAAGTGGCGGGGGAAGCACCGGGTGTTCGACTACTCCCGCAGCCACCACGGGGCCTTCTTCCACTTCAACCAGCTCATGGACGGCAAGTGGGTCCAGGCCTTCACCTTCGTGGCCACCCGCCGAGAGGGCGTCTGCCTGCGCGGGCCCGATCCCGATCGCACGCGGAAATCCCACAAGCTCCGCCGCAACGCCCTGGACGCCGCCCCGCTGGACGCCCTCTTCGAGGCCTGGTCGCAGCACCCCGAGGCCCGACCCGCCGGTCATGCCGTGGAGTTCTTCCTGGACGAGACCCCCGACGAGGTGTGGGCGGCCTGCCTGGCGGAGGTCGTGACCTGCCTCGGGGCCTGAGATCAGGGAAAGCAAAAGGCGGAACGCGAAGGGCGCTAAGAAAGGCGCGAAGGATAAAAGGATGTCCTATTTGGACCGAGCCTCTCTTCGCGGTCTTCGCGCCTTCACTCGCGTCCTTCGCGTTCCTCGGTTTCTCCTTGCAGGCCAAGGTCTTTTCCGGCAAGGTGTCTAGACCGTGATGACCGCCTCCCGCGCCTTCTTCTTTAGCTTTCGCACCTCGGGTGCGAGGGTAGGCGGCGTCTAGACCCGGAACCGCTTCGAACCATCGCCCCCGAGACCGCAAGGCTCGGGGGTTTTCGCATTCCAGGAGTCCACCATGACCGAGATCCCGTCCCTCCCCGGCCTCCGCCAGGCCATCGACGCCGTGGACGACCAGGTGCTGGCCCTGCTGAACCGCCGGGCGGCCCTGGCCGCGGAGGTGGGCCGCCTCAAGGCCGAGGCCGCGCCCGACGCCCTCTTCCATGCCCCCGCCCGGGAGCGGGAGGTGCTGGCCCGCCTGGAGGCCGCGAGCGCCGGACCCTTCCCGGCCCCGGCCGTTCGCACGGTCTTCCAGGAGATCATGAGCGCCTGCCTCAGCCTGGAGAAGCCGCTGCGGGTGGCCTTCCTGGGCCCCGAGGGCACCTTCACCCACCTGGCGGCGCGCCACCAGTTCGGCGGCTCCGGCCAGGCCCTGCCCCAGGGCACCATCCAGGCTGTCTTCCAGGCCGTGGAGCGCCAGCGCGCCGACTACGGCGTGGTGCCCGTGGAGAACGCCACCGAGGGCTCGGTGGACTCCACGCTCGACGCCTTTCTCGACAGTTCCCTGGCCATCTGCGCGGAGATCCTCCTGCCCGTGGACCAGGCCCTGCTGCTGCGGCCGGAGCTCGAGGTCGGCGGCGTGCGGCGGGTCTACTCCCATCCCCAGGCCCTGGGCCAGTGCCGGCGCTGGCTGGAGGCGCACCTGCCCGGGGTCGACCGCGTCGAGGCGCCCTCTACCTCGGAAGCCGCCCGCCTGGCCCGGGAGGACGCCGAGGGCGCGGCGGTGGCCTCCGAGCTGGCCGCGGATCTCTTCGGCCTCCGCGTGGCCGAGACGAAGATCCAGGACCTGGCCGCCAACGCCACGCGCTTCCTGGTGCTGGGGCCGAAGTCCGCCGAGCCCACGGGCCGCGACCGCACCACCCTGCTGGCCATGGCCCAGGACGGCCCCGGCGCCCTGCTGCGCCTGCTGGAGCCCCTGGCCCGGCGGGGCCTGAACCTCAGCCGTATCCAGAGCCGGCCCACCCGGCGCAAGCTCTGGGAATACGTCTTCTTCCTCGATGTGGAGGGCCATGCGGCGGACCCGGCGCTGGCGGAGGCCCTGGAGGAGCTGCGGGGCGTCTGCGCCTCGCTGAAGGTTCTGGGCAGCTACCCCCGGGCGCTGGAGGTGGCGCGATGACCGGCTGGACCTGGACCCCCGATTCCTGGCGCGGCCTGCCCGCCGCCCAGCAGCCGCGCTACCGCGACGCCGCGGCGGTGGAGGCGGCCCTGGCGGAGCTGCGGGAGCTGCCGCCCCTGGTGGTGGCCGAGGAGGTGGACCACCTCCGGAGCCTGATCGCCGAGGCTGCCGCGGGAAGGCGCTTCCTCCTCCAGGGTGGCGACTGCGCCGAGGCCTTCGCGGACTGCCGCGGAAGTCTCATCCAGGACAAGCTGCGCGTGCTGCTCCAGATGTCCGTGCTCATCACCCACGGCGGCCGCACGGGCGTGGTCCACCTGGGCCGCATCGCGGGCCAGTACGCCAAGCCCCGCAGCGGGGACACGGAGCTGGTGGACGGCCATCGCGTGCCCGTCTACCGCGGGGACCTCATCAACGGGCTCGATCCGACCCAGCGCGAGGCCGATCCCCGGCGCCTCCTGGAGGCCTACCACCGCGCCGCGGCCACCCTGAACCACCTGCGGGCCTTGGTGGACGGCGGCTTCGCGGACTTGCACAACCCGGAACATTGGGACCTGCCCTGGAGCCGCGAGGACGCGGGCCACTACCTGGAGACTCTGGAGCAGGTGCGGGTCTCCCTCGACTTCGTGAAGTGCCTGGGCGGCCTGCCCGAGCACCTGCGCACCGGCGAGCTGTTCACCAGCCACGAAGCCCTGCACCTGCCCTTCGAGACGGCGCTCACCCGCTGGGTGCCCGAGAAGGGGGCCCACTACAACCTGGGTGCGCACTTCCTCTGGATCGGCGAGCGCACCCGCCAGCTGGACGGCGCCCACCTGGAGTACATCCGCGGCCTGGCGAACCCCATCGGTCTGAAAGTCGGCGCTTCCATGACGCCGGAGCAGCTGCGACAGGTGCTGTCCAAGCTGGATCCCCAGCGCCAGCCGGGACGCCTCACCCTCATCACCCGTTTCGGGGCGGGGAAGGCGGGCCGCGTGCTGCCCGCCCTCATCGAAGCCGCCCGGGCCGAGGGCCATCCCGTGCTGTGGAGCTGCGACCCCATGCATGGCAACGGGCGTACGACCAAGGGCGGGCTCAAGACCCGGGACTTCGGCGACATCCTCCAGGAGCTGCGCGAGGTGGCCGACCTGCACCGCGCCCACGGCTCGCGGCTGCGCGCCGTCCATTTCGAGCTCACCGGCGAGCCCGTCACAGAGTGCACCGGTGGCGTAGAGGGCCTCGTCGAGGCCGACCTGGAGCGGGCCTACAAGAGCGGCTGCGACCCCCGCCTCAACCGCAGCCAGAGCCTGGAGATGGCCTTCCTCATCGCCCAGATGATGCGGAGGGCGTGAGGCTACTGCGCGGCGCTCCACGCCATCTGGTTCCGGTAGTCGGTGACGAAGGCCTTCTTCTCGGCGCTGTAGTTGCAGCCGCCGCCGGTGGTGGTGGGGCCGACGGCGACGAGGCCGAGGTCGATGGTGGGGGGGAAGGCCTTGAGGGCGCGGTCCACGGCCTCCTGGGCGGGGAGGCCCCGGGCCAGCAGGTCGTAGGTGGCCTTGGCCACCAGGTGCTTGATGATGTCCTCGCCGTTGCCGGTGCAGGCCACGGCGCCCTTGGGGCCGGCGTAGATGCCCGCGCCGAACATGGGCACGTCGCCCACGCGGCCGTAGAAGGTGATGGTGGTGCCGCCGGTGCTGATGGCGGCGGCGAACTGCCCTTTGGCGTCGCGGGTGACGCAGCCCACGGTGTCCGAGGGGCCCAGCGCTTCTTTCAGCGGCGTGGGGAAGTTCCAGGCCTTCTTCCAGTCGTAGCGCTTCCAGGCCTCGAGCTGGCGCGGGTCAGAGCCCTTGAGGATGGCCTGCACGCGCTGGAAGCGGGCCTTGTTCTCGGTGCAGGTGGGATCGTAGTCGGGGAAGCCCATGGCCCGGGCGAAGCGCGTGGCGCCCTCGCCCACGATGAGGAGGTGGGGCGTGTCCATGACCTTGCGGGCCACCAGCACGGGGTTCTTCACGCGCTCGATGGCGGCCACGGCGCCGTAGCCGCCGGTGGCGCCGTCCATGCAGGCGGCGTCCATCTGGATGGTCTTGCCGTCCAGGCGGATGTTGGCGCCGGTGCCCGCGTTGAAGCGGGGATCATCCTCCAGCACCACCACGCCGGCCAGGGCTCCCTCCAGGGCGCTGCCGCCGGCCTTCAGGGCCGCCAGGGCTTTGGCCGCGGCCGGATCCGTCCCGTCCATGCGGGTGCGGGGGCTGCCGGCGCCGCCATGGACCACCGCGGCAGGTGGCGCCGCGGGAAGGGCGGCCGTAGGCGCGGCCGCGCCGAGGAGGGTGGCCAGGGCCAGGGTGACGAGGGCGTGTCGGGGCGTCATGGGGAGATCCTACCCCGGATGACTGGAGGATTTCCTAGCCGCCAATGCGGGACATCTCCACCTTGGGCAGGCCGGGCGTGGCCCCGCGCCGGAGCTCGGAGTAGCGGTCCTCCCGCCGCTTCCAGTGGAAGCCCAGGAGGCTGGCGAGGTCCCCGTCGCTGTGGCCGCTGCGGAGCAGCCCCTTGAGGTCCAGGCCCTGCCCCGCGAAGAGGCATGTGTAGAGACTGCCCTCAGCGGAGAGGCGGGCCCGGTTGCAGCCGCGGCAGAAGGGGGCGGTGACGGAGGCGATGAGGCCCACCTCGCCCTTGCCGTCGCGGTAGCGCCAGCTCCGCGCCACGGCGTCCTCGCCGGCCTCGAGGGTCTCCAGGAGCCAGCGGGCGTTGAGTATCTGGTGCACCTGGGCCGCGGGAACCACGGACTCCATCCGCCAGCCGTTGGTGGTGCCCACGTCCATGAACTCGATGAATCGCAGGGTGTGACCTTCGTCGCGGGCGAAGGCGGCCAGGTCGATGATCTCGTCGTCGTTCAGGCCGCGTTTGAGCACGCAGTTCAGCTTGACGGGGCTGAAGCCCGCGGCCCGGGCGGCCGTCACGCCCGCCAGCACGCGGTCCAGGGGCAGGTCCGTGTCGCTGATGGCCCGGAAGCGGTCGGGGCGCAGGGTGTCGAGGCTGACGGTGATCCGGTTCAGGCCGGCTTCCTTCAAGGGACGGGCCAGGTCGGGCAGGAGGACGCCGTTGGTGGTGAGGGCGAGATCCTCCAGGCCGGGCAGCGCCGAGAGCATGCGCACCAAGGCGGGCAGCTCCCGGCGCATGAGGGGCTCGCCCCCCGTGAGGCGGATCTTGGTGACGCCGAGGCTGATGAAGATCCGCGCCAGCCGGGTGATCTCCTCGAAGCTGAGCAGGGCCTCCCGGGCCAGGAAGGGGTAGTCCGGCCCGAAGACATCCTTGGGCATGCAGTAGGTGCACCGGAAGTTGCAGCGGTCGGTGACCGAGATGCGCAGCGCCTTGAGGGGGCGGCCCAGGGTGTCGCGAGGCTCCATTCCCCAAGCATAATTTCATTTAATGCGTCAGAATGGACTGTTTGATTGGACCGCTGAACATGGGCTTTTTCGATCGCTTCCGTTCCCGCGCCGACGAGGCGCCCCTGCCGTCGCTGGCCACCCTGCTGGAGACCCGGGGCCTGCCCGCGTCCCTGCCGGGGCTGGAGGCGCTCGTGCCGACCTTCGAGGCCCACCGCCGGGCGGAAGAGCGTGAAGCCTGGGCAGATGCGGTGGCGGAGACCCATCGGCTGGGCCTGCCCCTCCCGGAGCCCTGGATCGACGCCCAGGACCACCTGCTCCCGGAGCTGGTGCCCACCTGGCGGGCCGAGCGCGAGGGCCGCTGGAGCCACGCCTTCATCGACGGCCTGACGGCGCGGATCCGCGTGGCTGAGGTGGTGATGCCCGCCGCCTGGCTGCGGATCTGGGACCAGCCCGCCGAGGACGTGCTGGATCTGGCCCTGGACCACCTGCGCCACCGCAGCGAGGGCGCCTTCGTGCGGCTGCCCTCGGGCATCTACCAGGCGCCCTGGCACGACGGGGCCGACGCGGCCCGCCTGCTGCTCCCCGAGGTCTGGCACGGCCTCTTCAAGGACCAGCATCCCTTCCTGGCCATCCCCACGGCGGACACCCTGCTGGCGGCGCCCCAGATCCTGCTGCCCAAGCTCATGGAGGAAGTGGGCCGGGCCCTCCAGGCGAAGGGCCAAGCCGGGAGCCAGACTGGCGCCCAGCCCCTCCAGCTGGCTGTGCTGGAGCGCATCGGCGACAAGCTGGTGACCGCCCGGCTCCAGGAGCCCCATCCCATGTCGGCCCCCCAGCGGGAGCTGAAGAACATGGACTTCCTGGAGGCCCTCCGGAACCAGGAGAAGGACCTGGACCCCGGTCTGGGACGCCCGGCCCCGGTCCTCCTGCTGAAGACCGGCCAGGGCAAGCCCCTCACCATGGCCACCTGGACCGACGGGGCCCCGACCCTGCTTCCCGAGGCCGATCTCATCGGCTTCGCCGGCCCGGACGGCGAGCCGCTGGGGATCTACTGGCGCCAGTCCCTGCCCCGCATGCACGAGGTCCGCGGTACCGCCGTGGACATCTGGGGGCCCCGGCGCGTCCGCTACGAAGGCTTCCCCACCGCCGAGCAGATCGCCCGCCTGGAGCCCTTCGCCACCGCGGAGCAGATGAAGTCCCTCCAGGCCCAGCCCGGGGTGCAGCCGGGGTCCCGGCCCTCCGCACCGAAGGCAGTGGCCCCCGCCGGCGCCCCGTTCAGCGCCCAGGGCGCGGCGCCCCTGCCGAAGCATCTCCGGGGCGCTGGCCTGGGCGTGCAGGACAAGGACTAGCTTCACCCGCCCAGCGGAAAGATTGGGAACGCGAAGGGCGCCAAGACGCCCTGCGGGCGCGATCAGTGGACCAGAGACCGTAGGCCCGGATGTCCTGTGCCGGAGCAATGGAGCCGCCTTCGCGTCCTTGACTTACCCCTTCGCACCCTTCGCGTTCCCGTCTTTCGCCTTCGGTCAGATCAAAAACGGCGGCGGCCTTTGGGGGACCGCCGCCGTCTGCCGACCCCTTCCAAGGGCGCGCAGGTCGATGATGCTTACACTTCCACGGCGGTGCTCTTCATGCCGAGGCGCTCGCGGATGAGGCCCTCCACCTCGTCCGCCAGCTCGGGATTGTCGGTGAAGAGCTTCTTCACGTTCTCGGCGCCCTGGCCCAGGCGGCTGTCCTTGTAGCTGTACCAGGAGCCGCTCTTCTGGATGATCTCCAGCTGGGTGCCCAGCTCCACCAGCTCGCTGGTGCGGCTGATGCCCTCGCCGTACATGATGTCGAAGGTGGCGATCTTGAGGGGCGGGGCGACCTTGTTCTTCACGACCTTCACCTTGGTCTTCTTGCCCACCACGGAGGAGTCCTCGTCCTTGGCGGCCACCAGGGGATCGCCCGTGTTGCCCTTGATGCTCTGGATGCTGCGGACGTCCAGGCGCACGGAGGCGTAGAACTTCAGTGCGTTGCCGCCGGTGGTGGTCTCGGGATTGCCGAACATCACGCCGATCTTCATGCGGATCTGGTTGATGAAGACGACGCAGCTGCGGGTCTTGCTGATGGTTCCGGTCATCTTGCGGAGGGCCTGGCTCATGAGGCGAGCCTGGAGGCCCACGTGGCTGTCGCCCATCTCGCCGTCGATCTCGGCCTTGGGCACCAGGGCGGCCACGGAGTCCACCACGATGATGTCCAGGGCGCCGCTGCGCACGAGCTGGTCGCAGATCTCCAGGGCCTGCTCGCCGCTGTCCGGCTGGCTGATGAAGAGGTTGTCCACGTCCACGCCCAGCTTCTTGGCGTATTCGGGGTCCAGGGCGTGCTCGGCGTCGATGTAGGCGGCCAGGCCGCCCTTCTTCTGGGCCTGGGCCACCATGTGCAGGGCCAGGGTGGTCTTGCCGCTGGCTTCCGGCCCGTAGACCTCCACGATGCGGCCCTTGGGCACGCCGCCTACGCCCAGGGCGCTGTCCAGGGCGATGGAGCCGGTGCTGATGACCTCGAGGCCCTCGGCGGGGCTCATGCGGTCGCCCAGCTTCATGATGGAACCCTTGCCGAAGGCCCGCTCGATGTCGGCCACGGTGCGGGACAGGGCTTTCAGGCGGTCATCTTGTTCGGCTGCGGCCATGGGGTCCTCCGGAAGGGGTGCTTTCCAGGATGGATTCAAAAAGCGAAAAAAACAAGAAAATCTTTTCGGCCACCCCCGAGGGCCGGGTCCACCAGCCTAGCGCAGCTTGACGTCCCGCCCACGCCAGTGGTTCACCCCCCGGAGGCGGTCCGCGAAGGCCCAGGCGGTGCCGGCCGCGAAGACCAGGGCATCCAGGGGCCAGAGGGCCCAGAGCAGGTCCATGGGCCGGCCGGTCATGCGCTGCTGGACGTCCCCCGCCAGGGCGGGCACCAGCAGCCAGAGCAGCAGCGCCAGGCCCGGGTGGCCCGTGAAGGGCAGCCAGAGGGGGGCGAGCATCACCAGGGCCACGGGCGGGAGGAGCAGGGGGAGGAGCCCCCAGGCGGGCAGGGCGGCGGCGTTCTTCCGCATGGCCCGCACCAGTTCCCCCAGGCCGTGGTACATCCGCAGGTGCAGGTCCGGGCCGCCCCGGGCCACCCGGTTCACGAAGCCGGCCTGTTTCATCCGCCGGGCCAGCATCATGTCGTCGATGGCCTCCAGGGGGGCCGCCGCGTGGCCACCGGCGGCCTCGTAGGCCTCCCGCCGGACCAGGGTGAAGCCTCCCACGCCGCAGAAGGCCGGATGGCGGGGATTGGGCACCTGGTGGGGCGGCACCAGCAGCTGGAAGGCCGAGGCCGCCAGGGGCAGCACCACCCGCTCGGCAGGTCCCACGGCGTCCACGCCGGGGATCAACGCCAGGATGTCCGTCGGCTGGGCCAGGGCGAAGGCCACGGCTCGGCGCAGCAGGGTCGGCGAGGCCTGCACGTCCCCATCCGCGAAGAGCAGCCATGCGGCGCCCTGGGCTTCAGGTTGGCGGACGGCCAGGTCCAGGGCGTGATTCTTCCCCAGCCAGCCCGGGGGCAGGCGGTCGTTGCGGACGACCCGGAGGCGGTCCGGTCGGGCCTGCGCACGGGCCTGGAGGATCTCCGGGCTGCCGTCCGTGGAGCCGTCATCCACCACGACGATCCGCAGGGCCGGGTAGTCCTGGGCCAGCCAGGAGTCGATGGCGGCGGGCAGCTCGAGGGCCTCGTTCCGGACGGGGATGCAGAGGCACACGGAGGGCGGGTCCGCTGGCAGGGCGGGATCCGGGGCCAGGGCGGGCAGCCGGGTCCAGTGCCGGCGCAGGAGGGCCAGCCCCGCGAGGAGCAGGGTGGCGGCGATCCATGCGGCGAGGTCGATCCAAGGCATGTCCCAGGCTAGCCCGAACGGGCAGACTGGCGGCGTGGGTTAACCTGGGGGCCTCTCCGGGAGCGTCATGGACGAGCTCGGCCCACCCACCCCCGTGCTGCGCCGCCTCCGGCGCCCGGACGACGTGCCCGGGATCCGGGACCTGATGGCCCGCGTCTATCCGCCGCCCCATGGCCCAGAGGCCGTGTGGTCCGCCGAGAACCTCCTGCGCCACATCGAGCGGTTCCCCGAGGGCCAGATGGTGGTGGAAGCGGGCGAGCGCCTCGTCGGGACCTCCACGGCCCAGCGGGTGCCCCTGGCGGCGGCGCTGGCCCCCCACACCTGGTCCCTGATCACAGGGCGGGGCAGCCTGTCCACCCATGATCCCGAGGGGGACGCCCTCTACGGCGTGAACATCGCGGTGGATCCCGCCTGGCAGGACCAGGGCATCGGGCGGCTTCTCTACGAGGGCCGCATCGAGCTGGGCCGGCGTCTGGGCTGCCGCGCCTTCGTGGCCGGGGCCCGCATCGCCGGCTACCACCGCGTGGCCCACGAGATGAGCCCCGAGGCCTACGTGGAGGCCGTGGTGGCCGGCCGGATCTTCGACCCCACCCTGTCCAAGCAGCTCCGCGTGGGCTTCCAGGTCCGCGGGGTGCTGCGGGACTACGCTCCGGACCCGGAGACCCTGGGCCACGCTGCCCTTATCGTCATGGAACTCTGAGGAGGCGACGGCATGCGCTTCAAGGCTCCCACCCCGTTCCTGTCCCGCCCGGTGCGGGTCTGCGGCATCCAGTACGCCCTGCGGCCTGTGGCCGACTTCGCCGCCTTCGCCACCCAGGTGGAGAACTACGTGGATGTGGGCGACGACTACGACGCGGACGTCATCGTGTTTCCCGAGCTGCTGGCGGTCCAGCTGCTGAGCTGCCTGCGGCCCGGCTTCCCGCCCCCCGAGGCCATGCGGGAGCTGGCGGAGCGCTTCACGACCGACTACGAGGGCCTGTTCCTCCACTTGTCGCGCAAGTACGACCGCATCATCGTGGCGGGCACCCACCCGCGCTTCGTGGACGGGAAGCTGCAGAACGTGGCCTCCATCTTCGTGCCGGGCCACGGGCCGGTCCACCAGCCCAAGCTCCACCTCACCCCCACGGAGCGGAACGTCTGGCACTTCGAGCCGGGCCAGGAGATCCACATCATCGACACGGACTTCGGGCGGATGGGCGTGTCCATCTGCTACGACGTGCAGTTCCCCGAGGTGGCGCGGATCCAGGCGGAGCAGGAGGTCCAGCTGCTGGTGGTGCCCTACCTGACGGACGACCGCCGGGGCTACAGCCGCGTCACCACCTGCGCCCGGGCCCGGGCCGTGGAGAACCAGATCTACGTGGTGACCGCGGGCATGGTGGGCAGCCTGCCCCTCATCACGGACCTCACGGCGCAGTACGCCCAGAGCGGCGTCTACACGCCCTCCGACTTCCCCTTCCCCATGGACGGCATCGCCACGGAGGCCGCCGCCAACTCCGAGATGGTGCTGGTGGGCGACATCGACCTGGCCGTGCTGGACCAGACCCGGGCGCGGGGCTCCGTGCTGAACCACCAGGACGCCGCGCGCGACGGGCTTCACGTGACCTTCGAGGGCCGCATCCACGTCCATCACCTGCCCTGGCTGAAGCAGGCCGAAGGAACCGGGACGGCGGAGAGCTGAGGGCGCCCGTTCGGTGATGGTGGCCCGTTGGGGCCCCTGAGCGGGGATGTCTGTGAACCGTGAGGTATCCTCGGGTCAAATCTTGTCCCGAGGCACCGGATGACCCTGGCCTTCCTGGTTCACGACCCTCTCGCCGGCACCCTGATGCTGCTGGCGTTGCTGTGGCTCTCCGCCAAGGTGGGTGGCGAGCTGGCCGTGCGCCTGAAGCTTCCTGCGGTCACCGGCGAGCTGGCGGCGGGGCTGGCCCTCACAGCCCTGCACCGGGCCTGGCCCCTGGTGCCAGAAGTGGCGGCCTCTCCCGCCGCCGAGCTGCTGGGGGGTCTCGGCGTGGTGGTCCTCATGTTCGCCGTGGGCCTGGAATCCACCGTGCCGCAGATGATGAAGGTGGGCGCGGCCTCGCTGCGGGTGGCCTCCATCGGCGTGGTCGCGCCCATGGCCGCGGGTCTGGCGGGGGCCTGGCTCCTGCTGCCCGCGGGCTCGCCCTTCGTGCTGGACCTCTTCATCGGTGCCTGCCTCTGCGCCACCAGCATCGGCATCTCCGCCCAGGTTCTGCGGGAGAAGGGCGCGGCGGATTCGGTGGAGGGCCGCATCATCGTGGGCGCCGCCGTGGTGGACGACGTGCTGGGCCTGCTGGTACTGGTGGCTGTGTCGGGTCTCGTAGGGGCCTCGACCACGGGCGGGCCGGGCGGATCAGGCGGCTCCCTGGGCTCCGAGCTGGCGAGAACCCTCCTCCTCGCCCTGGGTTTCCTCGCGGCCGCGCTCACGCTGGGCCGCCTCGCCACGCCACGCCTCTTCCGCCTGGCCAGCCGGTTCCGGGGCGAGCAGGTGCTGCTGCCGCTGGGCCTCGGCTTCGCCTTCCTGCTGGCTTGGCTGGGCAGCCTGGCGGGCCTGGCCTCCATCGTGGGCGCCTACGCGGCGGGCCTCATTCTTGAGCCTGCGCACATCGAGGACCTGGAGCGCCGTGAACGGCACACCCTGGAGGAGCTGGTGCATCCCCTCGTGATGGTGCTGTCGCCCCTCTTCTTCGTGCTCATGGGGGCCAAGGTGGATCCCACCGCCCTCTTCCGGCCCGCGACCCTGGGCTTCGCGGCCGTGCTGGCCCTGCTGGGCGTGGTGGGGAAGTACGTGGCGGGCTACACCGGAGGCCGGGGCACCCGCGCGGCCGTGGTGGGCTGGGGCATGGTGCCCCGCGGCGAGGTGGGGCTCATCTTCGTGGCCACCGGCGCCCAGCTCCAGTGGCATGGCACTCCCCTGCTGAGCCCTGACATCCAGGCGGGCATCATCGGCGCCCTCCTCCTCACCACCGTGGCCGGGCCGGTGGGGCTGGGGTGGGTGCTGAGGCGGAACGGTCAGCCCTGAAGCTGGGCCCGCAGCCACCGGGCCGTGTCGAGGTAGCTGGGCCCGTCGTGGATGAGGTTCCGGCCCCTGGCGATGCCGGAATGGATGATGCGCGGGTTCCAGTCCCAGCCCCGCTCCGCCAGCAGGGCCCGGGCGTCCACCGGGTGCTCGGGTTCCTGGAACAGGACGATCGCCTCGGGGCGGGCGGTTCGGACGGCCGGGAGGTCGGGATGGGGATAGGCCTCGGAAGCAAGGGCGGGCGCGGGCTGTCCACCGGCCAGCTCCACCAGGTCATGGATGAAGGAGAGTCCCCCGACGCCCCGGAGGTGCCTCCCGCACCAGAGCTCGACGAAGACGGTCGGACGACGGCCGGGCGACCCGGCCAGCTCCGCGAAGCCGGCCTCCATGCGGCGGCAGAGGGCCCTGGCTTCGGCCACGCGGTGCATGAGTCCGCCCAGGAGGATCTGGTTTTCCAGGATGCCGAACCGGCTGGCGGGGAGGGGCAGGGCGTAGACGGGAAGGCCCGCCTCCGCCAGCCGGCGTCCGAGGGTGGCCTGGATGCCGGAGGTCACCAGGACCAGGTCGGGGTCCAGGGCCCGGAGGGCGTCGAGGTCGACCTGCAGGTAGTCCCCGACGACGGGAGCCTGGAGGTGGTCGACATAGCGCCCGCAGTAGGGCGTGACACCCGCCAACGCCGCTTCACAGCCGATCGCGACCAGCGTCTCCGTGGCGCTGGAGACGAAGCTGACCACACGCTGGGGAGGGGCGTCGAGGTTGAGGCGTGTGCCGTGCACCGGGCAGGTCACTCGCACGGCAGTTCCGGCACCAGGCTCTCCACGAAGGTGGCCTCCACGCGGAAGACCTGACGGATGAGGGCGGCGGTGAGGACCTCGTGGGGGCGGCCGTCGCCGACGAGGTGGCCCCGGTCGAGCACGAGCACGCGGTCGAAGCGGTAGGCGGCGCGCAGGTCGTGGAGGCTCACCAGCACCGTTCCACCCCCGCTGGCCAGGCGCCGGGCCAGACGCATCACCTCCAGGGCGTGCCGCACGTCCAGCTGGGCCACGGGCTCATCCCAGAGCTGGATGGGCGCCTGGGTGGCGAGGGCCCGGGCGAGACTCACTCGGTGGCGCTCGCCGCCCGAGAGGCGCGTGGCGGGGCGGTCGGCGAGGTAGGCCAGGTCCAGCTCCGCCAGGGCCTCCACCACGCCGGTGGGGTCGTCGCCCCAGGCGTAGCGCCCCTGGGCTACGACCTCTCGCACGGGGAAGGCGAACTCGAAGTGCGCCTCCTGGCCCACCCAGGCGAGCCTCCGGGCGCGCTCCGCCGCGGGAATGTGCGACAGCGCCTGTCCATTCCAGAGGACCGTGCCATGGGCGGGCAGCAGCCCCGCCAGGGCCTGGATGAGGGTGGACTTCCCCGCGCCGTTGGGTCCCACCAGGGCCACGAGCTCGCAGGGGCCCAGGTCCAGCGACACGGCCTCGAGGCGACCCGGCACCGAGAGGTGGGAGGCGTGGAGGGCGGCGGTCATCGCGGCCTCCGCAGCAGCCACAGGAAGAAGGGGCCGCCGACCAGGGCCGTCACCACGCCCAGGCGCAGGCCGAGGGGGAAGAGGCGGGTGATCAGGTCGCAAGCGAGGAGGAAGGCCGCGCCACCCAGCATGGAATAGGGCAGCAGGCGCCGGTGGGCCGGGCCGAAGGCCAGGCGGAGGATGTGCGGCACCACCAGGCCCACGAAGCCGATGATGCCGCCTACTGCGGTGGCTAGGGCGGTGAGGATGGTGGAGAGGACGATGAGCTGGCGGCGCAGGCGGCGCACGTCCACACCCAGGCTCTGGGCGCTGTGCTCCCCGAGGCTCAGCAGGTCCATGGCCCGGCCCAGGGGCAGCAGGAGGAGGCAGCCCGCGAGGATGGCCGGCACCCCCATCCACACGTGCTCCCAGCTGCGGCTCTCCAGGCCGCCCATGAGCCAGAAGAGGATCTGGGCGTTCACCTCGAAGTGGCCGGCGGTGGTGGTGAGGAGGAAGCTGGTGCCCGCCCCGAGCAGGGCGTTCAGGGCCACGCCCGAGAGCAGCAGCCGCTCGGTGCCGGCCCCCCGCTGGGCCAGCATCAGCACCGCGCCGGTGGCGCCGAAGGCGCCCAGCACCGAGGCGGCGGGCAGGGCCCAGATCGTGGCGGCCGCGAAACCACCCGCCGGGGCCAGGGCCAGCACGGCCACGGCGCCCAGGGCCCCGCCGCTGCTGACGCCCAGCAGGCCCGGGCTGGCGAGCGGGTTGCGGAAGAAGGCCTGCATCACCACGCCGCTGGCGCCCAGGGCCGCGCCCGCCGCCAGGCCCACCAGGGCCCGGGGTAGGCGGAAGTCGCGCACCACCGTCCGGGCGATGTCATCTCCGCTGCCGCCGAGGGCCGACAGCACCTGGCCGAAGGACAGCCGCAGCTCGCCGAAGGCCAGCGAGGCCAGGAAGGCCAGTACCAGCAGCGCCACCAGCGCCGGGACGGCCAGGCGTGCTCTCACCTGAAACGTTCCGGATGGAGGGCCCGTGCCAGCCGCTCGTAGGCGTCGATGCGGTGGTGGGAGACGCTGGACATCAGGGCGCCGGGGAGGACCACGAAGCGCCCGGCCTTGAAGGCAGGCAGGACGCGGTAGTGGGGAATCTCCGCCAGCTTGGCGCGGATGTCGGAGCCGTCCGGGCGGTCTCCCGAGACCACCAGCACCTCGGCGTTCCAGGTGAGGAGCTTCTCCGAAGGCGTGGGGGCGTGACCCTTGAGGCCGGCCTCCGCGGCCACGTTCACGGCCCCGGCGTGGTCGCAGAGGTCCTGGAAGGTGGTGCCCGAGCCCGCGGTGAACGGATAGGCCCCGGCGGTGAGCACCCGGGTGGGCCGCACCCCCCGGAGTCGGGTGGCGAGGTCCTGCACCCGGGCCCGGCAGCGGGTGATGAGGGCCTCGGCGCGGGCCTCCTGGCCCAGCTCGTGGCCGAGGGACCGCAGGCTGGCGTAGACATCCTCCAGCGTGTCGAAGCGGTCCAGCACCACGAGCCGGACCCCGGCCCGCCGGAGCAGGGCCAGGGTCTCGGGACGGGTGAAGCTGGCGGCCAGCACCAGGTCGGGGCGGAAGCGCAGCACGCTTTCCGCGTCGCTGTCCTTGAGGGCCGGGAACCGCTGGGCCTCGCTGGCCGCGGCGCTGAACCGCGCGTCGCGGCCGATGTGGCTCAGGGCGGCGATCTGGCCGGGATCTGCCAGGGCCAGCAGCAGCTCGTCCGTGCCCACGGTCTGGCTCACCACCCGCTGTGGCCGCGCGGCCAGCAGGGGCAGGCCCGCGATCGACGAAAGGAGCGCCAGCAGCAGGAGGGCAAGCCAGCGTCGCATCACCACCTCCAGGTCACGGCGAGGGTCCAGCGGGGGCCGGGGGCCGGGAAGCCGTAGACCAGGCTGGCATCGCCGTCCTGATCGTAGCGGCCGCTGAGCCAATCCTGGACCGTCTGTTTCGGCTGGAGCAGGTGCTCGCCCCGCAGGGAGAGCGTCAGGCCCTTCACGGGCTCGTGGGAGAGGCCCACGGCCAGGTCGCGGTAGGGCTTGCGGGTGGAGAGGATTTCGTAAGTGGTGTCGTTCAGGTCGTAGCGGGGGCCGATGCGCGCGAAGCGGACATCGGCGCGCCAGGCCCCGGACTGGACGAAGGCCGCCACGGCGCCCGTGAAGAAGGGGTGGCGCAGGATGGCGGTGGTCTGCTGGCCGAAGCGGTCGGCCTCGGTGTTGTGGTCGAGGTCGCGGGTCTCCTGGCTGCGGAGGATCAGGTCCCAGCCGTAGGCCACCGCCTCGCCACCCCGCCAGCCCAGCGCGCCCTCCAGGCTCTGGGCCCGGATGGAGCCCTGGTTCGCGTAGTGGGAGGTGAAGAGGGGCGGCCAGGACCAGCTGGTGTCGTAGACATAGGCCAGCAGCTCGTCCACGCGGGTGCGCTGGGCCTCCAGGCGGTATTCCCAGTGGCCGCCGAACTGGCCCGTGGCGCCCAGCTGGATCGTGCGACTGCGCTCCGGATGGATCGGATAGGCGGTGGCGTCCTGGCTCTCCGCCTGGGCGTTCAGGGCGAACTCCGTGGTGCTGGGCATGCGGAAGCCCTGGCCCGCGCTGGCGTAGAGGCGCAGCTCGGGCGCCATCCGCCAGTTGAGGCCCATGCGCCAGGTGCCCGCTTCCGCGCTCCCGGCCCGGCTGCGCAGCCCGGTGTCGGTGCGGGTGAGGTCCCGGTGGCCGGCGTCGCGGCGGAGGCCGGCCACCCAGTCCAGGCCCTCGGCGAGGGTCCAGCGCAGCTCCAGGGCCCCGGCCAGGTCGTGTCCCTCGCCCCGGTAGGGAATGGCGGCGTAGGTGTTCGGGTCGTAGTAGTTCCGGGCGTGGGCCGTGTCCACGCGACCCTCCAGGCGCCCCGAGATCCGGAACGCGGGGGCGGGCGTCCAGTGCAGCGTCAGCTGGTCCTCCACGCGCCGGAAGTCCCGGTCCGTCTGCTCCCGGTGGGGTCCGCCGGGATCGCCCGTGCGGCCTTCCAGGGCCTGGAGGGTGTTCTCCAGCGACAGGGTGGGCGCCAGGGCCCAACGCAGGCCGGCACCCCAGCTCTCCTGGCGCGTGCGCATCTCGCGCTGGGGCTCGTAGGCGCGTACCGCCGGAAAGCCCAAGGTGGTGAAGGGGGTGGTCGCCGTCTGGCCGCTGTTGCGGTAGAAGGCGGTCAGGTCCGCCTCGCCGAGCTTCGCTCCCATCCGCAGGAAGCCGCCGGCCTGGCGGAAGGTGTCGTCGGGGAAGCCGCTCTCCTGCTTCTGGGCCTCGGCCCCCGCGGCGATCCAGCCGCGGGAGCCGGTCACCTGGGCCTGGGCGGAGCCGCTCCGCAGGCCGTCGGTACCTCCCTTCAGGGTGGCCTCGCCGTGGCAGCCGTCGGCTCCGCGGCCCAGGCTGGTGAGGGCGATGACGCCGCCGATGGCGTCGCTGCCGTAGAGCACGGATGAGGGGCCGAGGACCAGCTCCACCCGCGCGATGCCCACGAGGCTGAGGGCGCCCAGGTCGGGGCTGGGGGCCGTGGGATCGTTGAGACGCATCCCGTCCAGCAGGACGACCACGTTACGGCTGAGGGTGCCATTGAGGAAGGCGGAGGCCTGCTTGCCGGTGCCGCCACTCGCCATCACGGCCCCGGGTTGGAGGACCTCCAGCAGGTCCGCCAGGGTGCGGCTGCCCAGGCGGGCCAGCTCCTCGGCTTCCACGATGCGGACGGGGGAGGGCGTGCGGGCGACCTCGACGGGCTGGGACTCCGCGCTGACCGTGACCGTGGCCTCGGCGGGCTTGTGGTCGGCCTCGCCGGCCACGGAGAGGGCGGACACGGCCGCCAGGGAGAAGAGAATGCGGGCAGAACCCATCATGCCTCCACGCATGAGGTCGCGGCGGCTGGGCGTCCCGCAGGGGAATGGCCCGGCCCGTTCCCGCGACGGGGGGTGAGGTGCGGGACCGGTCTCCGGGCTCGCACGCGACAGGAGCCTTTCGGCGCCCTCCGAACCTTCCCGGGACGATCCCAGTGACTCGGACTTGAGGTCTCACACCCGGTGACGCGTGGGCGTGGTGCATACCGTTGCGGGGCAGCGCAGGAGTCTCACCTGCTTCCCGTGCATCCAGCACGAAATTGTCAGGCTTCAGAGAACCACGGCGCCGGTGGATTCCGCAAGTACAATGGCCGCATGCGAGCACCCATCGGCATCATCGGCGGCAGTGGACTCTACCGGATGGAGGGGCTCTCCCTCGACCGGACGGAGCTGGTGCAGACTCCCTTCGGCGCGCCTTCGGGTCCCGTGCACCTCGGCGCCCTGGACGGCATCCCCGTGGCCTTCCTGGCCCGCCACGGCGAAGGCCACCGCTTCACCCCCAGCGAGGTGAACTACCGCGCGAACCTCTGGGCCCTGAAGTCCCTGGGCGTCGAGCGCCTCATCTCCGTCTCCGCCGTGGGCAGCCTCCAGGCCCGCCACAAGCCCGGCGAGCTGCGCCTCGTGAGCCAGTTCATCGACAAGACCCGCCACCGGAAGGACACCTTCTTCGGCGAGGGGCTGGTGGCCCACGTGAGCTTCGCGGAGCCCGTCTGCGCGCACACGACCGCGGCCCTGCTCAAGGCTGGACAGGCCCTGTCCATTCCCATCGAGGGGGGCGCCACCTACGTCTGCATGGAGGGACCGGCCTTCTCCACCCGCGCCGAGAGCCGCCTGCACCAGAGCTGGGGGGCGGACCTCATCGGCATGACCCAGGTGACCGAGGCCCGCCTGGCCCGCGAGGCGGAGCTCTGCTACGCCTGCATCGCCCTGGTGACGGACTACGACGCCTGGCGCGAGGAAGAGGAGGGCGTGGATGCCGCCTCGGTGCTGGAGGTGATGCACGCCAACGTGGACAAGGCCCAGCGCCTGCTGCGCGCGGTGGTGCCCGGCCTTTCCGGGGCCCCGCGGACCTGCGCCTGCGGCGATGCCCTGAAGGCGGCCCTTTTCACCGCCCCCGAGGCGGTCACCGAGGACGCCCGCAAGCGACTGGACCTGCTGGTGGGCCGGTACGGATACGGAACCCGCGGATGAGCCCGGCCCAGGCCAGTCCCAAGCTCCAGGCCCTGCTGAAGGACTTCCAGCAGATCGCGAGCATGTCGGGCTACCTGAACCATGCCTTCGACCCTCCGCAGCTGCGGCTGTTCTTCACGCTCTATGGCCGCGTGATGGTGACCTCCCCCGACGAGGGTCTGGCGCTCACGCCGCGGCTCCAGGCCTGGTGCGAGCGCTTGTCGGTGGACCTTCGGGAGGGCAGCTCCTCCGCCATCATGCCGCCCCAGATCCAGGTCAGCACCCCCCAGACCCTGCCGGACGGCCGCGACTACCTCGTGGCCACCCTGACCTTCAACACCAAGGTCACCGACACCTCGTACCTCCGCGTCCGCACCGCCGTCCTGGCCGCCTACCAGGAGGCCGTGAAAATGCGGGAGGCGGGACTGGGGGCGGACCTCGCCGGCTGAGCGCCATGGCCAGCTATCCTGGGGATCTCCCCGGCGGGAGCCCCGGAGGGCCCATGCCCCGATGCTTTAGTGCGCCAGGCGCCGCGATCCTGCTGGTTTCGGCGGGGCCTCTGCTGCTCGGCATGGAACGCGCGCCGCTTCCCTTCAAACCCTCCCCCGTCCCCGGTGGCGTGGCAGTGGTGGTTCTCGCGGGCGGGAAGACCGCGCCGAAGGCGACCTACCGCGGAGAGCCCGTGCTGGTGCGGCGGAGCGGCCGGGGCTGGGTGGCGGTGGTGGGCATCCCGCTCAGCGCGAAGCCGGGGCGGCAGGAGATCGAGGTGGAGGGGCGGTCCATCCCCTTCACCATTCGTCCCAAGCGCTACCCGGAGCAGCGCATCCGCCTGAAGGACGAGCGCCAAGTGACGCCGAACGCCGAGGACGAGGCGCGCATCGCCCGGGAGCAGGCGCTGATGGGACCCGCCTGGAAGGCCTGGCCCGAGGGACAGGTGCCGACGCTGCGCTTCCAGCAGCCCACGCCTGGCGACCTCACCAGCTCCTTCGGCCTGCGGCGGATCTTCAACGGCCAGCCCCGGGCCCCTCACGCGGGGCTCGACATCAAGGCTCCGGCGGGCCAGGCCGTGCGTGCCCCCGCCGCGGGCGTGGTGGTGCTCACAGGCGACTTCTTCTTCAGCGGCAACGCCGTGTTCCTGGCCCACGGCGAAGGCGTGGTGAGCCTCTTCGCCCACCTGTCGAAGGTCATGGTGACCCAGGGCCAGGTGGTAAAGGCTGGCGACCTCCTGGGCGAGGTGGGAATGACGGGGCGCGCCACTGGGCCGCACCTGCACTGGTCCCTCAGCCTCAACAACGCCCGCGTGGACCCGCGGCTCTTCCTGGAGCGGTGATGATCCATCGGGTGGGGACAGCGGCCCTTCTCGTCTCGATCCTCGCGACTCCGGCGCTGGCGGGCGAATCGGCGGCTTCCGCCGCGGCGGCCTTCCAGGCGTTCTGGGCCCGGGCCGAGGGCCGACCCTTCGACGTCCAGGCGGCCCTCTGGGACCGGATGATCGAGGCGCCGCGCCGGGCCCTCTACGACGCGGCCGTCTGGGAAACGCGGGACCATCCCGACGGAGGGGCCCGGAAAGCCCGCCTGCTCCGGCAGCGGTTCGACGCCTACAGGCGCCTCGCGGCCCGGATTCCAGCGGAGGAGCGGGCGCTCGAGCAGGCACTCCCCGGCACGCAGGCCCGGTTCAAGGCCTTTTTCCCCGACGCGCCCGCTCGCCCGCCGGTCCATCTGGTGCTGGCCCCCGGCTTCGACGCCAAGAGCGCCGTGGGGCCGGACGGCGCCCCGGTGTTGCTGCTGGCGGTGGATTCGCTGGCCCTCGAGGACGCCGACCTGAGTGTCCTCCTGCCTCACGAGCTGTTCCACCTCTACCACGCCCGCCGCGCCGGCGTGCTCAACGATGGGGTGATGCCCGGGGCCACGCTGCTGCTGCCCCTCTTCGCCGAGGGGATCGCCACCTTCATCAGCGCGACCCTGGCCCCCGACCGCACGGAGGGCCAATGGCTGCTCCAGGAGGACCTGGGGGCGCTGCCCCTGGATCGGCTGCCCGAGCTCAGCCGACACTTTCTCGCGGATGCCGACCGGTTGGCGGCCGACCCGGCGCATCCGGAGGCCTTCCGACGGTGGTTCAACGCCTCGCCGGCAGGGTCTCGCGGCGACCTGCCGGACCGGACGGGGTATTGGCTGGGACTCCAAGTCATCCGCCACCTGGCCCGGGCCCACACCCTGCAGGAGATGGCCGCCTGGCCGCCCGCGCGGGCCGAAGCGGAGGCACGGGGGGCGCTGAGGGCCCTGGCAGAGCTCCCGCAAACCACGCCCTGAGCCCCGCCTGGAGATCGGGCCGGATCACCCCGCGGCGGGACGGTGGCCCTTCGTCTGCACGAGGATGACGCCCAGGATGGCGATGGCGCCGCCCAGGATGGTGAGCAGGGACGGCACCTCGCCGAGCCACACCCAGGCGATGAGGCTGGCCAGCACCGGCGAGAGGTAGAGGAAGCTGGAGAGCAGGGAGGCGGGCATGCGGGAGAGGGCGAGATTCCACAGCACGTAGGCGATGGCACCCGGGAAGACGCCCAGGTAGATCACGGCCGCCGTCGCCGAAGGCACGGCCATGGGCATGCGGTGGACCAGGCCCGGCAGGAAGATGAGCATGGGCAGGGTGCCCGCCCAGATGGAGTAGCAGGTGAAGGCCAAGGCGGAATGGCGGCGGAAGCTCCGCTTGGAGAGGATGGAATAGACGGCGGCCACGGCGGCGGACAGCAGGATGAGCAGGGCGCCGGGCGTGAAGCGCAGGCCCCGGCCGCTGCTGAGGGCGATGAGGGCCACGCCGGTGAAGGCCACCAGGATGCCACCCCAGCCGAGGCGCGTGAGGCGCTCGCCCAGGAAGAGGGCCGAGAGCAGGGCGGTGAACACCGGGCCTGCCGCGATGAGCAGGGAGGCCGCGCCCGCCTGGACCGTCAGTTCCCCGAAGTTGAGGGCCACGTGGTAGACGCTGATGCCCAGGAAACCGGCTAGGGCGATCACGGGCAGGTCCCGCCGCTCCGGCAGCCGCATGCGCGTGGCCAGCGCGTACAGCGCGAGGACGATGGAGGCCGTGCCGAAGCGCAGCAGGGCGAGCTCGCCGGGGCCGTAGCCATCCAGGCCCGGCATGCCCGCCGGCGTGATCCGCAGGCCGGCCCGGATGCCGGCGAAGGCCGAGGACCACAGCAGCAGCACGCCGGCGATGGCCAGCCAGGTCCGGGGATCGCGCTTCCAGGTCATGCTTCCACGCTAGCGCGGAAGCCGGGCCAGCCGCTCCCGCAACGCCGCGCAAGCCCGGGCGCGGTGGCTGAGGGTGTGCTTGGTCTCCGGGGGCAGCTCGCCGAATGTCCGGTCGAAGCCGTCGGGGATGAAGATGGGGTCGTAGCCGAAGCCGCCGTCGCCGCGGTGATCGAAGGCCAGGGAGCCTTCCACTGCCCCGCTGGCCGTGAGGGGCTCGCCGCGGAGGGGCGCGTAGGCCAGCACGCAGACGAACCGGGCCGACCGGTCCGCCCCATCGGGGACCATGGCCAGCAGGCGCCGGTTCTTGTCGCGGTAGGCGGGCAGGTCCGGCGCGAAGCGGGCGGAGAGCACACCCGGGCCGCCCCACAGCGCATCCACGCAGAGGCCGGAATCGTCCGCCAGCACGCCATCCACGGGCTCCCGGCCGTGCGCCAGCCACCAGGCCCGCGCACCCTCCACCTTCTGCAGGGCGTTGTCCTGAAAGAAGGCGCCCGTCTCCGACAGCTCCGGTGCCTCGGCGGGCCAGGGCACAAGCGTGACGCCCGGCAGGAGCTCCGCGAACTCGCGCAGCTTGCCGGCGTTCCGGGAGGCGAGAAGGACTTTCAGCATCGGGGCATCACCTATTCATCAGAGCTAAGGAATGTTGAAAGCGGAGGGCAGCAGAGGAAAGGAGGAAAGCGGAGAAAGGAACCCGGGGGCCTCAGCGGGCTACTTCAGGAAGTGCCTCCGCTTTCCTCCGCCCCTCCGTTTTCCTCCGCTTATCTCAATTCTTTCAACCTTCAGCACCCGACAACTTCCGTGTACCAGCTGCGGGCGCGCTCGGGGGTCATGGGGCCGTGGACGAGGGCGCGGCCGTCGGCGAAGAGGGTGATCTCGTCGGGGCCCTCCTGGCCCTTGAGCATCATTCCGGCCTGCCTCCAGGGGCTGCGGGTGCGGGTTTCCAACCGAGCCTTGAGGGCCGCCAGGTCCAGCTTCCCGGGTGGGTTCACGCGGATCTGCACACCCTCCAGGCCGCAGAGGGCGCTGGCCTTCAGCGTCCACCGCGCGTCCAGGAACTCGGTGATCTTCCCCGTGCAGAAACGGCAGCGGGTCTTGGGCGGCTTCAGGAACTGGCGCTCGTCGTGCCAGAAGTCGAAGCGGGCCAGGTCGGCATGGGGCGTCTTCCCGGTGAGGATCTTGATGGCCTCCAGGGCGGCCCAGCTGGCGATGACGCCCACGGCGGGGCCCAGCACGCCGGCGCTGTCGCAGGTGTCCACGTCGCCGCCGGCCGGGGGTTCTTCGATGAGGCAGCGCAGGCAGGGGGTGTGCGGCGGGTTCAGGGGCCAGACGACGCCTTCGCCGCCGATCGCACCCGCGTAGATCCAGGGTGTCCCCGTGAGGATGGCCACGTCGTTGATGAGGAAGCGGGCCTCGAAGTTGTCGGTGCCGTCGCAGATGAGGTCGAAGCCGGACAGCAGCTCCCGGGCGTTGCCGCTGGTGAGGTCGGCCACGACGGCTTCCAGTTCGATGGAAGAGTTGGCTTCGCGCAGCCGTTCCGCGGCCACCTCGGCCTTGGGCCGTCCCAGGTCCGACTCGCCGTAGAGGAGCTGGCGCTGGAGGTTGCTCGTCTCCACCAGGTCCCGGTCGATGAGGGTGAGGTGGCCCACGCCAGCCCGGGCCAGCCAAGGCGCGATGACGGAGCCCAGGGCCCCCAGGCCCAGCACGGCCACGCGCCTGGTACGCAGGGCCCCGTCCGCCTCGCGGCCGAGAAAGATGCGTTGCTTGGCGTAACGGTCGGACATGGTGCCCTGTTGGCCTCCGCTTTCCAGTCTAGAGGCAACGGCGCCCGGTGGACGCGGCCCATCCGGGAGGGCCATCGGAGGCTCCGATGGCTCCCATCGAATCTTCCCGTTTCCGATCGGGGCCCTTCCGCCGGGATACTCCCCCATCCGCCGGGGGATCCAGCGGGAAGGAGGAACATGGACATGATGAACGCACGCCTGCCCCGCCACATCCTCGTCGTCGGTGGGAGCTCGGGCATGGGGCTCGCTCTGGCGGGAAGCCTGCTGGCCCAGGGTGATGCCGTCACGATCGCGGGCCGATCGCCGGAGCGGCTGGCGAAGGCCTGCACCGAGCTGGCCGCTCTGGGGCGGCCCAGGACCCTCGTGGCGGATGCCACGGAGGAGGCGGATGTGGTCCGGCTGTTCGAGGAAGCCGGACCGCTGGATCACCTCGTGACCACGGCGGCCGACATGAGCGGCGCCTACGCCCCGCTCCCGGACCTGGAGGTGGCGGCCGCCCGGCGGGTGATGGACTCCAAGGTGATCGGCCCCTGGCTGCTCGCCAAGCACGGCGCGCCGAGGCTGGCCCCCGGAGGAACGATCACCTTCACCTCCGGCATCGCCGCCCATCGCCCGCTGCCGAAAGGCTCCCTGGTGGCGGCGGCCAACGGCGCGCTGGAGTCGCTGGTGCGGGCGCTGGCCGTTGAACTGGCGCCCATTCGGGTGAATGCGGTCTCTCCCGGGTGGGTGGACACGCCGATCTGGGAGGCCGTCGCGGGGGCCGGCAAGGCCGAGATCCTGGAAGGCATGGCGCGACGCTTGCCCGTCGGGAGGATCGGAAGACCCACCGACATCGCCGAAGCCATCGAGGCCGTGATGCGGAATGGATTCATCACGGGTGCGGTGCTTCACGTGGATGGCGGCCATCGCCTCATTTGACAAACCAGGGCCCCTGGCGGCACAAGGCCAGGAACGACCCGAGCGCAGGCGACGGCTCCCGGTGTTTCCGCCACAACAGGGTGATCTGGGCAGAACGGAGGGGGCCGTCCCAGGGGAGGGCCACGAGGCTCCCGCGCAGGACGGCCTCGGCCACCGCGGCGAACGGAACCAGAGCGCAACCCGACCCCGCCTCCACGAGGGACCGGATGGCCCCCAGGCTGCTGAACTCCCCGGCGATCCTGGGTGGGGGGAGGGCGGCCGCCTCGAAGGCGCGGTCGAGCAGGTGCCGGTAGACGCAACCGGGTTCCGTCGCGAGGAAGGCCTCGGCGGCCAGGTCGCCGGGGCGGACCGGGCCGAGGCCATCCAACCGGTGGCCCGGGGGGATGGCCAGCACCAGCCGCTCCTCGCCGACGGATTCTTCCTGGAGGTCGGGGTCCCCGCCCTGGGGGCCGAGCACGAAGGCGGCATCCAGGATCCGGCCCTTCACGCGTTCCCGCAGCTCGCGGCTGTTGCCGGTCCCCAGCACGAGCTTCACGCCGGGGTGCGCCCGGCCGTAGGCCGCCAGCAGCGCCGGCACCCGGCCCGAGGCGAGGGTTTCGAGGGCGCCCAGCCTCAGGGTGCCCGCCATGGCCGTCGCCGAGTCGGCCACGGCGTTCCGGGCCTCCGCGGCCAGGTCCAGGAGTTCCTGGGCGTAGGTCAGCAGCCGGGCCCCGGCGGGGGTCAGGGCCAGCTTCCGGCCAGAACGGTCAAACAGGGCGGTTCCGAGGTCCTGCTCCAGGGCCTGGACCTGCTCGGTCACGCTCGACTGGGCGAGGTGCAGCCGTTCGGCGGCGCGCGTGACATTCAGGGTGGCCGCCACCATCGCGAAGGTTTCCAGATGCCGGAACTGCACGTGCCTGCCCTCCCGAGAAGCGACCAGCCGCCTGGGTCGGCTGAAATGAAGCGCGGCGCCCGAGGGGGCGCCGCACTGATAGCTGAAAGCTGACAGCTGAGAGCTACTTAGTTCCCGCCCTGTCCGGCCTCGGCCATGGCCTTCTCGTACTCGGCCTGGAGGCGGCTGGCGTCGGAGATGGCGAACTTGTAGATGTACTCGAAGCGGTCGGCGCCCTTGGTGAGGGCGATGATCACCTCGTAGACGCCCTCGGCGGTCACTTCGAAGGGAGCCGCGATGACGTTGAAGGTGCCTTCCTTGGCGCCGTCGGGGATCTGCACGTCGCTGTCGCGGATCACATCCTTGCGGTCGCCGGTGGGGCTCACGATGGAGAAGCCGAACTTGAACTGGCCGTCCATGCGGGAGAAGCGGGTGTAGAAGCACACCTTGGGCAGGGTGAAGGGCACCTGGGGCACCACGATGTGGTGGTCGTACAGGCCCATCAGCGAGGTCTTGCCGCCCATCTCCTGGCGGATGTCATCGCAAAGCAGCGTGAATTCATGCTTGGGGGCCTTGATCTGGACTTCTTGCATGTGGGCTCCGGAAAGAGGGGGCATCCTTGGGTGAAGGGAAAGTTTACCCTTGAAGACGGTCCCATCCAACCACGGGTTGGCGGCCGGTCCCGGAGGCTGCATGCGCCATTGGTTCTGGATCCTGTTGATCGCGCTGGGCCTCCAGGCCCAAGAGGCCCGGATTCAGATTCTTGGCACCACGGACATGCACGGGCACGTCATGGCCGAGGACACCTTCAGTCTCCAGCCCGCGAACCAGGGGTGGGCGAAGGTCGCCACGCTGATCCGCCGCCAGAAGGCCCTGAACCCGGACACGATCCTGGTGGACTGCGGCGACACGATCCAGGGCGAACCGCTCAACTACGTGCGGAACACCCTCCGCCGCGACCTCCCGGAGCCCAGCGTGGCCATCATGAACGCCCTGGGCTATGCCGCCATGGCCGTGGGCAACCACGAGTACGACTTCGGCCAGGACCTGCTGCACGAGGTGGAGAAGCAGGCCCGGTTCCCCTTCCTGTCGGCCAACACCCACACGGCCAAGGGCGGCCAGGCCTTTCCCGCCCATGTCCTGGTGACCGTCGGCGGCATCCGGGTGGCTCTCGTGGGCTTCACCACCCCTCGAACCGCCGTCCTGGCGGGACCGCAGAACGGGGCCGGCCTGGCCTTCCGGGACATCGTCACCACCGCCCGCGAGCTGGTGCCCCGCCTCCGCGACAAGGAGAAGGCCGACGTGGTGGTGGCCCTGGTCCACTCGGGCCTGGGGCAGGTCGATGGCAGGGAGGGCGACGAGAATGAGGCGCTCCGCCTGGCGGATCAGGTGCCCGGCCTCGATGCCATCCTCACGGGCCACACCCACCAGGCCATCCAGACCGAGCACAAGGGGATTCCCATCCTGCAGGCCCAAGCCCATGGGCGCGCTCTCGCCGTGGTGGACCTGAGCCTGCGGAAGGAGCGGGGCCGCTGGCAGGTCGTCGCGAGCCAGGGCAGGCTCATCCGGCCGGAGTCCGACACGCCGGTGGATCCGGAGGTGCTGAGCCTGACCGCGGACCTGCGCACGGCCACGGACCGCTACCTCGACACCGCCGCCACCAGCCTGGTGGTGGACCTGGACAGCCGCTGGTCCCGCATGGAGGACACGCCCCTGATGCAGCTCATCCACCAGGTGCAGCGGCAGGCCACGGGGGCCCAGCTTTCCGCCGCGGCCAGCCCCGGGGCCAAGCTCTTCATCCCCAAGGGCCCCACCAGCGTGCGGCAGTTCTACGCCCTGGCACCCTACGAGAACCAGGTGGCGCGCATCCGCATCACCGGCGCCCAGCTCAAGGCCTACCTCGAGCACGCGGCCCGGCACTACACCTACAGCTGGGAGCCGGAGCTCTACAACCGCGATGTGCCCATCCACGACTTCGACCTGGTGGATGGCGTGGCCTACGCGCTGGACCTGGGCCGGCCGGTCGGCAGCCGGGTGGTCGGCCTCAGCTTCCAGGGCCAGCCCGTGAAGCCCGCCCAGACCTTCACGCTCGCCCTCTCCACCTACCGCCTGTGGGGCGGCGGTGGCTACATGGAGGCCATCGGCTTCAAGGGCGCCCCGGACCTGGTGACCGAAACCTCCCAGCGCAACCTGCTGCTGGCCTATGTCCTGGCCCATCCCGTGCTGAATCCGACCGTGCCCAACGCCTGGCGGACCATCCCCTACCTGGATCGGGAGCGGGTCCTGAATCAGGCCCGGTGATCCCCGGCGCGGGCTGCCGGAGCTACTTGACGCCCACCAGCATCAGGCCGCCCTTGGGGTTGACGAACACCGCATCCGAATCGAGGACACCCACCAGGATGTGGCTCTCGTCCAGGCCGGTGGGCAGGAAGTCGAGGGTGGCGTGCGGGAGGTCCAGCCGGGCCAGGGCCAGGCCCTGGAGGGTTCCCCGCTGGGCGGCCGGCACCTGGGAGGCCTTCACGGCCGCGAAGATCACCCCCTTGCCCACCCAGACCGCCAGGGGGCCGCGGTTGGTGGTGTCGCCCTCGAGGGCCGGGGCGGGGGCTCCGTGGAACTTCAGGGCGGTCTCGCCGATCTTCCGGCCGGTGTTGGCGTCCAGGATGCTGAGGTTCAGGGAGCTGCCGTCGGCCATCAGGATGTTGCCGCTGTCGTCCAGTGCGAGGGGGCGCCGGTTCTGGGGGGCCGGGCCGTCCTTCTTCGAGGGCTTCGCGCCGAAGGACCAGATCACCTCCGCGTTGCGGAAGTCGCGCTTCTCGACATAGGGCTCGGAGGTGCGGAAGGAGAGGATGATGCCCACCGCGTCCCAGCAGACATCGCTCACTTCGGCGTGGAGCTTCACGCGGTCCAGGACCCGGCCGGTCCGGTCGATGTGGGTCAGCGAGGTCCCGTGGGCGATCCATGCGGTGTTGCGGGGGTCGATGACCCAGCGCTCCGGCTCCTCATCGAGCTTCCCGAGGGGCAGGGTTCCCAGGAGGCCGCCATCCCGGACCCAGGTGTAGAGGCTGCGCGTGGAGGCGTCATAGAAGGTGAAGGAATCATCCCGGTCCTGCTTGGCCCAGCTGGTCGCCTTGCCGGCCGCATCCCAGGCCTGGGCCGAAGCCGTCACGGAGGTTAGGCAGAGGAGGGCGCCCAGGATGGACGCGTAGATAAGGGATGACCTCACGAGAGCCTCGGGGAAAAGAGCGCGCTGCTACGGCGGGTTGGGACCAACCATAGGAATTCCATTCGTCTTTCGCAAGGTTTTACTTTAGATGTCGCGGAAGAAAGTCCGGATCCTGTCTTCGAGCGCCTCGGGGCTGAGGCCCTCCTCTTCCAGCAGGCGCTTGGGATCGCCATGGTGGATGAGGTGGTCGGCAACGGCGCAGCGGAGGAGGGGCCGAATCAGGCCCGCGTCGGCCAGCGACTCGGCCACGGCCCCGCTGAAGCCGCCGGGGGCGCAGCCTTCTTCGAGGGTCACCACGGCCTTGCAGCGACCCGCCCAGGCATGGATGAGGGCACCGTCCAGGGGCTTCACGAACCGCGCGTTGATGACGGCGCAGGAGATCCCCTCCCCGGCCAGAACCTCCGCGATCCTCCGGGCCGGCTCCACCATGGCGCCCAGGGCGCAGAGCAGCAGGTCGGTCCCTTCGCGCAGCAGCTCGCCCTTGCCCACGGGCAGGGCCGTGATGGGCTCCTCCAGGGCCACACCCAAACCGTTGCCACGGGGGTAGCGCAGCGCGGCGGGATGGCCGCAGTAGAGGGCCGTCAGCAGCATGCGCCGCAGCTCGTTCTCGTCCTTGGGGGCCATGAGGATGAGGTTGGGCAGGCACCGCAGGTAGGCCAGGTCATAGAGGCCGTGGTGGGTGGGGCCATCGGCGCCCACGATGCCGGCCCGGTCGAGGGCGAAGGTCACGGGCAGGTCCTGGATGCAGACGTCGTGGGCCACCTGGTCGAAGCCCCGCTGCAGGAAGGTGCTGTAGATGGCGCATACGGGCCGCATGCCCTGGGCCGCGAGTCCGGCGGCGAAGGTGACGGCGTGCTGCTCGGCGATGCCCACGTCGAAGCAGCGGTCCGGGAAGGCCTTCTGCAGCAGGTTGAGCCCGGTGCCGTCGAGCATGGCGGCGGTGATGCCCACGATCTTCTCGTCCCGCCGGGCCAGGTCCACCAGGGCCTTGCCGAAGATGCTGGTGTAGCTGGGCGGGGCCGGCTTGGCCGGGTCCCCCTGGACCTTGATGATCTCGCCGGACTCGGCGTCGAAGGCCGTCACGCCGTGCCACTTCAGGGGATCCTGCACGGCGGGCTCGTAGCCGTAGCCCTTCTTGGTCTGCACGTGAAGCAGGACGGGGCCGTCCTTCATCTTCTCCTTGGCCTCGGCCAGGGCCTTGGACGTGGCGTTCAGGTCATGGCCGTTCACGGGCCCGATGTAGCGGAAGCCCAGGTCCTCGAAGAGCAGGCCCGGTACCATCAGGCGCTTGATGCTTTCCTCACTCCACTTGGCGGCTTTGGCGACGCCCTTGCTGAGGCCTTCCAGCGGGATGGCCTTGATGGCGTGCTCGATGCGGTCCCGCCAGCGCTGATAGTACTGGCCCGACATGATCTGGTTCAGGTAGCCCTGCAGCGAGCCGACATTGGGATTGATGCTCATGTCGTTGTCGTTGAGGATCACCAGGAACTTCTTCGTCTCCAGGTAGCCGGCCTGGTTGAGGCCTTCGAAGGCCATGCCGGCGGTCATGGAGCCGTCGCCGATGACGGCGATGCAGGCGTGGTCCTGCTTCTGGAGGTCCCGCGCCTTGGCCATGCCGAGGGCGGCGGAGATGCTCGTGCTGGCGTGGCCGGCGCCGAAGTGGTCGTAGGGGCTCTCGTCCCGCTTGAGGAAGCCCGACAGGCCGTGGTGCTGGCGCAGGGTGGGGAAGCGGTCCTTGCGGCCCGTGAGGATCTTGTGGGGGTAGGCCTGGTGGCCCACATCCCACACGATGCGATCCTGGAGGAAGTCGAAGTGGTGGAAGAGGGCCACCGTCAGCTCCACCGTGCCGAGGTTGGAACTGAAGTGGCCGCCGGTCTCGGACACGGAGGCGATGATGAAGGCCCGTACCTCCGCCGCGAGCTGCGCGAGCTGCTCCGGCGTGAAGTGGCGGACTTGCTGGGGGGCGGCCAGGGAGTCCAGCAGGGGATAGGGGGTGGCCAGTGGCTCCACCTGGACGCCTATTTCGCCCGCTGGGCCAGATACCGGGCCCAGGCTGCCAAGGACGTGCGATTGGGAAGGGTTGCTAGATGACATAAGGCATTCTCGGTCGCTTCACTCAGGGCTTTGCGGGCGCCGTCCAGGCCCAGGAGGGAAGGGTAGGTGATCTTACCCTTGCCCGCATCTTTTCCGGCGCGCTTGCCCAGGTCCGCGTCGGTGGCGGTGGCGTCCAGGATGTCGTCCTGGATCTGGAAGGCGAGCCCGATGGCTTCGCCGTAGGCCCGCAGGGCGGAACGGTCCGCGGGGGTCGCGCCGCCCAGCACCGCGCCGATCTCCAGCGAGGCGCGCAGGAGGGCGCCGGTCTTGAGGCGGTGGATGAGGCGCAGGTGGTCCAGGTCGTAGCTGTCCAGCGTTTCGCCTTCGAGGTCGAGGGCCTGGCCCCCGGCCATGCCTCGCCAACCCGCGCCTTCGGCCAGGAGGGCCAGGGCCTCGGCCCGGCGGACGGGATCGAGGTCCGCGGAGGCCAGCACGCCGAAGGCCTCTGTGAGGAGGGCGTCGCCGGCCAGGATGGCGTGGCCCTCGCCGAAGACCTTGTGGTTGGTGGGCCGGCCCCGCCGCAGGTCGTCGTCGTCCATGGCGGGCAGGTCGTCGTGGATGAGCGAATAGGTGTGGACGTATTCCAGGGCCAGGGCGCCGGGGAGAGCCTGTGCCGCCGTTCCGCCCACGGCCTCGGCGGCCAGCAGGCAGAGGACCGGCCGCACGCGCTTGCCGCCGGCCTCCAGGCTGTAGCGCATGGCCTCGCCCAGGCGGGCCGCTTCGCCCTCCCGGAAGGGGGCCGTGAGACGGACGTCCAGCAGGGGGAGCAGGCGGTCCAGGTCGGCCTGCACCTGCGAGGCGGGCTCGTTCATCGACCTTCCCTGCCTTCGTCCAGGGGTTCGGCCCGGTATTCGCCGCCGAGGCCGGCCTTGAGGACCTCCACGCGGCGCTGGGCGTCGGCCAGCTGCTTCTGGAGGGCCTGGCTGAGCTGCACGCCCTCCTCGAAGCGGGCCAGGGCCTCTTCCAGGCTGAGGCTGCCGGACTCCAGCTGCTGCACCAGGGCCTCCAGCCGGTCCAGGCCATCGTCGAAGGAGGGTTGGGCGCTCATGGGGATTCCGCAAGGAAGGGGCCCGCTAGCTGATCGCTGGGGGCCCCGCCCAGTCTACCGCTTCCCCTTCACGGCGTCCTTCATCTCCTTGCCGCCGTCCTTCATGGTGTAGTCCGCGGGCAGGGCCCAGGTGCTTTCAGGAATGGCGGCGGTGGAGACGTCCGTGGCCACGGTGGTCACGTCCGTGCCCATGAGCCCGGTGATGTGGGTCTTCAGGGGCACGCCCTTGAGCTTGGCCGTCTCCTGGTAGACCCGCTTGAAGAGGGCGCCCATGGGTCCCGGGACGCGGTTCAGCATGGCCATGGACTTGGCGTAGTCCTTGACGGGGAATTGGAGCGACGGATCGATGCTCAGCTCTTCCACCATCTTGCCGAGGATGACGCGCACCTTCTTGCAGGGCCGGCCCAGGACGGTGTCCGGCCCCAGGTGCTCGACCTTCACCTCGGACACGTCGCCGAACATCATCTTCGTCACCATCTCGGGCATGCCGGCCATCTGCTCTTCCAGGGCCTGCATGGCTTCCTGCATGTCCTTGAACGTCATCTTGGTGATGACCTTCTTCCCGTGGTCGATGCTGTAGATCACCTCGTGGCCGTAATCCACCAGGCTGTCGACCTTCGATCCGGCGTGGTTGATGCGCATCCGCGTGGCGCTCAGGTACTGGACCTGGGAGCCGTCCTTGGCCAGGGCGCCCTTGCCCGTGACCTGGGAGGTGATGGTGAGGTCGCCCGCGGCGAGGCTGACCAGGGAGGCGGCTATTCCGAAGGCAAGAGCCAGAAGGGTTCGCATGGGAATTCTCCGTTGGAGGGATGCCGTGAGCATACCCTGGGGACTCGCCGGGGGCCAGGTGGGATACCTTCAAGGGTGGGGGTGGCCATGGCCCGTGTCCTCGTGGTGGATGACAGCAAGGAGACCTGCGAGTTCCTGGAGGAGCTGCTGGGGACCATGGGCCTCGACGTCGCCAAGGCGACGCATCCCGACCGGGCCATCGAGCTGCTGCGGAAGGGGGGTTTCGACCTGCTCCTGTCGGACATCAACCTCGAGGCGAAGAAGGACGGCCTGGACCTGTTGCGGGAAGCCAAGCCCCTGGGGGTGGACACCATCCTGCTGTCGGGCTTCGGCACCCTGGAGACCGCCATCGAGGCCGTGCGGGAAGGCGCCTTCGACTTCCTCAGCAAGCCCTGGAACAACGAGGAACTGAAGGCCCTGGTGACCCGCGCCCTGGCCCGGCGGCAGTCGGCCGGCCAGGGGGAGGCCCCGGACGCCTCGCCCAAGGTCAAGCGCAGCCTCATGATCGGATCCAGCCCGAAGATGATGGCGGTCTACAAGACCATCGCGAGCCTCCAGAACAGCCGGGCCACGGTGCTCATCACGGGGGAGAGCGGCACCGGCAAGGAGCTGGTGGCCCGCAGCATCCATCTCTCCAGCGACCGCCGGGACCGCGCCTTCGTGGCAGTGAACTGCGGCGCCCTCACAGAGACTCTGCTGGAATCCGAGCTGTTCGGGCACGTGAAGGGGTCCTTCACGGGCGCCGTGGGCGAGAAGCCGGGCCTCTTCGAGGAGGCCTCCGGCGGCACCATCTTCCTGGATGAGATCGGAGAGACCAGCCCCAGCTTTCAGGTGCGCCTGCTGCGGGTGCTGCAGGAGCAGGAGATCCGCCGCGTGGGCGGCAACAAGACCATCAAGGTGGATACCCGGGTCATCGCCGCCACCAACCGGGATCTCCAGCAGATGGTGAAGGCGGGGGCCTTCCGCGAGGACCTCTACTACCGCCTCAGCGTCGTGGAGCTGGCCGTACCGCCCCTCCGCGAGCGCGGGGACGACGTGGGCGCGCTCCTGGACCACTTCCTGGCGGAGTTCGGGCAGAAGGATCAGCAGACCTACCGCCTGCATCCGGAAGCCCGGCGGGTGCTGGAGGCCTACTCCTGGCCGGGCAACGTGCGGGAACTGGGCAATGCCGTGGAGAACCTCACCCAGCTGAGCCGCGGCCGGGAGATCACCGTGGACGACCTGCCGGCCAAGATCCAGGCCGACGTGCTCAAGCGGGCCCTGCTCAAGCCCGAGCCTTCCGAGGAGGCCCCCTCCCTGATCGAGGATTGGCCCTCCCTGGACGAGCTGGAGCGCCGCTACATCCAGATCCTGCTGGGCCGCCACAAGGAGAAGCAGCGCATCGCCGACATCCTGGGGGTGGACAGGACCACCCTCTACCGGAAACTCAAGCGCTACGGATTCCACGACGGGGAGTAGCAGGCTGCCACGAGTGGCAGAATGCAACGGGTTTTCCAGGATAAGCTGTTGTCTAAGTGTTGTATTAAGTAGAATTAAAATTTGGCCCAGATGATGCAACCCTGGCGGCACTTCCGGCCGTGCCGGATCAACCCAGGGAGAACCCCCATGAAGAAGCTTGCTGCGCTGCTCGTCGCCGCCGCTCTGATCAGCCCCGTGTTCGCGGAAGAGGCGAAGAAGCCTGAAGCGAAGAAGGTCGAGACCAAGAAGGCCGAGAAGAAGGCTGAGAAGAAGGCCGAGCCCAAGAAGGAAGAGGCCAAGAAGGCCCTGACCGTCGCCGACGAGAAGAAGGCCGAGGCCGCCCCCAAGGCCGAGAAGAAGGCTGAGGCTGCTCCCAAGGCCGAGAAGAAGGCCAAGAAGCACCACAAGAAGGCCGAGAAGAAGGCCGAGCCCGCCGCTCCTGCCGCCGAGAAGAAGGCCCTGACCTCCGAGGAGAAGAAGGCCGAGAAGAAGGCTGAGCCCAAGAAGGAAGAGAAGAAGGCCGAGAAGAAGGCTGAGAAGAAGGCCGAGGCCAAGAAGGCCATGACCGCCGAAGAGAAGAAGGCCGAGGCCGCTCCCAAGGCCGAGAAGAAGGCCAAGAAGGCGAAGAAGGCTGCCAAGAAGGCCGAGCCCGCCGCTCCCGCCGCCGAGAAGAAGGCCCTGACCTCCGAGGAGAAGAAGGCCGAGAAGAAGGCCGAGCCCAAGAAGGAAGAGAAGAAGGCTGAGAAGAAGGCCGAGGCCAAGAAGGCCATGACCGCCGAAGAGAAGAAGGCTGAAGCCGCCCCCAAGGCCGAGAAGAAGGCCAAGAAGGCTGCCAAGAAGGCCGAGAAGAAGGAAGAGGCCAAGAAGTAACAGGCTTCACCGGTTCACGAAAAAGCGGGCTCCGGCCCGCTTTTTCGCGTACGGCTTTCCGGCGGGACGCCCCCGGGCCATGATGGGAACCATGATCGACCCGCTCCTCGACCTCACCGCAGAGATCCGTGCCCGGCTCCAGCCGCTTCCCGAGGGGCGGAGGCCCCAGCTCCTGGGGTGCGTGGAGGGCGCCTGCCTGCTCCACGATCATGCGGGGCTGCACCATCGGACCTCGGCGCAGGCGGCCCTCCCCGCCGGGCCCTGGGACCTGTCCCCCCTCATCGACCACACCCTGCTGAAGGCCGAGGCCACCGGCGCGCAGGTGGAGGTCCTCTGCGCCGAGGCCCTGAAGCACGGCTTCGCCTCAGTCTGCGTCAACCCCCTGTGGGTGCCCCTGGCCTCGTCCCTGCTGAAGGGCAGCGCCGTCCGGACGTGCACGGTGGTCGGCTTCCCCCTGGGGGCATCCTCCCTGTCCGCCAAGGCCCACGAGGCAGAAGTAGCCGTGAAGGAGGGGGCGCAGGAGGTGGACATGGTGCTGGCCGTCGGCGCCGCGAAGGGCGGCGACTGGGACACGGTCCGCCGGGACCTGGAAGGGCTGAGGGCGGCCGTTCCCGCGCCCACGGTGCTCAAGGTCATCCTGGAGACCTGCCTGCTCACGGATGCCGAGAAGGAGCGGGCCTCGGCGCTCGCGCTGGAGGCGGACCTCGACTTCGTGAAGACCTCCACGGGCTTCTCAACGGGCGGCGCCACCGAGGCTGATGTCGCGCTCATGCGCCGGACCGTGGGCACGGGCATGGGCGTGAAAGCCTCCGGCGGCATCCGCACCTACGAGAAGGCGTTGGCCATGGTCCTGGCCGGGGCCACCCGCCTGGGGCTTTCCGCCTCCGTGGCGGTGATTCAGGGGGGAGCCGGCTCGGAGGCCTACTGAAAAGTGCTATCCTCACAGATAGCAGTCCCGGCGGAGGTTCTTGTGGCAAAGCTTGATCTCATCATGTTCGAGGAGGAGTACAAGCTCCTCCACGAGATCATCGGCCGCCTCCAGAAGGACGCCTCCGCCAAGGTGGTGTTCCTGGTGGACAAGAACGGCCAGCAGATCGCCGCCGCGGGCGACGTGAAGAGCATCGACGCCACCAGCCTCGCCTCCCTCACCGCCGGCAACGTGGCCGCCACGGATGGCCTGGCCAAGCTCATCGGCGAAAAGGAATTCAGCCTGCTCTTCCACGAGGGCGAGCGGGACAACCTGCATATCTCGATCGTGGGCAAGCGCGGGATCCTGGTGGTCATCTTCGATCAGAATTCCAGCCTGGCGCTGGTGCGGCTGCGGGTGAAGAAGGCCAGCAAGGAGCTCCAGGAGATCTTCGACCAGGTGGAACAGCGCGCGCAGAAGGAATCCGACAGCGGCAACCGCTTCGAGAGCCCCTTCTCGGAGATCACCGACGAAGACATCGACCGCCTCTTCGGCGACTAAGCCTGAGGCGCGGACATGACCTTCATCAACTACGCGTCCCGCGAGATCAACTGCAAGATCGTCTACTACGGCCCCGGCCTCTGCGGCAAGACGACGAACATCCAGTGGATCTACGAGCAGGCGAACCCCGACAAGAAGGGCAAGCTGGTCAGCCTCGCCACCGAGACCGATCGCACCCTCTTCTTCGACTTCCTGCCCCTGGACATGGGCACGGTCAAGGGCTTCAAGGTGCGGTTCCACCTCTACACCGTGCCCGGCCAGGTGTTCTATGACGCCAGCCGCAAGCTCATCCTGCGCGGCTGCGACGGCATCATCTTCGTGGCCGACAGCCAGAAGGCCCGCATGGAAGCCAACATCGAGTCCATCGCGAACCTGGCGACCAACCTCAAAGAGAACGGCTTCGACGTCCGCAACATTCCCTATGTCCTCCAGCTGAACAAACGGGACATGCCTTCTGCCGTGCCCGTGGCCGAGATGGAGCGCCTGCTCCGATTCCGGAGCGAGCCCATGATCGAAGCCGTGGCCAGCCAGGGCACCGGCGTCATCGAGACCCTCAAGGCCGCCGCCCGCCAGATCCTGATGGAACTCCAGAAGAACTAGGGCGGACGACGAGGATCACAGGTCCCGCCCCTCCCCGCTTGAATCCAGGCCTGCCTCCGGTAGAATGGACGTTCACGCTTTCCGGAGTAGCTCAGGGGTCAGAGCGGGTGACTGTTAATCACTAGGTCGGGGGTTCAAATCCCTCCTCCGGAGCCAACAAAGAACAAGGGGTCCCACCGGGACCCCTTGTTCTTTGTTGGGCTAGGACCTGGCGGATTTGGACCCCCGAGTGGCAGCCGGCCCGCGAGTGCGCCGCTCCGGCAGCGCGGGGCGCTACCGGAGCGGATGAAGCACGAGTGGTTCGCCGGCAACGGGTTCAAATCTCCACGCCTCTGGGTTCACCTGGAGAGCAACCCGGAGGCCTCGACTCACAAACGACCCAGCGAGGAGTGGAAGCGCCCTGCGCAGCAGGGCGGGTCAGGCGAGTGGCAGCCGGCCCGCGAGCGCATCCTCTGGCAGACTTGAAAGGCGGGACCTGTCATCACACCCGTTCCGGAGGAGATCCCCATGCGCCATGCGATGCCCGTCTGGCCCCTTGCCCTGCTGGCGCTGGTGCTTACGCCAGCGACACCCGCCCAGGCGGCTGGGCGCACCAAGGCGAAGGCGCCCGCCCTGGTCACAACAGCCAGCGGGTTGAAGTACCTGGACACGAAGGTGGGCACGGGAGCCGCGCCCCAGCGGGGCCAGCGCTGCCTCGTCCACTACACGGGCTGGCTGTCGGACCACGGGAAGAAGGGGAAGAAGTTCGACAGCTCCGTGGATCGCGGCGAGCCGCTGGCCATCCCCATCGGTGTGGGCCGTGTCATCAAGGGCTGGGACGAGGGGCTCATGACCATGAAGGCGGGCGGCAAGCGCACCTTGTACATCCCCGCGGCGCTGGGCTACGGCGCCCGTGGCGCCGGCGGAGACATCCCGCCCAACGCCGACCTGATCTTCGATGTGGAGCTGCTGGGGGTCCAGTAGCTCTCGCAGCCGACGGCCCGGAAAAAAACAGAACGCGAAGCGCGCGAAGCGCCTTCCGGGCGAGCAAAGGGCGCAAAGGGTGATTTGGGTTCTTGAGCCCAGATGGTTCTGTGTCCCGCGAGCCAACCTTCGGGGGCTTCGCCCGGAGCTTGGCTCCGCATCGCGCTCTTCTCGTTCCGGCTTGTGGTTTTTGGGTGGCGTTCGAGCCTTGTCGGAGTGGGATCGGCCTCAGTCGACCGCCAGGGCCTGGACCAGGTCCGCGCGCAAGTCCCGCACGTCCTCCAGGCCCACGGAGAGCCGGATGAGGTCGTCGCTGATGCCGGCGCGCTTCCGGGCCTCGGGCGTCATGGAGGCGTGGGTCATGGAGGCCGGGTGGGCCACCAGCGACTCCACGCCACCCAGGCTCTCCGCCAGGGTGAACCAGCGCAGCCTCCGGAGCACGTGGTTCAGCCGCTCCGGCCCGCCCTCCTTCAGCTCGAAGCTGAGCATGGCGCCGAAGCCGCGCTGCTGCCGCTTTGCCAGCCCGTGCTGCGGGTGGCCGGGCAGGCCCGGGTAGTGGACCTTCCCCACGGCGGGGTGGGCCGCCAGGAACTCTGCCAGCACCTGGGCCGTGGCCTCGTGCTGGCGCATGCGGAGGGGCAGCGTCTTCAGGCCGCGCAGCACCAGGAAGCAGTCGTGGGGCGCCTGCGAGGTGCCCAGCAGGTTGTTCACGCTCTGGATCTGCTGGGTGAGGGCCAGGCGGCCCGGCCCGGCCACCACGGCCCCGCCCACCACGTCGCTGTGGCCGTTGAGGTACTTGGTCGTGGAGTGGATGACGAGGTCGGCGCCCAGCTCGAAGGGCCGCTGGAGGTAGGGCGAGAGGAAGGTGTTGTCGACGGCCACGAGGCAACCCGGCTGGCGATGGGCCAGCTCCGCCACCGCGGCGATGTCCGTGAGGCGCAGCAGGGGATTCGAGGGCGACTCGATCCAGATCAGGCGCGTGTTGGGCCGGAGGGCCGCCGCCACCGCCTCGAGGTCCGCGAGGTCGAGGTAGGTGACCTCCAGGCCGTAGAAGCGCTTGGCGTGCTCCAGCAGGCGGAAGGTGCCGCCGTAGCAGTCCACGGTGCAGACGAGGTGGCTGCCGTGGGGCAGCAGGTTCAGGACCACGAGGATGGCGCTCATGCCCGTGCTGGTGCAAGTGGCGCCGTGGCCGCCCTCCAGCAGGGCGAGGGCTTCCTCCAGGGCCGCCCGGGTGGGGTTGCCGCTGCGGGTGTAGTCGTAGCCGGCGTTGGTGCAGATGTCCTTGAAGGCGAAAGTGGACGAGAGGTACAGCGGCGGCATGACCGACCCATAGGCCGGATCGGGCTGCACGCCCGCATGCACGCACTGGGTGGCCAGGCCCGCGTCCGGCACCAGCCCGGCCCGGTGGATCCAGCCGGCCTCGCTCTCCCGTGCCGGGGGCAGGATGGTGAAGTGGTAGGCCGGGTTGCCCGGCACGTTGGTATCGAGGTACTGCTCGCTCAAGGGAGCCTCCGTGGTGGAGGATCTCCGTCGTTCCACTGCGATCCAAATCAGAGTGCCTAACCAAACCCCCACGGGGCCGCGCGAGGGCCACCGGGCGAGCGAGGCGAGGAACGCGAGGAGACGCGTAGCGGGTACTACGCGCGACGAGCGTGACGCGGCACCGCGACGCCCGCTGGCCCTCGCCCGGAGGGAGAAAGCCAGGTGGGCGCCCCGCGGCGTCACGGCCCTTGAACGATGAACCACATCGCCCTGCGGGCCCTTCCTTGCGGTGCATCCCGCCTGGCTTTCTCGCGGCCCGGTCGGGGTTTGGTTAGGCACTCTAACGAAGGGGCCCGATTTCTCGGGCCCCTTCGCATGTCAGCTTCTGACACGTCAGCATCTTTCCGCGGTCGATCAATCGACCGCGGCAGGAATTGGCACCTTGCTCTCGCAGGTTGCCAAGGTTTCACAGGGCCCGTCCCTCCACCTTTCTGGATATCGCGTGATGAAACTGACAAAGATCCTGTGGACGACCAGTATGGAGAGCCGGGAAAGGTCTGCCAACAAGTAATTGACACCAGGCTCGCGGATCAAAGGGTGATGCGGGTTCCCAGCACCTGCAGGAACTGGGCGATCCAGGCGGGATGGGCGGGCCATGCCGGGGCGGTGACGAGGTTGCCGTCCGTGACGGCGCCATCGATGGCGATGTCGGCGTACTTCCCCTTGGCCACTTCCACTTCGGCGCGGCAGGCGGGATAGGCGGAGCAGGTGCGTCCCTCGAGCACGCCCGCGGCGGAGAGGATCTGGGCGCCGTGGCAGATGGCGGCCACGGGCTTCTTGGCGGTGAAGAAGTGGCGAACGATCTCCAGCACCTTGGGGTTGAGGCGCAGGTACTCGGGGGCGCGACCGCCGGGGATCACCAGGGCGTCGTACTGGTCCGGTTTGAGGTCCGCGAAGGTGGCGTTGAGGGCGAAGCGGTGGCCGGGCTTTTCGGAGTAAGTCTGGTGGCCTTCGAAGTCGTGGATGGCCGTGGCCACGGACTCGCCGGCCTTCTTGTCGGGGCACGCGGCGTGGACCGTGTGGCCCACGGCGAGCAGGGTCTGGAAGGGCACCATGATTTCGTAGTCCTCTCCGAAATCGCCCACGAGCATGAGGATCTTCTTCGCGGCCATGACTGCCTCCTGGATGAGAAACCGCCCCGATGATACGCGCCCATCCACGAAAAAGCCCCGCCGGTGGCGGGGCTTTTTCGTGCAGGGAGCGAATCAGGCCTTCTGATAGACCTCGGCGCCCTTCTGCACGAACGTCTCCGCCATCTCCTCCATGCCCTTCTGCAGGGCCTCCTCCTCGTTGTAGCCATGCGCTTCGGCGTACTGCCGCACGTCGTCCGAGATCTTCATGGAGCAGAAGTGGGGGCCGCACATGGAGCAGAAGTGGGCGGTCTTGGCGCCCTCGGCGGGCAGGGTCTCGTCGTGGAACTCGCGGGCGGTGTCGGGGTCCAGGGCCAGGTTGAACTGGTCCTCCCAGCGGAACTCGAAACGAGCCTTGCTCATGGCGTCGTCCCAGAGGCGGGCGCCGGGGTGGCCCTTGGCCAGGTCCGCGGCGTGGGCCGCGATCTTGTAGGTGATGACGCCGTCCTTCACGTCCTTCTTGTTGGGCAGGCCCAGGTGCTCCTTGGGTGTCACGTAGCACAGCATGGCGCAGCCGTACCAGCCGATCATGGCGGCGCCGATGGCCGAGGTGATGTGGTCGTAGCCCGGCGCGACGTCCGTGGTGAGGGGGCCCAGGGTGTAGAAGGGCGCCTCGTCGCAGACTTCCAGCTGCTTGGTCATGTTCTCCTGGATGAGGTGCATGGGCACGTGGCCGGGGCCCTCGATCATCACCTGCACATCGTGCTTCCAGGCGATCTTGGTGAGCTCGCCCAGGGTCTCCAGTTCGCCGAACTGGGCCTCGTCATTGGCGTCGGCGGTGCTGCCGGGGCGCAGGCCGTCGCCCAGCGAGAAGGCCACGTCGTAGGCCTTCATGATCTCGCAGATCTCCTCGAAGTGCGTGTAGAGGAAGTTCTCCTTGTGGTGGGCCAGGCACCACTTGGCCAGGATGCTGCCGCCGCGGGAGACGATGCCCGTGACGCGCTTGGCGGTCAGCGGCACGTAGCGCAGCAGCACGCCGGCGTGGATGGTGAAGTAGTCCACGCCCTGTTCGGCCTGCTCGATGAGCGTGTCGCGATAGATCTCCCAGGTGAGGTCCTCGGCCTTGCCGTTCACCTTCTCGAGGGCCTGGTAGATGGGCACCGTGCCGATGGGTACGGGGCTGTTGCGCAGGATCCACTCGCGGGTCTCGTGGATGTTCTTGCCCGTGCTGAGGTCCATCACCGTGTCGGCGCCCCAGCGGATGGACCAGGCCATCTTCTCGACCTCCTCCTCGATGCTGGAAGCCACGGCGGAGTTGCCGATGTTGGCGTTGATCTTCACCAGGAAGTTGCGGCCGATGATCATCGGCTCGGTCTCCGGGTGGTTGATGTTGGCGGGGATGATGGCGCGGCCCCGGGCGACCTCGTCGCGCACGAACTCGGGCGTGATGCGGCTCTTGGTCCCGGCGGCCTCGCGGCCCAGGTTCTCGCGGATGGCGATGAACTCCATCTCGGGAGTGATGATGCCCTGCCGCGCGTAGTGCAGCTGGGTGACGTTGCGGCCGGCCTTGGCGCGCAGGGGCTTGCGGTCCGCGTGGAACCGGATGGCGTCCAGCTCCTGGTCGCGCTCGCGGAGCTTGCGGTAGAGGCTGGTGGCGCCGGGCAGCGCCTCCACGTCGCCCCGGCCCAGGATCCAGTCCTGGCGCAGCGGGGTCAGGCCCTTGGCCACGTCGATGGCCACGGCGGGATCGGTGTAGGGGCCCGAGGTGTCGTAGAGCACCACGGGCGGATTCTCGGTGAGGCGGTCCTGGAAGTCCCGGGTGGGCTGCAGCTGGACCTGCCGGAAGGGCACCCGGACGCCCGGGAGGCTGCCGGCCACGTGGATCTTGGTGGAGGCGGGGAAAGGCTTCAGGCAGGCCGCCAGGGCCGTGCCGTCCATGGGGGCGGAACCGGATTGCATGGTCATGAAAACTCCGGACTTGTTGAGGTCGGGCCGGGATTGATCCCTGAATCAGCAAGTTTATCGCGAGGGGGGCCGGGGGGACGAATCCAAAACGCGGCGCACAGGAGAGGTGGAGCGCCGCATCCGTCCGGATGCGCGATAATTGATTACAGGAGGGACCATGCCGCGACGCGTCTTGTTCATCAGCAGCCTGGCCCTGGGGCTGGTGGCCGCCCCGCGGCCCCAGGAGGACCCCGTGATGAAGATCCGGGCCCAGCGGGCCTCGGCCCAGGGGATCTCCGAAGGGGACCTCCCGCCGGTGCCCAGGGGCATCGTCGAGCCGCCCCCCCTGCCGCCGCCGGAAGCCCACGTGAAGGACACGCGGAAGGGCCGGCGGGTCAAGGGCAAGGTCCGCAAGCGGAGCAAGGCGGCCTCGGCCAAGGGGAGGGGCTCTGTGTCCCGCTCCAAGCTGCCGGCCCACCGGAAGGCGAAATGAGGATCGGCGTCCTCACCTCCGGGGGGGACGCTCCGGGCATGAATGCCGCCATCCGTGCGGCGGTCCGTCAGGCGGACGCCCTGGGGTATGAGGCCTGGGGCATCCGGCGCGGCTACCAGGGGGTGCTGGAGAAGGACTGGTCCCCCATGCCCAGCCGCGCCTGCGCCAACATCCTCCAGCGGGGCGGGACGGTGCTGCACACAGCCCGCTGCCCGGAATTCCACGAGGCGGCTCGGCGCGCCGAGGCCGCGGCGAACCTGCGGGAGGCGGGCATCCAGGCCCTGGTGGTCATCGGCGGGGATGGCAGCTTCCGGGCCGCCGAGGCCCTCCACCGGGAGCAAGGCGTCCCCTGCGCGGGCATTCCGGGCACCATCGACAACGACCTGCCCGGCACGGACCGCACCCTGGGTTTCGACACCGCCCTGAACACCGCCGTGGAGGCCATCGACCGCATCCGGGACACGGCCTCCAGCCACGGGCGGCTCTTCCTGGTGGAGGTCATGGGCCGCAGCTCGGGCATGCTGGCCGTCCACACGGCCCTGGCCTGCGGCGCCGAGGCCGTGCTGTTTCCCGAGTCGCCGGACGGCTCCTACCAGGCCCTGGTGGCGCGCCTCAACGCCAACTGGCTGCGGGGCAAGCGCAGCTCCATCGTGGTGGTGGCCGAAGGCGACGGCCTGGGCAGCGCCGTGGCCGTGGGCGACCGGCTTCGTCGGGACTACGGCCTGGATCTGCGCGTGGTGGTGCTCGGCCACATCCAGCGGGGTGGGAGCCCTTCCGCCCTGGACCGCATCTGGGGCTGCCGCTGGGGCGCCGAGGCCGTGCGGCTCCTGGACGCGGGGCAGGGCGGCTTCTACCTGGGCGAGGTGGCCGGGGCCCTCGCGGTCCAGCCCCTGGCCCGCATCCTCGATTCTCCGCCTGCGCCTCCGGAGGACCTGAGCGACCTGGTGGACGTCCTTTCACGCTAGGTGGCTTGTGAGGGGCGCGGGCCCATGTTCCCCTGGAAGGTCGCAGGATTGCAGGAGGCAGGTGATGTCGGATAGCCACAAGGATTCCCTGGTCGCCGTCGTCATGGCCGGGGGGCGGGGAACCCGGTTCTGGCCCCGCAGTCGCAATGCCCGCCCCAAGCAGTTCCTGGCCATCGTGGGCACAGAGACGCTGCTGCACCAGACCGTGCGCCGCCTGGACGGCCATGTGGCCCCCGAGCGCATCTTCGTGGTGACCACGGAGGACCTGGCCGCCGAGACGCGCCGCATGCTGCCCGAGCTGCCGCCGGAGAACGTGATCGTGGAGCCCGAGGGCCGCAACACTGCGCCCTGCCTGGCTCTGGCCCTGGTTCAGATCGAGCGGAAGGTGCCCCATGGCGTCATGGCCGTGCTGTCGGCGGACCACTGGATCGGCGACCGGGACCTGTTCCTGGAGGACCTGGACACGGCCGTGAAGCACGCCGCCTGGGAACACGAGCTGGTCACCTTCGGCATCAAGCCCACGTACCCGGAAACGGGCTACGGCTACATCGAATCCGAGGGCCACGGCCCCGTGCAGAAGGTGGTGGCCTTCCGCGAGAAGCCGCCGGTGGAGGTGGCGGTCCAGTACCTCGAATCCGGCCGCCACTACTGGAACGCCGGCATGTTCGTGTGGACCCTGACCGATTTCCGCGAGGGGCTGGCGAAGCATGCGCCGGAGGTGCTGAAGCCCCTGGACGCCTGGGTGGCGGCGGGCGCCGATCCCGCAGCCCTCGGGGCCGCCTACCGGCAGCTGCCCAAGGTGGCCATCGACGTGGCGCTCATGGAGAAGGCCGAGACGGTGGCGGTGGTGCCCACCCGCTTCCGCTGGTCCGACGTGGGCTCCTGGCCCGCGGCCATTGAGTTCCAGGAGACCGATCCCGAAGGCAACGTAAGCCAGGGCGAGACCCTGCTCCTGGACACCCGCAACAGCGCCTTCTTCGGGGGCAAGCGCCTCATCGCCGCCAGCGGCGTGGATGACCTCATCGTGGTGGACGACGACGACGCCCTCCTCATCTGCCACCGCGACCGCGCCCAGACCGTCAAGCAGATCGTCGAGCGCCTCAAGGCCGAGGGCCGCGAGGATCTGCTCTAGCCTGAAGACTGAAGACTGAAGACTGAAGACTGAAGACTGAAGACTGAAGACTGAAGACTGAAGACTGAAGACCGAGGACCGACCATGCAGCGACCTGACACCCTTCACGTAGACAAGCCCTGGCGGACGGGGCCCCGTCCGCGAATCCGAAGGATGAGCGGGAGCACGCCACGGGCCTGGCGTGCGATCCGGGGGTAGTCCCGGAGCCCCCCGCGAGGCGGGCCGAGCGGCGATGATGAACGGACTTTTCCAGCGAGCAGAGACCATGCAGCGACCCGACACCCTCCACGTAGACAAGCCCTGGGGCTCCTTCGACCAGTACGCCCTCAACACGCCCTGCACGGTGAAGATCCTCACCTGCAACCCTGGCCAGAAGCTCAGCCTCCAGCGCCACGCGCACCGCGGCGAGCTGTGGGTGGCCCTGGATCCGGGCGTGGTGGTGGACCGCGATGGCGCGGAGCTTCGTCCCACCGTGGGCGAGGAGGTCTGGCTGCCCCAGGGCAGCACCCACCGCCTGCGCTGCGACGCCGGCGCCCTCCATCCGGTGCGCGTGCTGGAGGTGAGCCTGGGGACCTTCGATGAGGCGGACATCGAGCGGCTCCAGGACGACTACGGGCGCCGCTGATGCGGGCGGCCCTGCTCTTCACCGCCGCCCTGCCTATCCTGGCCCAGAGCCCCACTCCGGAGGGCGGCGAGATCCTCGGCCGGGTGGACCGCTTGCGCCACCCCTGGCCCGCCTTCACGGTGGAGCTGGCCATGAAGGCGCCGGGGGTGGTCCAGCGGTGGAAGGTGTCGGCCCGCGAGAACGGCGACGCCCGGCTGGACGGGCTCTCCGAGAAGGAGAAGGGTCGCGCCGTGCTGCTCCTGGGCGACGAGATGTGGCTGCTGCTGCCCGGCACGAAGCGGCCGGTGAAGGTCTCGCCCCAGCAGCGCCTCATGGGCCCCGCCGCGGGCGGGGACGTGGCCCGCACGCGGTTCCGGGATGACTATGCCGTACGGGAGGTGACGGAAGCGTCCCTGGAGGACCGGGCCTGCTGGCGGCTGGACCTGGCGGCCAAGCGGCCGGCCCTCAGCGCCCGCCAGGTGATCCTCTGGGTGGCCAAGGAGGGGTCGCTACCCCTGAAGGCGGAGTTCCGGTTGGCCTCCGGGCGCCTGGCCCGCACGGCCCGCTTCGGCCCGCCGGTCCAGGCCCACGGGCAGTCCGTGCTGTCGCGCCTCGAGATCGAAGAGGCCGGCGGCGGCAAGGCGGAGCTGACCTTCGCGAACTGGACCCGGGGCGGCGTGGCGTCCGGGGTCTTTGACGTTCCGGGGGCCGGGCGGTGATAGAATGGTCGTCGAGGTGCCCGCGAGGGCTTCCTGCCACCAACCGTCCCACCAATCGATCCCAGCCCCGTTCGCGGGGCTCCCGCTGAAACGCCCCACCACTCGAAACCCCGCCAAATCTACCCTCACGAAGCGCCCGTACCTCCGGGCGCTTCCTTTTTGGGACGAGCTTTTGGTGCGGGGCCTGGGCCGCAATCTGTCCTCGGACCGGGGTGGGGCCGCTGGCACAATGGAAGGATTCGGAGGATTTATGTCCACGCCCAAGCTCGGACCCGTCGGCAGCTATGTGAAGCACCACTTCCGGCATTTCAATGCCGCGGCCCTGGTGGATGCCGCCGAGGGCTACCGGGTCTACCTGGAGAAGGGCGGCAAGATGATGGTGACCCTGGGCGGGGCCATGAGCACCGCCGAGCTGGGCCTCTCCTTCGCCGAGATGATCCGCCAGGACAAGGTGCACCTCATCGTCTGCACGGGCGCCAACCTGGAGGAGGACATCTTCAACCTGGTGGCCCACGACTTCTACGAGCGCGTGCCCCACTACCGCGATCTGACGCCGCAGGATGAGGCGGGTCTCCTCGCCCGTCACATGAACCGCGTGACCGACACGTGCATCCCGGAGATGGAGGCCATGCGCCGCATGGAGAAGGCCATGCTCGAGGTGTGGATGGAGGCCGACGCCAAGGGCGAGCGCTACTTCCCCCACGAGTTCTTCCAGAAGGTGCTGAAGAGCGGAAAGTACGAGCAGTACTACCAGATCGACCCCAGGCATTCCTGGATGCTGGCGGCCCTCGAGAAGAACGTGCCCATCGTGGTTCCCGGCTGGGAGGACAGCACCCTGGGCAACATGTTCGCGGCCGCCGTCATCCGCGGCGACGTGAAGAACGTCCACACGGTGCGCACCGGCATCGAGTACATGACCTGGCTGGCCAAGCACTACCAGGAAGTCACCAAGACCTCGCCCCTGGGTATGTTCCAGATCGCGGGCGGCATCTCCGGCGACTTCCCCATCTGCGTGGTGCCCATGCTGCACCAGGATCTGGAGCTGACCGACGTGCCTCTCTGGGGCTACTTCTGCCAGATCAGCGACTCGACCACCAGCTACGGCTCGTACTCCGGCGCCGTGCCCAACGAGAAGATCACCTGGGGCAAACTGGGCATCGACACCCCGAAGTTCATCATCGAGAGCGACGCCACCATCGTGGCTCCGCTGATCTTCGCCTACCTGCTGGGCTGGTAGATCCGTCCAGGGAAAGCACAAGGCAAAAACACTCGCAGAGGGACCCAGAGGAAGTGGAGGCCGCAGAGAAGAGGATCCATTTTTCTCCGCGTTCCTCTCCTTCCTCGTCCTTTCTCCGCGAGTGTTTTTAGGGCTGTTTCAAGCCTCGGATGCGAGGTTCCATGGCCTCACCGGATCGGACGCTCGCGGCGGGACATGCCACCTATCCTAGACAGATGATGGTTGGCCGCTTCGCCCCCTCGCCCACGGGCATTCTGCATCTGGGAAACCTGCGCACGGCGCTGGCGTCCTGGCTGTCGGCGCGCTCGGCGGGGGGCCGGTGGCTCATCCGCGTGGAGGATGTGGACGGCCCCCGCTGCCGCCGGGACCTGGGCGAGGCGCAGCTGCGGGACCTGGCCGCCCTGGGGCTGGTGTCGGACGGGCCCGTGAGCTGGCAGTCGGAGCGCGGCGCAGCCTATCGCGCGGCCCTGGAGACGCTGCATGCGGCCGGGCGCCTGTATCCCTGCGCCTGCACCCGCAAGGACCTGCAGCTGCTCGCCTCGGCGCCCCACACGGAGGACGGCCTGCGGCCCTACCCCGGCCGCTGCCGGGGCCGGGCCTGGGAGGGCTTTGATCGGGCCTTGAGGCTGCGGCTGCCGGAAGGTCCGGTGGCCTGGGAGGACTGCGTGCTCGGGCCCCAGGCGGACGATCCCGCCGCCCTCACGGGCGATCCGCTCCTGTTCCGCCGCGACGGCTGCTTCGCCTACCACCTGGCCGTGGTGGTGGACGACGGGGCCCAGGGCGTGACGGAGGTGGTGCGGGGCGCGGACCTGCGGCCCGTCACCGCCACCCAGGTCCGCCTGCAGGAGGCCCTGGGCCTGCCGCGCCCCGCCTATGCCCACCTGGGCCTGGTCGTAGCCCCGGATGGAAGCCGCCTGGGCAAGCGGGCCGGAGCGCTGGGTGTCGAGGCCCTGGTGGTCCGGGGGGGCGCCGTGCCCGAGATCCTGGGCTGGCTGGGCTGGAGCCTGGGCTGCCTGGACCGACCCGAATCCTGCGCCGCAGCCGACCTGATTCCCCACTTCGACTGGGCCCGCGTCCCGAAGGGTGAGATCCGCGTGCCTGGCCCTTGGGCTACTTGATCGAGGGGTCGAGCTTCTTCAGCTCGGTCCATAGGAAGTCCGCGCTCGCCACCTCACGACCGTCCTTGTAGCGGATCCTGTAGGGCTGGCCGCTCAGGGAGCTGCCCGTGCCGCAATAGCGGATGAAGTCCGCCGCGGATTGGACGCGCTTGCCGGCGTTCTTCCACTTCAGGCGCAGGTGGTCCCCCGCGGCCTTGGCGTCGTGCTCCGAGCCGTTGCGCAGGAACAGGGCCTGGCCCTGCAGGGCCTCAATGGCCTTGATGAGCGTCTCGATCTTTTGGGTCTCGGGCGCGGGGGCCTGGGCGAGGAGGACGATGGGCATGAAAGCACTTTAGCCGAGGGCCGTGAGCTTATGGGGCGCCGCGACGGCCCTCAGCCAAAGGATGCGGCCCTCTTCGTCCACATCCAGATGCAGGGTCCACCGCGGCGCCACCTGGGCGTTGGCCGGAGTCCAGGTGCCCACCTGGGTGGGCAGGCCATTGAGTTCCCGCAGCTCCAGCCGGAGGCCCGCGCCCAGCTTCGGGAGGCCCGCGAAGAAGTGGGCCACCGCAGCCGCGCCGACGATCGGCGCCTTGCCCGCGGCGTAGACGCCACCGCCGTCTCCGCAGGCTTTCACGTTGGGTGCGAAGAGGGCCTCCAGCGCCGCCAGGTCCTGCTTGGCGAGGGCCTCCTGGAAGGCCATCAGGGCGCGCTGGGTGAGCTCCCGCCGCGCCTTCGAAGGGTAGGCGGGGCGCTGCAGGGCCTTCTTCGCGCGGTGGAGGGCCACCTTCACGTTGGCTGCACTCAGCCCCAGGGCTGTCGCCGTCTCTTCCACGGAGTGGTCGAAAACCTCACGCAGCAGGAAGACCGCGCGTTGCTGGGGTGTGAGCTTTTCCAGGGCGACGAGGAAGGCGTAGGAGCCACTCTCCAGCAGGTCGAAACCTTCCTGGGGCGGCGCCACCGCAGGCGCTTCCACCTCCAGCGGCGCGGGACCGGGAAGCCAGATGCCCGGGTAGGTCTGGGCGTGCCGGCGGCGCAGCAGATCCTTGGCAAGGTTCACCGCCACCGCCACGAGCCAGGGCTTCAGCGGTGCGGCCGTATCCCTGGGCGGCCGCTCCAGGGCGCGGAGGTAGGTCTCCTGGACGACGTCTTCCGCGTCGGCGACGCAACCCGTCATGCGGTAGGAGAGGCTCCACAGCAGGCGCCGGTGCGCCTCGAAGGCCTCCGTGAGCAGGGCGGCCTCCATCAGGCGCAGGCCGCCATGGCCGCCGCGGCCAGGCCCGCGCGATGGCCACTGGCCAGGCTCGCGTCCGCCAGCCAGCCCACCTCGCCCACCCAGTCCCCGGCGAGGTGGACGCCTGGAAGGCCGAGATCCTCCGAGACGGGCCGCCGCCGGCCCGGTTCGTCCAGCACGGAGGCGACGGGGGCGCTGGGGAGGAAGCGGGCGTGGAGCAGCACCTTCCGCCACCCCGGTTGCAGCCGGTCCATGAAGGCTTCCAGTTGCGAGCGCATCGCGGCAGGTTCCTCCCCGGGGAGGCCCTCATGGTAGCGAACCAGGTGGACGAGGGCCGCGCCTTCGGGCGCGATGTGGGCCGCTTCGGATTGGGCCACCATGAAAAGAGGGGTGTCGATGCCGAGGCCCAGGTTCACGGCCTGGTCCGGCAACCGCGAGAGGCAGAGGTCCAGGCAGGAGGCCGTGACGGCCCGCGCCTCGCCGAGGACGGCACGCAGCCGCGAGGCCGCAGGCACGGGCAGCAGGTCGAGGGTCTCGGCGGGAGGAAGGGCGAGGATGACCTCGTTGGCTTCGCAGGTTTCCCCTGATTTCGTGCGAACCAGGTGGGCCTCGCCGTTGGCCTCCACGCCCGCCACGGACTGGCCGCCCTTCAGGGTCGCTCCCTCGGCCTCGGCGGCCCGGGCGAGGCGCTCCACGAGGCGGGCCCATCCGCCGTGGACATAGTAGACGCCCTTCTGGCTCTGCTGCATGCGGCGCAGGGCCGTGGAGGCCCGCAAGCGGTTCAGATCCCCCACGTACGCGTTCGTGCGCAGGGTGGCGTCCATGATCTGGCGCAGTCGGGCATCCGGGATGTGCCGTTCCAACCACTGGCGGCAGGTGAGATCGGCGGCCTCCCGCAGATCCGCCTTCGACAGGCGGCCCATGAGGGATAGGAAGGCCCCCTTCTCCTTCCAGCTCAGCAGACCCGTCGAAAGCATGGAGAGGGGGCCCACGGGCAGGAGGTTCAATCGGCCTTCCCGCAGGGTGAGACCTTTGGGCTTCGGTTCCGCTCCCTCGGGCAGGAGGTTCAGGTCTCGAAGCAGGGTGTAGCCCGGGCCCGCCTTGTAGAGGGCGTGGCCCCCCAGGTTGAGCTGGAAACCATTCCAATCCTGGGTCTGGGCGCGGCCTCCGAAGGCCTCACCCCGCTCCAGCACAAGGGTGCTCCTGCCCGCCCGGGCGGCCGTGAGGGCGGCCATGAGCCCAGCCAATCCCCCACCGATGACGACGACGTCGGTCTTCCGCTGCATGTGAACCTCCTGCCCACGTCACGGAGCAGGGGGTCGCTTGGTTACACCTGCATGCAAAAGGACCCGGCGGGGCCGGGTCCTTTTCGACATATTTAGAGCAGCTGTTAGGCCAGCTTGTTCACTTTGTCGGCCAGGCGGGACTTGGTGCGGTCCGCGGCGTTCTTGTGCATGACACCCTTCCGGCAGGCCTTGTCCACGAGGCCCTGGGTCAGGGGCAGCTGCTTGGCGGCCTCGGCCTTGTTGCCGCCGGCGATGAGGGCCAGGAAGCTCTTGACGGCCGTCTTCAGGGTCGAGCGGTTGCTGCGGTTGCGGAGGCGGGCCTCGGCATCGCGACGGGCCTTCTTGGCAGCGGACTTGTGGTTGGCCATGGGCGGGATCTCCAGCTCCCCTGGAAACCCCGGGAAGCGCGAAAGACCATCCTATCGCAAAAAGCCTGATGGTCAAGGGCAAAAGGCGGGGCTGAAGGCCCATTCGCCCCCTTCCGGAGCGCCCCTCCCCAGGGCATCCTAGTCGGAGGCGAATGGCCTCCCGGGAAGGATGGGGTCATGCCTCAGAAGAAATTGGAGTCCGTCGTGGATCTGGCGGCGAAGGCGAAAGCCCTGCGCCGGGACGTGCTGCTGCAGGTCTACAAGGCCCAGAGCGGCCACCCCGGCGGAAGCCTGAGCTGGATCGACATCGGTGTGGCGCTCTACTTCCACGAGATGACCGTGTTTCCCGAGGACCCCGCGAACCCCGCTCGCGACCGCTTCGTGCTCTCCAAGGGCCACGCCTGCCCGGCCCAATATGCCCTCCTCGCGGACCAGGGCTTCTTCCCGAAGGCCTGGCTGGAGACCTTCCGCCAGTACCCCACCAAGCTCCAGGGTCATGCCGAGAACCACTACACGCCCGGCGTGGAAGTCACCACCGGCAGCCTGGGCCAGGGCCTGCCCCAGGCCGTGGGCATCGCCCTGGGCCTGAAGGTGCAGAAGGCGGCCCAGCGCGTCTACTGCGTGGTGGGTGACGGCGAGAGCCAGGAGGGCGTGATCTGGGAGGCGGCCATGGCCGCGCCCCACCACAAGCTGGACAACCTCTGTGTGTTCCACGACCTGAACGGCCTGCAGATCGACGGCGAGGTGAAGAAGGTCATGAACATCAACCCGGTGGCGGACAAGTGGCGCGCCTTCGGCTGGGCCGTGAAGGAGATCGACGGCCATGACTTCACCCAGATCCTGGAGGCCCTGGCCTGGGCCCGGACCGTGAAGGGCCAGCCGGTGATGATCTGCGCCCGCACCGTGAAGGGGAAGGGCGTGAGCTTCATGGAGAACCAGGCCGGCTGGCACGGCGTGGCCCCTAAGACCGAAGACTACGAGAAGGCCCTGGCCGAGCTGGCCGACTAAGGACTGAAGACCGAGGACTGACCCTGATGGATGCATTGCGACACACCTTCGAACAGCGGCTGGCGGCGGCCCTTCCCGGCGTGGAGATCACGCTGGAGCGGCCGAAGACCGGCGAGCTGGGGGACCTGGCCTTCCCCTGCTTCCGCGCCGCCAAGCAGCTGGGGAAGAACCCCGTGCAGCTGTCGCAGGAGCTGGCGGCTTCCATCGCCATCGAGGGGACCACGCTCGTCGCCGCCGGTCCCTACCTGAACCTCAAGCTGGCGCCGGAGACCCGCGCCAAGGCCGTGCTGGGGGCCATCCTGGAGGCGCCGGCGGGCCGTCCCTATGGCTCGCGAGTGGCCAACGGCAAGAAGGTGATCGTCGAGTACAGCTCGCCCAACATCGCCAAGCTCTTCACCATCGGCCACCTGCGCTCCACCATGATCGGCCACACCCTGGCCCAGGCCCACCAGTTCCTCGGCTACGAGGTGATCCGCCTCAACCACCTGGGCGACTGGGGCACGCAGTTCGGAACCCTGCTGGCGGCCTACACCCGCTGGGCCCAGGACGGGAACGCGGACCTGGAGCAGGACTTCGGCTGGGCCGAGCCCGCGCCGGAGAAGCGCCGCACGCCTCTGTTCCGGCTCTTCCAGCTCTACGTGCGCTTCCACGCCGAGGAGGAGAACGACCCGGCCATGCGCGACGAGGCCCGCGGCTGGTTCCGGCGCCTGGAGGAGGGCGACCCTGAAGCCCGCCGACTCTGGAGCTGGTTCCGGGAGATCTCCCTGCGCGAGTTCCAGCGCATCTACGACCGCCTGGGCGTGAGCTTCGACACGCTGGAGCAGGGCGAGGCCTTCTACGAGGATCGGCTCGTCCCGACCATGCAGCGACTGGAAGACGCGGGCCTGCTGGTGGAAGGCAACAACGGCGCCCGCATCGTGGATCTGGAGGACGTGGGCATCAGCACGCCCTGCCTGGTACAGAAGGCCGATGGCACCAGCATCTACGCCACCCGCGACCTGGCGGCGGCCCTCTACCGGAAGGAGGCCTATGCCTTCGACCGCTGCCTGTATGTCGTGGGCACGGACCAGGTGCTGCACTTCCAGCAGATCTTCGCCGTGCTCGACAAGCTGGATCCCTGGTTCAAGGGCCGCATGCTGCACACGCCGTTCGGCATGGTGAAGCTGCCCGAGGGCAAGATGAGCACCCGCAAGGGCAATGTCATCTTCCTGGAGGACGTGCTGGACGAGGCGCGCGACCGTGTGGCCGCCATCATCGACGAGAAGAATCCCGAACTGGCCAACAAAGCCGAGGTGGCGGAGATGCTGGGCATGGGCGCCGTGGTGTTCTTCGACGCCATGAACGACCGCGTGAAGCCCATCACCTTCACCTGGGACCGCGTCATCGCCCTCGACGGCGACACGGGCCCCTACGTGCAGTACGCCCACGCCCGCATCATGAGCGTGCTGCGCAAAGCTGGCGGCGACTGGGCCGCGAAGGCCCAGATCCAATCAACGAGTGGTCCTGTCCTTTCCTTCCTGGAAGCGCAGCTTCCGGGAAGCCATGAAGGCCTCGCCGCGCCCGAGGCCCAGGCCCTGCTCTTTGAGCTGGCCGGGCTCCCCGGTGCGATCTCGGCCGTGGCGGACGGCTGCATGGCCACGCCCCTCGCGCGCCAGCTCGTGGCCGTGGCCCGCTCCTTCAGCGGCTACTACACCAACTGTCCCATCCTCGCCCCGGAGAATGCGCCGGAAGTCCGCGACGCCCGCCTCACCCTCTGCGTCGCCACCGCCCGCGCCCTCCGCCAGGGCCTCCACCTCATGGGCATCCAGGCCCCGGAGGAGATGTGAACCTCGCCGAACCCCGCTTTCAGGAGATCCCATGACCAAGTACGTGTTCGTGACCGGCGGTGTGCTGTCGAGCCTGGGCAAGGGGATCGCGGCGGCCAGCCTGGGCGCGCTGCTGGAGGCCCGGGGGCTGAAGGTGACGCTCATGAAGATGGATCCCTACCTCAACGTGGATCCGGGCACCATGTCGCCGTTCCAGCACGGCGAGGTGTTCGTTACGGACGACGGTGCCGAGACGGATCTGGACCTGGGGCACTACGAGCGGTTCACCTCGGTGCCCACCACGCAGAACCACACCATCACGACGGGCCGGATCTACAACACGGTGATCCAGAAGGAGCGCCGCGGCGACTACCTGGGCAAGACCGTGCAGGTGATCCCTCACATCACCGACGAGATCAAGGGGGTGATGAAGAAGGTCGCCAAGGACATGGACGTGGTGATCATCGAGATCGGCGGCACGGTGGGCGACATCGAGAGCCAGCCCTTCCTGGAGGCCATCCGGCAGTTCAAGCTGGAGGTGGGCCTGGATTCCCAGATGAAGGCCAACGCCCTCAACATGCACCTCACGTATGTGCCCTTCATCAAGGCCGCGGGCGAGCTGAAGTCGAAGCCGACCCAGCACAGCGTGAAGGAGCTGCGGGCCCTGGGCATCCAGCCGGACGTGCTGCTCTGCCGCGCGGAGCAGGACATCCCCCGCGATCTGAAGGACAAGATCGCCCTGTTCTGCTCCGTCACGCCGGATGCCGTGTTCAGCTGCCGGGACGCCCACTCCATCTACGAAGTGCCCCTGAACCTGCACCTGGAGGGCCTGGACGCCAAGGTCGCCGCGCTGCTGGGCCTCGGCGAGAAGGAACCGGATCTGAGCGCCTGGCAGAACCTCCTCCAGCGCATCCGCAACCCCAAGGGCAGCGTGCGCATCGGCATCGTGGGCAAGTACGTGGAGTTCAAGGAGAGCTACAAGAGCCTCATCGAGGCCCTCCACCACGCCGGCTACGGACTGGAGACCCACGTGGACCTCAAGTGGATCGAGGCCGAGGACCTGGAGAACCAGGACCCGGCGGCCTTCCTCCAGGACTGCCACGGCATCCTCGTGCCCGGCGGGTTCGGCGTGCGCGGCACCCGGGGCATGATCAAGTCCATCCAGTACGCCCGCGAGCACAAGATCCCCTTCTTCGGCATCTGCCTGGGCATGCAGATGGCCTCCGTGGAGTTCGCGCGGAATGTGGCGGGCCTGGAGGGCGCCGACTCCACCGAGTTCGACGACGCGCCCAAGCACCGCGTGATCTTCAAGCTGCGCGAGCTGGTGGATGTGGAGGAACTGGGCGGGACGATGCGCCTTGGCGCGTATCCCTGCCGCCTCGCGCCGGACAGCCAGGCCGCGAAGGCCTATGGCAGCACCGAGATCAGCGAGCGTCACCGGCACCGCTACGAGTTCAACCACGAGTACCGGAAGGCCCTGGAGGACAAGGGCCTCTGCTTCACGGGCATGAGCCCCGATGGCGTCTTCGTGGAGATCGTGGAAGTGAAGGACCATCCCTACTTCCTGGCCTGCCAGTTCCACCCCGAGTTCAAGAGCCGGCCCCTCAATCCGCACCCGCTGTTCACGGCCTTCGTGAAGGCCAGCGCCGCCAACCGCGACTGATCGCCCCCCCTCCCTCAGGGAGGCCATTGTCGGGACAGGGATGAATTCTCTGTCCCGACGGCGTTTGGAAGGAATCTGAAAGGTTGGTGGTGCTCCACTGGGGGTGCCGGGAAGATTATCGGAAGGTCATCAAACTGGCATCGTAATACGACCCAAGAGTAATCTTTGGTTGGCTCAAAAAGATGATCCAAATATCATCTATATGGATCCGGACCTCTCCTGACGGACCGGAGTTCCAGCTCATTGCCAAAGACGGCCGAGGAGAGTTCATGCAACTGTCGGGTTTGCGATACGGCTCTAAGCTTCTGCAGCTGGTTGAATTTCCTGTGGCGGAGTTCATCGACGGTTCCGCCACCAACCAGGAGATCCAGCAGTTCCTGGAGAAGCACCAGAAGCTGGTGGTGAAGCCGGTCTTCTACGGCGGCGTGGGCAAGAAGGGCAAGGCGGGGCTGGTGCGCGTGGTGGGCACGCTCCAGGAGGCCCTGCAGGCCAAGCGCGAGCTGTTCTTCGCGCAGCACACCTACGGGAACAAGCCCGTCACGGCCAATGGCGTGACCATGGAAGCTTTCGTGCCCTCCGACCTGGAGGTGTACTTCAGCATCAGCAGCTCCAGCGCGTATCGGGGCCCCGTCTTCACCATCACCCCTTGGGGTGGGGTGGACATCGAGGAGCTGCCAGCGGAGAAGAAGGCGGTCGTGGAGATCGACCCCTTCATCGGCATCAACGCCTTCGAGATCACCAACGCCCTCACCGACACGGGCTGTCCCGAGGCCTTCATCTCGGCGCTGGTCCAGCATCTGCCGAAGCTCTGGGAACTCTACGATGGCTACGGGCTGACCACCATCGAGCTCAATCCCATCCGGGTCCAGCGCCGGAGCAACCAGATCCTGCCCGTGGCCTGCGACGTGAAGGCCAGCTTCGACCAGGACAACCCGGCCTGGAAGCGCATCGGGCTGCCCGACTCGCTCTTCCAGACGGAAACCACGGCCTTCGAGGCCGACATCAACGAGCTGCGCACCCACCAGGGCCAGAGCGACGTGCTGGAGATGAATCCGCACGGGACCATCCTCCCCTTCATGTTCGGCGGGGGCGCGAACAGCGCGGGCACCGAGGCCCTGGGCGAGGCCGCGATCTTCTCCTCGGATTTCGGTGGGAACCCCCCCTACGAAAAGATCTACGAGATCAGCCGCATCGTCTTCGAGCACTGGTACCAGCAGGCCAACATGCTCCTGCTCATCGGCGGCAAGGCCAACAACACGGACATCTACGTGACCTTCAAGGGCGTGTTCGACGCCCTGCGCGACCACGTGGCCAAGGCCGGCTGGAAGCCGCTCTACGTGGTGGCGGGCCGGGGCGGGCCGAACGTGGTCAAGGGCATGTTCTACGCGAAGGACATCCTCGACCGGCTGCGGATGCCCTACAAGATGTTCGGCCACGACACCTCCATGATCCTCACCCTCGAGTACGCACGGAAGATCGACCGCTGGTGGGGCGCCGAGGGGGCCGCGGCCTACCGCAAGCAGATCGAAACCCAGGTGCGGGCCTAGGAGGCATCCATGCGACGGCTGAAGACGAAGCCCTTCCCTTACTACGTGGGCCTGCACTCCCTGGAGGAGCTCGCCACCCGCGAACACCGCGTCTGCGTGATGAACATCCTGGGCAGCGAGAGCCGCAAGGTCACGCCCATCTCCCACGAGTACAGCGGCGGCAACGTCGTGGCCGGCGTCCAGTACGGACGCCGGGGCGCCCTGGAGACGAAGCTGGGCAGCATCCCCGTCTACCGCAGCATCCGCGAGGTCATGGAGCAGGGCATCGCCTTCGACATGGGCGTGGTCTACATCCCGCCCCTCGGCGTGTGCAAGGCCGTCTCCGAGCTCGTGACCCACAACGAGGCGCTGAAGCGCATCGTCATCGTCACGGAGAAGGTGCCCGCGCGGGATTCGCGAAACATCCGGGCCCTCTGCCAGGAGGCGGGCGTGGACGTCATCGGCGCCAACTGCCTGGGCATGGCCAACGCCTGGGACCGCGTCCGCATCGGCGGAAGCCTGGGCGGCGACCGGCCCGAAGAGACCCTGGTGAAGGGTTCCATCGCCATCCACTCGAACTCCGGCAACTTCACCACCACCATGGCCGAGTACCTCCGCACCGCGGGCTTCGGCATCAGCACGGCGGTCTCGAGCGGGAAGGACGTCTACATCCACTTCGCCCTGCCCGAGTTCCTCTACGCGGCTCAGAACGACCCCCGCACCAAGGCGGTGGTGATCTACGTGGAGCCCGGCGGCTACTACGAGAAGATGGCGCTCGACTGGATCAAGGACCGCACCTTCGGCTTCACCAAGCCGATCATCGCCTGTGTCACCGGGCGCTGGAAGAAGCACATCACCCGTGCCTGCGGCCATGCCGGGGCCCTCTCCGGCAGCGGCGACGACGCGGAGAGCAAGGAACGCTGGTTCGACGAGTACTTCGGGGTGGACGTCTTCGATCCGAAGACCCGCCAGGTCAGCAAGCGCGGCGTCCGGGTTCCGAGCATCCAGTACATCCCGGACGCGGTGCGCGCGGTCTTCGAGAAGATCGACGAGGCGCCCGACTTCCCCGCCACTGGGGACCTCTCCCTGAAGCTCTGGCTCAGCGACGGCAGGGTCCACCTCCCGCCTCACCTGGACCTGCCCGTGGTGCAGGCCCCGGCCCCCTACGACCGTCAGATCGTGGAGGTGAACAAGCAGGTGGGCGCCCACTACCTCCGCCAGAACATGGCGGACAAGTCCGGGGCCTCGCGGATGAGCCCCGAGACCCAGATCGCGGAGCTGCACGGGAAGTCCGTGCTGGACCTGTCCCGACGCACCCTGGAGGAGAACCTCTACTTCGCCCTGGCGAAAGTGATGCCCGAGAAGACGGACATCCCCACCCTGAACTTGATCCTGAACCTGTTCATGAAGATCGACGAGCGGCGGATGGAGCTGATCGACGTGGGCCGGGCCAACGGCTGCACTCCCAACGCCTACCTGGCCTCCCAGATCGCCCTCGTGGGAGACAAGGAGCTGCTGGCGAAGTCCCGCGAGCAGGCCAGATTCATCATCGACCTCATCCGCGAGTTCAACCTGGATGAGCACACCAAGAGCTTCCCGGCGGCCCTGGACGAGTTCGTCCAGGCGCACCTGCTGACCTCGGAGCCCTCACGGAAGACGGACGTGTCGGACCTGCTGCTCAAGGAGGTGCGGAAGTCCAGAAAGTCCTGCGTGGCCCTGCGGGTCTGCCAGCACATCATCGACCTGGCGGAGAAGGGGGGGCGGGAGATCCGGGACGCCTACGAGTTCCTGCTGGCCACCATCGCGGTGTGCGTGCTCTGGAACCCCATGCTGGAGAAGCGCATCACCCGCCAGCTGGTGGAGGACTCGGTCACCTACTTCTACCTCATGTCCCGCATCGTGGCCTACTCGGTGGTGAACCGGGAGCACAACCCCCACTGGAAGAAGCTGGTGGACCAGAAGCTGTCGAACCTCAACCACAGCTTCACGGAGAACGCCTTCAAGGTGCTCTTCGGACGCGCGCCGGAGCCGCACGAGCTGCTGGAGTTCCAGACGCTCCTCGGGCTCACCATCACCAACGGCCCTGGAACCCTCTCGGCCAAAGGGGCCAAGGAGAGCGTCAGCGCCCGGAACGACATCTCCATGGCCTTCGTGGGCTTCCTGGCGAACACGGGCCGGGCCCACGGCGGCAACGGCTACGAGGCCATCAACTTCCTGGTCGAGCAGTTCGAGGGCGCCCCCCTGGCCGATCCCGGCGACCCCAACCATGGTCTGGATCTCAAGGCCATGGCGACCCGGACGGCCAAGGCCTACGGGGCCACCAAGAAACAGGCCCAGGAGGTGGAGGAGGGCGCCGTGAAGCCCATCCCCTGCATCAACCACCCGGTCTTCCGCGGCAACAAGATCAACGTGGATCCCCGGGAGCAGTTCGTGGGGGGGATGCTGGCGGAGCAGGGCGTCTACAACGCCTTCTGGGAGTTCTACCGCCACCTGGTGAAGGAGCTCTACGCCGAGGGCGTGACCCGGAACGTGTTCTGCGTGAACGTGGACGCGGTGCTGGCCGTGATCACGCTCAAACTGGCCTGGAAGGATCTGAAGGCCGGCCGCCTCACGCTCCGCCAGGTCCAGGAGCTGGCCTTCACCCTGTTCCTCTTCGGCCGCACCGTGGGCACCTCGGCCGAGATCGCCGACCACCGGGACCGGGGCCTGGACATGGACTGCCGGACCTCCGAGCGGGACCTGACCTACATCCTTTAGGTCCCCTCAGACGCAGAAAAGGGCGGGCCATCCGGCCCGCCCTTTTCTGCGCATGGAAAAGCTACTTGATGCCGCCCTTGGCGGCCCAGTCCTCGAGCATGGCGGTGGTGACGGACTTCGGACGCTCGAGGGCGTAGCCCAGGGCGCGGTCCCAGGTGATGTTGGCCAGCACGCCGATGGCGCGGCCCACGCCGAAGAGCACGGTGTAGAAATCGTACTCGGTGAGGCCGTAGTACCACTGGATCACGCCGCTCTGCGCGTCCACGTTGGGCCAGGGGTTCTTGGTCTTGCCCTGCTCGGTGAGCACGCCCGGGGCCACGTGGTAGATCATGTTGACCAGCTTGAAGAGCGGGTCGTTGGGCAGGTGCTTCTGGCAGAACTCCATCTGCGCGGTGTAGCGGGGGTCGGTCTTGCGCAGCACGGCGTGGCCGTAGCCGGGGATGACGTGGCCGCTGTTCAGCGTGTCCCACAGGGCCGCTTTCACGTTCTCCTCGGTGGGTTCGGCGCCGTTCAGCTTCTTCTGGAATTCCATGATCCACTGCAGCACTTCCTGGTTGGCCAGGCCGTGGAGGGGGCCCGCCAGGCCGTTGAGGCCGGCGCTGAAGGCGTAGTAGGCGTCGGACAGCGCGGAGGCCACGAGGTGGGTGGTGTGGGCGCTGACGTTGCCGCTCTCGTGGTCGCTGTGCAGGATGAAATACATGCGGGCTACGTCGTCATAGGGCTTGGCGATGCCCATCATGTGGGCGAAGTTGGCCCCCATGTCGAGGCTGTAGTCGGGGGCGATGATGTCGCCGTTCTTGTACTTGTAGCGGTAGATGAAGGCAGCGATCTCGGGCAGCTTGGCCAGCAGATCGCAGGCGTCCTCGTAGGTGGTGTCCCAGTAGTCGTTCTTCTTCAGGCTGTGGTAGGCCTTGTTGAACTTGCTCTCCTTCTGCATCGCCAGGACGGCGGTGGAGAGCATCACCATGGGGTGGCTGTCCTTGGGCAGGGCTTTCAGCACGTCGAAGACGTAGGCCGGCACCTTGGCGCGGGACTTGAAGTCCTCCTTGATCTCCTCGGCCTCGGCGGCCGTGGGGATGTCGCCCGTGAGCAGGTAGTACCAGAAGGATTCCACCGTCGGATATTCGGCGCCGGGCAGCTTGGGCAGGGCGGCGAAGGTTTCGGGAATGAGCTTGCCGCGGAAGCGGATGCCTTCCTGAGAGTCGAGGTAGCTGATGTCGGTGACGAGGCACTTGATGTCCCGGGCGCCGCCGATGCACTGGTCGATGGTCACCTCATCGATGACGACCTTCCCGAACTCCTTCAGGAGCCTGGTGGTGCGAGGACGGTGCTCCTCGATCTTCTCAAGAAGGTGGGATTTCAGGCGTGACATGGCTGGCTCCATGAAATGAGGGAGGGTGGATGGGGTGGCTTTGGAAGGAGCAGGGGTCCGATCATCATACGGGCATCATCTATCGATGCCATGGCCTTTCGATCTTTTGATGACCTGATGGGAATTAATCGAGGTGACCGTGACCCATAACCAGAGTATGTATGGAGTTCAGAGGAGATGCCGTGACCTGCGTCAATCTGAAAGTATTGGTGTTCGCAATGGTGGCGGGGACCCTCACGGCCCAGGAGACGCCCCGGCCCAATCGGGTGGCCTGGTTCGAGGGTTTCCCCGAGCCCCTGCCGGAAGGCGTGAATGAGCTGGCGCTGGAGGCGACCAGCCAGATGCTGCGGCCAGACCTGGAGCATAGCGCCGATGGGCGGACCTGGGCGCGTCTGGATGGCGAGGAGTGGCAGCTGACCTGGGACTGGGCCGTGAAGGCGGGGTCCTCCCGGATCAATGTCCGCACCCGCGTCGCCTCGCGATCCGGCGGCATCGCGGATCAGGCCATCGCGAACTGGCACAAGCTCCTCAACCTGCCCCAGGGCGGGCGGGAGGACGCGCCGAAGAACCGCCTGGTCTACCACCTGGAGAGGGATGGCCGCGTGATCGGCGACCTGAGCCGGCCGGGCGTGGCCCTGATGGATCTGGATGTGGCGTGGGTGCGGCCCTTCGGCACCGCGGACGCGGGCGGGCGCATCGGCGCGTCGCTCCAGCTGCCCACGGGCAGGCAATCCGACTTCTCCGGCAGCGGCGGCACCGATGGTCTCGTGGGGGCGGCGGCCTGGAAGCGCCTGGGCCGCATCAAGCTCTTCGGCCAGGCGGAGCGCGTGATGCTGGGGCTTCCCCAGCACAGCCCGCTGCGGGAGGTCATGGACCACACCTCCTTCAACCGGGCCTGGGCCACGGTGGCCTGGCTGGGGCAGGGCCCGGGCCTCATCGACGGCCTCGGCCTCGAGGTCAGCGTGGGCTACGCCGGCAGTCCCTACCGCACGGGCCTGGCGCGGCTTGACCGGGCGGGGTGGCAGCAGCACTGGACCCTCCGCCACACACGGCTGCCCCGCTGGCGCTTCGGATTCAGCGAAGAGGCCGGCACCTTCACGGCTCCGGACATCTCCGCCTACGTGGCCTACCGCTTCGACGGGAGCTGACCTGCCTGTAAACTAGATGATTCGTGCCGGAGCTCCCATGCAGCCCAACCAGTACCGCGACATCCGCCTTGAGAAGCTCGACAAGCTCAAGGCCCTGGGACTGGACGTCTGGCCGCGGAAGGCGAAGCGCACCCACGGGATCTCGGACCTGACCGCGACTTACGCAGATGCCGAGGCCTGGCCCAACGAGAAGCTCGAGGGCCTGGGGATGACCGTGTCGGTCATGGGCCGGGTGCTCACCATCCGGGAGATGGGCAAGAGCGTGTTCGCGCACCTCACCGAGAACGGCGAGAAGCTCCAGGCCTTCTTCCGCAAGGACGACGTGGCCGAGCCCGGCTGGGACGTGCTCAAGCTCCTGGACATGGGCGACTTCGTCAGCGTCACGGGCCCCCTCATGCGCACCAAGACCGGCGAGCTGAGCGTGCGGGTGAAGGCGGTGCAGTTCCTCAGCAAGGCCCTGCTGCCCCTGCCTGAGAAGTGGCACGGCCTCCAGGACAAGGAGCAGCGCTACCGCCAGCGGTACCTGGACCTCATCTCCAACGGCGAAGTGCTGAAGACCTTCCAGACCCGGTCGCGCATCGTGAGCGGCATCCGGCGCTTCATGGAGGACCAGGGCTACCTCGAGGTCGAGACGCCCATGATGCAGCCCATCCCCGGCGGCGCCACGGCCCGGCCCTTCATCACGCACCACAACGCCCTGGACATGTCCCTCTACCTCCGCATCGCGCCGGAGCTGTACCTCAAGCGGCTCATCGTGGGCGGCTTCGAGAAGGTCTTCGAGATCAACCGCAACTTCCGGAACGAGGGGTTGAGCGTCCGCCACAACCCCGAGTTCACCATGATGGAGTTCTACGCCGCGGGCCAGGATCTCCGCGACATGATGGCCCTCACCGAGGATCTGATCTCAGGCCTGGCGCGGGACGTCATGGGTTCCGAGACGCTTCCCTGGGGCGAGCAGCCCATCTCCTACGCCAAGCCCTTCCGGCGCCTGACCCTCAAGGACGCCATCGCCGAGTACGGCCACGTCGACCGGCACCTGCTGGAGGACGGCGACAGCGTCCGCGCCCTGGCCAAGGCCGTCCATATCGAGGACGCCGGCGCCAAGACCGTGGGCACCCTCCTCGGGGACCTCTTCGAGCACCATGCGGAGAAGCAGCTCATCCAGCCCACCTTCATCACGGATTACCCCATCGAGCTGTCGCCCCTCACGAAGACGCTCGAAGGCGACGACCGCTTCGTGGACCGCTTCGAGCTGTTCGTCGGCGGCATGGAGCTGGCCAACGCCTATTCCGAGCTGAACGACCCCGTCGACCAGATGGGCCGCTTCCAGGCCCAGATGGCGGAGCGGGATGCCGGCAACGACGAGGCCATGCTCCTGGACATGGACTTCGTCACCAGTCTGGAGCACGGCTTCCCCCCCTGCGGCGGCGAAGGCATCGGCATCGACCGCCTGGTCATGCTCCTCACCAACAGCGCCAGCATCCGCGACGTCATCCTCTTCCCCCTCATGCGCCCGACGAAGCCCAGCGAGACTGAAGAAAAGGAATGACTTTTAACCACGAAGACGGGAGGACCACGGAAACCAAATAAAGGCTTTTCTTCGTGGTCTTCCCGTCTTCGTGGTGAATCCGTTTTTGCCTTGGTTCCCTGCGAGTCGATGTGACGGAATCTGGCTTCACCCGCTGCCATACTTGAAAACCCTGATTGGAGGCTCCCATGGCCGTCCCGATGCTTGAGCTTGCCCCGCAGAATGCCGCCGTGAAGGCCAAGGTGCTGGAGGGGCTCTCGGGCCTCATCGACCGCTCCTCGTTCATCCTGGGCGAGAACGTGAAGGGCCTGGAGGCCGAGATCTCCGCCTATGCCGGCGCCGCCCATGCCGTCGCCATGTCCAGCGGCACGGACGCCCTGCTGGCGGCCCTCATGGCCCTGGGCATCGGCCACGGGGACGAGGTGATCGTCCCCAGCTTCACCTTCTTCGCCTCGGCGGGCGTGGTCTCGCGCCTGGGCGCCAAGCCCGTCTTCATCGACCTGGATCCGGCCACCTTCAACGCCACGGGCGCCCTGGTGGAAGCCGCCATCACGCCCCGCACCAAGGCCATCATGCCCGTGCACCTCTTCGGCCAGCTGGCGGAGATGCCCGCCATCATGGCCGTGGCGAAGAAGCACGGCATCCCGGTGCTGGAGGACGCCTGCCAGAGCCTGGGCGCCAAGGGCTGGGGCAAGTCCGCGGGCCAGTTCGGCGACATGACCGCCTACAGCTTCTACCCCACCAAGAACCTCGGCGCCTTCGGCGACGCGGGCATGACCGCCATCCGCGACGACGCCACCCTGGGCGCCCGGGTGCGCCGTATCCGCGTCCACGGCATGGAGCCCGTCTACATGCACCACGAGGTGGGCATGAACGGGCGCATGGACGAGTTCCAGGCCCTGGTCCTCCGCGCCAAGCTGCCTATGCTGGACGGCTGGCACGAGGGGCGCCGGAAGCACGCCGCCTGGTACCTGGAGCGCATGAAGGGCCTGACCGCCGACGAGGCCGTGCTGCCCCGCGAGGTGGTCCCCGACGGCCGCCACATCTACAACCAGTTCACCATTCGCGTGAAGGGCGGCAAGCGCGACGCGCTGCAGGCCCACCTCAAGGAGCGCGGCATCGGCAGCGCGATCTACTATCCCATCTGCCTCCACGAGCAGCCCTGCTTCAAGGATCTCGGGTACAAGACCGGCCAGCTGCCCGAGTCCGAGCTCGCCGCCAAGGAAGTGCTCAGCCTCCCGGTCTACCCCGAGATGACGGCGGCCATGCTCGAAGAGACGGCGGCGGCGATCCTGGCCTTCTTCGGCAGGAAGTAGCCTTCCAGAGGTTCAGGCCCCCGCTCCCCCGGCGGTCGTGACCGTCTCCACCCAGGCGGCCAGCGCCTCGCGGGTGGCGGGGGGCATGTCCTGGAACTGCAGGCCCATCCCCACCTGCTCCTCCGTCTGGCCGCTGGCGGAATACCCCAGCATGTAGGCCACGGTCGCCGTGATGGGGTGCTTGGGGAGGTCGGGATGGCCGAGCACCAGGTCGTCGAGGGTCGTTCCCGGCAGGAAGAAGCGGGCGGTCCGCCCCAGGACGAGGGCGAAACAGCCGCCCGCGCTCAGGTTCATGATGCGGACTTCCCGGAAGTCGTAGCCATTCAGGCTGAACGAGATGGTGAATTCAGGGCCGGTGACGATGCGGGTCTCGCGGCGGTGATCCTGGCTGTTCATGGACGGAGCCCCCTCGATCCGGAAATCCCTGGTTGGGTATCGGACGATCCGTGGATAAACTGGACTTTCTGATCGGCCTGAACCCACCGGGGGACAGGGCGGATTCCTGGGAATCCGGCCCTGACGGCGCAGGACGCCGTCTCACCCAAGCGGGGACAACGCGGGCAAGCAGCGCTGGCCGGACCCTCCATCCACCCATTCTATTCCTGGAGTTCCCATGGAAATCCTCCTCATCGAGAACGTGCCCAGCCTCGGCGCCCGCGGCGACGTCGTGAACGTCAAGGACGGCTACGCCCGCAACTTCCTGCTGCCGCGCAAGATGGCCCTGCCCGTCACCGCCGGCAACAAGCGCCAGATCGAGCTCGAGAAGATCCGCGCCGAGAAGCTCCGCGCCAAGGAACTGGCCGACGCCAAGAGCCTGGCCGAGAAGCTCGAGGCCGTGAGCCTCGCCGTGGCCAAGAAGGCCGGCGAGAACGGCCACCTCTTCGGTTCCGTCACCAACGCCGATGTCGCCGAGCTCTTCAAGGGCAAGGGCTTCACCCTGGATCGCCGCGACATCACCGTGCCCCACATCAAGGATGCCGGCACCTACACCGTGGATGTCCGCCTCTACAGCGGCGTGCACGCCAAGGTCAGCCTCGAAGTCACCGCCACCGCGGCCGAGTAGGCCCGCCCAGAACCCATCCCCCCACCCGGCCGGCTCCTCGCGGAGGCGCTGGTCCTGCCGGGATTCCGCGTCGCCGGATCCCGCCACACCCCATCCCAAGGAGTCCATCCATGGCGAAGACCACTGCCAAGCCTGAAACCCTCGGCATCGCCGAACTCGCCGCCACCCTGGCGGAGGCCCAGGACCTCTCCAAGGCCCGCGCCAAGGCGATTCTCGACGGCGTCCGCGACCACATCGTGGAGACCCTGCTCTCCGGCCAGCGCGTCAACCTCTTCGGCCTCGGCACCTTCGAAGTGCGCGCCACCAAGGAGAAGATGGGCCGCAACCCCAAGACCGGCGAGAGCATCCAGATCCCCGCCGGCCGCAAGGTCGTCTTCAAGACGGCGAAGGGGCTCAAGGATCAGATGTAATCACCGTCGGAGCACGGTGCAGAAGGCCGCCGCAAGGCGGCCTTCGTCGTTGTTGGAGAGGCGACCTTCCGACCATGGAAGGTCGTCTTCGCCATCCGACAGCAGCGAAGCGGATGGAGGATGGGGCCGCATCGGCGCAGCCGATGGCGGGGGCGAAGCCCCGAGGGCTGGAGGCCCGAGCCAGGACCGCCAAGGGACTCAAGGATCAGATGTAAGAATTGGCAGAGAACGCCACAGAAGGCCGCCGCAAGGCGGCCTTCTTCATTGAATAGATCTTCCTCTGCTGCCAGTTGCGCTGGCAGCCCTGCGCCATACCGCATCGCGGTTTGGCACCCTCCGGGCGCATGATCAATTCATGACCTTGATCTACCTCCACGGTTTCTCCTCCGCCCCCGGCGGGAACAAGGGGCGCGTCGCGCGCGCCTGGGCGGAGGCTCGCGGCGTGCCTTTCCATGCGCCGGACCTGAACCTGCCGACCTTCGAGGCTCTCACGGTCACCGCCCAGGTGGAGGCCGTGGAGGCGCTGGTGCGGAGTCTGCCCGAGCCGCCGGTGCTGGTGGGCAGCTCCCTGGGCGGCTTCGTGGCCACGGCGACGGCGCACCGGGGAAGCCCGCTGGCCTCGATGATCCTGCTGGCTCCGGCCATCCACTTCGCCGCGCGCCGCATGGCCCACCCGGCCTGGGCCGCCTACCGTGAGCGGGGCGAGATGGAGGTCTTCCACCACGGCGAGGGTCGGCCGCTGCGCCTGGGGCCAGAGCTGCTCCGGGACCTGCCGCGCTGGGCGGACGACGGCGGCTGGCGGATCCCCGTGCCGACGGTGATCCTCCACGGTCGGGTCGACGAGGCCGTGCCCCTGGCGGAAAGTGAGGCCTACGCCGCCCGCAATCCCGAGGCGATCCTGCAGGTCCTGGAGGACGACCACGGGCTGCTGGCGCCCCATTCGCTGGCGGCCTTCAGGTCGGCCCTGGACCAGGCCTTCGGGGCACCTCGGTCATGACCCGAACTCCGCGGGGCTCAGCGACTGGAGGTACCGCGTGAGCAGCCGCTGCTTCTCCTGGCTGGCCTTCACCTTTTTCTGGTAGACGGAGAAGCGGTCTTCGGCCGGACGGATGGCGGGGAAGAGGGCCACGAGGTCGCCGCGCTCCAGCTCCTCCAACACCGCGTAGCGCGGCGCCAGCAGGGCCCCCATGCCCTCGGCGGCGGCGTGGATCATGGCGCGGACGTGGTCGATGGCGACGAAGCGCTCTAGCGCCGGCCGGTCCCGCGCGGGAACGGCCATGAGGAAGCGGTTCCACCAGGCGCCGGACTTGTCGAGGGAGAGCACGGGGCACCGCCCGAGGTCGGCCGGGATCCTGAGCCGGTGAGCCTTCCGGAAGGACGGGGCGCAGGCCACCACGAAGGTCTCCCGGAAGAGGGGGGTCTTCTTCAGGGCGGGGAGCAGGTGCTCCTGGCAGTCGATGACGAGGTCGAGGTCGTCGCGCAGGAGGGGCGCCAGCAGGTCGTGGTTGAGGGTGAAGTCGATCTCCAGGTCGGGGTTCGCCGCCAGGAAGGGCTGCATGTGGCGCATGAGGATGCTGCTGCCGAACTCCACGGTGGCACCCACCCGCAGACGGCCCTTCGACAGGCTCTGGTGGCGGCGCAGGTCCTCGGCCGCGGCGTCCAGGGTGGCGAAGACCTGCTCGCAGGCCTGGTACAGGCGTCGTCCTTCATCCGTGAGGCCGGGGGCGCGGCCCCGGCGCTCCAAGAGGGGGACGCCGACCAGGTCCTCCAGCTTGGCCATGGCGTGGCTGACGGCGGACTGGGTGCGGTTCAGCCGGCGGGCGCAGGCCGTGAAGCTGCCCGTCTGGGCCAGGGTGAAGAAGGTCCGGAGCTGGGGGAGGTCGAGCAGGGCGTCCATACATGAATGGTACTCATGAATAGGTTGAATCGAATGAATCACATCATTGAAATAAAAAGCGATATGAATGAATGCAGAGGTGGACCATGCAGCAGACCCTGGCATCCCTGGGCCTTTCGAACCTGAATCCCGGCGGCTTCGCGGGTGAGTGGGCGGGAAGCGGGAAGACCCAGCCCGTGGTGTCTCCCGTCGATGGGACGAAGCTGGCCGAGGTGGCCAACGTGACGCCTGCGGAATTCGAAGCCATTCTGGCCCGCTGCCATGCGGCCTCCGCCTCCTGGAAGCTGGTGCCCGCGCCCAAGCGGGGCGAGGTGGTGCGGGCCCTGGGCGACGAGTTGCGCAGGCACAAGGAGGCCCTGGGCATGCTCGTGAGCCTCGAGATGGGCAAGGCCCTGCGCGAGGGCCTGGGCGAGGTCCAGGAGATGATCGACATCTGCGACTTCGCCGTGGGCCTCTCCCGCCAGCTCTACGGGCTCACCATGCCCAGCGAGCGCCGCCAGCACCGCCTGCAGGAGCAGTGGCATCCCCTGGGCGTGGTGGGCGTCATCACGGCCTTCAACTTCCCCGTGGCCGTCTGGAGCTGGAACACAGCGCTGGCCCTGGTCTGCGGCGACACCGTGCTGTGGAAGCCCTCCTCCAAGACGCCCCTCACCGCCATCGCCTGCACCCGGATCGCCGAGAAGGTGCTGCGCGACTTCGGCTACGACCCGGCCATCTGCAGCCTGGTGATCGGCAAGGGCAGCGAGATCGGCGACCTCATCAACACCGATCCGCGCGTGGCTCTGGTGTCCTACACGGGCTCCGTTCCTGGCGGTCGCCACGTGGGCAAGCTGGTGCAGGAGCGCTTCGGGCGCCACATCCTGGAGCTGGGGGGTAACGGCGCCGTGATCGTCAGCGAGAAGGGCGACCTTGAGATCGCGCTGCGCTCCATCTACTTCGGCGCCATCGGCACCTCCGGCCAGCGCTGCACCTCCACCCGCCGCGTCATCGTCCACGAGTCCGTCTACCCGGCCTTCCGCGACCGCCTGCTGGACCTCTACCGCAAGACGCCCATCGGTGATCCCCGCAAGGACGAGAACCTCATGGGTCCCCTGGTGGACCAGGGCGCCGTGGAGACCATGCTCGCGGCCATCGAGACCGTGAAGGTCCAGGGCGGGAAGGTGCTCTTCGGTGGCGAGAAGCTGCCGCCCACCTCGGGGTTGGCCGGCGGCTGCTACATCACGCCCTGCCTCGTCGAGGTGTCCGGCAACCTGCCCATCGTGAAGGAGGAGACCTTCGCGCCGGTGCTCTACCTCATGACCTACCGGACCATCGAGGAGGCCATCGCCCTCCAGAACGGCGTGTCCCAGGGCCTCTCCAGCGCCATCATCACCAACGACCAGCGCGAGAGCGAGCTGTTCCTCTCCGCGGCCGGCAGCGATTGCGGCCTGGCCAACGTGAATACGGGCACCAGCGGCGCGGAGATCGGCGGGGCCTTCGGCGGCGAGAAGGAGACCGGCGGCGGTCGCGAGAGCGGCTCGGATGCCTGGAAGGCCTACATGCGCCGCCAGACCAGCGCCATCAACTTCAGCGGCCAGGTGGAGCTGGCCCAGGGCATCACCCTGGAACTCTGAACCCGCCGGCCGGGTTTCGGCAGGGCCATCCCAGGAGCACTCGGGTAGACTCTAGGCAGAATTAACCGTGAGGCTGACCAGTGCCCGGGCCAACCCCCCGTCTCCATCCGTCTGACCCAGCGGCGGCTCCCGTCTCCACCGGGGGCCGCGGCGGCTTGGCCCGGGCGGCCCGGGGCGCGCTGGTCGCGACCTGGTTCGGCGTGACGCTGGCGCACTTGGCCCTTCCGGCGGCCCAGCGCATCCATGCGTGGCCCCTGGGCTACTTGCTCCTGGAGATCCTGGCCTTCCTGAGCCTGAGCCACCGGGCCTGGCGTGCCCCCTCGGGCGAGCGGATGGCCTGGCTGCTGCTGGCCGTGTCCGCCTTCTTCGAGGTGCCCAGCCTGCTCCTCACCTTCAGCAGCCACGGGCAGGCCCTGCCGGAGATCACCTTCCTGGTCAGCCTCCTGAGCCTGGCCACGGGCATCCTGGCCTTGGCGGGCGTCCTGTGCTTTCCGAAGGAGCCGGGGCCGGGCAGCCTGTTCCGCAGGCGGGCCCTGGACAGCCTCATCTTCGCCACGTCCCTCCTCTTCCTGCTCCTCGCGATGGGCGTGCAGGGCTCCCTGCGCGCCTCGAGCCAAGGCATGGGACTCCGGGTCCTGGCGGCCTACCTCAACGCGGCCCTCCTCGGGGGGGGCTTGGTCTTCATGACCTCCTATCACCCCGGCCTCATCCGTGGCCCCCTCGGATGGCTGTCCGCCTCGGCCCTGGCTTGGCTCTCGGCCCTATCCTGCTGGGCCCTGGCCGGCCTGCCTGCCGTCACCTCGCCCCACGCCTGGATCGCCCTGGCCGGAGGAATCCCCTTCTTCCAGGGCCTGGCGGCCTGGTCCCCGCAACCCAAGGTGTCGCGGGCCTCGCGGGCGACGGACGGGAAGCGGCTGGTGCGGCTGTTCCCCTACCTGCCGGTTCTCGCCGCCATCCTCGTCCTGGCCGCCCTCCTGCCGCGGGGGCCGCTCCAGCAGATGCGCGGCGCCATCGGCATCTTCCTGGTGATGGTGGCCCTGCTGCTCCTCCGTCAGTTCCTGGCCATCCTGGACCTCCGGGCCGCCCGGCGGACCCTTGAGGAGCGGGTCCAGCACCGGACCGAGGCCCTCGAGCATGCCCAGGAGGCCCTGCTGAGGACGGAGCGCATGAACACGCTGGCCCTCATGGGCGCCGGGCTGGCCCACGACCTGAACAACCTCCTGAGCGTCCTGAAGAGCTCCGCGGAGCTGGCCCTCATGAACCTCGACGAAGGTCGGCCGGCGGGCTCGGAGGATCTCCAGAGAATGACCTCCGCAGCCAGCCGCGCCGCCACCCTGACCGGCCGCCTCATGCGCTTCGTGAGCCGCGAGTCCGAGGACCTGGCGCCCGTGGATCTGGGCCAGGAGCTGCGGGACATGGAGGCGACGCTGCGCCTCCTCATTCCCCGGACGGTGGAGCTGTGCATCGAGGTGGCCCCTTCCGACGCCCTGGTCGTTCAGAGCTCCAGGCTTCGGCTGGAGCAGATGCTGGTGAACCTGGTGGCCAACGCCCGGGATGCCATGGTCGAGGGCGGAAAGCTCGCCATCCGGGCGGGAACCGACGGGCCCGAGGCGGCCATGGCGCGGATCGATGTGGTCGATTCCGGGATCGGGATGCCCCCGGAGATCCTCGACCGCATCTTCGATCCCTTCTTCACCACCAAGGCCCCCGGCAAAGGCACCGGGCTGGGCCTGCCCTCCCTCAAGGCGCTGGTGGAGGAAGGCGAGGGCCGCATGGAGGTGGCCAGCGAACCGGGGAAGGGCTCCCGGTTCACCATCTTCCTCCCGCGGTTGAACGCCCTCTGAATCAGCCCCCGCTGATGAGGTGGATGACCTTCACCACGGCCCCGTCCGGGACCGCGGTGGTGTCGTAGTCCGCCTTCGGAATCAGCGCGTCGTTCACGTGGATGACCAGCATGGGAAAGCGGTAGTTCCGGGCGCGGAGGATGTCCCGGACCGTCATGCCCGCGTGCCAAGCCAGTGGCTCTTCATTCACCAGGATCATGCGCGATGTTGCCTTTCACGAAGAGAATCGGGGGCGGGAGCGGCGGCATGTATGCGAGGGGGTGGTTTTTCAAGAGAACCCCAACCCCGGAGGCGTCGAGGCCCAGCTCTTTCAGCCGCTCCAGGGTGGGCACGCCATTGGACGTCCAGCCGCGACGGGCATAGACGCTGTCCATGAGCTTGGAGAAGCGTTCCGTGCGCCATGTCCGGTGCAGGGCCATCTTCTCCTCCGTGGACTTCCCTGCGGGATCCAGGCCCATCTCGGTGACGATCTGCTGGTCGTAGCGCTCGGCGCGGGACTCGTACTCCTCCTTCGTGACGGGGCCGAGGGAGCGGTAGGGGGCCGCGTCGTGGAGCCTCAGGCCCTTGCCCATGCGGATGTTGAACACGCGCTGGAAGTTGTAGACCTTGGCGGACTGGACGATCAGCTCCTCCTTGTCGATCTTCACGCCGGTGGTGGCGCTGAAGAGGTCCACGTAGTTCTGCACGTGCTCGGGCACCTTGTGGGCCTCGGGCTGCTCGGAGTTGTTGGCGGGCACGACATCATTCCAGGGCAGCTTGCAGAAGCCGTTGAGGCCGAACCAGGTGCGGAACAGGGGGAAGTAGTAGAGCGCCTCGGCCTTGTCCTCGAAGGTGGGGATCTGCTTGTTCACCATGTCCATGAAGATCAGCCAGGCCTCGTCGTGCTGGGGGCCCTTGTTGGTGAGCGCGTAGCCGCCCTGCTGGGCCAGGGACTCCTTGGACATGTACTGGGAGTACTCGAGGCCCTTGTTCTCCATGCCGATGTCGTTGATGAGCTGCGGATCGCCCCAGCCCTGCTTGATGAAGTACTCCTTCATCTTCTTCACGCCCATGCCGGCGATCTTGCCGAAGCCCTCGCCCCGCGCCATCTGGTGCATCATCTCGAGGTCGGCCTCGGCGTTGCCCCAGGTCATCTCCAGGCCGCCCGTGCGTTCCTTGTTGAGGATGCCGCGCTGGTAGCACTCCATGACGAAGGCCGTGAGCGTGCCCCAGGTGATGGTGCAGATGCCGTAGGTGTCGCAGTAGAAGTTCAGCTCCAGCAGGTAGTCGGGGTCGAACACGCCGCAGTTGGAGCCGAGGCCCGCCGCGTTCTCGTACTCGGGACCGTCCACGGTGACCATGTCGCCCTTATACGGGCCGGTCTTCAGCACCAGACCATCGGCGCCCTTGGCGCAGGCCATGGAACAGCCGTACCAGCAGCCGTCCACGGTGGCCTGGGTGCAGCGCTGCTGCCAGTAGGCGGAGTCGATCTTGTGCACATCCGGGTGCGAGCCGTACTGGAAGTTGTGGACGGGCAGCAGGTCGTAGGCGTCCATGATCTCGACGATGTGGGCCGTGCCGTTGCGGCGCATCATGCACTGGCCGCCGTCGTTCTCGCGGATCTCCTTGTGGTACTTGATGCCGGTCTTGGCGATGGTCTCGGGATCCACAGGATGGTTGAGGTCGCCGGCGACCTTGGGGCCGCGCACCACCAGGGCGCGGATGCGCTTGTCCCGGAACACGGTGCCGATGCCGCCCCGGCCCGCCTGCTTGAAGCGCACGCACTTGCGGCGGCGGTCGTAGAAGGAGAAGTTCAGCATGCCGATGAGGCTGTGGGCCGCGGCGGCGCCGCTGGAGACCACGGAGACGTTCGGCAGATCCTTCTCGTTCTCCGCGTACATGTGCGTGAGCAGCTCGGCCAGCACGTGGCTGTCCTCGGGGCCGCCCTCGACTTCCTCGATGCGGATGATCCCCTTCACGCCGTCCACGAAGAGGATGACGTCCTTGCTGGCCTTGCCCTGCAGCTCCAGGGCGTCGAAGCCCGAGAACTTCAGCAGGGGGCCGTAGAAGCCGCCCACGTTGGAGTCGATGGGGATGTCCGTCTGGGGCGAGAGGCTCACCACCAGGGACTTGCCTGTGCCCGCGTACTGGGTCATGCCGGCCACGGGGCCGGGGCTGATGACGATCTCGTTCTCGGGATCGTTCCAGCGGGTGGTGGGCTTCACGGCGTTCCACAGGTGGTAGAGGCCGAAGCCGCGGCCGCCGATGAAGACGTCCTTCATCTGCTGGGTGACGGGCTTCTCCGTGACCTCGAGGCTGCCCACGTTCACGTAGAGGGTGCGGTTGGTGTAGCCCTTCTCCGGCAGGCTGGGTTGGAAGGGCACCTCCTTGAGGGTGCGCATCCCGGCGCGGAGGGCCTCGAGCTGGTCGAGGTACTCCGTGCGCTTCGTGTAGTCGATGTCCATCACCTTGGAGGGGTCAAACACAAGCTGGCTCATGGGTCGCTCCTAAGGCTCAGATGATCCGGACGGCCGGCTCGGGGACGTCCACGATGGACAGGGCGCCGTGGGGGCAGACCTTCACGCAGACGCCGCAGGACGTGCACTTGTGGGGGACGATCCAGTCCGGGTTCCGCATGAAGGCGTCCTTCTCGCAGAAGCCGATGCACATGTAGCAGCCCACGCAGAGCTGCTTGTCGATCATCACCACGCCCAGCTTGTTGCGCTTGAGGGCCTCGGAGGGGCAGACCACCACGCAGTCGCCGCACTGGTCGCAGAGGACGGCCTTGCCACCACCGTCCTCGTAGGCCTTGATCTGGAGGGCGGCCTGGGCAGGGTCGTCCACCTTGAAGACCTTGATGGCGCACTCCATCTCGCACTCGTGGTTGCAGTTGCGCCCTGCGTCGCACTTCTGGAAATCGATCACCAGCTGTTTCATGGCTCGGAGGCCTCCGGGTACGGACCTTTGACGACACGCCAATCCGGAGCGGTCGAAACCACCCCAGATGCGAGGCTAGTCCGGGCTCGGACCCCCGGCAATGGACGCGGTCACACTTCGGAGTCGAGCCCCTCCCGCCGGATGAGGTGGGCGGCGGTGGCCTTGAAGGAGGCCACGATGGTGCCGCCCGGTACAAGTCCCAGTTCTGCCAGGGATTGCGCGGTCACGTAGGCCGCCAGGAAGAAGCCGCAATCCAGCTCCACCTTGAAGAAGGGGCCCCGGGGAACGACCTTCGTGACGGTGCCCGGGAAGGCGTTCCGGGCGCTGCTGGATTTGTCGGTTTGTAAAGAGATGGAGACATTTTCCGGGCGGATGCCCACCAGGACCGTCTGGCCGGGTCGAGCCTCGCCCACGGCCAGGACCTCGTGGCCGTCTCCGCCCCTGCCGAGGCGCAAGGTGAGCAGGCCGTCGCCGCTGGTGGCCACCTGGCCCTTGAGCAGGGTCTCCATGCCCACGAACGCGGCCACGAAGGGGTCCTCCGGGTGGTTCATGACCTCCCGCAGGCCCCCAGTCTGGAGGATGCGCCCATCCTTCATCACGGCCAGGCGGTGCCCGAGTCGCGCGGCCTCGCCCTGATCGTGGGTGGAGAGGACGGCGGTGCTGCCGGTTTCCGCCAGGATGCGGCCCAGGTCGTCGAGAAGGCCCTCCCGCGCGGGCGCGTCCAGGGAGGCGAAAGGCTCGTCCAGGAAGAGGATCTCCGGCCCCAGGGCGAAGGCCCTGGCCAGGGCCGTGCGCTGGGCCTCGCCGCCGGAGAGCTGCCGGGCCGGGCGGCTCAGCAGGTGCCCGATGCCCAGGTGCTGGGCCCAGGCGCGCACGGCGGGCTCGCGCAGGGAGGCGGGGACGCCGCGGAGCTTGAGGCCGGTGGCGATGTTCTGGGCCACGGTGGCGTCGAAGAGCAGGGGATCCTGGAACACCATGGTCATGCGGCGCCGGTAGGCCTCACGCTCCGGCCGCCCGGCCAGCTCCGTGCCCTTGAAGCGGAGGTTCCCCCCGGAGAGGGGCAGCAGGCCCGCCAGGGCCAGCATCAGCGTGCTCTTGCCGGCGCCGTTGGGGCCCATGAGGGCCAGCACCTCGCCCGTGCGCAGGTCCAGCGCCGGCACATCGAGGACCTGCGTCTGGCTCCGGTGGACCCTCAGGTTCCGCGCCTCCAGGACGGTCGGGCGGCTCATCGGGGATGGTTCCGCTGCTGCAGGTGCGTGAGCACGGCGTTCACCGTGAAGGCCAGCACGAGCAGGAGGATGCTGAGGGCGAAGGCCACCTCGAAGTTCCCCTTGCTGGTCTCCATGACCGTGGCCGTGGTGAGCACCCGCGTCTGGCCCTTGATGTTGCCGCCCACCATGATGGAGGCGCCCACCTCGGAGATGACGCCGCCGAAGCCCGCCATGACCGCCGCCAGCAGGGGCAGGCGGGCCTCCTTGAGCAGCAGCCAGACCATCTGGGGGCGCGAGGCGCCCAGGGCCAGGATCTGCAGCCGCAGGCCGGGCGGCAGGTGCTGGAGGGCCGAGAGGCTGATGCCGGCGATGATGGGCGAGGCGATGACGGCCTGGGCCAGGATCATGGCGGTGGGCGTGTAGAGGATCTCCAGGAAGCCGAGGGGCCCGTTGCGCCACAGCAGCACGGTGACGAAGAGGCCCACGACCACCGGCGGCAGGCCCATGCCCGTGTTGAGCAGGGCGATGACGAGCCGCTTGCCGGGGAATTCATTCAGGGCCACGGGGATGGCCACGCCCAGGCCGATCACCAGGCTGATCAGGGTGGCCAGGCCGGAGACCTCGAGGGAGAGCAGGGTAATCCGGAGGACCTCGGGATCCAGCGTGAGCAGCAGCTCCAGCGCCTTCCGAAGGCCCTCCCAGATCAGGTCCACAGCACTCCTTTATTCAGCTTCGAGGAAGGGGAACTTGAGGTCCCGGGGCGGCGTGAAGCTCTCCTTGATGGTGCGCGGAGAGGTCCAGCGGATCAGGTTGAGGAAGCTGCCGGCCTTGTCGTTGGTGCCCGAAGCCCGGGCCCCGCCGAAGGGCTGGTGGCCCACCACGGCGCCGGTGGGCTTGTCGTTGATGTAGAAGTTCCCGGCGGTGTTGGCCAGCACCTCGGTGAGGTGGTTGATCACGTAGCGGTCGCGGGCGAAGATGGCGCCGGTCAGCGCGTAGGGAGACGTCTCGTCCAGCACCTTCAGCGTCTCGTCCAGTTTGGTGTCGTCATAGACGTAGAGGGTGACGACCGGCGCGAAGATCTCCTCCTGCATGGTGACGAACTTGGGGTCCGTGGTGACGATGATGGTGGGCTCGACAAACCAGCCCTTGGACTTGTCGCCCTTGCCTCCCACGAGGATCTGGGCGTCCTTGGAGGCCTTCGCCAGCTCGATGTACTTCATGGCGTTGTCGAAGGAGGCCTCGTCGATGACCGCGTTGAAGAAGTTGCGGAAGTCGCGCACGTCGCCCATCCGGATCTCGCCCATCAGGTCCATCAGGCGCGCCTTCAGCTCCGTCCAGCGGGAAGCGGGGGCGTAGACGCGGGAGCAGGCCGAGCACTTCTGGCCCTGGTACTCGAAGCCCGCGCGCACGATGGCTGCCGCCGTCTCGTCCACGTCGCCGGAGGCGTGCATGAAGACGTAGTCCTTGCCGCCGGTCTCGCCCACCAGGCGGGGGTAGATGCGGTAGCGGTCGAGGTTCTGGCTGATGGTCTTCCACATGCCGTTGAAGACGCCCGTGGAGCCCGTGAAGTGCAGGCCCGCGAAGTTGGGATCCTCCAGCGCGATCTTGCCGATCATGGAGCCGCGGCCGGGGATGAAGTTGATGACGCCATCCGGGAGGCCGGCCTCCTTGTAGAGCTGCATGAGGTAGTAGTTCGACACCACCGAGGTGGAGGCGGGCTTCCACACCACGGTGTTGCCCATGATGGCGGGGGCCGTGGGCAGGTTCGCCGCGATGGCGGTGAAGTTGAAGGGGGTCACGGCGAAGACGAAGCCCTCCAGGGCCCGGTAGTGGACGCGGTTCCACACGTGGGGATCGGAGATCGGCTGCTGCTTGTAGATCTCCTCCATGAACTTCGCGTTGTAGCGGAAGAAGTCCGCGGTCTCGCAGGTGCTGTCGATCTCCGCCTGGTAGGCGCTCTTGGATTGGCCCAGCATCGTCGCGGCGTTCAGGATGTAGCGGTACTTCGATGAGATGAGGCTGGCCACCTTGTGGAAGATGGCGGCGCGGTCCTCCCAGGGCGTGGCTTCCCAGTCCTTCTTGGCCGCCAGGGCGGCGTCGATGGCCATGCGGACCTCGGCTTCCCCCGCCTCGTGGTAGGTGGCCAGCACATGCTGGTGGTCGTGGGGGCAGACGGCCTTCTGCGTCTTCCCGGTGCGCACTTCCTTCCCGCCGATGATGAGCGGGATGTCCAGCTGCTGCGCGTACTGGCGCTCCAGCTCGGTCTTCAGCAGGGCGCGTTCTTTGGATCCAGGCGCGTAGGGGAGGATGGGCTCATTGTGTGATTCGGGCAGGCTGAAGATGGCGTTGGACATGGGGTTCCCTCCGTCCGGCCCGCCTATTCCGGCTTGCCGGCATCAGGAAAGAATAACGGTGATCCAAAGGTGCCGATTCCGAATTCTTTGATGATGGTCTGCACATCTTTCGACACCAGGAAGTCAGCAAATGCGCGGGCTCCGGGGGTGTTCACCTTGGGATGCCGCGCCGGGTTGACTTCGATGACGTGGTAGACGTTGAGGAGCGCCGCATCGCCTTCGCTGAGGATCTCCAACCCGAGTTTCTTCCGCAGGGCCAGGTAGGTGCCCCGGTCTGACAATGTGTAAGCCCGCTTCTCGGAGGCCACGGCCAGGGTCTGGCCCATGCCGAGACCCGTCTGCTGATACCACGCGCCCTCAGGCTTGAGGCCTGCGGCGGCCCAGAGCTTCTTCTCCTGGGCGTGGGTGCCGGAGTTGTCGCCCCGGGAGATGAACAGGGCGTGGCCGGCGGCGATGGCCTGGAAGGCCGCCGCGGCGCCCTTCCCGCGCAGGTGGACAGGGTCGGTGGCGGGGCCGAGGAGGATGAAGTCGTTGTGCATGACGATGCGGCGGTTCACGCCCGAGCCTTCGGCCATGAGGGCTTTCTCAGCGTCTGGGGAATGCACGAGCAGCACGTCCGCCTCGCCCTTCTTCCCCATGGCGATGGCCTGCCCCGAGCCCACGGCGATGGTCTTCACCACGAAGCCCTTCTGCTTCTCGAAGCGGGGGATCAGCTCATCCAGCAGGCCGGAGTCCTGGGTGCTGGTGGTGGTGGCGAGGATGACCGCTTTCACGGCGGGCTGTCCCGCGCCCAGGCCCACGCAGGCGAGGGATGCGGCAAGCAGCCAGGTCCAGCCGGGGAATCTCTGGATCCGCATGGGGGCCTCCATTCAATGTGTCCGAAAGAATACAACGGAAGGTGAAGCTGGGCCGGGTCGGCCGGCGGGATTGTGATCTCAGTCCAGCAGCCGCTTCCGGAAGGCCCGCACGTCACCGGCGATGGCCTGGGCGGCCTTGGCCTGGATCTCGCGGAAGCGGGACAGGGCCTCCTGGCCGGTGGGGGTGAGGACCGCCCCGCCGCCCCGGTGGCCGCCCTTGGCCGCGGCCACCACGGGCGCATGGAAGCACTGGTTCATCTCGTCCACCAGCATCCAGGCCTTGCGGTAGCTCATCTCCAGGTGCCGGGCCGCCGCGGAGATGGAGCCCGTCTCTCCGATGGCCTCGAGCAGGTCAGCCTTGCCCTGGCCGATGGCGATGTCCGTGCCGTAGGCGATGCGGATGCGGATGGAGGCGGCGGGAGAGGCGGGCTTGGCCATGGGGACCTCGGGCGACCCCATTTCAGCACGGGCGGGAAGGAGAATCTGCTAGAAGGGAGGGATGGATGACAGGCGCGCGGACAAGCCGGCCCCTCGCACCCTCCGGGCGCGGCTCTTCCCGGAGCGGCCCCGGTTCTTCCCCTGGGCGCGGCCGGTCCAGCTGGTCCTGCGGAGCGTCCACATCGCGGCCATGGCCCTGGTGGTGGGGGCGCTGCCCTTCGGTGCCGGCCACGAGGCCCTGCGGACGCCCATCCTGCTCACGGTGGCCAGCGGCGCCCTCCTCTTCGCCATCGACCTGGCCCGGGACATGGGCATCCTCGTGCAGGGCAGCGGCGTGGCTGTGCTGCTGAAGCTGGCCCTGCTGGGCGCGGGCCTCCTCCAACCGGCCCACCGCCTGCCCTGGTACCTGGCCGCCACCCTGGTGGCCTCGGTGGGATCCCACATGACCGGGAGCTGGCGCCACTTCTCCTTCGTCCAGTGGAAGGTCCTGAGGTACCCCGACTGATGCCGACCCCCGCCGAAGCCCTGGTCCTGATCCTCGCGCGCGTGGCGCCCCTGCCGCCGCGGCCGGTGCCACTCCCCGAGGCCCTGGGCCTGGCCGCCGCCGAGGCGCTGGCTTCCGCAGAGCAGGTGCCCCCCTTCACCAACTCCGCCATGGACGGCTACGCCGTGCGGGCCGCGGACCTGGCCGAGGCCTCGGCGGAGCGACCGGTGCGCCTCCGCGTTCTGGGGGATCTGGCGGCCGGAGCCACGCCGGACCAACCCGTGGGGCCCGGCACGGCCTGGCGCATCATGACCGGGGCGCCCTTGCCCGAGGGCGCCGACACGGTGGTGCCCGTGGAGGACACCATGCGCGGCGCCGACTGGGTGGAGGTCCGCGCGCCCCTGCGGCGGGGGATCCACGTGCGCCACGCGGGCGAGGACATCCAGGTGGGCCGGCCCCTGCTGGTGCCGGGCCGCGCGCTGCGCCCCGGCGACCTGGGCGTGCTGGCCGCCGTGGGGATGCCCGCCGTGCCCGTCCATCCGCGAGCCCGGGTGGCCGTGCTCACCACGGGAGACGAGCTGGTGGACGCCTCGGAGCGGCCCGACCCGGGCCGGATCCGCGACGCGAACATCCACTCGATCTGCGCCCAGGTGGCGGCCTGCGGGGCGGTTCCCATGCCCTTCCCGCGGGTGCGGGACGACCGCGCCACGCTCACCGCTGCCTTGCGCGAGGCGCTGACGGCCGACGCTGTCCTCACCACCGGCGGCATCTCCGTGGGCGACTACGACTTCGTGAAGCCCATCCTGGAGGAGCTGGGCGCCGAGCGGGTCTTCTGGAAGGTGGCCCAGAAGCCCGGCGGTCCGCTGGGGTTCTGGATGCTGGGCGAGAAACCCATCTTCGGCATTCCGGGCAACCCCGTGGCCGCCATGCTCATGGTGGAGGAGTACGTGCGGCCCGCCCTGCGGCGGCTCATGGGCTTCTCGGCGCTCCACCGCCCCGTGGTGGAGGCCGTGCTGGAGGACGGCTGGCGCGGCAAGGCCGGCGACCGCCGCACCACCTTCCTGCGGGTGGTGGCCCGCCGCGAAGGCGACCAGCTCCTGGCGCGGCTCACGGGCCCCCAGGGCTCGGCCATCCTCTCGTCCATGCTCGAGGCCAACGCCCTGGCCGTCATCCCGCCCGGCGTGGACCGCGTGGAACCGGGTGGCGCCGTGACCCTGCACCTCACCGAGCTGGCGGAAGATCACTGAAGGAGGCAGCCATGGCCATCCGCGTGGTGCGACTGGGAACGCCGAGGGCGCCGGACGAGGGCCTGCGGATCGGCACGGTGCGCCGCCCGCCGCGGGGCGTGCCCAAGGCGGAGTTCGCCTCGCGCGACTTCTACGACGTGTGGATGCCCGAGGCCGCGCCCAGCGAGGCGCTGGTGAAGCAGGCCCAGGCCGCCGAAAGCGACAAGGACTGGGCCGCATTCAAGAAGAAGTACCGGGCGGAGATGGGTCATCCCGAGAAGACGCGGCTCCTGGACCTGCTGGCGGCCCTGTCGCACCGGACGGACCTGGCCGTGGGCTGCTACTGCGAGGACGAAGCACACTGCCACCGCGCCGTCCTGCGGGAGCTGCTGGCGGAGCGGGGCGCGATCATCCGCTGAGCATCGCGGGATCCCTCTGGAACACCACGGGCGGGAAGCGCCGGCTCGTGTGGGGGTCCCGCAGGGTGCGCTTGAGCACGAAGTCGAAGAGGAGCGGGTTGGCCCGCCAGATCTCGTTGAGGGCCCTCCGCTCGGCGGGGGTGATGAGCTTCATCTCCACGAGGCGGCGGGTCCAGATGACGAGGTTGACGCCGGGCAGGGGGTAGTCGCTGCCGTTCAGGAGGCTGTCGTCCAGGTCGCGGGCCAGCAGCGTGCGGAGGGGCCGCGGCAGGCGGTTGACCTGGGTGATGGCCGAGAGGTCGCCGTAGAGCCGACCACGGTACCTCGGCTCGTCCATCAGCCGCAGGAACAGGTCGAAGTTCGAGGCCGTCTTCCCAGGATGGTCCAGGTCCTCGTTGCGGCCCAGGCTGGCGCAGTGGGCCACGATCACCGTGACGCCCAGGTCCAGGGGGCGACGCAGGCGCAGCGGGTTGCCCAGGGCCTGGGCGCCCTTCACGGCCACGGCCTTCTCCTCGCCGGCATGGGTGAGCAGCACGACGCCCAGTTCCTTCATGCGGCGGTAGAAGGCGTCGTAGCGGGGATCGGCGGGATCGATGGCCTGGGCGTTGGGCAGCCACTTGAGCATCCGGACGCCCTTGGCCGCGCAGGCCTCCAGTTCCTGAATGGCGTCCTGCCGCGCGGGGTGGATGGAGGCCACGGGCACGAAGAGGTCCGGGTGCTTGGCGGCGGCCTCCAGCACGTAGGCGTTGGGCACGTGGAACTCCGTGCGGGCGGGGTCGGGCGTGCCGTCGGCGCGGTAGGCCCGGTCCATGGCCAGGAGGTGGACTTTCACGGGATGGGGGAAGGCCCGCGCCCGGGCGGCGAGAATGTCCAGGTAGTCGCGGTCGAAGTGATCGAGCCCCTTCACGCCGGTGGCCTTCAGGTAGAGGCCCGTCTCCAGGCGCTTCGCGGGATGCCGGAGGCTCAGCTTCTCGGGATTCACGAATGTGCCGTCGCCGTCCTGTCCCAGGCCGAGGGCGTGGACATGGACGTCCACCACGGGACGGGCGGGATCGAGATCCGCAAAGGCGCGGTCCACGAGGGCCTGGGCGGCGGGGGGCAGGGGCGGCGCGGCGCACAGAGAGGCCAGGCCCAGGGTCAGGGCGAGGATGGCGCGGGACCAGCAGGAGGGGCGGGGAGACATCCGCCAGAGATACCAGAATCCGGGGAGCGGAGACACCTCGCCATGCGAGACTATCCCGACCCCGAGGTATCCATGACCGCCGAGCCCTCCTTCCGCGAGAAGTACGCCTTCCCTGCCAGCTACTGGAACGCCAACCTCACCGAGCTCTTCGAGCGGGCGGCCTACTACTCCATGGCCAGCTTCATCGTCATCTACCTGGGGCGGCTGGGGCTGGGCGACTACTGGCCCAGCACGCTGAACGGCGTGCTGTGGTTCCTGGTCTACTTCCTGCCGGTCCTCAGCGGCACCATCGCGGATCAGATCGGTTTCCGGCGCAGCCTGCTGTTGGCCTGCGTGCTGCTGGTGGCGGGCTACTTCCTCATGGGCTATCCCGTGTGGTTCGGCGGGCATGTACTGGCCCTCCAGGCCGGCCGGGAGGTCACGGCGGGGGCCGGCGTGGTGGTGCCGGTCTCCCTGGCCATCCTCCTCGTGGGCATCGGCGGCTCCTTCGTGAAGCCCTGCATCGCCGGCACCGTGCAGCGCACGCACCTGGGCAAGGCCACGCTGGCCTTCGCCATCTTCTACATGGTCATCAACATCGGCAGCGTCTTCGGGCGCCTCACGGCCTTCTTCGTACGCACCAAGCTCGGCAAGCTCGACACCATCTTCCTGGTGGCCATGGGGGCCTCGGTGCTGGCCTTCCTCGTGGTGGCCCTGCTCTACCGGGATCCCGAATCCGCCGTGGATCCGGCCAAGCCCAAGCGCACGATCCCCGAGATCCTGCTGGGCATGGTGACGGTGTTGGGCAGCGGCCGCTTCGCGCTGTTCCTGCTGGTGAGCAGCGGCTTCTACTTCATCTACAACCAGGTCTACAACGTGCTGCCGCTTTACGTGAAGAAGACCGTGGAGCTGAGCCCGGCCATGGACCTCTACACCATGGCGAACCCCATCACCATCGTGCTGTTCCAGTTGCTCATCACCAAGCTCTTCGGCAAGCTGCCGCCCATCAAGTCCATCATCGTGGGCACGGTGATCATCGGCCTCTCCATGCTCATCAACGTGGCGCCCCTCTTCATGGCGGGCGGCGTGACCGCCAAGGTGCTGCTGCCCGTGGGCAGCCTCTTCATCGTGATGACCGTGGCCCTCATCGCCTTCGGCGAGCTCTTCGCCTCCAGCCGCCTCTACGAGTACATCGGCTCGCTCGCCCCCAAGGGCCAGGAGGGGCTATTCCTTGGTTACGCCAACCTGCCCATGGCCATCGGCAGCCTGGTGGGGGGTCCGGCGGGCGCCTGGCTCTTCAACCAGGTCATGTGCGCCGGCGCCGTGAAGCAGCCCGACGGCCTCCTGAAGCTGGACCCCAAGGCCGCCGCCACCGGCTGGATCATCCTCACCCTCTTCGGCCTGGGCAGCGCCCTCAGCCTCTGGATCTACAACCGCTGGCTGCAGAAGCAGGGCTGAAAGAACAAAGAACTGAAATAAGCGGAGGGACACGGAGGAGCAGAGGAAAGCGGAGAAAAGACCAGCGAGTCTTCCTCCGCTTTCCTCCACCCCTCTGCTCTCCTCCGCGTATTGAATTCTTTTTGAGAGATAATGGACCCTCGTCCCCGAGGTTCCCATGTCCAAGAAGGAAACGCCGCTCTTCCCCCTGCGCAAGGGGCTGCACACGCGCCAGGCGCATGTGGATCTGCCCGCGGGCACCTTCGAAGAGGAGCATGCGCGCAACGGGTTCTTCGGGCGCACTACCCACCTCTACCGTCTGCACCCGGTGACGGACTGGACGCGCATCGAAGGCCCCCTGCGGCCCCACAGCTATGACCTGAACGGGCTGAAACCCTCGGTGGATGAGGCGATCCAGGCTTCGATGTTCGGCTCCCGCGAGGCGTCCTTCGCGCCCATCTGCATCCTCCACAATGCCGATGTGGCCTTGCACTGGGTGGCGCCCTCCGCCATGGACTTCTTCTACCGCAACGCCGACGGCGACGATGTCTACTACATCCACGCCGGCGGCGGGAAGCTGGAAACCACCTTCGGTGCGATCCACTACGCCACCGGCGACTACCTGGTGATCCCGCGCGGCACCACGTACCGCTTCCTGCCCTCGGAAGGCGACCAGCGCTACCTGCTCATCGAGGGCTTCAGCGAGGTCACCATCCCCGACCGCAACCAGCTCGGGCCCAATGCGATCTTCGATCCCGCCATGGTGGACACGCCGGAGCTGGAGCCCTACGACGAGGGGAAGGGCCGCGAATGGGCCGTCCACATCAAGCGCGAGAACCAGATCACGAAGGTCTTCTACCCCTTCAATCCGCTGGACGTGGTGGGCTGGAAGGGCGACCTCACGGTCTGGCGCATCAATGTGAAGGACATCCGGCCCGTGCTGAGCGCCCGCTACCACCTGCCCCCCAGCGCCCACAGCACCTTCATCGCGAACAACTTCGTCATCTGCTCCTTCCTGCCCCGGCCCTTCGAAGAGGAGGAGGGCGCCATGCGCGTGCCCTTCTTCCACTCCAACATCGACTACGACGAGGTGCTGTTCTACTCCGCGGGGCACTTCTTCTCGAGGGACGGCATCGGGGCCGGCATGCTGACCTGGCATCCCCAGGGCATCCACCACGGGCCGCACCCCAAGGCCATTCCCCTCAGCCGCACCAAGGAGCGCACAGACGAGGTGGCGGTCATGGTGGACACCTTCCGGCCCCTGAAGGCCACGCCGGCGGCGGGGCTGGTGGAGAATCTCAACTACTGGGCGTCCTGGAAGTAGGGGGGTGCGTTCCCTCACAAGCGTGATTCGCGCCCTGTGGGGCCCCGCTCCAGGCGCCCCCCCGGAGCGCCTTCCGCGACCCACATGGTTGCGAGGAAGTAGACTGGTCGGGTGATGCTCCTGACCCTCCAGCCCCTCATCAAGACCGAAGTCCGGCGCTTCGACCATTTCATGGCGTGGATGGACCGGGTGGGCTGGTCGCGGCTGGAGCACCTTCTCATGGTCGGGGCGGCCTGCCTGGCCATCCTGTGGAGCGTGAAGCTGGTGTCCCGCGCCGTGCGTCGGGCCGTGGACGACGGGAACGAGGAGGTGACCTCGGACGCCGAGCGCCGGGCGGAGACCCTGGGCTCCGTACTCAACAACACGGCGCGAGTCCTGGCGGTGGTGTTCTTCCTCCTCATGTCGCTCCAGGAGTTCGGCGTCAACATCGGGCCCCTGGTGGCTGGCGCGGGCATTGCAGGCGTGGCCCTGGGCTTCGGCGCCCAGAGCCTGGTGAAGGACGTCATCAGCGGGTTCTTCCTCCTCATGGAGAACCAGTTCGGCGTGGGCGACATCATCAGCGTGGACGAGAAGCACACGGGCACCGTGGAGCGCATGACCCTGCGCGTGACCCAGATCCGCGATTCCGAGGGCAAGGCCCACTTCATCCCCAACGGCTCCGTGGTGCGCGTGGTGGTGCTCTCCAAGGAGTTCGCCCGGGCCAAGGTCGAGGTGGGCGTCGGCTACGACACGGACATCGATGCGGCCATCGCGCTGCTGACGCGCATCGGGAAGGAGCTGGCCGAGGCATGGCCCGACCGGGTGCTGGAGCCTACCCAGGTGCTGGGCGTGGAAGACCTGGGGGAGAGCGCCGTGACCCTGCGGACCCTCACCAAGACCGCCCCGGCCAAGCAGTGGGAGGTGGCGCGGGAGCTCCGCCGCCGCATCCTCATGGCCTTTCGGGAGGCCGGCATCGACATCCCCTATCCCCAGCGGGTGATCCACCACCGGGGCGTGGCAGGGACGGGCCTCGAAGGCTAGCCCCGCAGGCGGAGCCCCGCCAGGCGCCAGGCCTCGTCCAGATCGCCCCGGCCGAGGGCGTCCTGCAGGGCGCGTTCGAGGGCGTCCGGAGCCTCGGGGTCGCCGGGCCTCCGTGCCATGGCGGCCAGGTCCGGCAGGCCGGGGCTGTTGGCGAGCTGGCCCAGGTCGTTGGCTGTGAGGATGCGGCTCTGCTTGAGGGCTTCGGGCAGGGCGTCGTAGCCCAGGGGTCTCCCGGCGGGCTTGGGTACCTGGAAGACGGCGGCGCCGCTGGCCCGGGTGTAGAAGGCGCCGCCGTTGCGGCCGATGAGGTCCAGGGCGTCCGGGTGGAGGAGGCCCTCCACGAAGCAGTCCTCCCGTACGTGGAAGGCCACCACTTCGCCGAGGAGCATGAGGCCCGAGCCAGGACCCGTGCCCAGTTCCACCACCTGCTGCAGCCGGCACTCCATCTGGAAGGGGCTCTCGGCCACCAGGGCGGGCTTCACGAGCCGCGCGGGCAGGGGCGTGAGGCCGCTCTTGGGGAACTCGTCCACGCCGTCGGGCCACTCGGCGCTGGCCACGTTCATGGGGTGCAGCATGGCGTGGCTTACGGCGGCGATGACGAACTCCCCCGTGGCCACCGCGTTCAGGTAGGTGTGCTTCACCGTGCCGTCGCGGCCCCGGCGGTTGGGCGCGAAGGCCACCGTGGGCGGGTTGGAGCCGAAGGCGTTGAAGAAGCTGAAGGGCGACAGGTTCCGGATGCCCTCCTTGGAGACGGTGCTGGCCAGGGCGATGGGTCGGGGTGCCACGCCGCCGCAGAGCAGGGCGTTGGTCTCGATGGGCGTGAGGTCGCCCGGCAGGATCGTGCGCAGGCTCATGATTTCCCGAACCGCACGGTCTTCCGGCCCGCGTCCGTCTCCTTGAGGAAGCGGATGAGGCCCTCGCAGTAGGTGCGCTGGTCGTCCCACATGGACATGTGGCTGCCGTTCGGGCAGAGCAGGAAGCTGCCGTGCTGCACCTGGGTCGAGACCCACTTCATGTGGGCGGGGTCCATGGTGTCGTGGGTGCCGCCGATGACCAGGGTGGGCATGGCGAGCTTCGGCAGATCGGCCTTGCGGTCCCACTTCTCGAGGCGGCCCGAGGCGCCGAACTCGCTGGGGCCCTGCATGAGCACGTAGATGTCGTTGTTCGAGTGGGCGCTGGACCGCTTGAAGGCGTCCGGCCACTCCGGCAGGCGGCACAGGTGCTGGTTGTAGAAGCTCGGGATCAGCAGCTCCATGTAACGGGGATTCTCGTACTGGCCCTTGGCCTCGAGCTCCTTCACCTCCTTCACAACGGCGGGATCCATCTGCTTGGCGAGCACGTCGCTGGCGTAGCGGTTGTAGTCGGGGATGCTCATCATCATGTTCGAGATGATCAGGCCCTTGAGGTTCGTGCCGTACTTCAGCGCGTATTCCGCGGCCAGGATGCCACCCCAGGAGTGGCCCAGCAGGTAGAAGTTGTCCTGGTTCAGGCCCAGGGCCTTCCGCACCTGCTCGACCTCCTCCACGAAGCGCTCGGTGGTCCACAGGTCGCGGTCCTTGGGCTGGTCCGAGTAGGCCGAGCCCAGCTGATCGTAGTAGATGAACTCGATGCCCTCGGCGGGAAGATAGCCCTCCAGGGACTCGAAGTACTCGTGGGTGGAGCCGGGCCCGCCGTGGAGCAGCAGCAGCTTGATGCGCGGGTTGTTCCCGAAGCGCTTGGTCCACACCTTGAACGTGCCCTTGGGCGTCTGGATGGGGATGAGCTTCACGCCGCCCTCGCGGAGCGTGGCGCTGTCCGCGAAGTAGGTCGTCAGGGTGGGCTTCTGCGCGAGGACGGGGCTCGTGGCGGCCAGCAGGCCGAGAAGGAGGGCGAGGGCGCGGCGCATGGTGGCTCCAGGGAGGATGAACCAGTCTAGTCCCCGGCCTCGCCGGAGGGTGTGCCGGCATAGAGGTCCGGCAACGTTCCGCCCACCAGGTGCGCCGGCATATCCGCCAGCCGCTCGGGCACGTGGGTGATGGTGTTCACCAGCCGGCCCAGACCCTCGATCTCCAGCACCACCTCGTCGCCGGCCTTGAGCCAGAGATTGTCGGTGACCTTCGAGCCGTTCAGCTCCAGCAGGCAGCCGGTCCCCACGGTGCCGCTGCCGATGACCTCGCCGGGGTGCATCTGGATGCCGTAGCTGGTGCGCTGGAGGATCTGGGCGAAGGTCCAGTTCATGCTGTCGGCGTTGCCGTCGGACAGCCGGTGGCCGTTCACCTCGCAGGTCATGCGGGCATGGAGGAGCTCGCCCGTCGCAGTCCGCTCGAGGTTCAGCTCGTCCTTGGTGACGAGCCAGGGGCCCAGGCTGGTGGCGAAGTCCTTGCCCTTGCAAGGGCCCAGGGACAGCTTCATCTCCTCCATCTGGAGCATGCGGGCGCTCCAGTCGTTCATCACCATGTAGCCGAAGATGGCGTCGTCCGCCTCCTCCAGCGTGGCGTTCTTCAGGGGCCGGCCCGTGACGACGGCCACCTCCAGCTCGAAGTCCAGGCGCGTCAGGTGGTGGTCCTGCACCAGCACCTCGCCCGGACCCGTGACGGCCAGGTGGTTGGTGAAGTAGGTGACGGGGAAGAGGTCGAACTCGGGGATCATGTCGAGCCCGCGGTTGCGGCGCGCCGTGGCCACGTGCTGGCGGAAGGCGTAGCCGTCGCGCATGGAGACGGGCCGGGGCACCGGGGCCAGCAGGCGCACGGCACCGACATCGATCATGGCCTGGGCCGGCGGGGCCGCGGCCAGGGCCCGGGCCAGGGGCATGAGCTCGTCCTGGCGGCGGATGAGCGTGAGCATGTCCACGGCCAGGCGGGGCTCGGCGGCGACGAAGTCGAGGATGCGGCCGTCCGCCATGACGGCGCCGATCCTCTCCGCGTCGGCCTTCAGGAACGTCACCAGCTTCATCGGATTCTCCGCAAAACCTCAGTGTAATGCCGGAAAAACACGACTCCGGCATCGTCATTCAGGAGGGGAGGGACGGGATACACTCGGGTCATGCGTGCCCTCCTCCTCGCCACGATCCTTCTGCTGCCGGGTGCTGCCATGACGCCCTCCTCCCCCGTGAATGCCTCCCGCGTCGAGCCCCTGCGCGTGGGCCAGCTGCAGGTGTGGAAGCTGCAGGACGGGCGGATCTCCCTCGCCGCCTCGCTGCTCAAGGGCCTCGACGCCGCCGAGGCGCGGCGGATGCTGGGCGGGAAGGACGCGGCGGACACGCCGGTGAACGCTTTCCTCGTGCGGATGCCAGGCCACACCGTCCTGGTGGACACGGGTATCGGCAAGGATCCGGATGAGGACTCGGGCCACCTGGCGGAGCAGCTCGCCGCCGCGGGTGTGATGCCCGCCGACATCGACCTCGTCCTCATCACCCACGACCACTTCGACCACATCGGCGGCCTGCTGAAGGCCGATGGCACGCGGGCCTTCCCCAAGGCGGTCCTGCGGGTGGCCCGCCGGGAGCACGCCTTCTGGACGGAGGATCCCTCGCGCCTGCCCGAGCGCCTGCGGGACCGGGCCCCAAAGCTGAAGGTCCTTTTCGGGGTCTACGGGAAGGCCGGGGCCTTCCGTCCCTTCGAGGACGGCGAGGAACTCCTTCCGGGCCTCCGCGCCCTCCCGGCTTACGGCCATACCGGCGGCCATACGGTCTACGCCTTCACCTCCGAGGGCCGTGAGCTCTGGTGCATCGGCGACCTCATCCACTTCGGCGCGGTGCAGTTCCAGCATCCGGAAATCGGCGTCGCCTTCGACCTGGACGGGGACCGCGCCGTGAAGGTCCGCCAGGAGCTGTTCCGCGAGGCCGCCCGCCGGAAGGTGGTCCTGGCCGGGGCTCACCTGCCGCAGATCGTGCGGATCACGCCGAAGGGCGAGGGCTACGAGGCCGTGTCGCTGCCCTGAGGCCTCAGAGCAGCGCCAGCAGGGTTTCCGCGGCCTCGCGGATGCGCGCGGGGGGCGTGCTGAGGGGGGGCAGCAGGTAGAGGCAGTCGCCCATGGGCCGCACCAGCAGGCCGTGGTTCAGGGCCCGGCGGTGGAGGCGCCAGCCGAAGCGATCCTCGGTGTCGTGGGCCTCGCCGGTGGCGGGATCCACCAGGCGGCAGGCGCCGATGGTGCCCAGCACGCGAGCCTGGCGCACGGCGGGATGGGCGGCCAGGGCCGTGAAGGCTGCCTTCATCGCTTCATTCAGAGCGGCGGCGTTCGCCAGCACCGGCTCGTCGTCGAAGAGGGCCAGGCTGGCGCAGGCCACGGCGCAGGCGGCGGGGTTGCCGGTGTAGCTGTGGCCGTGGAGGAAGGCCCGGCCCGAGGCGGGTGTGCCCCAGAAGTGGCCGTAGAGCTCCTCCGTGGCCCAGGTCATGGAGAGGGGCAGGGTGCCGCCCGTGAGGCCCTTGGAGAGGCAGAGCAAGTCCGGCGCCACGCCGGCTTGTTCGCAGGCCAGGAAGGTGCCTGTGCGGCCGAACCCCGTGGCCACCTCGTCGAGGATGAGGTAGACGCCGTGGGCGTCGCACTGGGCCCGCAGCTCCCGCAGCAGCTCCGGCGGCCACATGCGCATGCCCCCGGCGCACTGGATCAGCGGCTCGGCGATGAAGGCGGCCAGCCGCTCGCCGTACGTGGCGAAGAAGGCCGCCATGGCCTGGCGGGCCGCCTCCAGGCGGTCCGGCCATCCATCCAGATCCGGGACGAGCTCGCAGCGGGGATCCTCGGGCACTTCCAGCCGCTCGCAGGCCAGGAGCAGAGGCCGGAAGAGCCCCGTCATGAAGTTGTCCAGCTCACCCACGCCCACGGCTCCGAGGGTGTCGCCGTGGTAGCCGCCGCGCAGGGCGCCGAAGCGGTCGCGGCCCTTCTCGCCTCGCTGGAGCTGGGCCTGGAAGGCCATCTTGAGGGCCACCTCCACGGCCGTGCTGCCGTCGTCGGAGAAGAAGGCCCGGGTGAGGTTCGGCGGCAGCTTCGGCCGCAGGCGCACCACCAGCTCCAGGGCGGGCTCGTGGGTGAAGCCCGCGAACATGACATGGTCGAGTTTCGCGGCCTGGCGCTCCAGGGCGCTCACCAACCGCGGGTGGCCGTGGCCGTGCAGGCAGGTCCACCAGCTGGAGACGCCGTCCAGCACCCGCTCGCCGTTGGCCAGCAGCAGGTCGCAGCCCTCGCCGCCGATGACCGGCACCGGCGGATCGGCCTCGTGCACCTGCATCTGCGTGAAGGGGTGCCACACATGGGCGCGGTCTAGGGCGAGGCGGTCGGTCCAGTCGGGCGGCAGGGGCGTCGGCATGGCTCCAGTCTAGGACAGGCTCGCTCAGGCCTTGGGATCGGCGCGGGGGACTTCGGGGTAGAGCTTCCGGGCGCATTCGGGGCAGATGCCGTGGCTGAAGTCGGCCTCGGTGTGCTCGGAGATGTAGGTCTCCAGCTGGTTCCAGGAGCCCTTGTCATCGCGGATCTTCTTGCATGAGGCGCAGATGGGGATGATCCCGTGGAGCGTCTTGATGGTGTCCAGGGCGGTCTGGAGTTCCTGGGTGCGAAGGGTGACGCGCTGCTCCAGCGTATCCTTCAGATCGTTCAGTTCGCGGAAGGAGACTCGGAGCGCATCGGTCATCTGCTGGAAGCGGTCGTTGAGGTGCTGGGTCTCTTTGATGCGGCTGGGGGGCAGGGCCAGGTCGGTGCCCGGATCCTCGCCGAGGCGCCCGGGGAAGGCGCGGGTGGCTTCCTCCAGGCGGGCGATGGCCGCGGTGAACCCCCGGCTGAGCAGGTGGGCCAGGGCGATGGTCAGGAGGATGAGGAGCAGGAGCGTGCCGAGGCCCCGGATGGTGATTCGGCTCAGGCTTGAGATCACCGGGGCCTGGGGGGATTCCACCACCAGCTTCCAGGGGAGGTGCTGGCTCAGAAGGCCTTCCTGGACGAGGAAGGACTCGCTCCACCGCTGCATGGTGCTGTGCCCCGGCTGGGCCGGGGGAATGACGTGCCAGACGCCCTCACCGAGTGGGCGGCGCTCGCCGGGCGGCGGCGCGAAGGGGGACATCATGGCCAGGTCCTTCCGGGTGCTGGCGACCACCCGCCCGGACCGGTCGAGCAGGGTCAGCCGGGCGTCGGCGGAGCCGGCGATGATGGCGAGGACCTCCTGGATCTGCGTGGCATCCACGATGCCGATGCAGTAGCCGTCGTACCGCCCATCCCTGACCACGGGGACCACGAGGGAGATGACCGGCTCCGGCCTGCCGACGCGGCCCATGACGATGTCGGCCACCCAGGGCTTGAGGGACTGGCGCAGGGTCGGGATGTAGGGCCGATCGGAGAAGTTCCGTCCGAGGGTGGAGCGGCCCAGGTCATCGACCAGCGGGCTGAAGACGATGACGTCCGCATGGACATCCAGCACGCCTGCCCGCTTGAAGGCCGGCATGGCCGTCCGGATGGCTTCCACGGTTCGCTGCAGGTCCTCCCGCCGCTGGTTCGGCTGGGAGGCCAGGCTCGCCAGCGTGGCGATGCTCTGATGGCGGTCCTCGATCCAGGTCTGGAGCATCTGGCGGCCCACCAGGTCCAGTGCGGCGCTCTGGCGGATCATGTCCTGCTGGCCCCGGCGGACCTCCTGGCGGACGAAGACCGTCAGGAAGAGCAGGGCCGGGAAGGTCACGAGGGACACAGTCGTAACGAAGACCACGGAGCGGAAGGCCGGTCGGACAGCCCCGCTTCCATGGGATCGCGCCCGCCAGGCCAGGTGGAGGATGCAGGCCAGCAGGGCGTTGATGATGCCGTTGATGGCCTGCTTCAGGAAGACCAGCGCCGTCGTCTGGACCGGGGTCCGCAGCAGGAGGTGGTAGAACCCCCAGATCAGGGGGATCCCGAGGGCGCCCCAGAAGAGGAGGTCCGCCAGGAGGAGATCCCACGAGCGGCGCCGCACGAGCCAACCCACGAAGAGGGCCTCGCCCGCGAGGATCACCACGGCCCAGGGGTGGTTCCAGAGGATCCAGGTGGCGCTGCCCGCGATGAGGGCCGCCACCACGCCGGGTCCTTCGCCGGCGTGGAGGATCACGAGCATCACGAAGACCGATCCGAAGATGAGGTCCACGTTGAAGAAGATCTCGTAGCGCAGCAGGTTGACCAGCAGCCCGGCGACTCCGAACAGGAGCGGGAGCACCAACCGGCGTCGCAGAGGCGTGGGGGCTGACATCGAATCCTTTCCGAGGGGAAAGGGATAAGGCTGAAGGAGTGCCGAACGGCTTTTCAGCCGGGCGCGAGGTATCCGCAAGCGATGGCATCAGGTGGTGCGAGTCGCCTGAAGATAGCGTATGGATCGGCTTGATGGGCTCTGGAAGTTATTTCAGGACATGGACAGGGATGGGAAGAAATCCTTGAAGAACGGTCGCATTCTCGTCTGCGGCTTCCTGGGTCGCGCCATCGGCTCCGGGATTGAGCAGCACGGCCTCGATCCGCCAGCCGCGAAGCATGAGGGCCTCGGCGCTGAGCAGGGTGTGGTTCAAGGTGCCGAGGCCGCCCAGGGCCACCAGCACGCAGGGGATCTTCAGGTCCGTGGCCCAGGCCAGGAAGTGGGTGTTCGGCGCCAGGGGCACCATGAGGCCGCCCACGCCCTCCAGCAGGATGCGGCCTTCGCCGGGTTGGGGGGCCGGGCGGCGGCACCAGGCGGCGGCGGCGTCCAGGTCCAGCGTGCGGTCTTCCCGCTGGGCGGCGGCCAGGGGTGAGAGCGGCGCGCGCAGCAGGACATGGCTTTCGGCTGCGATGCCCGGGCCAGCCACCGCGCTGGCGTCGGCCTCGGGGTGATCCGCCCGGTCCACGCCGGTCTGGAAGGGCTTGCGGTAGCTGACCGGACCCCGCTCCGCCCAGGTGCGCGCGATGCGGGAGGCCACGAAAGTCTTCCCCACGCCCGTTCCGGTTCCGAGGACCCAGAGCGGGCTGGGGAGGGCGTCGAGGTTCAGCATGGATTCAGCAGGGCGGATCAGCGCCGCGGATCAGCGGGGCATGCCGCCCTTGTTGAGCTGGGCCAGCAGCTGACGGGCCTGGGCGGCCTGCTCGCTGTTCGGGGCCATGACCAGCACCTTGTTGAAGGCCTTGGCCGCTTCGTCGGGCTTGTTGAGGTCGCCGGCGTACACGATGCCGAGGTTGAAGACGCTCGGCACGTGGGAGGGATTGATCTTGCCGGCCTTCTGGAAGTTGGCGATGGCCTTGTCGAACTGGTTGAGCTGGCGGTACATCACGCCCTGGTCCGTGAGGATGTCGGGATCGTCGGGCTTCAGAGCCAGGGCCTTGGCATAGGCATCCACGGCCTTCTGAGGCTGGTGGCTGTCGAAGTAGTCGTTCCCGAGGCCCACCCAGGCGTCGTGGTTCTTGGGCTCGGCCTTCACGACGGCCTCCAGCTTGATGATGCGGGCCTGCATCTCCGCGTTGGGGAGGCCCATGCCCGGCGGGATCTGGCCCGGCGCCGGGGCTCCCGCGGCCATGCCGCCGCCCAGGGAGGGCGCCGGCATCACCACGCCCCCGGCGGGGGTGGCGGCGGTGGGGGTGGCGGCATCCCTGTCGCCGCTGCCGCCGACGACGTAGCCCGCGAGGAATCCCACGGCAAGGCCTCCGATCAGGGCGAACACGATGTTCCGATTCAAAAGCCACCTCCTGAAGACCTTCCGGTCCCCTAGAATTCTCCCACAGGTCGCGCCCGGGACCCGGGGCTGATGGGAAAGACATGGACCTCCCGCAACGGGGCGCGCCATGCCAGGATAATTCCGATCCCAAACTGCCCGAATGAGGTGCCCGTGGCCGACCCCATGCCCAGTCCAGCCGCCCCGGGTCGAGTCCGCACCGGGCTGGTGCTGGCGGTCGGGGTGGTGCTCAGCCTGGTGGGGTTCTTCGTGGCCCGGGACGCCAACTGCCGCCAAGTGGAGGCACAGTTCCACGAAGCGGCCCGCGACCGCGCGGAGAGCGTGGCCGAGGGGCTCCGGCACAGCTTCGAGGATGTCGGCGTGCTGCGGAGCTACTTCGAAGCCAGCGATGACGTGAGCCGGGAGGATTTCGATGCCTTCACGGCGCCCACCCTCGCCATGCATCCCTACATCCAGGCCTTCCAGTGGCTGCCGGAGGTGGGTCCTGAAAACCGGGGCGCCTTGGAGGCCGAGGGCAGGCGCTTCCAGCCGCGATTCCACTTCTTCGGGAAGGACGAGGGGGGGCGGAATGTGCCCTTGCGTCAGGACCACCGCTTCTTCGCGATCCAGTTCGTGGCGCCCTACCGGGGCAACGAGGTGACCCTGGGCTATTCGGCGGAGCAGCTGGCCACCCGCCGGGAGACGCTGGACCGCGCGTTGCGCACGGGAGAGGTCTCCGCCAGCGGCCGGATTCGCCTGCTCCAGGAGACGGCTGCCCAGGCAGGGATCCTCGTCATGGCCGCGGTGCGGAACCGGCAGGGCCGGCCCGTGGGCGTGGTTCAGGGGGTCTTCCGCGCCGGCGACCTGGTCCAGAAGTCCATCGCCATCCTGGAACCCCGCGGCGTGGAGCTGCGGCTGCTGGACGCCAGCGCGCCGCCGTCGGAGGCCCTCCTGCACCTGGAATCGTCGCCGCTGCCTCCGGCCGGCCCGCCAGGACCCTCCAGGCTCCAGCATGTCCTGGGCTACGAGCTGGCCGGGCGGCGCTGGCAGGTGGTGGTGACGCCGGCCCCGGGGTACTACGGCCTCACGGCCGGTTGGCGGGCCTGGGGCATCCTGGCCGGGGGTCTCGCCTTCAGCCTGGTGCTTTCGGGCTACGTGCGCGCCCTGCTGGCGGGGCAGGCGGAGATCCGAACCCAGGTGGAGGCCCGGACGCGCGAGCTGGCACAGGAGACGGAGAGCCATCGGCGGGACGCAGAGGCGCTGAGGGAGAGCGAGGCGCGATTCCGCCACCTGGTGGAGGTGATGGGGGAGGGCATGTGGGTGCTGGATCCGGAGGGGAGGACCACCTTCGTCAACCGGCGCATGGCCCAGATCCTGGGCTACGCCCCGGAGGAGATGATCGGCCGCCCCCTGTCCGACTTCATGTTCGAAGAGGACCGCGAAACCTCAGACCGCAACATGGCGCAGCGGAGGAACGGGATCAGCGCCCAGCATGATTTCCGCTTCCGGAAGAAGGATGGCGAGGAGGTCTGGACCATCGTCACCGGCAACCCCGTGATGGACGAGGCCAAGCGGGTGGTGAGCGTGCTGGGCATCATCACGGACATCACGGAGCGTCGCCGGGCCGAGCAGGCGCAGCTCCAGAGCCAGAAGCTGGAGAGCCTCGGTGTGCTGGCGGGCGGCATCGCCCACGACTTCAACAACCTGCTCACCGCCATCCTGGGAAACATCAGCCTCGCCCAGATGTGCACGCCACCCCTGTCGCCGGCGCGGCCCTACCTGGAGAACCTGGAGAAGTCCGTCCATCGCGCCACCGGCCTGACGCGGCAGATGCTGGCCTACTCCGGCCGGGGCCGTTTCCTCGTCGAGCCCTTGGACCTGAACCAGGCCGTGGAGGAGATGTCCCACCTGCTGGGAGTCTCCATCTCCAAGAAGGTGGCGCTGCGGTTCCAGCTCCAGCCGGCCCTGCCGGCCCTCATGGCCGAGGCCTCCCAGATCCAGCAGGTGGTCATGAACCTCGTCACCAACGCCTCTGAGGCCATCGGCGACGGGGAGGGCATCGTCTCGATCCGCACGGGCCTGCAGGCCTACTCGGAGGAGGACCTGGTCCGGGACTTCCCCGGGCAGGCCATCGCGCCCGGCACCTTCATCACCCTGGAAGTATCGGACACGGGACAGGGGATGAGCCCGGACGTGCAGGCCCGCATCTTCGAGCCCTTCTTCACCACCAAGTTCACGGGCCGGGGCCTGGGGCTGTCCGCCATGCAGGGCATCGTCCGCGGCCACAAGGGCGGCATCCGCGTCTACAGCGAGGTCGGGAAGGGGACCACGTTCAAGCTGATCTTCCCGGCCGGGCTGGAGACGGAACCGGGCTCGTCCGCAGAGGATGCCTCCGCGAGCTGGAGCGGATCCGGGACCATCCTGGTGGTGGATGACGAGGAGAGCGTGCGGGGGGTGGCCGGCGCCCTCCTGCGCTCCATGGGATTCGACGTCCTCGAGGCCAGGGACGGCCAGGAGGGCCTGGAACGGTTCAAGGGTGAGGGCGGCCGGATCAAGGCCGTGCTCCTGGACCTCACCATGCCGCACATGGACGGAGTCGAGGCCTTCCGCAAGCTGAGGGCCCTCGATCCCGCCTGCCGGGTGGTGCTGATGAGCGGCTACAACGAGCAGGAGGCCGTCCAGGAGTTCCTGGGCAAGGGTCTCGTCGCCTTCGTCCAGAAGCCCTTCCGGCGCGCGGGCCTGATGCAGGCCATGCAGAAGGCGCTGGAAGGCTGATCTCCGTCCGGCCGATCAGGCGTCCGGAGCCTCCAGGGCCAGGGCCTCCACGAGGGCCAGGATCTGCGCGTCCTCCAGGTGGGCGCCGGTGGTGATCCGCAGGCGCGCCGAGCCCTCCGGCACCGTGGGGGGACGCACGGCCCGCACATCGAAGCCCCGGGCCTGGAGGCGATCGGCCAGGCGCACCGCCTCGGCATCCGGCCCCACGGGCACCGGCACGATGGCCGAAGGGGCCTGGGCCTGGCCCAGGGCCCGCCGGAGGTGCGCGGCGTGGGCCATGGCCCGCTCGCGCCGCCAGGGCTCCGACCGGGCGAGGCGCACGCCCGCCAGGGCCGCACCGACGACGGGCGGCGGCAGGGCCGTGGAGAAGATGAAGCCCCGGACCGTGTTCATCATGTGCTCGCGCAGCAGGCCGTCGCAGCAGACGAAGGCGCCGAAGGCGCCCAGGGCCTTCCCGAGGGTGCCCATGACCAGTGGCACGCGGCCATGGACGCCCTGGTGCTGGGCCAGGCCGGCGCCGTCCGCGCCGAGGAGGCCCGTGGCGTGGGCTTCGTCGACCAGGAGCAGGGCGCCGTGGCGGTCGCAGAGGGCCAGCAGGGCCGGCAGGTCCGCCGCGTCGCCGTCCATGCTGAACACGGCATCCGTCGCCACCAGGGCCAGGGCGCCTTCCGGAGCCGAGGCCCGCCAGAGCTCGAGCTGCTGCGCGAGATCCGCCAGATCGAGATGCCGGAAGATGCCCAGGTGGGCGCCTCCGGCCCGGGCCATGCGGCAGCCGTCCACCAGGGAGGCGTGGTTGAGGGCGTCAGAGAAGACGGCGTCGCCGGCGCCGGCCAGGGCGGGGATGAGGGTGGCGTTGGCCTGGAAGCCGGTGTTGAAGAGAAGGCAGGCCTCCGTGCCCTTCCAGGCGGCGAGGGCCGCTTCCAGCTCGTCGTGGAGGGGCGTGGTGCCCCGGAGGAGGCGCGCCCCTCCCGCGCCGGCCCCGTACTCGCGGGCGGCCGCCGCGGCGGCCTCCGCCAACCGCGGGTCCCGCCGCAGCCCCAGGTAGTCGTTGGAGCAGAAGTCCACCCCCGCAGCCGGGTGGATGGCCCGGTCCCGGCCCAAGGCACGACGGCGATCCGCCTGATGCCGGAGGCGTTGCAGCCAGGGTGGGGGGATCACGGAACCTCGGGGTCCTTGGAGGCAGGGTAAGGGTGGGGGGAATGTTAGGATCTGAGGGGGATCCGCGCGGATCCCCCTTGGAGCGTGGCATGGATTATCAGCAGTCGTGGCAGGGGGCTTCCACCGGAGCGCAGTCCCGCGTCGATTTTGTCCGAAGCGTCTACCTGTGGCTCATGGGTGGTTTCGCCGTGGCCGCCCTCGGCGCCTTCAGCGCCCCCCTGGTGGGGACCGCGCTGATCTCCGTGGCGGGCCGCTTCTGGTTCTGGGTGCTGTTCGGCATCCAGTTCGGGTCGCTGATGTTCGCCTCCCGGGTGAGCCGCCGGAAGCCCCTCAACCGGGTGGCCTACGTCCTGTTCACCTTCATCTCGGGCGTCATCGCGGGCATCGTGGCCCTGGCGCTGGCCCAGGGCGCAGGGTTCATGCCCGTCTTCATGGCCTTCGGCCTCACGGGGGTTGTGTTCCTCACCCTGACGGTCACGGCCTTCGTGTCCAAGAAGGACTTCAGCTTCCTGCGGAACTTCGTCATCGTCGGCATCGCCGTGATGTTCTTCGGCAGCCTGGCGGCGGCCATCTTCCACCTGGAGACCTTCAGCCTGATCATCTCCGGCGTGGCGGTCATCGCCTGCTCGGCCAAGCTGCTCTGGGACACCTCCGCCATGCTCCGGACCAGCGATTTCGGCGACCCCGCCGGCTTCGCCCTGGCCCTGTTCGTGAGCCTCTACAACATCCTGATCTCCCTGATGAACCTTCTCGGCGGACGTCGCCGCTAGCGCCTATCCGGCACCCAAGGAATCCCATGCTCCGTGCTTCCCTGATCTCCATGATCGCCCTCGGTGTCGTCGCACAGGAGCCCGCCAAGGCTCCCGCGCCGGCCCAGGCCCCGGTTCAAGCCCAGGCCCAGGCCGCGCTAGCGCCGACCCAGGCCGCGGCCCCGAAGCTCCAGGCTCCCGCGCCCAAGCCCGAAGAGGTGGTGCTGGCCAAGGTGGGCGGCGAGCCCATCACCGAGGCCGATTTCCAGGCCGCCTTCCGCCTGCTGAACCAGCAGGAGCAGATGCAGATCCTCATGATCCAGGGCGGCAAGGAGGAGTTCGTCAAGCGCATGGCCGAGAGCAAGCTCCTGGCCGTGAAGGCCAAGCGCATGGGGCTGGACCAGACGCCCGCCTTCCGGCAGGCCGTGGAACGGACCAAGGACGACCTGCTCGCCCGCGAGTACCTGGCCAAGGAGAGCGAATCCCTCCAGAAGAAGCTCGCGGTTTCCGACGATGACGTGAAGGCGTTCTACGAGAAGCACAAGGACCGCTTCAAGCAGCCCGAGCTGGCCAGCGTGCGCCACATCCTGGTGTCCGTGAAGCGCGAGGGCGAGGAGAAGGGCCTGAGCGAGGCCGAGGCCAAGGCCAAGATCGCCAAGATCCAGGCCGAGCTGAAGAAGGGCGCCAAGTTCGACGCCCTGGCGAAGAAGTACAGCGACGACCCGGGCAGCAAGGAGAACGGCGGTCTCTACGAGGATGCCGACCCCTCCACCTGGGTGCCCGAGTTCGGCGCCGCCGCGCGCACCCAGCCCATCGGCAAGGTGGGGGCCCCCGTGAAGACCCAGTTCGGCTACCACCTGATGAAGGTGGAGAGCCGCAAGGCCGCGCGGCAGGTGCCTTTCGAGGAGGCCAAGCAGGTGGCCGAGCAGGGTGCGCAGCGGGAGCGGCAGGCCGCGATCTGGAACGAGCTGATGGACAGCCTCCGCAAGGAGATCCCCTTCGAGCTGGCCAAGCCCTCGCCCTCGGAGGCCCCCGCGTCCAAGGCGCCGGCGGCGCCAAAGGCCGAGGATCCTAATGTCGCCCCCAAGGTCGCCCCCCAGGCCGCTCCCAAGGAAGGCGAAGCGCCCAAGGGAGGTGCCCGTTGAAGGCGCTGAACCCCGTGCTCGCCCTGGCGCTCCTGGCGCCGGCGGGGCTGTCCGCCGAGGTGCGCGAGGAGATCCTCGTCATCGTGAACAGCCACATCATCACCCGCCGCGACCTGACGCAGGCCGTGGAGCAGCAGAACGCGGCCCTCTACCGCCAGTTCTCCGGCAAGGAGCTGGATGAGAAGCTGCAGACGGCCCGGGAGAAGACCCTGCAGGGGATGATCGACGCCTACCTGCTGGAGGACAAGGGCGACGAGCTGAGCTCGCCCATCACGGACGACTACGTCCGCGCCAGCATCGACGGCATCAAGAAGGAGAACAACTTCGCCACGGACGCCGACCTGGAGCGGGCCCTGAAGACCAGCCTCGGCATCGGCCTCCCGGAGTTCATGAAGCGCCAGAAGCAGCAGGCCACCCAGCAGTACGTCCTGCAGCGGGAGGTGTTCTCCAAGGTGGCCGTGGAGGACAACGAGCTGCGGGCCTACTACGAGGACCACAAGGACGAGTACCGCCTCCCCAGCCGCTTCCGCATCCGGGAGCTGGTGCTGGCCAAGGGGGCCACGCCCGAGGAGCAGGCGGCGACCCGCGCGAAGCTGGCGGAGATCCAGGCCGCGCTCAAGGCCGGGAAGTCCTTCGAAGAACTGGCCCGCCAGAACTCCGTGAGCCCCAGCAAGGCCACCGGCGGCGACCTGGGCTGGATGAACAAGGGCTTCCTCCGCGCCAGCATCGAGGACGCCGCGGTGAAGCTCAAGCCCGAGCAGGTCTCGGCTCCCATCGAGACGGACAAGGACATCTACCTCATCCAGCTCATCGCCCTGGAGGACGCGCCGGTCAAGGACTTCGCGGAAGTGAAGGCCAAGATCCTGGAGAAGCTCCAGGAGCCCAAGGCCCAGAACGCCATCGAGCAGTACCTCGCCAACCTGCGGATGCGCGCGAACATCCGCTACCTGGTGCCCAAGGAACAGATCCTGAAAGGCTGATGCCGTGCGCCTCGACGCCTTCCTCAAGAAGAGCCTGCTCATCAAGCGGCGCGAGCTGGCCAACCAGCTCTGCGACGAGGGCATGGTGCGCGTGAACAACGTGCCCCGGAAGGCCAGCCACGAGGTCAAGGTCCAGGACGAGTTGGAGTTCCCCCTGTACAACCGCGTGCTGAAGGTCCGGGTGCTCTCGCTGCCCGAGGGCAACGTGAAGAAGGCCGACCAGTGGTCGCTCTTCGAGGTGCTGGAGGACAAGCGGCTGCCCCTGGACCTGGGCTACGGCGACGAGGATCCCTTTTCGTCCCCATCCAAGCCGCCGCGCAGTCATTGACAGCCGCTGTCGCATCGGCCGCCCGAGCCTGATGGGACAGAAGGAGAACCGATGTCCGACCAGCCGATCCTCCGGAGCCTGAAAGAAGGCGGGGTCTTCCAGGGGTTCCTCCTGGCCCAGGAGACCGCCTACAAGGTGAGCGCCAAGGGCAGCGAGTACCTGGAGCTCAAGCTTTCGGACGCCTCTGGCGACCTCAAGGCCTTCCTCTGGGACGTGCGGGCCATCGAAGGCGACATGGACGCGGTGCAACCCGACGCCTTCCTCTGGGTGAAGGGCACCGTGACCAGCTACAACGGGCGCCTCCAGATGAAGCTGGACAAGGTGCGCTTCGCCGCGGACGCCGAGGTGGGCGACTTCTCCCGCTTCTTCCCCGTCAGCGCCCGCCCCGTGCCGGAGATGCTGGCCGAGCTGGATGCCCTTATCGCGTCCGTGGAGGATCCCTGGATCCGCCGCCTGCTGGAGGCGCTGTTCGTGGCCGACGCCGACCTGCGGGCGGCCTTCGCCCAGGCCCCGGCCGCCAAGTCCATGCACCATGTGTTCCTGGGCGGTCTCCTGGAGCACACCCTGTCCGTGGCGGGCATGGCCGACCGGGCCTGTGGCCACTACCGGGCCTTGAACCGGGACCTGGTGCAGGCGGGGGTCCTGCTCCACGACGTGGGCAAGACGGCGGAGTTGAGCTACCAGCGCAGCTTCGGCTATACGGACGCGGGCAACCTCCTGGGCCACATCGCTCTGGAAACCGACTGGATCAACCGGGCGGTGGGCAAGATCCCCGGATTTCCCGAGGACCTCCGCCTGCAGATCCTGCACATCGTCCTCTCCCACCATGGCCGGCTGGAATTCGGCTCTCCCGTGCTGCCCAAGACCCCGGAGGCCCTGCTGGTCCACTACCTGGACGATCTGGACGGCAAGCTGGAAGTGATGCTCCGGGCCACCCAGGACGAGTCGGACAGCGGGTCCTGGAGTCCCTACCACCGGGCCCTGGACCGCATGGTCTATCGGCGGCGGTGGCCCAAGGCTGGCCTTGTCGAAAAGTGATCAATATGGTGAGTTGACCGGCCACTTCTGGACATATTTGAATGGATCTGCTGCCTTGTGGGCAGGTCTGGCTCGGCAGAAGGTGAAAGGAAGTCCTGCCTATTCAGATGATGTGCTAAACCTGCCCTGATCGCGGCGCTCTGGCACGCCTCTGGCCCTATCGGAAGATCCCACCCTTCCGAGGTGCGCCATGAAGCTGTCCCGCAAGGCCAAACGCTACGACGAATCCGTGCTGCCCGGCGAGTTCCAGGGCTTCGTGCCCTTCCGCCAGGCCGACGCGGAGATGGACAGCACCCTGGAGGGGTTCCTCCGTCGGGACGACGGCGGCGTGCAGCTGGGCGAAATGGTCCTGGAGTGCCACGCGCCCAAGCGCCTCAGCTTCGCCAAACTGAAGACGAAGGCCGAGATGCTCTCCGAGAAGGTGGACTATCTGAAGGAGCGCCTGGAGATCGTGGACCACGACCGACGGGGGATGTACATCCAGCTCCGCAGCCTGCCGCCCTACAAGGACGACACCCAGATCCAGTTCAACGAGATCAGCCTCGGCAAGAACAAGGTGGTGGTGAAGCGCATCGCCTTCTTCCGCAAGGAGGAGGTGAAGCAGCAGGTGCCCCTCAACCTCTCCGAGCTGGAGCTGAAGCGCCTCCTGTTCGATATTCGACAGGCCATTGCCTAGGGAGCTATCAGCTGTCGGCTCTCAGCTTTCAGTGAACGGGGCGCCCAAGGACGCCCCGTTTTATTGGCTGATAGCCGTACGAAACAGTGGCCAACCTTTGTGTGATGCTCTGCTGGACGGGTGCCCGGCTCGGAACGCGGCACTGCCGCGCCCCTCGCCACCCGTCACAGCATCGCCATCCAACTGCCGCTTTCCCCCCGGACCGGGTTCTCGGGCAGGTCGCTCTCCTTGAACAGGAAGTGGCTGCTGTTCCAGCTCCCGCAGCTGTCGCAGCGGTCCACGTAGTCCTGGGTCTTGTGGCCGCAGACGGCGCACTCGAAGCGGAACTTGAGGACGCCCAGGTTCCGCAGCAGCTGGCGGTACTCGTTGAGGGCGGCATCCAGGCGCGCGCGCCGGCTGTGGATCTTGGCCATGAAGAAGAACAGGATCGGGCTGTAGACCACCTGGCTGCGCACCTCCTGGAACAGGTCCAGGGCCTCGTCGAGGATCTCCAGGCGGTAGAGCATCTTGCCCAGGAAGAACTTGGCGGTGGTGGCGTGCTTGGAGGTGGCGGCCACCTTGCGCATGAGGGCAAGGCCATCCTCGGGGCGGCCCAGCTGGATGAAGTAGTCCTCGATCTCCTGCAGGAAGGTGCCTTCGCCGGTCTTGCGGAAGCCCTCCAGCCAGATCTCCAGACCCTGGGCCTCCTGGTCCTGGAGGATCATGCAGCGGCCGAGGCTGAGGTAGGCGGGCACGAAGTCCGGCTCGTCTTTGATGACCTGCTGGAAGATCTGGGCGGCATCCTTGAACTGGTCCGCCTCGACCTTGGCCAGGCCGGCCTGGTAGGCCAGGGCCGCGCCCTGGGCCTTCTCGCCCTGGGTGAGCTCGGCGGGGAAGTTCGCCTGCAGCTTCTTGTGGGTCTCCACCGCCTCGTCCCAGCGCTGGGCGTCCATGTGGATGGCCCGCATGCGCCGCAGCGCGCGCAGGGCCTTCTTGGGATCGTCGGAGGCCAGCTTCTTGAGGACGCCCAGGGCGGCCTCGGGATTCCGCACGGCCATCAGGGCCTCCGCCAGCTGGTAGCGGGCCTCCACCAGATCGTGATCCTCCTCGCAGAGGGCCCGGAAGAGCGTCACCGCCTCTTCGGGGTGGCCCGTCTTCAGGAGCACCTCGCCCATCAGCATGCGGGCCGGCACGTGTTCCTTGCGCTGCTCCAGGATGCCCTCGAGGATCGTCTTCGCCTCGCGCGGCAGGCCGTGGGCCACGAGATCGCGGGCATCCTGCACGCGCTCCGAGATCCGCTTCACCAGGCGGGTGTCGGCGGATTCGCTCAGGCCGCGGATCAGGCGCACCAGCTCCATGATGCCGGTGTAGAGCACGTTCAGCAGGAACCCCAGCAGGAAGGCCAGGAGGATCACGCTCTGGATCTTGATGTCCTCGCCGAAGATGACGACTTCGCGCACCAGCAGGTCGTGGTTCGTGAGGTACAGGTTGCCCAGCACGAAGAGCACAAAGGCCAGGAGCACGAAGAAGAACACGTTCACAAGACGCATGGGCCGACCTCGAAAGCTGGGCCTAGCATGACACAGGTGGGGATGGGCTCTCAGCTGAGAGCTGTCAGCTATCAGCTGTCGGCTGTCGGCGGTCGGCGGTCGGCTGTCAGCCTTGTCCACCCACTCCTTCGCGGCTTTCTTCGCCCTTCGGGCTCAGACCTCTCCTCCGGTCGGGCCGGAGAGTGGATGGTTACGCGCCTGCGGCCTTGTCCACCCACTCCTTCGCCGCTTTGAGGTCCTCCCACACGGCGCGGCGGACATCCTGGGTGTACTGACGCAACACGTAGGCGGGGTGGAAGGTGGGCATGACGGGGATCTCTCGGTCGCCCACCCGCACGCGCTTCCACTGGCCGCGCACGCGGGTGATGCCCTCGCTGACGCCCACCAGCTCACGCAGGGGCGTGGCGCCCAGGGTGACGATCACGGCGGGCCGGATCAGCTCGATCTGGCGGTGCAGGTAGCCCAGGCAGGCTCGGGCCTCGTCGGGGGCGGGCGTGCGGTTGTCCGGGGGGCGGCACTTCACCACGTTGGCGATGTAGGTGTCCTCGCGCTTCAATCCGATGGCACCGATCATCTTGTCCAGCAGCTCGCCGGCCTTGCCCACGAAGGGGCGGCCCTGCAGGTCTTCGTCCCGGCCGGGGCCCTCGCCCACGAACATGAGCCGGGCCTTGGGGTCCCCCTCGCCGAACACGAACTTCAGGCGCCCCGGGCCCAGGGGACAGGCCAGGCAGCCCTGGACGGCCCGCTCCAGGTCCGCCAGGGAGGCTGCGGCGGCCACGGCCTCTGGGGGTGGGCAGCCGATGGGGTCCGTGGGGCGGACATAGGCCGTGGGTGGGGCGGACGAGGGGCGCGACGGGATCGACCGCTGGGCCGCCGGGTTCGAGGCCGGTCTCGGGGCCGAGCGCGGGTCTGCCGGACGGGGGCCGGGGGCTGCGGGGGCCGGTTCCGGGACGGCCAACGGCTCGCGGACGAGGCCCATCACCCCCAGGTCCTCCAGGGTGTCGCGCCAAGCTTGCAACGGATGATCCATCCCCTCCAGCCTAGCCCGGAACCTCGCCTCCGGTTCGGGCATCCTAGGGTGTCGGAGCCCCGCATGGAGCAGTCCCCCCAGGAAACCCCGTTCGGCAGCGAGGAGGCCTTTCATGGCGCCTTCGCGGAGCTCTATCCCCGGCTGGTGAGCTACGCCCGCCGCTACGGGGCGGTCTTTCCCGAGGACATCGCCCAGGAGGCCTTCGTCATCCTCATGCAGCGGGAGGAGCGCGTGGAGCACCCCACCGCCTTCCTGTATGGCACCGTCCGCACCCTGTCCCTCACCGAGCGCCGCCCCATGAAGAATCAGAACCTCAGCCTGGAGGCTGTATCCGAGCCCGGCCTGGCCGGCGGCGCGGACGACCTGGTGCTGAACCAGGAAGTCCGGGAGCGGATGCGCCTGCTATCCCCCACCTTCCGCGAGGCCCTGTGGCTCTTCGTGGTCGAGGGGCTGTCCATCCGGGAGATCGCGGACATCCTCGGCATTCCCGAGGCCACCGTGAAGACCCGCATCCACCGGGCCAAGGCCCAGCTCAAAGATCAGCTCAACCCCTCTGGAGGCGTGCATGTCCTGGTCTGATCCCGCCCGGCGTTTCGAACCCGCCGAGGATGTCCAGTTGCGGGCGGAACTCCGCGACCTTCTGGGCCTTGGGCCCGTCGTGGCCAGCGCCCCCGCGGCCCCCACGGCCGAGCTGGCCGCCCTGGCCAGCGACCTGCGCCGGGAGGCCCAGCGCCGCCGCCGCACCGAACGCAAGCGACCCACCTGGGGCCTGCTGGCCGCCGCGGCCCTGCCCCTGTTGGCCGTCCTGACTGGCCTGGGCGCCTGGGGCTTCCAGCAGAAGCAACGGGCCGACGGGCTTGCGCTCCAGGCCCAGCGCCAGGAGCAGGAGATGGCCCGCATGGCCGCCACCCACGCCGCCGAAGTGGCCCGGGAGCGGCAGGCCAAAGAGGAAGTCCAGCAGCAGCTTCAGTTGGCCTCGAAGCAGGGGGGCCGGAAGACCGAGCCCTACCTGGTCATTCCTGTGGAGAAGCCCCTGAGGTTCCAGGCCGACGACTACCAGCGGGTGAAGGGCAAGCCCTAGCCGGAGCCGCAGTACCGAGTCGATGGGAATGGGGAAAGAGAAGAGCCGGCTTTGCCGGCTCTTCTCTTGGGAGTCCGGGGGTGTTCGCGAAGCGCCCTCCGCCTGACGTGGCCTCCTCAGGAGGCCACTCCCGCTCCTGCGTCGCGGAGTCGGAGCCTCCCCCCGGGGGGCATTACCCTGCCTGGCTGTGGTTCGCCGGGGTCCAGCCCCGTTCGTTCAGGAGCTTCACGCCCTGGATGCGGGTGAGTCGGAAGGCCATCTCCTCCTGGTGGAGGTGGCAGAAAGCCAGCAGGTGGTCCTCCTGGATGGTGCGGGGCGAGACCCGCCGCAGCTGCGTGCGGTGGGCCGCCGGGGGCAGGTAGGTGAGCTCCACCATGAGCGTGTGGCCCGCGGCGTACTCGAGAATGCGCTGCACCTCCTCGGCCAGCTGGTCCTCGCCGCCCAGGTGCAGCATGGGGATGCGCCGCTGTACTTCCTGGTAGAGGGCCGGGTCCTCGTCGTGGAGCTTCTGGAGGGCCGAGCGCACCATCTGCTGCACGGGCTCCAGGTGGTGGTTCATGCCCTTCTCGTCCACGAAGGCCAGGGCCGCCAGGGCCCAGAGGTAGAACTTCTCGTCCCCGTCCACGCTCAGGGCCAGGAAGCGGCCGGGTTTGGGCATGAAGCCCGCCTGCTTGAGCAGGGCATGGGCGTTGCCGTCGCCGCGCACCTCGAGCACCGTGTCGGACAGCGAGGCCAGCTTGAGCGGGGCCAGCTCGGGGCGCAGCTTCAGCTCGTCCGCCAGGTGGGCCGTGCGGGCCCGCACCAGGCGCACGCCCTGGTGCACCTCCACCTCGCCCACGCGGCGGGAGAGGTCCTCCAGAAGCTGGAGCAGGGGCTGGGGCAGGGTCTGGGTGGAGGCCCCCAGGCGGCGGCCCAGCTCCTCCAGCGGCACGCCGGCATCCAGGGCGCGCACCAGGGTGGCGTGGGCCACGCGGAAGGTGCCCATGGCGTCCAGGGCCTCCACGTCCGCCAGCTGGGCCAGCTGGAGCAGGCGGTGGGGATTCTGGAGCAGGGGCGTCAGCAGCTCCAAGGTGGGCTGGAGGATCATGGGCTGATCGAGCTCCAGCGGCTGCCAGTGGGCGGCGGTGCCCTTGAGGTCGCGCAGCAGGTATTCGTGGGCGAGGGCCTCGCCGTGCTCCGTGAGCTTCAGGTGCGCGAAGCCCTCGTCGCCCTGGATGATGCCCATGCGGCCCAGGAAGGGCAGGAACACCGCGCGAGTGCGCTCCTCGTCCAGGGGATGGAGGGTCTTGAGGAAGGCGAGGAAGGGCTGGACGGCCAGGGCCTGGCCCCGACGCTCCAGCAGGTGCTGCATGAGGAAGTGGCGGTCCTCCGCCGGGGGCATGCCCCAGGCCTTGAGGTCGTGCTCCAGGAGGCTGGCGAAGGCGCGCTCGGCCACCCAGCGGGGCGGGTGGCTGGTGACCGCAGGCAGCAGCGTCTCCACGCGGCCCTCGCGGCTCCACAGCAGGCCCAGGCGATGCAGCAGGGTGAAGAGCAGCGTGGCGTCCTGCTCCTCGTGCAGCATGGCGTTGCGCTGCATGAGCTGGCCCAGCTCCTTCTTGGCGGGGAGCCCGCCCTTCAGCACGCGCAGGCCCGCCACGCAGCGCAGCAGCACGCTGGTGAGGGCAAGGGAGAACCGGAACGGCTCCGCGGGCCGCAGCTTCACGCCCTCCGGGGCCTGGAAGTTCAGGGCGCCATCGTCGAAGTCGTCGAGGGCATCGGCCACGCGCTCGGCCACGGCCCAGTCCTCGCCATCGGGAAGGATCAGCCCGAGGGCGTGGAGGGACTCGACCACGGGCGGGGCCGGCATGACCCCCTCGCCGGCCAGGTGCTTGAGGGCCACCAGGGACCCGCTGTCCAGGTCCGCGAGGGTGTCCGCCAGGCGCTTGTGATCCTCCAGATGGAACACCATGGTCTTGAGCAGCCGCACGCGGCCCTCGGCCTCATCCTCCCAGCGGAGGGGGATGGGGAGGCGGCGTCGCTCACAGATGGTCCTGAGCTGCTCATCCGAGCAGTTCGAGAGGAGCTGGTAGTGGGTAAGCGCCATGGACACCTGAATACAGATGATCCTCCAGTGTCCCACGGAACCCTTGCGCGCTCACGCGGAAAAAATGTCCGCCACGCTGGATGGTTTTCCCGCGGGAGCGCAGATGCCCTATTCGGGAGCCTTGAGGTGGAGCGTCCGCCCCGCCACGCCATCGCTGAGGACCAGGTCGAACCGCTTCGACCGGGTCGCGAACGTCTGGCGACCTCCCGAGAGGATGGCGACGACTTCGCCGGAATCCGCGTCCCGGACCAGGAGGGCCGGATGGACCGACACATCCCAGGTGACCTGCACCTTCCCGTCCTGCAGGCGCTGGAACTCAGGTGCCGGCGCCTCGGCGGAGGTGGCGCGGAGGCTTGCGAGGGTCTTGCCCTCCTTCACCATCCGCAACCCGGTGATGGCGTCCAGGGTGGCCGCTTCGAGCGGCAACGCCATGACGAAGTGCCGCTCCCGGCCCTTGGGCCAGCAGCCGAGGTCCGCCAGTTCCACGGGCGTGGTGAAGACCGTCTGGTTCTTCCGGTCCACGCATTCCAGCGCGTAGTCCCCCGAGCGGGGCGCGGCGGTGGGAAGCGACCGGGTGCGGAAGGCCGGGAGGAGATCGACCTGCCCGTCCGCGTGGACGATCCCCCGGACGATCAGGCACTCGCGGGCCGTGGACTGAGCCTGGGGAAGCGGGGCGTCCTCGTCGGTGCTCCTGATGAGACCGCCGGTGCCGCTCCTGAAATCGAGGATCTTCTTGTAGACGTAGTCGCTGACCCAGTTCGGTGAGCAGTAGCCCATGATGTCCTTGTAGGTCGTTGGGGACTTCAGCAGGCCCGCCGTGGTGTCGTAGCCCCAGACGCCGATGGCCCCGCCCGCATAGGGGTAGTCCGGATCGGCGTCGGCGGCACTGCCGCAGGGGCTGTGGTGGCGGCCCATGTTGTGGCCGGTCTCGTGGGCGAACACCTCGGGGAAGTTGCCTCCGTCCTGGTAGCCGGTCTTGTCCCACCCGATGGCGGTGCGGTACTGGAAGGGGCTGCCCGCATAGGGCACCCACCCGACGCCGGCCGTGCCGGACCCGTAGGTGACGTCCAGGGCGCCGAAGTAGTAGCGGCCGCTGACGGTGGGGTCGATCGCGGCATCGGCCAGGTGCTTGGCCGTGAGATCGCTGAGCAGCGTATCCCAGCCCGTTCCGTCCTCCTTGAGGGTCACCGAGGACGTGAAGGTTGCGCCCACGGCGACGTCCACGCCGGCCACGGGATACATCTTGGCCAGCCGGGCGACCCACGTGGCCTTGTTGGCTTCGGTGATGTTCCCGGTGCCGGTGGAAAGCGCGACCGGGAAGATGGTGGTCCGGAAGATGGGAACGGCGATCCCGCTGAAGCTGCGCACCTGCGCGTTGTTGGATTCGTCAGCTTCGGGGATGGCCCCGGCCGGATCCACCTCGGCGCTGATCAGGTAGACACCGTTGGGTCCCGTGGTGGTGAGGTCCGTACCGGGAACGACCAGGTTCCAGCTGGAGGTGAGGCTGGATTCGTCCAGCGTGGTGGGGACGCTGGTTCGGGCAGGTGCGACGACTTTCGGATAGCCCGGGACGGCCACCCCGTTGTTGTCCATGATCGAGATCTTCACGGAGGGGGCCGCGGTGTTGGCCTGGTTGGCCAGCACGAAGACCCGGATGAGGGCATCCTTCCCGGCCACGACGGGGACGGATCCGTTCAGGTCCTGCGTGCTCTGGGTGAGCTGCACGTTCTCCACGTGGAGGTCGAGGGTGGTGCTGGCGGTGTTGACCGCGAAGGACCGCGTGACCGTCCCGCCCGGGGTGCTGATGACGAGGTTGCCGCTCGTGGCGCCGGCAGGCACCGTGAACGTGATCTGGGCGGGACTGAGGCTGGTGGGCTGGATGGCCTGGCCGCTCAAGGTCAGCGTGGTGCCCGGATAGCCCAGGTAGCTGCCCGTGATGACCACCGGCGTCCCGACCGGGCCTTGGGTCGGGTTCATGCCGATGACGGTCGGCGCGCCATAGACCACCGAGAACGGCTGGGCGGAGGCGCCCGTGCCCTGGGCATTGGTAATGAGGATGGGCGCGCTTCCGACGGCGGCATTGGTCGGCACCCCGGCGGCCAGGCTCGTCCCGTCCGTGAGCGTCGGGACCACGCTGGCGCCCCCGATGGACACGCCCGTCACGCCGAAGAAGTTCATGCCCGAGATCTGGACCGTCGCTTCTCCGGGGACGCCGGAGGTGGGCGTGAAGCTGGAGATGATGGGAGCGAGATCCGCGCCCGGCGCCTCGATATCGGCCACGACGTCGTCCAGGAGGAAGCTGGTGGCCCGCTGGGAATCCTCCTGGCTCTTGAAGGACAGGCGGAGGACCCGGCCCCTGTAGGGGAGCAGGTCCACGGTGTAGGCCTTGTAATCGGACGCGTCCAGGTTCGACTTGCTGAGCAGGGTTCCCAGGTAGCTGCCCGAGGCATCCAGCGCCTCCACGAAGACATAGTCCTTGGCCCCGCCCGCAATCGGTTCGGCCGTGACGATCTTCAGGTAGAAGGTGGCGGTGGCGCTCAGGGCCGTCGCCGGGACATAGAGATCCTGGGTGATCCGATCCGATTGCACGGACCCGTATCCGCCCAGCCAGGAGAACTGGGTGCCGCCGTGGGGCACCACCTCGGGCTGGCTGCTCGATGCGCCCTGGATGGTGCCGGTGTCACCTTTCCAGATGATGGGGGAGGCCTGCTCGAAGCCCGTGTTCATGAACACCTGGGCCTTGCTGCTCAGCGTGTAGGAAGTGGCGGAGGTGGCCGTGCCGCCGGGGGTGGTCACCGTCAGGAAGCCCGCGGACAGGCCGGAGGGCGCGGTGGCCCAGATGCGGCTATCGCTGCTGACGGTGAAGGCGGCCGCGTCCAGGCCGTTGAACTGGACTCGGGAGGCACCCACGAAGTGCGCGCCTGTCAGTGTCACCACGGTGCCCGCCTGGAAGCCGGAGGGCGTGAACGAGGTGATGGCGGGGGCCTGGAACGCGTCGACCGTGAAGGCCGGCGAGGTGGCCGAGCCGTTGGCCGTGGTGACCTTGATGGTTCCGGTCGTCGCGTCGCCGGGCACCACCGCATCGATCTCGGCGGCGCTCACCACCTGGTAGGAAAACGCCGGGCGGCCGTTGAAGGAGACGGCCGTGGCGCCCAGGAGGTTGGCTCCGGAGAGGACCACCGTGGTTCCGGGGCTGCCATGGCTGGGCGTGACGCCGCTGATGGACGGTCCCGGCGGCAGCGGGGTGGAGGAGCCGCCCCCGCCTCCGCAGGCCAGGAAGATGGCCAGGGCCAGGAAGCAGGTGCATCGGGCGAGCAGATCCATGGCGGCTCCGGAACCAGGGCTTCACGGACCCAGGGTGGCTGAGTCCGGGAGAACCGTGGGGCGATTCGATTACTGCGTAAGTTGATGCATGAGGCACCTAATGATACACGCAGGCCGAATCGCGGGCCTCAGGCCCGTCTACTGGGCGGCGAGGGCTCCCACGGTCACGGCGATGGGGGCCACGATGGTTCCGGTCCCGTCGATCACTTGGCACTTGGAGCTGTCGGTGCCGAGGGAGACGGCTCCCGGGGGCTGGGAGGCCCGGAGGTCCAGGGCCACCCGCAGCAGGGGGGCGTTCAGGGAGGCGGGGCTGGCGAGGCCCTTCTGCGCCACGGTGACCTGGAGGGTCCCGCCGGAGGCTTTGCCCTTGAGGATCTGGGGGGAGGCTCCGAGGTTGAAGGCCGTCCCGTTCTGGACGAAGGTGTTGGCGGGGTCGCCGGCGGCGACATTGGCCCAGGCCACCCGGGTGGCGTCCGCGGTGAACGTGGCCGTGACGCCGGTGCCCGTGGTGGACGCGGGTCCCACCAGGTCGAGCACGAGGTGGGTGGCGGTGGAGAGGGCCGCGTTCTTCTTGAGCAGGTAGGTGCCGGTGGTCGGATCCGTGTAGGCCAGGCTGGTGGCCGTGGTCGGTGCGGAGGATCCACCGCCCCCGCCGCCGCAGGCGAGCAGGGCCATCAACGCCAAGGCGGCGGAACCGGAGAGGAGCGTGGTCATCGGGATCATGGGCTTCTCCATCACAGACCGCCGAGGAGGATCGCGAGGTCCTTGTCATCCACCGTCCCGTCACCGTTCAGGTCGCAGGCGGAGCTGGTGGTGCCATAGAACTTGGCGAAGAAGAGCAGGTCCCGCAGATCCACCACGCCGTCGCCGTTCAGATCGAGAGTCTTCACCGTGACGGATGCGGTCCCGGACGTGGTGCTCGGCCAGATGCTGGTGGCGGTGATGGTGTAGGTCCCGGCGGAGGCGGGAGCCGTGTAGACGCCGCCGGCCGTGATGGTCCCTCCGCTGGCGGACCAGCTGACTCCCTGGCTCGGGGCGTTCGTCACCGTGGCCGAGAAGGTGGCCGTGCCGCCCGCCAGGAGGGACGCCGTGGCGGGGGAAACGGATACGGTTACGGAGGCGGGGTTGTAGACCGACACGGTGGCGGAGGCAGAGGCCGAGGGAGCTTCGTTGCTCGCGGCAGTGACCGTATAGACTCCCGGTGTGGCCGGGGCCGTGTAGGTGGCGGCGCTGCCGCTGGCGGTCTGGGTGGGGCTGATGCTGCCGCCTCCGGCGGACACGGTCCAGTTCACCTTGTTGTCGGTGGCGTAGTTGGTCACGGTGGCGGTGAAGGTCGTGCTGGCGGTGGGATTCACCGTGGCCGTGGTCCTGTCCAGCGACACGCTGACCTGGGCGGTCTGCAGCTCCCACACCCCGCGACCGAAGGTGGCGGCGCGGAGGAAGCTGCCATCCGGGGCGATGTAGAGGTCACGGGTGGCGACGAGGGGCAGGTTGCTGCCGAACCGGCTCCAGGTGCCGCCTCCATCGCTGGTCACGTAGACGCCGAAATCCGTGCCCACGTAGACCTTGTTGGCCACCAGGGGATCGGCCTTCACCACATGGACCGGGATGCCGAAGGGGAAGCCGTTGCTGGCGGTTGGGCTGCCGTCGATGGCCGTCCAGCTGCCTCCACCATTGGTGCTCTTCCACAGGTGGTTGGCGGTGCTGCTGGGGGCCACCGATCCCACGTACACCGTCGTGGGGGTGGTGCGGTCGAACTCGATGCAGCTGAGGTAGGACGCGCTTCCGGGGAGGGCTCCGGCCTTGATCCAGGAGCTGCCGCCGCTGGATGTCAGGTAGACGCGCGACTGGTTGGCCGCGATGCCCAGCGTGTTCGGATCGCTGGCGGAGGCCGCCAGGTTGCGGATGAACAGCTCCGTCGTCGAGGTGGTGGAGGACGTGTCCAGCGGCGCCGGAAGGCCGCCGGTGCCAAGGGCCACCCAGCTGGCTCCGAAGCTGGTGCTCAGGTAGACCTTCCCGTTGGTGGAGGTGTAGACCGCGGCCGGCCGGGCCGCGTCGCCGGGCGCCAGCTTGGGGGCGAAGGGCGCGAGGTCCTTGTTGTTCGCCTCGGTGATGCCCGAGATGGACTCGCTGAAGGAGCCGCCTCCGTTGGTGCTCCGGTAGATGTCGGTGTAGTAGATGCTGCCGAGCACCTGGGTGCCGTCCGCCGGATGGAAGAGGGTGGCGAATCCGTCGCCGCCGATCTCGTCCTCGAAGGTTCCTTCCGTCCCGGTGAGGGTGCCGCCGGAGGTCGCCGGCTGGCGCAGACGGGTTCCGTTGTCCTGCATGCCCAGGGAGATCCGCCACTTCGAATCCGAGGGGTTGGCGGCGCCGGTGGAACCCACGTTGTAGACCAGATGGGAAGCCAGGCCCTTGTTGCGCCGGTTGTCGAGGAAGGAGAGGTTGAAGAATGGCGTGGTGGTCGAGGTGGAGGTGGGAACCGGAGAGATGAAGGGGGCTCGTACCACGGTCAAGCCGCCGTCATTGCCGACGAAGAGCGTGGCTCCATCGGGCGACCAGGCGGTGGCGTGGAAGTCCGCGTGGGCGTAGACGTGGCCGATGCCGTACCAGTGGGTCAGCTGGACCCAGCTCAGGCCGCCATCCGTCGAGCGGTAGAGGGCGAGGTTGGCCCCCACGAAGATCCGCAGCGGGTTGTTGGGATCCACCGCCAGCCCGTGGTTGTACCAGCCCTGCCCGCCGTCGCCGGACATCTGGGGCCCCGAGCCCTGGAAGAGGCCGCCGCTGATCGTGGGGGCTGCCAGCCAGGTCCAGGTCGCGCCCTTGTCGACGCTCTTGAGGACGCCCCGGGCCACGGTCGTGCTGCTGCTGTTGGTGGTGGTGTCTTCCAGAATGGCGTAGGCCGTCGTGCCGTCCCCCGCGGCCCGGATGGTGATGCGGCCGGGCGTGAAGGTGAGGCTGGGCAGGGTGGCCGCGGTCCAGGAGGCGCCCGCATTGGTGGAATAGTGGATGCTGCCAGTGCCGTTGGTGGCACCAGAGGGGGTGACCTCCACGGAGCAGAGGAGGTCGGTGGCTGTCACCTTCTGGAGGGACCAGACCTGTCCTGTGGCCGGGCCCCCGGTGGCCGCGGCGAAGGTGGATCCCCCGTCGGTGGAGATCCGCAGGCCGGCGTTCGTCGCCCAGAGGATCCGGCTGGCGTCCAGGGGCAGGATGGCGTAAGAGCGGGTGGCGGTGCCGAGGCTGCTCAGGGGGGCGGCGGTCCAGGTGGCGCCGCCGTCCGTGGTCTTGAAGAAACCGCGGCCTTCCGCATCGAAGAAGTCGCCGGCCCCCATGTAGAGGGTATTCGGATCCACGGGGCTCATGGCGAGGGCGCCCACGGAGACGTTGCCCCCGCTGCTGCTGGTGGGGAGGGCGTCCGTGACCGAGTACCAGGTCCAGTCCGTGGTGGAGGCTGGATCCGCGTTGTCGCAGCGGAACACGCCGCCGCCGCTGGTGGCCAGATAGAGGGTGGGGGCCGTCGGATGGGTCACGATGGCCACGGGGCGCCCGCTGTCGATGTCGGGCGTGGTGCTGGTGAGCTGCGAGAAGGGGCCCAGGTTCGTCCAGACGCCTCCGATGCCGGCCGGTCCGGTTGCCAGGGCCGCGGGGAGGGTGCCGGCCAGCGGCTGGACGAGAGGCTGGGCGAGCGGGCCCGCGCTCTGGAGGCGCCGCGGCGCCCAGAGGCGGGTCTGCTGCTCGGCGAGCTGGTTCTTGTAGTCCAGATAGGCCGGGCTGGCCTTTCCGCCGAACCAGAAGAGATTCCATTCCCGCCGCAGGTCCGCCCGGTCGTGCCCGCCGAGGGCGTGGGGGCTCCGGCGATAGGGCAGGTCCAGGCGACGCTGGCCGGGGTTCCCCTCCTGGGCGGCGAGTCCCGACAAGGAAGCCGATAACAAGAGGAGAGCGAGGAACTTGGTCGCCCGGTGGTTCATGGCGTCTCCAGGAAGGATCCCCGGGGCCGGAATGGAAACGAGGTCGGGGGCCTGGGGAATCCCAAACTATACGACAGTCAAAGGGCCGCGCCAGTTGGCTTTTGCATCGCCCAACCAGGGCCTTCTTCGTCGCCTCACGTTGACCCTGCCGCCCGAGGCCCCTAGGCTGGAGGTTTGGGTCTGCCGCCACCGTGATCGCCCTCCGTCCCGACAATCCCCTGATCGTCCAGAGCGATCGCACCCTGCTGCTCGAGGTGGCCCACCCGGCCTTCGAGCAGGTGCGCGACGAACTGGCGCGGTTCGCGGAGCTGGTGAAGAGCCCCGAGCACATCCACACCTACCGCATCACGCCCCTGAGCCTGTGGAACGCCTCGGCCTCCGGCGTGGCCTGCCAGGACATGATCGAGACGCTGAACACCTGGTCCAAGTACCCGGTGCCCCAGAACCTGCTGCAGGAGATCGAGGACCACGGCACGCGCTACGGCAAATTGCGGCTGGTGGCCAAGGGCGACCGCCTAGCCCTGGAGATGGACGACCGGGGCCTCTTCTGGGAGCTGGAGAACCAGAAGTCGCTGCAGGGGATGCTGGCGGAGCCTTACCCAGACGAGAAGGGCATCTTCCTGCAGACGGGCATGCGCGGCGAGGCCAAGCTCCAGCTCATCCGCTTGGGTCATCCCGTGCAGGACATGGCCGGCTACAAGCCCGGCGACCCGCTGCCCTTCGAGCTGTCGCCCGTCACCAAGCAGAACGGCAAGCCCTTCGGCCTGCGGCACTACCAGCAGGCCGCCGTGGACGTCTTCCACGCCGGCGGCGGGCCCGACGGCGGCGCGGGCGTACTGGTCCTCCCCTGCGGTGCGGGCAAGACCGTCATCGGCATCGGATGCATGGGCAGTCTCCAGACCCACACCCTGGTGCTCACCACCAACGGCACCGCCGTGAAGCAGTGGAAGCAGGAGCTGCTGGACAAGACCTCGCTCACCGAGGACCAGGTGGGCCTCTACACGGGCGACACCAAGGAGATCAAGCCCGTCACCATCGCCACCTACCAGATCCTCACCTACCGCAAGAGCAAGACCGGCCCCTTCGAGCACTTCAAGCTCTTCGAGGCGGCCAACTGGGGTCTGGTGATCTACGACGAGGTGCACATGCTGCCCGCGCCGGTCTTCCGGGCGGTAGCCGAGCTCCAGGCCAAGCGGCGCCTGGGCCTCACGGCCACCCTGGTGCGCGAGGACGGCAAGGAGGAGGACGTCTTCAGCCTCATCGGCCCCAAGCGGGTGGACGTGCCCTGGAAGATGCTGGAGAAGGACGGCTTCATTGCCACGGCCCACTGCCTGGAGATCCGCGTGCCGCTCCCCACTGACGAGCGCATGGAGTACGCCGTGGCCGATCAGCGCCAGCGCTTCCGCATCGCGTCCGAGAACAGCCTCAAGCTGGCCGTCATGGACGAGCTGCTGGCGGGTCATCCCAACGACAGCATCCTCGTCATCGGCCAGTACCTGGAGCAGCTCCGCATCATCGGCGAGCGCCTGAACGCGCCGGTGCTCACGGGCCAGACACCGGAGAAGGAGCGGGAGGTGCTCTTCCGCCGCTTCCGCGAGGGGGACCTCCGCGTGCTCATCGTGAGCAAGGTGGCCAACTTCGCCATCGATCTCCCGGACGCCAGCGTGGCCATCCAGGTGAGCGGCACCTTCGGCTCGCGGCAGGAGGAGGCCCAGCGCCTGGGCCGCATCCTGCGCCCCAAGGGTGACCGCAACGTGAGCTACTTCTACTCGCTCATCAGTCGGGACACCACCGAGCAGGAGTTCGCCCGCAACCGCCAGCTCTTCCTCACCGAGCAGGGCTACCGCTACCTCATCGAAAGCCGCCACTTTGACGAAACGGGACGGCTGAGCGAGCCCGCCGTGTGGAAGCGGTTGTTAGAAGAAACCGCAGGCTGAAGCTGGATTGAAAAAACTCACGCGGAGCGCGCGGAGGATGGCGGAGGCACGGGGAGAGAATGCGTTCATTCTCTGTGTTCTCTGATTTCTCGGCGATCTCTGCGAGGGTGGTTCTGTTTTTGCCTTACTGCCACAGTTCTGGGTGCAGCAGCGACTGCGCGCCCAGCCACCGGTCCAGGGGCCAGACGATGAACGCCGCGAGGAGGCCCGCCAGCACGTCGTCCGCCACCACCCCCCAGCCGCCGGGCAGGTGCTGGGCGCGGTCCACGGCTCCCGGTTTCCAGACGTCGAAGAGGCGGAAGAGCAGGAAGGGCGCCACCAGCCGTGCCGCCCAGAGACTCCAGGGCTGCGGTTGGATCGTCACCGTGAACAACAGGGGGGTGAGGGCGATCCAGACGCCGGCCCATTCATCAATCACGACGAAGGAGGGGTCCTCCTGACCCGCCTCCTTCACCACCTCATCCGCCGCCCAGACGGCCATCAGGGAAAGGACCAGGGGCGCGGCCAGGAGGACCCAGGACGGGAGGGCCCAGCCGCGGACGATCCACACCAGCAGGAGCCAGGCGGCCAGCCCCGCCAGGCTGCCCCAGGTTCCTGGCGCCGGCTTCAGGTAGCCGCTGCCGAAGCCCGTGGCCAGCCACCAGGCGGGGCGAGGGGCCTTCCTTCCTGAGGACTGGGGACTGAGGCCTGAGGCCTGTTTCTCAAACATGTCTCAATGCCTCCACGATGCGGAGCTTCGCGGCCTTGAGGCCAGGGAACAGGGCGCTCACCTGGAGCGTGGCCTGAAGGCCCAGGGCCACCGCGAGATAGACGCCGGGCACGAGGTGGATGTCCAGCTCGTAGCCGTGGCTGGTGCCCGGCGGGGCGGGCATCTGGAGGTGCAGGGCATTGAGGCCGGCCCGCAGCAGCAGGGTGGCCGCGAGGCCCAGGGCGCTGCCGAAGAGGCCCAGGAAGGCGCCCTCCCACTGGAGCAGGGCCAGCAGCTGGCCGGGCCGGAGGCCCATGGCCCGCAGCACGCCGAACTCGCGGACGCGCTCCATGACGGACATGAGCAGTGTGTTGGCCGTGGCCAGCAGCACCACCAGGAAGAGCACCAGGCCCATGAAGCCGAAGATGGCGTAGTAGAGCAGCTTCACCTGCCGATAGAAGGAGGCCAGCTCGAACCAGGGCTTCACCGTGGTTTCGGGCAGCAGGGCCTGGAGCCGCGCCTGCTCGGCGGCCGTGTCGCCGGGGTGCTTGAGCACGACGGAGAGCCGCGAGCGGGCCGGCCCGGCGTCCAGCAGCTGTCCCGCGGTGGCGAGGCCCACGGTGAGGACTCGGTCGTTCAGCTCCTTCAGGCCCTGGTCCTGGAGGCCGACGACCTCCACGTCCACGGCGTTGAGCGCGCCGTCCCTGGTGGTGGACATGAGGGTGAGCAGGCTGCCCACGGAGGCCCCCAGGCTCCGGGCCAGACCCGTGCCGAGGATCACCTCGCGGGCGGCCGGGTCCGTGGACAGCCAGCGCGAGCCCGCGCCGCCGCGGGCCTTGGCCCCGTCCTTCAGGGAATCGAGGCAGGCCATGTGCTTCGGCTCCAGGGCCGGATCCACGGCGGTGCCCAGGAAGGCCACGCTCTTCGGGCCGCTGCTGAGCAGGCCCATGAAGTGGATGCGAGGCAGCACCTCCGCTACGGCGGGGTCCTGCCGGAGCCGCGCCGCCAGGGCTTCGCCTTCGGGCAGGGCCTTCTCCAGGCTCTGGGCCTCGTCGCCCTCCATGGCACCAGGGGCCATCACTTGCAGGTGGCCCAGGCCGCCGCGGATGGCGCCATCGGCGAGGCCCTGGAAGGTCTGGGCCATGAAGCCCCCAGCCAGGCTCAAGGCCAGGAAGCCCGCCACCACCACCATGAGCGTCAGCGCCGTGCGCCGCCGCTGGCGCAGCAGGTTCCGCAGGGCCAGCCTGGCGAGGATCACCGCGGCACTCCCGTCAGGAATGGCAACCGCGAAACACGCGAAAGGCCCTTCGGGTCCGCGAAAGGTGGTCGGACTTTCTTCGTCGCGGGTACAGAAAGCCCTAGGTGATGGCAGGGATCAAGCGGATCCTGTTTATCCTTTTTCGCTCTCTTTCGTGTCTTTCGCGGTTCCAGTGTCTTATTCATGAACCCTCCACCAACCGCCCGTCGGCCAGGCGGAAGACATGATCGGCGCGGGCGATGACGGCGGGATCATGGCTGGCCACCAGGAAGGTGGCGCCCCGCTCGGCGGCCAGTTCGGCCATGAGGTCCATGAGGGGGCCGCCGTGGGCGTGGTCGAGGCTGGCCGTGGGCTCGTCCGCCAGCACCAGGAGGGGATCGGGCGCCAGGGCGCGGGCGATGGCGGCGCGCTGCTGCTGGCCGCCGCTCAGCTGTCCGGGGCGATGGTGCAGGCGGTCGGAAAGCCCGACGCGCTCGAGGGCCGCCTCGGCTCGGCGCCGAGCCTCATCTTCGGCCAGGCCCTGGAGTTGCAGGGGCAGCATGGCGTTCTCCAGGGCCGTGAGGACGGGCACCAGGTTGAAGGCCTGGAACACGAAGCCCAGCCGGCTCAGACGGAGGCCGCAGCGTTCGCGCTCGGAGAGACTGGACACCTCCTGTCCATCCAGGAAGACGGCGCCCTCGTCGGGCTGGTCCAGGAGGCCCGCCAGCTGGAGCAGGGTGGTCTTGCCGCTGCCGCTGGGGCCCGCCAGCACCGCCAGGCAGCCCTTCGGCACCGCCAGCGACACGCCGAACACGCCGGCGCGCTCGCCGCCGAGTTCGTAGGCGCGGGTGACCTCCCTGAATTCCAGCATCCGCCCAGTGTACCTGTCCCTGGCACCGGCTCATGGATCGAAAAGAAATTCGGAAAGCTGAGGAAAGCGGAGGGGCTGAGGAGAGCGGAGAAAGGTTCTCTCCTCCGCTGTCCTCCGTGTCTCCGCTTTCCTCCGCGTTTAAATTTCCTTTCCCTCGGGAGGCCTCTAAAACTGCATGGCGTAGGCCAGCTTGGCGAACACGCCGCGCTCCACCATGCGCTCGGTGGGCAGGATGGCGAGGGGGGCGCGCCGCCGCTGGCCCGACCAGCCCACATAGGCGTTGGTGAAGGCATTGGGCTGCCAACCTAGGAAGGCCTTGAGGAACTTGTCCACACCATCGATCTCGGAGCCGTCGTACCGCACCACGAACGCCTGGGTCTTCAGGTAGAAGGCGCGCGGCATCTGGTAGGTGGCCGTCAGGGCCAGCTTCCGCGCGCGCACGAGCTGCAGGCCGTCGGATTCACGGTCCAGCTCGGTCTTCTGGGTGGAGAGGTTGTAGGAGACGTCCCCGATCGCGCCGTGGGAGCTGAAGCTGAGGGTGTGGATGCGTGCCGGGGCCCCCGAGGCCAGGTCGATGGTGCGTCCGCGGACGGCCCGCAGCAGCATCTGGGCCCAGATCAGCTTCTTCCAGCTCAGGGCCGTGTCGAAGTTGCGGGTGGCATTGGAAGTCACCTCGTCATCCGCCCAGGTGCGCCCCGCGATGTCCCAGTCGAGACTCCAGGCCCAGCGGTCGGCGGTTTCCACATAGGTGCTCAGGCCCACGGCGCGGTCGAAGGGGTTCCCGTCCCACCACACGAGGCGGCGGGCGCGCAGGAAGAGGTTCGCCTGGGAGAGCTTCCCGCCATTCCAGTTGCTCTGCCAGCCGAAGGTTCCGGTCTGCTGGCGGTAGCCCCGGAGGTCGGTGAATCCCGAGATCAGCACCAGTCCGGGGCTCGTGGTCTGGCTGACGGCGGTGGCGAACCAGTGGCGCGTGTTCCAGTCCAGCTCGGCGGAGGTGGAGGTTCCGCGCTGGGAGAGGAGGCTGCCATCCGCTTGGGGGAGGTGCGAGGTGGCGGTCATGGCGCTGCCGATGAAGTGGAATTCGGAGCCCAGGTACTGATCCAGGTACAGGCCGCCGCTCTGGCCGCCGATCAGCCCACCGGCGGCGTCCGGTCCGCCCTGCAGGCGCTTGTCGGTGCCGAGGACGGACAGGCCCGAGCCGCGCCCGTCCAGCTGAAAACGCAGCGCGGCCGCCGTGTCCCGGGTGGGCAGGCCTTCGACGCCCTGGGCACCGTTGGCGCTCAGCATGAGGCCGCCGTCCTCGTCCTTGGCGTGGAGCACGGTCCAGCTGGCCAGTGAGCCCTGGCCCGAAGCCTTGAGACCGTACAGGGGGCTCTGGATGGAGCGGCTGAAGAACTGCCGCTGGGCCGCGGGGGGGGAGAGCAGATCCATGCCTTCCAGGAAGAAGGGCCGGCGCTCGGGATAGAACACCTTGAAGCGGCTGTTGATCTGGAGCGGGTCCACGTCCGCGTCCGCCGTGGCGAAGTCGGGCCGGTAGGTGCCTTCGAAGGTGAGGGCGGTGGTGGCGTAGCGGACATCCATGCCCAGGCGGGCCTTGGATTCCACGGGCGCCGCCGGGTTGGTCTCCAGCGACTGGGTGCGGGTATAGGTGGCGAAGGGGATCACCAGGAACGGCGAGCCGGGCTTGTCCACCGGGGCGCCGGAGACCCGGGCCATCTGGCAGATGTCGCACTGCACGTCCTTGCTCATGCGCGGCCAGGAGATGCCGTAGCGCCGCTCCCGCGGAATGATACGAAGGAATCGCATGGCCCACTCGCCCGGCCGCCGGCGCAGACTGCTGTAGGGGATGCGCATCTTCACGACGTAGCCATCCGGCGTCAGCACGCCGGTGGAATCCCAGAGGCAGTCGTAGGAGGCGTTCTCGCCGGTGCTGTCCGTCATGATCTCGTCGATCTGGCCGCCCAGGGGCGTCACGAAGAAGCGGGCGATGCTCTGGCCCTTGCCGGAGGGATCGAGGTCCACGCCCACGAAGTCGAAGTCGCCGTTGTTGGTGTCGCGCATGTGGCGGGCGGCGTGGATCTTCGAGGGCTCGGGATCCTTCGCCTCCACGGCCACGTAGAGCGCGTCCGGGCCCCAGCCCACGTGGACGATGGTGGGCCAGCGGTTCTCGCCCTGGTCGTCCGGCATCATCATGCCGAACTCCGTGATCACCAGGGCCTCCTTCCAGGTGGAGAGGTCCGCGTCCCGGGTCATGGACGGCGCCTGGGCCAGCCGGGGGATGGCCAGGTGCAGCGGGTTGGGTGCCTGGGAAGCCAGGATGGGCAGGCAGACGAAGGCCAAAGCCGGATGGCGCATGAAAGATCCCTGAAACGGTTCCTATGGCCTACGAGGGACTTCGGAGATCCGTTTAGAGCCTTCGGCCTGAACCCGTGGGGCTCAGCGCTTGACGGGGGCCGGCGCAGCCGCGGGCTTGGCGGCCTTGCCCCGGGGATCATCCGGCTTGGGACCGATGGCCTTGACGTTCTTCCCCTTGGGATCATCCGGCTTGGGGCCAATGGCCTTGGCCTTGGCCGGGGCCTGGGCGGGCAGCGGGGCGGTCTGGAGCGCGGCGGCCACGATCAGGCCGAGGTGGAGGACGGACGCCAGAAGGGCGGGGGGACGCATGGAAGCTCCTGGGCGGATGGGTTGGGAGGTCGAATCCCAGGTTAACCCTCCGGCCCGGAACCCCGTCAGGTCCGCTTCCGCGTGAGGAACGCCTGCTCGTAGGCCGCCGTGCTCGATTCCATACCACCCTCCTCCACTTCCCCGATGAGGTCGTAGGCGTGGGCTTTCACGATGCGCACTTTCTGGATGGTGTTCACCTGCGGTGTCCCGTCCACCAGCAGCACGTTGCCATCGATCTCGGGGGCCTGGCCCTGGTGGCGGCCCTTCACGATGAGGTCGGTCTCCTCGTGGGCGCCCTCCACCAGCACGTCGATGACTTGGCCCACCTTCTCCTGGTTCCTCTCGCGGGCGATCTTCTGCTGCAGCTCGAGGATGCGGCGCTTGCGGGCCTCCTTGGTGCGCTTCGGCACGGGGTCGCCCAGATCGTGCGCCGTGGTGCCCTCCTCGGGGCTGTAGGTGAAGACGCCCACGTGGTCGAAGCGGGCCTCCTTCACGAAGGCCTTCAGCTCCTCGAAGGCCGCTTCGTCCTCACCGGGGAAGCCCACGATGAAGTTGGAGCGGATGGCGATGCCCGGCACGATGCGGCGCACCTTTTCGATCAGCTTCAGGAACTGGGCGCGGCTGCCGCCCCGGGCCATGGCCTTGAGGATGGCGGCGTCCGCATGCTGCAGGGGCATGTCCAGGTAGCGGGCGCAGTTGGGTGTCTCGGCCATGGCCTGCAGCAGGCCGTCCGTCAGGCGGTTCGGGTAGGCGTAGTGGATGCGGAACCAGCGCAGGCCCTCCACCTTCCCCAGGGCACGCACCAGCTTTTCCAGGGCGTCCGGATCGCCGAAGTCGCGACCGTAGTCCGTGGTGTCCTGGCCCACGAGGCTGATCTCCAGCACGCCTTGGGCCACGAGGTTCGTCGCCTCGGCCACCACGCTCTCGATGCTGCGGCTGCGCTGGGCGCCCCGGAGCTGGGGGATGACGCAGAAGGCGCAGGCGTGGTCGCAGCCCTCGCTGATCTTCAGGTAGGCGCTGGCCTTGGGCGTGGTGAGCATCCGCGGGCTGGCCTCGGTGTAGAGGTAGTCGGGATTGGGGTTCAGCTCAAAGCTGGCGCCGGCGCCGATGACCTCGGCGATCTGCTCGATGTCCCGAGTGCCCAGGCAGGCGTCGATCTCGGGCATCTCGGTCATGAGCTCGTCGCGGTAGCGCTCCACCAGACAGCCGGCCACGATGAGCTTCTCGCAGGCGCCCTCTTTCTTCATGGACGCGGCCTGGAGGATGGCCTCGACGCTCTCCTGCTTGGCGGCGTCGATGAAGCCGCAGGTGTTCACCACCAGCACCTGGGCCTCCTCCAGCACGGGGGTGATCTGGTAGCCCTTCAGGCGCAGGTGGCCCAGCATGACTTCCGAATCCACCAGGTTCTTGGGGCAGCCCAGGGACATGAAACCGACTTTGGTCAACGGACCTCCACACCCCGACCGGGATGAACCTCATAGAATACCGCGCCCGGCCGATGAGGTCAGCAGCCCCGTGCTAGACTCACCCTTCCCCCGGTTTCCACATGAAGCTCACCCTCCAGGTTGACGGCGCCCTGCACCCCGTGACGCTCACGGAGGAGGGCGTGACCCTGGGGAGGGGCGACCAGGCCAGCATCCGGATCCAGGCCAATGCGGTCAGCCGGGTCCACGCCCGGATCTTCCTCAAGGATGGCCAGCCCCACGTCATGGACATGAAGTCCCTGAACGGGACGACCCTCAACGGGGTGGTCCTGGCCGAGCCGGCGCCCCTGCATCCGGGAGATACGGTGCTTCTGGGCGAGGCCGTGGTGCGCTGGATGCCCGAGCCGGCGCCCGGCTCTCCGACGCAGGGCCTGAACCTGGGGGCCCGGGTCGCCGCCCCGAAGATCTCCCTCGAGGACCGCGCCTTCGACGCCTCGGGCTCCATCCTCGTGCCTCACGCCAGCCTGGAGGCCATGCTGGCCCAGGCCGGCGGCCAGCACCCCGCGGGCGATGCAGTGACCCTGTTCCAGCGCCTGGCCAGCATGGCCGGCACCCTTCTGCGAGCGGCGGGCCTGGCGGAGCTGCTGGAGTCCGTGATGGGCCTGGTGACGGCCCAGATCCCATGCCAGCGGGGCTTCATCCTGCTGGCGGATGCCAATGGCGAGCTGGTGCCCGAGCTGGTCTGGGAGGAGCAGGCGGGCCAGAACGCCAATCCCATCAGCCGCACCATCGCCCGCACGGCCATGAAGGACCGGGTGGCCATCCTCACCACCGACGCCCGGATGGACCCCCGCTTCAGCGCCGGCGAGAGCATCAAGATTCATGGCATCACCTCGGCCCTCTGCGCGCCCCTCATCGTGGAGAACCAGGCCCTGGGGGTGATCTACCTGGAGACGAGCCTCAGCAAGGGCGGCTTCAAGCGGGAGGACGAGCACCTGCTCAGCGCCATGGCCAACTTCGCCGCCGTGGGCATCCAGCGCGAGCGGGAGGCCAAGTTCCGCCAGCGCCTGGAGCGCTACCACAGCCCGGCCGTGGTGGACCAGATCCTGAAATCCAGCCAGAGCAAGGAGGCGCCGGCCCTCCAGGCCCAGCGCTGCCAAATCAGCGTGCTCTTCGCCGACATCTCGGGCTTCACCCGCATGAGCGAGGGCATGGAACCGCTCGTGCTGGCGGGCATCCTCAACCGCACCTTCGAGGCCATGACGGACCAGATCTTCAGTCGGGGCGGCACCCTCGACAAGTACATCGGCGACGCCATCATGGCCTTCTTCGGCGCGCCCAACCCCGACCCCGACCATGCGCGCCACGCCGTGGAGGCCGCCGCGGCCATGCAGGAGACCCTGCGGGCCCTGAACGAAGCCCGGCCCGAGGGCTACCCCGAGCTGAAGATGCGCATCGGCATCAACAGCGGGGAGGCCTTCGCGGGCGACATCGGCTGCGAGAAGCGCATGGACTACACGGTCATGGGCAGCACCGTGAACCTGGCTTCCCGTCTGGAGAGCAGCGTGGCCCGGCCCGGCCAGATCGTCATCGGGCCGCGCACGGCCGAGCTGGTGGGTCCGGCCCGCCTGCGGCAGCTGGAGGGATCCCTGCTCAAGGGCATCGAGCATGAGGTGCGCCCCTTCGAGGTGCTGTGGGAAGAGGACCGGCCGACGGTGGGAACGGGAAGAGCCTGAGGTGATTCGGCGGCCGGGCCTGTCCAAGTCCCCTGGCCAAGTCCCCTGGAATCACCTTAGACTGGGCGCATCCCCAACCCCTTTCCGGGTCAACCCCGGTCTCATCTGCTCCCAGGAGCCCCCATGAACGACTACACGTCCGCCGCGCCGGTGAAGGCCCACCGAGGCACCATGCTGCTGGTGTTCGGCATCCTCGGCCTTCTTTGCTGCATCATCTTCGCCATCCTGGCGTGGGTCATGGGCAGCAACGATCTCAAGGCCATGGCCGAAGGCAAGATGGACCCCAGTGGCGAAGGCCTCACCAAGGCCGGCAAGATTCTCGGCATCATCGGCTGCGTGCTGGGCATCCTCGGTCTCGTCTGGGCGGTGTTCTTCGGCGGCATGGCCGCCCTGGGAGCGATGAGCCACCACTGATCCGGAACCCCCCGTGCGGTTCCACTGGGAGCGTTCCCCCCGGCTGGGGGGGGCCCCCCCGGGGGGGGCGGGGCGGGGGGGGGGGGGGGGGCCCGCGGGGGGGGGGGGGGGGGGTGGGGGGGCGGGGGGGGGCCCCCCCCAC
>NZ_JAKZLD010000002.1:238295-541996 GCF_022808835.1 Geothrix mesophila
TACCCCCACCCCCCCGTGGGTTCCCCGGGGCCGCGTCCCCCCCGGCCGCCCGGCCCCCCCGGGGGGGCCGCGGCGCTGGTGGGGTGCTGGCTCCTGCTGGTGCTGGGGGGTGTGCTGCTGGAACGGCGGGGCGCCCCCTCCGTCGAAACCTGTCTGTTTCACCGGCTGTCCGGCCACCCCTGTCCTACCTGCGGCAGCACCCGGGTGGTGCTGGCTTTCACGCACGGGGACTGGGCCGGGGCCCTGTGCCTGAATCCCCTGGTGGGCCTCGGCCTGGGCCTGGCGGCCCTGTGGCTGCTGACCCGGCTGGCCACGGGGCGGACGCTGCGCCTGACGGCATCCCTGCGGGAACGGGGCGCCCTTCTGGCGGTGGGAGTCACCCTGCTGCTGGCCAACTGGATCTGGGTGCTCCAGACCCAGTCCTGACTACTCCTTCACGAAGTCCTTCCACAGCATCGACGGCTGGATGCCGGAGTTGCGCTGGTACTTGCCGGATTCGTAGCTGTCGTACTCGCCGCTGACCGTGTGGTAGAAGATCTGGCAGATGCCCACGCCGGCGTAGATGCGCACGGGCTGGATGCAACTGATCTCCAGGGTCCAGAAGCCGCAGAAGCCGATGTCGCCGAAGCCGGCGGTGACATGCACGAAGAGGCCCAGGCGCCCCACGCTGCTGCGCCCCTCCAGCATGGGCACCATGCCGTGGGTCTCCGTGTATTCCAGCGTACGCCCCAGGTAGAGCGTGCCGGGCTGGAGCAGCAGGCCCTCCGCGGGGATCTTCAGGAACTCGATGCCGTTGGGCTTGGCCATGTCGAGCTCGCGCTCGGTATAGACGGCGAGGTCATCCCCCAGGCGCAGGTTGTAGCTGTTGGGGTTCAACTGGCGGTCGGACCAGGGATCGATACGGATCTTCCCCTGGTTCCGGGCCTCGAGGATCTGCTTGCCGGTGAGGATCACCGTCAGCGGTCCACTTTCAGCACTTCGGTCTTGGCCAGCATGTCGCTGAGGCTGATGCGCTCGTCGCCCTTCACGGCCAGGACGATCAGGTTGAGCGCGAGGATGTTGCCGATCTGGCGGAGGATGGCGGGACCGAACTCGATGCGGCCCTGGGGCTGACCCTCCGGCACCACCCGCAGCTTCATCATCTTCTTGCCGATGCTGGCGCCGTATTTCGAGACGCACCAGGGGATGAAGAGCCAGTAGTAGGCCAACCAAGCTAGAGTGCTGACGGGCACCAGGAGGCACCCGACGAAGGGCAGGTGGGACAGGAGCATGAAGACGAAGAAGATGAGCACCGCCGGCACGGCGTCGATGAGGACGGCCAGGAGCCGGTTCACCAGGTCGCCGCGCTCGCCCACGGTCACAGCGTCGTCGGGGATGGAGGGCAGGAGGGAGCCGAGGAAGGACTGCTCGGGAGGCCGGGTGGGAGCCGCGGGCCGGGGCGCGGGCGGCGGGGCCACGGGCGGAACGGGGGGCGCCATCTTGGCGGGGGTGGGCACGGGCCCGGTGGAGGGCTGGATGGGCACCGCGGGGTCCTCGGCCGGCGCCTTCCCGGCATGGATGGCGGCCAGCTCATCCGCGGACATCCGCACGGTGCCGAGGGGGGGCTTGACCGCGCTTTCGCGGTTCACCGCCACCGTGGCGCCGACCTCGGACTGGGGATCCTGGAAGGTGAGCTGCACCTGGCCCAGGGTGATGCGGTCGCCGTTCCGCAGGGGCGAGGACTGCACCCGGTTGCCGTTCACGAGCACGCCGTTGCTGCTCTGGAGGTCCTGGATCTCATAGCCCCCGCCCACCTTGCGCAGGACGCAGTGATGGCGGCTGATGCTGGGATCCGGGAGCCGCAGGGTGTTGTCCAGCTCGCGCCCCATGTGGACTTCTTCATCCACGATCTCGAATTCGCGGGTACCCGCGCTTTCGTGCACCAGAAGCTTGGCCATGGAAACCCTCGGGGAAGGTGGGATGGCGGGAAGTTTAGCGCATCCCTCCGCCATCGTGGCTGCTCATTGGGGGTGGAAGCCCCATATCGGTTCTTTCTTGACGGGTTTCGGTGGACCGGCCAATCTTCCCAGAAGATCACGCGAATGAATCGCGAGGGTGCAGCATGGTGCTTTTCAACGCGGCCACGAAGGAGTTGACGGCGAAGATCGTCTACTACGGGCCCGGCCTCTGCGGGAAGACGACCAACCTCCAGCACATCTACGACACGCTGCCCGGCGAGGGGCGCGGCAAGATGCTGTCGCTGGCCACCCAGACGGACCGCACCCTCTTCTTCGACTTCCTGCCCATCGACCTCGGGACCATCCGGGGGATGAAGACCCGCGTCCAGCTCTACACCGTGCCCGGCCAGGTCTTCTACGATGCCACCCGCAAGCTGGTGCTGCGCGGCGCCGACGCGGTGGTGTTCGTGGCGGATTCCCAGGCCCCGGCCCTGGAAAGCAACAAGGAGAGCTTCCAGAACCTCATCGCCAACCTCAAGGAACAGGGCACCGACCTGTCGAAGATTCCCCACGTCATCCAGTGGAACAAGCGGGACACGCCGAACGCACTGCCCATCGGCACCCTGGACAAGGAGATCAACCTCTTCGGTGTGCCCACCTTCGAGGCCTGCGCCATGCGGGGCGAAGGGGTCAAGGAGACCCTCTCGGGAGTGGCCCGCCTCGTGCTGAAGAGCCTCGCCGAGAAATATGGCGGCGGCGTCGTCGAGGAGCCCCAGACCGTGCTCACGGGAGGAGCGCCACCTCCCCCCCCGCCGCCCCCGACTCCCGCCATGGATTCCAAGCCCCTGGAAGTGGAGGAGCTGTCCGCGGGCGAGCTGCTGGAAGAGATCGACGAATTCCCCGTGGACTCCACCTTCTCGCAGGCCCATGCCCCCGCCCCCACGCACATGCCTCACCGCAGCGTCGTGGAGGTGCCCATCGTGCTGGACCGCAGCCTCTTCAGCGGCGATTCCCCGGTGGAGATCAAGCTGAAGTTGTATATTAAATAAGCTGTCGGCCATCAGCTCTCAGCTTTCAGTCGGGCGCCGATGGCGCCCGCTGTTTTGTCTGATAGCTGATCGCTAATCGCCGATAGCTGATAGCCCGGAGTCCTTCACCATGTCTCGCCAGGTCGTCACCCGCTTCGCCCCGTCCCCCACCGGCATGCTCCACATCGGGGGGGTCCGCACGGCGCTGTTCTGCTGGCTCTATGCCCGCCGGCACGGGGGCCGCTTCATCCTGCGCATCGAGGACACGGACCTCTCTCGCAGCACGGACGACAACATCCGGATCATCGAAGAAGGCATGGCCTGGTGCGGCCTGGACTGGGACGAGGGCCCGGTGGTGGGCGATCCCGGCCAGTGGAAGGGACCCCACGGCCCCTACCGGCAGATGCAGCGCATGGACCTGTACAAGACCAAGATCCAGGAGCTGCTGGACAAGGGCCTGGCCTACCGCTGCCGCTGCTCGAAGGAGGCCCTGGACGAGCGCCGCAAGGCCGTGGAGGCTGCCGGCAAGGTCTTCCAGTACAACCGCGGGATGGACGCGGGGAAGGGTTGCGCCGGCGCGAACCACGACGCCAGCCAGCCCGCCGCCATCCGCTTCCGCATGCCCGTGGACGGTGACATCCTCGTGCCCGATCTCATCAAGGGCGACACCCGCTTCCCCGCCGAGAGCCTGGATGACTGGATCATCGCCCGCACGGGCGAGGCCCCCGGCGAGATCGGCGTGCCCACCTACAACTTCTGCGTGGTGGTGGACGACACCCACATGGAGGTCACCCACGTCATCCGGGGCGACGACCACCTGAACAACACGCCCAAGCAGATCCCGCTGTTCGCCGCCTTCGGCTACGACCTGCCCGCCTTCGCCCACGTGCCCATGATCCTGGGGGCCGACGGCGCCAAGCTCAGCAAGCGGCACGGCGCCACCAGCATCACTGAGTACCAGGCCATGGGCCTGCTGCCCTCGGCCGTGCGCCTGGCCCTGGCCCGCCTCTCCTGGACCCCCAAGATCGACGGCAGGGCCGTGGAGAGCGCCGAAGAGGAGCTGCTCACGGACGAGCAGATGATCCAGCTCTTCGACCTGGCGGACTGCCAGAAGAGCGCGGCCCGCTTCGACATGGACAAGCTGCAGTGGCTGAACCAGAAGCTCATCCAGCGGGCGACCTGGCAGGAACTGGAGCCGCACCTCAGGCCCTTCGTGCCTGAGGTGTGGGATCAGAAGCCGGAAGCCTGGAGAGCCCAGGCCATCCAGGCCACGCAGAAGGGGAAATCGCTCACCGACATGGCCGAGGCCCTGCGCTTCGCCTTCGAGCGGCCTGCCGCCTTCGATGAGAAGGCCGCGGAGAAGTTCATGACCGCGGGCGTCAAGCCCGCCCTGAGGGAAGTCGCGGAGCTCGCGGACTACAGCCACGAGGGCCTGGAGGCCGGCTTCGCCGCCATCCTGGAGCGCCATGGCCTCAAGACCAAGGACCTGGCCCAGGCCCTGCGCGTGGCCCTCTGCGGGAAGCCCGTGAGCCCGGGCATCTTCGACACCCTCATGCTGGTGGGCCGGGAGGAAGTGGCCGCGCGGCTGGCGAAGTGGCTCTGATGGACCTCCAGGAGTTCACCCACATCACCCTGGCCGTGCTGGAGGACCAGGGCGCCGAGGCCTACGCCCCCACCATCATCGCCGGCGACGCGGTCCAGGTGATCCAGGGCATTCCCGAGGGCATGGACCAGCGGGAGGCCCTCCAGGAGACGATCCTGCGCCTGGGCCTGGAGCAGGCCGACTTCTACTTCGGCGTCCGCTCGGGGCCCGGCGAGATCACCACGGGCTTCCACACGCCGGTCGGCACGCAGTTCCAGCTCATCTCCGAGATGCGGCAGGGATTCGTGGTCTCGGACCTGGGCGCCTGCCCCTGGTGGACCCTGGATCATGGGCGGGACCAGTAGCGGTTTCCGCCCGCCAGCAAGGCCCGGAAGGTTTATAGTGATCCACATGATCCTCATCCCGGCCATCCACCCGCGCCCTAGCACCTTGCGTGCGGGGGGGAGTCGCATGATCGGCTGACCTGGATCCAGGTCCCGCCATCCACCCCCGCCCCCACCGGCGGGGGTTTTTCGTTCCAAGGAGCGCGCATGAGCCGCCATCCCAAGCTTGCCATCCTCGGCTTCGGCACCATGGGCCAGGCGATCAGCGCCGGCCTGGTGGAGGCCTCGGGCTACCCGGCAGGCCGCATCCATGCGGCCACGCGGCACCCGGGCGCGGGCCGGGCCCGGGCCGAGGCCCTGGGCATCGCGCTCTCGAACGACGCGGACGAGGCCGTCCGCCACGCGGAGCTGGTGCTGCTCTGCGTGAAGCCGAAGGAACTGAAGGGCCTGCTGGCGGGCCTGTCCACGTCGGGGGCGCTGGACCACCACCCTCTGGTGGTCTCCATCGCCGCGGGGACGACCCTGGACTTCCTGGCGGCCCACACGCCCGCGGGCACGCCCCTGGTGCGGGCCATGCCCAACACGCCCTGCTCCATCCGCCGGGGCATGACCGTGCTGGCGGCGGGGCAGGGGGTCAGCGATGCCCAGCTGGCCCAGGCCCGGGGTCTCTTCGAGCCTCTGGGTCGGGTCATGGACCTGGACGAGCGCCACATGGATGCGGTCACGGGCCTCAGCGCCAGCGGCCCGGCCTTCATGTTCGTCATCCTCGAGGCCCTGGCCGAGGGGGGCGTCCAGTGCGGCCTGCCCCGCGCTGTGGCCGTGGAGCTGGCGGCCCAGATGACCCTGGGCGCTGCCGCCATGGTGCTGGAGACGGGCCGCCACCCCGCGGCCCTCAAGGACGACGTGACCACCCCCGCCGGCTGCACCATCGCCGGCCTCCTGGCCCTGGAGGACGGCCGCATCCGCTCCGTCGTGGCCCGCGGCATCGAGCGGGCGACGCAGGTGGCCGCCGGATTGGGATGACCTGGGAGCTGAAACCGCGAAAGACGCGAAAGGACGCCAAAAGAGGAGCGCAGGGTTTCAAGGGCTCCCTTCATTCTTTCGCATGCCCGAAGGGCTTTCGCGCCTTTCGCGGTTCCCAAAGCCTTTTCAACAAGGCCTTGGTATCTTTGAGGTTTGCATCTTGCGAGCCCCGATGTCCTCTGACACCCCCAGCCCTGAAACCCGCAGCCTCCACTTCATCGAGGAGATCGTGGAGGCGGATCGCGCCTCGGGCAAGCACGGGGGGCGGGTGCTCACGCGCTTCCCGCCGGAGCCCAACGGCTACCTGCACATCGGCCATGCCAAGAGCATCTGCCTGAACTTCGGCCTGGCGAAGGCCTACGACGGCGCCACGAACCTGCGCTTCGACGACACCAATCCGGTGAAGGAGGACGTGGAATACGTCGATTCCATCCGGGACGACGTACGCTGGCTCGGCTTCGAGTGGAAGGGCGAGCACTACGCCTCGGACTACTTCCCCTTCCTCTACGAGTACGCGGAATACCTCATCGGGCAGGGCAAGGCCTACGTCTGTGACCTCTCGGAGATGGAGATCCGCGAGTACCGGGGCAACTTCCACGTGCCCGGCCGCCCCAGCCCGTACCGGGACCGCAGTCCCGAGGAGAACCTGGACCTCTTCCGCCGCATGAAGGCGGGCGAGTTCCCGGACGGCTCGAAGGTCCTCCGCGCCAAGATCGACATGGCGAGCGGCAACATGAACTTGCGCGACCCGCTCATGTACCGCATCCGCCGGGCCCACCACCACCGCACGGGCGACGCCTGGTGCCTCTACCCCATGTACGACTACGCCCACGGCGTGTCGGACGCCATCGAGACCATCACCCACTCCATCTGCACCCTGGAGTTCGAGGACCACCGCCCCCTCTACGAGTGGTTCCTCGAGCAGGACGTGGAGGGCAGGTTCTTCCAGCGCCCCCTGCCGCGCCAGATCGAGTTCGCCCGCCTGAACCTCACCTACACGGTGATGAGCAAGCGGCGCCTCCTCCAGCTGGTGCAGGAGGGCATTGTGCGGGGCTGGGACGATCCGCGCATGCCCACCATCTGCGGCCTCCGCCGCCGTGGCTACACGCCCGAGGCCGTGCGGACCTTCGCCGAGAAGGTGGGCGTGGCCAAGCGGGACATGGTGGCCGACGTGGGCCTGCTGGAGTTCTGCATCCGCGAGGACCTGGAGAAGCGGGCCCCCCGCCGCATGGCGGTGCTGCGCCCCCTCAAGGTGGTCCTCACCAACATGACCGAGGCCGAGGCCTTCGAGGTGGAGGTGCCGAACCACCCGGACGACCCCGCCATGGGCACCCGCAGGCTGCCCTTCACCCGGGAGCTCTACATCGACCAGGACGACTTCCGCGAGGAGGCCCCCAAGAAGTGGTTCCGCCTGGCGCCGGGCGCCGAGGTGCGCCTCCGCGGGGCCTGCCTGGTGACCTGCCGCGAGGTGGTGAAGGATACGGCCGGGAACGTGGTGGAGCTGCGCTGCGAGTGGGATCCCGCCAGCAAGGGCGGCAACGCGCCGGACGGCCGCAAGGTGAAGGGCACCCTCCACTGGGTGAGCGCGGCCCATGCCGTGAAGGCGGAGGTGCGGCTCTACGAGGCCCTCTTCACGCAGGAGGACCCCATGGACGTGCCCGAGGGCCGGGACTGGAAAACCCTCCTCAACCCTGGAAGCCTCGAGGTGCTCGCGGAAGCCCGCCTGGAGCCGAGCCTCCGCGAGGCGCAGCCCGGGGAGCGCTTCCAGTTCGAGCGCACGGGCTACTTTGCCGTGGATCCCGATTCCAGGCACGGCAGTCCGGTTTTCAACCGGACGGTGGGGCTGAAGGATTCGTGGGCCAAGATCGAAGCCAAACAGTAGGCGATTCCCTCCTCGCGGGATCCTGGTTCCGCAAAGCCCCCGGACTCTGCTCCGCCATCCGGCGGTCGGGGGGACCAGGATCGAGGCCCAGGCTGTGACCCAGGTCGCATCGCCGCCCCCGGAGTTCTTTCCCTCCATGTCGGGAAGGCCCTCGCTCTGATAGGCTCGATGGGTTGGGCCTCCCCGCGGGTGGCCCTGCCGGGAAGCCGCCCATGGACAAGCTCGCAAGCCTGCTGCACACCTCGCCTGCCACCGCTTGGATGGTGGCGAAACTCGTCATCGTCTTCGGCGGCGTCTTTTCGCTGGCGGCCCTCTGGACCTGGGTGGAGCGCCGCGGCGCGGCCATGATCCAGGACCGCATCGGGCCCAACCGCGCAGCCCTCTTCGGCAAGATCAAGATCATCGGCCTGGCGCAACCCCTGGCGGACGGCATCAAGTTCTTCTTCAAGGAGGACCTGGTTCCCAATGACGCCAACAAGGGCCTGTTCTGGCTGGCGCCCTTCCTGGCCCTGGTGCCGGCCCTCATGGGCTTCGCCGTCATCCCCTTCGGGCGCAGCTTCGTGAGCGGCGGCCACGAGTACCACATGGCGCTGCTGGATCCCGGCAACGGCATGGGCCTGCTCTACCCGCTGGCCATCGGCGGCATGGCGGTCTATGGCGTGCTGGTGGCGGCCTGGTCCAGCAACAACAAGTGGGCGATCCTCGGCGGCATGCGCTCGTCGGCCACCATGGTGAGCTACGAGATCGGCATGAGCCTGGCCGTGGTCACCATCTTCATGACGGCGGGCGGCTACGATCCCTCCGAGGTGATCAAGGCGCAGGGACACCTCCCATGGGCCTGGAACATTGTCCGCCAGCCCCTCGGCTTCATCGTGTTCTTCACGTGCATGTTCGCCGAGACGAACCGCCTCCCCTTCGACTTCGCCGAGGGCGAGAGCGAGATCGTGGCGGGCTTCAACACCGAATACGGCAGCATGAAGTTCAGCCTGCTGGCCCTCTCCGAATACTGCCACCTGATGACGGCCTCGGCGCTCATCGCCACGCTGTATTTCGGCGGCTGGCAGGTGCCCTTCATGCAGAACCCCCCGGTGATGCTCTCGGTGGCCAGCTTCCTGGTGAAGATGCTCTTCTTCGCCTGGGTCTTCGTGTGGATCCGATGGACTCTGCCGCGGTTCCGTTATGACCAGCTCATGCATCTCGGATGGAAGGCGATGCTGCCGATGTCCATGGTCAACCTGGTCTTCCACGCCTGGCGCATGAGCCAGGGCCACTGAGGAGTAGGCGATGGGTGTCGTCGTCAAGAAGGTCGAGCTGAGCTGGCTGGACCGCACCTATGTCTGGCCGGTGATGAAGGGCATGGGCATCACGCTCAGGCACTTCTTCAGGCAGCTCTTCACGCCCACCGCCAAGCGCTACACGATCCAGTACCCTGACATGAAGAAGGAGATGCCCGAGGGCTACCGTGGCCTCCACGAGCTGAAGCGCTTCGAGGACGGGGCCATCAAGTGCGTGGCCTGCTTCATGTGCCAGGAGGCCTGCCCGGCCCGCTGCATCAGCATCGAGGCCGAGGAGTTCAGCGACCTCAACATCACTCAGGGCTTCGAGGAGAAGCGCCCGGCCAAGTTCAGCATCGACATGCTGCGGTGCATCTACTGCGGCATGTGCGAAGAGGCCTGCCCCAAGGACGCCATCTGGCTCCGCAAGGACTACGAAGTGGCCGCCTACGACCGGCTCGCCATGCAGTACGGCAAGTGGGACCTGATGAACACCTACGCCAAGGCCGACGGCAAGGAGAACATCTCCGAGGATCCCACCCCCACCGTGCCGCGCCGCACGATCGCGTTGTAAGGGAGCGGCCATGTTCATCACCTTTGCCCTCATCACCCTTCTGGGCGCCCTGGGGATGCTGCTGCAGAAGAACGTCGTCGTGGCGGGCCTCTGCATGGTGGCCACCTTCTTCGGCGTGGCCGGACTCTTCGTGCTGCTGGCCAACCCGGTCGCCGCGGCGCTCCAGATCATCGTCTACACCGGCGCGATCATGGTGCTGGTGCTCTTCGTGATCATGATGCTGAGCAGCCACCAGGAAGAGGCGGCCGCCGTCTCCCATCCCGTCCAGCGCTGGCTGTCCGTGGCCCTGCTGGCGGTGCTGGCCTTCGGCGCCGTGAAGCTGGTGTTCGCCTCTTCCGGGGTGAAGACCCTGGCGGTGAAGGGGGCGGCGATGCCCCAGGCCATGACCCTGCAGACGGTGGGCACCAATCTCTTCGCCGACCACCTGCTGGGCTTCGAGGTGGCCGGCCTCGTGCTGTTGGCCGCGATGATCGGCGCCGTGGCGCTGACCAAACGGAACCTGTGAGGAGCCAGTGATGACCGGCATGGATGCGATCCATCAGATCCTCAACGGCGGCCTCCAGGGGTACCTGGTGGTGGCCCTTCTGCTCTTCTTCCTGGGGCTGGCGACGGTGCTGTTGCGCCGGACGCTCCTCCTCCAGTTCATGGGCGTGGAGCTGATGCTCAACGCCGCCAACGTGGTCCTGCTGGCCTTCGCCCGCTTCCGCGGGGGGGACGCCCAGGCCATGGTCTTCTACCTCTTCATCATCGCCGTCGCCGCCTGCGAGGCGGCCATCGGCCTGGCGCTGATCATCGGCCTCTACCGCCACCGGGACACCACGGACTCGGACCGGGCCGCCAGCCTGAAGCAGTGAGGATGCGATGAACAAGTACTACTGGCTCATTCCGATCCTCCCCCTGCTGGGCGCGGCCTTCAACGGCCTGCTGGGCAAGCGCGCGGGCAAGGGCGCCGTCACCGTCGTGGGCGTGGGCGTAGTCCTGGCCTCGCTGCTGGTCGCCACCTCGGCCTTCTTCGCCATGAAGGGGATGCCCGACCACCGTCTGGTGCTGAACTACGGCGAGTGGATGCTCACCGGTTCCATGGCCGTCCCCTTCGGCCTGGTGATCGATCCCCTCAGCGGCACCATGATGCTGATCGTTGCCGGAGTCGGTTTCCTCATCCACCTATACTCCGTGGGCTACATGCACGCGGAGGAGGGCTACGCCCGGTTCTTCAGCTACCTGAACCTCTTCGTGTTCTTCATGCTGACCCTGATCCTGGGCTCGAGCCTGCCCCTGATGTTCGTGGGCTGGGAGGGCGTGGGCCTCTGCTCCTACCTGCTTATCGGCTACTACTTCGAGACGGACTTCGCGCCTCAGGCGGGCCTCAAGGCCTTCCTCTTCAACCGCGTGGGCGACCTGGGCGTGTCCATCGGCATGCTGGTGCTCTTCGCCGCCTTCGGCACCCTGACCATCTCCGACATCCTCACCCAGGCCGGTCATCTGGCCCCCGAGGCGGGCTTCGGCATCCTCACCTTCGCCACCCTGATGCTCTTCGTGGGCGCCACGGGCAAGAGCGCCCAGATCCCCCTCTACCTCTGGCTGCCGGACGCCATGGCGGGCCCGACGCCCGTCAGCGCCCTCATCCACGCGGCCACCATGGTGACCAGCGGCATCTACATGATCTGCCGCCTGGCCCCCCTCTACACGCTGACGCCCATCAGCCTCGACGTGGTGGCCTGGGTGGGCGCGGCCACGGCCCTCTTCGCCGCCACCATCGGCCTCTTCCAGCGCGACATCAAGAAGGTGCTGGCCTATTCCACCGTCTCCCAGCTGGGCTACATGTTCCTGGGCCTGGGCGCGGCGGGCTTCGCGGCGGGCTTCTTCCATGTCTTCACCCACGCCTGGTTCAAGGCCCTCCTCTTCCTCGGCGCTGGCAGCGCGATCACCGCGATGCACCACGAGCAGGACCTCTTCAAGATGGGCGGCCTGAAGAACAAGACGAAGATCACCTTCATCACCATGGTGGCCGGCACCGTCGCCATCATGGGCTTCCCCGGCACTTCGGGCTTCTTCAGCAAGGACGAGATCCTCTACCTGGCCTACCTGAAGTCCCCGGCCCTGTGGGCGGTGGGCGTCGTGGCGGCCTGCTGCACCAGCTTCTACATGTGGCGCCTCATGGCCCTGGCCTTCTGGGGCGAGCCCCGCGACCACCATGCCTACGAGCACGCCCACGAGAGCCCGCTGTCCATGACGGTTCCCCTCATGGTGCTGGCGGTGGGGTCGCTGTTCTGGGGCTTCTGGGGCGTGCCCGAGGCCTTCGGCGGCCACTTCGCCATCGGCGAGTGGCTGAAGCCGGCCCTGACCTTCGGGCAGACCCACGCCGCGCACGGCCATCACGAGGGCCCGGCGGTGCTGCTGGCCGCGATCTCCACGACCCTGGGCCTGGTCTTCGGCTTCCTCGGCTGGTCGAAGTACAAGAACGGGCCGGCCTGGGAGCTGGCCTTCGCGGAGAAGTTCCCTACGGTCCACCGGGTGCTGGTGAACAAGTACTACGTGGATGAGGGCGTGGAGCTCTACCTGCTCCGGCCCATCCGCTGGTTCGGCAACCTCATGTGGAAGCTCTTCGACGTCATCATCATCGACGGCGTGGGCGTGAACCTGCCGGGCGCGCTGGCCCGGGTCTCCGGGGATTTCACGGCGCTCTTCCAGACGGGCCGGGTGCGGAACTACGCGCTCAGCATGGCGCTGGGGGCCGCGATCCTCCTCTATGTCTTCCTGAAGTAGGTGGGGCGATGACCTGGCTGAACCTCCATCCCCTCACCTTCCTGGTCTTCGCGCCGACAGTCCTGGGCTTCCTCCTCATGGCCCTGCCGCACGCGCTGGGCAAGCTGGCGCGCCTGCTGGGCTTCCTGGGCGCCCTGGCCATCTTCGTCCTGAGCCTCGCCTGGCTGCTGGGCCACGCGCCTGCCGCGGGCGGCACGGTCATGGCCGAGCGCACCCCCTGGTTCACGCTGGTGGGCCTGCCCGTGGACTACGCCCTGGCGGTGGATGGCCTGAACCTCTGGCTGGTCCTCCTCACGACCTTCCTCGTGCCCCTCACCATGCTGGGCACCTGGAACAGCCTCAAGGACCGCATGGGCACCTTCGCGGCCCTGTTCCTCCTTCTGGAGACCGGCATGCTGGGCGCCCTGGTGGCCCAGGACCTGTTCGTGTTCTACCTCTTCTGGGAGGCCATGCTGATCCCGATGTACTTCATGATCGGGGTCTGGGGCGGCGATGAGCGCCGCTACGCCGCCAACAAGTTCTTCCTCTACACCCTGAGTGGCTCGCTCCTGTGGCTGGTGGCGCTGCTCTACCTGGCCAACAAGGCCGGCGGCTTCAACCCCGCCGTGATGGCCCAGGCGGCCTCGGCGCTGCCCTTCGGCGTCCAGGGCTGGCTGTTCATCGCCTTCGCCGTGGCCTTCGCCATCAAGGTGCCGCTGTTCCCGCTGCACACCTGGCTGCCCGACGCCCACGTGCAGGCGCCCACGGCGGGTTCCGTCATCCTCGCCGGCGTGCTGCTGAAGCTGGGCGGATACGGCTTCATCCGCTTCGCCATCCCCATCTTCCCCCAGGCGGCGATGCACTACGCCAAGCCCATCGCCCTGCTGAGCGTCATCGCCATCGTCTACGGGGCCCTGGTGGCCATGGTTCAGCGCGACATCAAGAAGCTGGTGGCGTACTCCTCCGTGAGCCACATGGGCTTCGTGATGCTCGGCCTGGCCTCCATGACCGTCATCGGCACCCAGGGCGCCATGCTCCAGATGCTGAACCACGGCATCAGCACCGGTGCGCTCTTCCTCCTGGTGGGCATGCTCTACGACCGGGCCCACACCCGCATGATCGCCGACTTCGGCGGCGTGGCCGTGAAGATGCCCATCTTCACCACCTTCTTCATGATCGTGACGCTCAGCTCCATCGGCCTGCCCCTCACCAACGGGTTCGTGGGCGAGTTCTGGATCCTCAACGGCACCTTCCTCTCCGGCTTCCCGTGGGGCCGCCTCTACGCGTGCCTGGCCACGTCCGGCGTGGTGCTCGGCGCGGTCTACATGCTGTGGATGTTCATGCGGGTCTTCTGGGGCCCCGAGAACAAGGACGAGGACAGCGGCACCCACCACCTGCACAGCGACCTCAACGCCCGGGAGATCGCGGTGATGCTGCCCATCGTCGTGCTCATCGTCTGGATGGGCGTCCATCCGAAGACCTTCGTGGCCGCCAGCGAGACGCCCGTGGCCGCCCTCCTCCTGGAGGTGAAGGCCCCGGCACCCCGGACCTTCGTCCTGACCCCTGCCGTGCACGAGGCTTCCGAGGCCCATGAGGCTGCCGGCGCCGCCGGCGCCCATGCCCCCGAAGCTCCCGCCGCCCACGAGGTGCACCCATGAGCCTCACCCCCAGCCAGTGGGCGGCCCTGCTGCCGCTGCTCATCCCCGCCTTTGGCGCCTGCCTGGTCACCCTGATGTCCATCGACAAGGACCAGGCCACCACCAAGTGGATCCGGGGCGCCATGTACGGCACGGCCCTCCTGGCCGTGGGTGCCAGCTTCTGGTACCTGACCGATCTCTGGAGGACCGGCAGCCAGCCGGCCTTCTTCCAGCTCCACATGGACCGCCTGGCCCAGTTCACGGGCATCTTCGTGGCCGTGGCCGCGGCCCTCACGATCCTCCAGAGCTGGGACCACTTCCACCAGGAAGGCTGGGTGAAGGGCGAGACCCTCGCCCTGCTGCTCTTCGCCGTGGTGGGCATGATGCTCTTCGCCTCCACCACCCACTTCGTGGTGCTCTTCCTGGGGCTGGAGCTGTTCAGCCTCCCCCTCTACGCCCTGGTGGGCACCGTGCGGGCCCGCTCCGAGAGCGCCGAAGGCGGCATGAAGTACTTCCTGACCGGCGCCGTGGCCTCCAGCTGCTTCCTCATGGGCGGGGTGCTCATCTACGGCCTGAGCGGGACCTTCGACCTGGCCGCCGCGGCCTCCATCCTCACGGTCCAGGGACTCACCCTCGATCCCCTGGTGATGGTGGGCGCCGCCCTGATGCTGCTGGGCTTCCTCTTCAAGGTCTCCGCCGTGCCCTTCCACCAGTGGACGCCGGACGCCTACGAGGCCTCGCCCCATCCCATCGCCGGCTTCATGTCCGTGGCCACCAAGGGCGTGGCCTTCATCGCCCTCCTGCGCGTCTTCCCCGGGAGCTTCGGCTCCCTGGGCCCCGTGGGCGTCAAGATGCAGGCCGTGCTGGCGGTGCTGGCCGTCGCCACGCTGGTGCTCGGCAACCTCACGGCCCTGGTGCAGTCCAACGTGAAGCGCATGCTGGCCTATTCCAGCATCAGCCACGCGGGCTACCTCATGCTGGGCTTCGTGGCCGGCACCCCGGCCGCCTACACGGGCGTGCTGTTCTACCTGGTCATCTACCTGGCCATGAACATGGGCGCCTTCGGCCTCCTCACCGCCTTCGGCCTGGTGGGCGAGCAGACCACCTTCGAGGACCTGCGGGGTCTGGGCTGGAAGCGCCCGGCCATGGGCTTCTCGGCCGCCGTCTTCATGTTGAGCCTGGCGGGCATTCCGCCCCTGGGCGGCTTCTACGGCAAGTACATGATCTTCCGCGAGCTGGTGGGCACGGGCCATGTGGGCCTGGCCATCCTCGGCGTCATCGCGAGCCTGGTGTCCGCCTACTACTACCTGCGGTTCCTGGTGGCCCTCTTCCTCCAGGCCCCCAGCGCCGAGGCCGAACGCCTCGCCTCGGATCGCCCGGCGGTCCGCGCTCCCCTGGCGGGCGCCGCCGTGCTGGTGTCCGCGGCCATCGTCCTGGCCGGTGGCTTCATCCAGTACGCCCTGGCGGACGGGTTCGCGAAGCGGGCCATCACAGAAGGCCTGGGCCTGCTCCGATAGTTTTTCGGTTTTCCGGCTTCAACCGGGAACCTTCCCTGGTGGTCCATACATCGTTATGCGAAGGTACAGGGCTGGGCCCCTGTTCGGACCCTTGAGAAGCGGAGCGCGGCGTCATGAAACGGAACACCTGGATCGGCCTCGGCATCGGCGTCGTGGTGGTGGCAGGGGGGGCGACCTACCTGCTCACCCGGCCCAAGGAAGAGATCAAGTGGCGCTCTGCCAAGGTGGACCGCGGCAACATCACCCAACGCATCAATGCCACCGGCGCCGTGAGCCCCGTGGTGCAGGTGGCCGTGGGCACCCAGGTGTCAGGCGTGATCTCGGCCCTCTACGTGGACTACAACAGCATCGTGAAGAAGGGGCAGCTCATCGCCCAGATCGATCCGACCGTCTGGGATACCCAGCTCCAGGATGCCCAGGCCAGCCTGCTCCGCGCCCAGGCTGCCTACGATTTCGCCAAGGCCGACCATGACCGCAGCAAGCGACTGGCCGCGGACAAGCTCCTGGCCGACCAGGATCTCGACACCAAGGAGACGGCTCTCAAGAACGCCCGCGGCAACCTGGAGTCCGCCCAGGCCTCCCTGGCCCGGGCCAAGGCCAACCGTGGCTACTGCGACATCACGGCCCCGGTGGACGGCGTGGTGATCTCCCGGCTGGCCGACGTGGGCCAGACCGTGGCGGCCAGCTTCAGCACGCCGAACCTGTTCCAGATCGCCCAGGACCTGTCGAAGATGAAGGTCCAGGTGTCCATCGGCGAATCGGATATCGACGAGGTGCAGGTGGGCCAGCGGGCCATGTTCACCGTGGACAGCCTGCCGGACAAGCAGTTCGCGGCCACCGTGAGTCTGGTGCGGCAGGAGCCCATCACCACCAGCAACGTGGTGAACTACGTGGTGGAGATGGTGGTGCCCAACGAGCCCCTCTCCGGGCCCGGCGGCGATCCCGCCACCTCCGGCGCGCCGGGGGGCGGCGCGCGGGACCCCGAGAAAGCCTGGGAACGCATGAAGGAGCGCATGGAGGCCCAGGGCGTCACCAAGGAGCAGTTCCTCAAGCGGTTCAAGGAGCGCCAGGCCGCGGCCACCGCCCCGACGGCCCGGCCGGCGATGAAGCCCAGCGCGGTCCCGGCGGACCGCATGGCCCTCGCCCGGACTCCCGGCGGCGCCAGCCTGCTGGGCGGCCCCAAGTTCACGGGCGACCTGGCCCTGCGGTCCGGCATGACCGCCAACGTCACCATCATCACCAATCAGAAGCGGGATGTGATGCGGGTGCCGAACGCGGCCCTCCGCTTCAATCCCGCCGCCTTCATCAAGGAGGAGAAGCCGGCCGAAGGCCCGCGGCTGGGCGGGCCCATGATGATGGGGCGCCCGCGCTCCGGCGCCCAGAGCCAGAGTACGTCGGGCAGCAAGGGCGGCGTGGTGGCCAAGCGCGAGGACCGGGTCTGGGTGCTGGAAAACGGGAAACCCAAGGCGCTGGTCGTGAAGGCCGGCATCTCGGACGGCCAGTTCACGGAGATCACGGGGGAAGGCCTGCAGGAGGGGATGATGATCCTCACCGGCGTGGAGAACACCAAGCAGGCCAACGGCACCTCCGGCGGAACGAACGGCGGGCGGCGGTAGCCGGGGGGGTCCATGCGATTCCTGGAATTCCTCAAACTCGCCCTTTTCGCCATCACGCGGAACAAGATGCGGGCCTTCCTCACCATGCTCGGCATCATCGTGGGCGTGGGCGCCGTCATCGCCATGATCGGCATCGGCGAGGGTTCGAAGCGGGCTTCCATCGCCCTCATCCAGAACATGGGCTCCAATATGCTCACCATCTTCCCCGGGGCCGGCGGCAACCGCTTCGGCCCCATGGCCATGGGCAGCGCCGACATCCTCCTGGAGAGCGATCCCCCGCTCATCCAGCAGGAGCTAGCCCAGAGCAGCGTGGTGGCCGCCTCGGCCCAGGTTCAGACCACCCGGCCCATCATCTACCAGAACAGCAACTACGTGACCCAGGTGCAGGGCACCGGCCCCGAGTTCCTGCAGATCCGGGGCTGGGAGGTGGAGAACGGCCGCTTCTTCACCGATACCGAAGTGCGTGGCATGGCCAAGGTCTGCGTCATCGGCCAGACCGTGAGGGACAACCTCTTCCCCAACGGGGAGGACCCCGTGGGTCTCACCATCCGCGTGGGGGCGCTGCCCTTCCAGGTGGTGGGCGTGCTGGAGAAGAAGGGCGCGGGCATGTTCGGCGACCAGGACGACCTCATCGTGGCGCCATACACCACGGTCATGCGCAAGATCATGGGCCGCGACAAGATCCAGCGCATCATGGTGAGCGCCCAGGAAGGCAAGGCCGAGCTGGCCGAGGCGGAGGTCACCGCGCTGCTGCGCCAGCGCATGAAGGTCGCCCCCAAGGACGACAATCCCTTCCAGATCCGCAAGCAGGACGACATCGTGCAGATGCAGACCCAGCAGGCGGGCATCCTCACGGCCCTGCTCGCCGTGGCCGCCAGCATCTCCCTGGTGGTGGGCGGCATCGGCATCTCCAACATCATGCTGGTGAGCGTCACCGAGCGCACCCGGGAGATCGGCATCCGCCGGGCCCTCGGGGCGACGCAGCACAGCATCCTCTGGCAGTTCCTCATCGAGGCCATCGTGCTGTCCGTGCTCGGGGGCCTCATCGGCATCGCCTTCGCCTACAGCGCGGTGTTCGTCCTCCAGAAGTTCGCCGTGCCCGCCGTGACCGAATCCTGGGCCGTGGCCCTGGGCCTGGGCTTCTCCGGCCTGGTGGGCGTGGCGGCGGGGTTCCTGCCGGCCCTCAAGGCCGCCAAGCTGGATGTCATCGATGCATTGAGGTACGAGTGATCCGGCGTGTCTGACGCGGCGACGACGCACGACCCCTATGCGGCCCTGAGGGAGGGGAACTACCGCTGGTTCATCGCGACCATGGGGCTCGTCACGCTCGGCCTGCAGATGCAGGGCGTGGTGGTGGGCTGGCAGGTCTACGACCGCACCGGCGATCCCCTGGCCCTGGGCCTGGTGGGCCTCTCCGAGGCGCTGCCCTTCCTTGCCACGGCCTTGTTCGGCGGCCACGCGGCGGACCGGGCGAACCGCCTGCGCCTCTGCATGGCTGCCACCCTGGGCCTCGCCCTCTGTTCGGGCCTGCTGTGGGCCTTCACCTGGCGGTGCTCCACGGGTCCGCTGGCCCGCGCCGTGTGGCCCATCTACGGCGTCATCTTCCTCACGGGGCTGGTGCGGGCATTCTACCGCCCCGCCAACGTGGCGCTGGGCACGGACCTGCTCCCCAAGGCGCTCTACGCGAACGGCTCCACCTGGCGGGTGTCCGTCTTCCACGCGGGCATGGTGGTGGGACCCGCGCTGGGCGGGCTCGTCTACGCCTGGCGGGGTCCGACCCTGGCCCACTTCCTGGTGATGCTGCTCCTGGCCTGCGGCACGCTGGGCCTGCTCTTCATCCGCTACGCGCCCCGCCCCGTGGCGCCGCGGGCGGGCTCGGTGCTGGCGAGCCTGGGCGAGGGCCTGTGCTTCGTGTTCTCCCAGCGGCTGCTGCTGGGGGCCATCAGCCTCGACCTCTTCGCCGTGCTCTTCGGCGGGGCCGTGGCGGTGCTGCCCGTGTTCGCCAAGGAGGTCCTGAAGGTGGGCCCCCAGGGGCTTGGCGCCCTCCGCGCGGCGCCGGCCGTGGGGTCGGTGCTCATGGGCATCACCCTGGCCCACCTGCCGCCCCTGAGGCGGGCCGGGCGCACGCTGCTGCTCTGCGTCGCGGGCTTCGGCGCGGCCATGATCGCCTTCGCCCTGAGCCGGAGCTTCGCGCTCAGCCTGCTGCTGCTGGCCGCCAGCGGGGCCGTGGACAACGTCAGCGTGGTGCTGCGGGCCACCCTGCTCCAGACCCTCACGCCCGAGCACATGCTGGGCCGGGTGTCCTCGGTGAACCAGGTGTTCATCGGCTCCAGCAACGAGATCGGCGCCTTCGAGAGCGGCCTGGCGGCGCGGTTGCTGGGCCTGGTGCCCTCCGTGGTCTTCGGGGGTTGCATGACCCTGCTGGTGGTGGCGACCACCGCCTGGAAGGTGCCCGGCCTTCGCCGGATGGACCGCATCGGCTGAGGGATTGAAGAAACCGGCCGAGCTGGTGATCTTGATCAAATAACTACCCGCGAGTCCCCTGAAGGAAGCCAAAGCTTCCACACTGGTGGGATCTGCCGCGACCGGCCCCGGGTGATCCATGATCTTCGACCTCCTCCACGTCCGCATCCGCATCAAGCTGCTCGGCCTGGTGCTCCTCCCGGTGGTGGGGGGCGCCCTGCTGTCGGGGCTGGTGGTGGCCAACCAGACCCGGCTGCTGGAGCGGATGCAGCGCCTGCGGGCGGCCTCGAGCCTCTCCGTGGAGGTGGGCAACCTGGTCCACGCCCTCCAGGCGGAGTCCTCGGGAACGGCCCTCTTCCTCGGCAGTGAAGGCGTTCTCCAGGCCCCCATGTCGCGCGGCCGGGATGCGGTGGACCGGGAGCGGGCGGCCCTGAACGGCATCCTCTCCGGGACCGAGCCGGAGTTCAAAGCCCTGTTCCCGGCCCAGGTCCGGGATGGGGCCCGCATCAAGGAGCTCCGTCGCCGCGCGGACCTGCGCGGCGCAAGCCTGGAGATGATCGACGGCTACGCCCGCGAGGTGGACGCGCTGCTCCGGATCCAGAACCAGCTCATGCTGCCGGCCGCCGGAACGCCGCTGGAAAGCCGCTTCCAGGCCTTCGGAACCCTGATCCGGGCCAAGGAGTCCGCGGGCCTCGAAGGCGCCCTCCTCTCCAACGTCTTCTCCCACGGCACCATGGACGTGGCCACCCAGGAGCGCTTCCTGGCGCTGCTGGACGCCCAGAAGGCCCAGGGCGAGGCATTCCTCTCCGCGGCTCCGGAGGCGGCCCGGGAGGACTACCGGAAGGCCCTGGCGGGGCCCTTCGCCCCCGAGCTCCAGCGCATGCGCGACCTGGTCCAGGCCGGGCGGGTGATCGAGGATCCGGAAGCCTGGGCCAAGGTGGCTTCCGAGGAACTGCAGGCCCTCAAGGGTGTCCAGGACCGCATGAGCGGGGACATCCTGGCCGACGCCCAGGGGCTGGAGCGCGGCGCCCGCACCAAGAGCTGGCTGCTGGCGGCGGGGTTCAGCCTCTTCGGACTGGTGGTGCTGCTCTGGACCTGGCGCGCCACGGTGCTGCTCACCGAGCCCATCCACGCGCTGGCGGACGGCATGGCCCGCATGACGAACGGCGATCTGCGTGTCCAGCTGCCGGTGCGAAGCTACGACGAGACGGGCCGGATGACCGAGGCCTTCAACGCCATGAGCGCCCACCTCCGGGAGCTGGCGCGCACCCTTCAGGCCCATGCCTTTCGCGTGTCCACCGGCGCCACGGGGCTTTCCGCCAGCGCGGAGCAGGTCTCCGCGGCCACGCAGCAGCTCGCGAACAGCAGCCGGGTCCAGCGCCAGGCCTCCGAGGATGTGGCCTATGCCGTCGCCCAGCTCCAGACCTCGGTCCTCCAGGTGCGGGCGAGCCTGGACGCCATGGTGGACGATGGGCAGGCCGCGGGTCTGGAAGTGAAGGGCGCCTGCGGCCGCGCCCAGACCCTGGTGGACCTTCTGCACGGGCTGAAGGCGCGCTCGGACGCCTCGCTCCACCCGATGATCAGTGAAGGCGAAGGCCAGGCGGCGGCCATCCTGCAGGTGCTGATGCGCGTGGAGGAGACCCTGGGAGCGGTCGAGGCGGTGGCGGCCGAGATCCATCAGGCTGCGGAGGAGCAGTCCAAGGTCAGCGGCGAGGTGAGCCGGCGGATGCAGGCCAGCCAGGCCTCCGCGGGCGAAGTCCAGCTCGCCGCCGCCCAGCTGGCGAACACCGCGCCGGAGGTGGCCATCACCACCCGGGGCCTGGCCGGCGTCGCCCAGTCCCTCAAGGCCACCGCCGCCACCTTCCAGGTGGAATAGAAAAGCGGCCCCGAAGGGCCGCTCGCGAACAACTGAGGACTGAAGCCCGAGGACGACCTACAGCACCGCCAGCGCGGCGTTGTAGTCGGGCTCCTGCGCGATCTCGGGCACCAGCTCGGTGTGGATCACCTTGCCGGAGCCGTCCACCACCACCACCGCGCGGGCGAGCAGGCCCTTCATGGGTCCGTCCGTCAGGGTCACGCCGTAGGCCTTGCCGAAGTCGGGGGCGCGGAAGACGGAGGCGGGCACCACGTTGTCCAGGCCCTCGGCGCCGCAGAAGCGCTTCTGGGCGAAGGGCAGGTCCGCGCTCACGCAGAGGATGGTCGTGTTGGGCTTCTCGTTGGCCCGGGCGTTGAACTTGCGCACGCTGGCCGCGCAGGTGGGCGTGTCCAGGCTGGGGAAGACGTTCAGCACCACGCGCTGGCCGGCCAGATCCTTGTTCGAGACTTCGGAGAGGTCCGTGCGCACCAGGGTGAAGGCCGGAGCCGCCGAACCCACCTTCGGCAGATCGCCGGCGGTGTTGAATGGATTGCCTTTGAGGGTGACCTTGGCCATGAGAACTCCTCCTAGAGGCCTTCCAGTCTACGCCTCCCCTTCCAGGCCGGGTCAGAGGCCGTGCTTCCCAGCGTCCTGGCTGACCCGCCGGGTGGTGCCCAGGGCACCGCGCAGGGGATCCGTCTTGTCGTAGGGGGGAGCGGCGGGCCGGGCCGCGGGGGCCGGCGGGTGCATCACGAGGTCATCGATGGCGGCGCGCGCCTCCGGTTCCCCCAGGCCGGAGGCCGCCAGCCGCTGGACCAGCTCGGCGCGCGCGGCGCGGAGCGTGGCCGCGTCGCCGCCGACCCGGGCCAGGCGCAGGAGGGCCTCGCGGTTCCCGGGCTGGGCCGCCCAGGCCTGCAGGCGTTGAGCGCGGGCCTCCTCCACGGCCTTGCGCTCGGCGGCATACCGGGACCGGACGGCGGCGACCTCCTGCTCCTCGCGGCGCCGGAGCCCGGCGAGTGAGGTCGCCTGATCAGCTTCCAGGGCGGCCGTCTGGGTCGCGTACCCGGCGAGGTCCGCCAGCACGGCGTCCGGCACGGTGTCCGTGGTGGCCCGCACCGGCGCGGGATCCTCGACCTTCATCCACAGGCCATCGGCCCGCGCGGGGGAGGGCGCCGAGGCGAACAGCGCCGCCGGGGGGGCGGCCACGGTCTGCCAGGACCATCCCGCCACCGGCAGGATCACGCCGTTGCCGGCGGCGTTCCCGGTGGCCTTCAGGGCCGGCCACGCCGTCTCCACCACCGGGATGACCGCCCCGGCGCCCGCCGTGCCGATGGCGGCGCCGGCCACGCCGAGGGGAACCCGGAGGGCGGACTCGAAGGCCGAGGCCACGAAGGCCCAGGGGTAGGACAGGGGCCAGCCGAAGGTCTTCCGCGCGGTGCGCTGGCGGGCCTTCTCGAAGTTGCCCGACCAGGCTTCGCCGGTGCCCTTCAGGCCGAACTCCCAGAAGGAGGTCTTCCAGCCCCACTTGAAGGTGTCCCGCATGTGGTGGCCCATGGTGGTCCATGTGTCCCCCTGGCCGTATTCCGAGAGGTTCCGGCCCGCGTCCCGCCAGCCGTCCCCCGCGACGCGCCAGGGCGCCACGTAGCCGGGCAGGATGCGCACGTTGTACCGGCGGCCCTGGCCGTCCTCCATCTCACCCCGCCAGAGCAGGCCGCCCCGTTGGGTCCAGGTGGCCCAGCCCGCGTCCACCGCGCCCGCGTCGAGGGGCTGTCCGACCACCGTCACGCCCTCGTCCGGAAGGTGCACCACCAGGTAGCCGCCGGCCGCCTGGATGGCCGGCGCCGGCACTGGCACCACCGGCGCGGCCGGGGGAGCGTCGGCGACCAGAGGCCTGGACAGCGCGGCGAGCAGGCAGAAGAAGACAAGGCGAAGCGGGCGGGGCGGCTTCATGGGAGCTCCAGGTCAGGTACCAGCTTCCATGGTGGAGCCAACCGGCCCGGGCCCGGAAGATGGTGTCGATCTGGCCTCGCCCTGGGAGCCTAGCGGGGCGGGAACTTGGCCAGGATGTCGCGCACGGCCCTGGGCACGACCTCGTCGGCATCCTCGGGGTTGTTCAGACCCGTGAGCGCGCCGGCGGCCGCGCCCTGCCAGATCATCTGGTTGGTCTTGAAGTCCACGATCTCGATGACGATGGTGCCTTCCTGGTAGGTGTGGACCTGGCTCATGCTGGTGCCCACGCTCCCGTAGAAGGGCCGATAGCCCCAGCCCCATCCCCAGCCCATGTGGGTGGTGGTGCGGTACCTGCGCTCATGGACGATGGGGTAGTAGGTCACGAGGAAGTCCGGATCCGCCTTGGTCTCCATGGCGAAGCCCTTGGCCTGGAGCTCCTTCTCGACGGCGGCGCGGACCCGCTTGTCCATGAGGCTGGTCGTGCCGCCGGTGCCCTTCTTGGAGGTGTAGTAGTCGAAGGTCTTGTAGCGGGCGAACGAGGCGGTCACATCGTAGTCGTAGTTCACGCTGTAACCCGTGCAGGCACCCAGGGCGAGGAGCGAGAGCAGGGCGGCGGGCAAGGCAAGGCGGCGCATGAAACCTCCGGTTCACCATTATGGACGTCCCGAAAAGGCCATGGTTGAGCCCTGGCGTTAAGCCCTGGGTTGGAGTCCTGGCGACCGGTCTACGGTGGTCTGGGAGAAGGCCCGACCCCCCACCCGCCCGGCGTATGGTCTGTTCTGGGCTGCGAAATCCATCGTTTTCACCCGCAAATTGACCGATCCTGATGGGGATGGTTCTCGATCCCTCCCTCGACCCGGGCGCCTCCAGCCCCTTGTATCTCCAGCTCCAGCGGCGGCTGAGGGGGCTCATCCAGGAAGGCGAGTGGCGGCCGGGCTCGCGCCTGCCCGCGGTCCCGGAGCTGGCCCAGCGGTGGGGCGTCCACCGCCTCACGGTGCTCAAGGCGCTGGCGGGCCTCAAGCGCACGGGCTGGATCCAGACGGTCCAGGGCCGGGGCAGCTTCGTGGCGCCCCGCCTGCCGGAGGCCCCGGGCCTGCGGGCCACCAGCGAGTTCCCCTTCGAGGGCTCGCCCATGCTGGTCCACGACGGCGAGCTGGGCTCCTGGCTGGGCGAGACCCTGGAGCGGGTCCAGGATCGCCACCTGGTGAGCTTCTCCGCCGGCTTCATCCCCTCGGACCTGCTGCCGGGCGAGCACCTGCGCCGGATCACGGCCCAGGTTCTCAAGGAGATGGGCCCCGAAGTCTGGGTCTACGCCGCGCCGGCGGGCCATCCCCCCTACCTGGAGGCGGTCTCCCGCTGGCTGGCCTCCGAAGGCGAGCCCATCGACGAGGGCTGGGGCATCCGGTCGCTTCCGGGGGCGCAGTCCGGCCTGGCCCTGGCGCTGGAATCCTTCACGGTGCCCGGCGACCGCGTGCTGGTGGAGAGCCCCTGCTACGTGGGCATCCTGGCCCTCATCCGCGCCCTGGGCCGGGAGGCCGTGCCGGTGCCCGTGGATCGCCAGGGCCTGGATCCCGACCGCCTGGCCTCGGCCCTCCAGCGCAGCGAGGCCAAGCTGCTCTTCACGGTGCCCAGCTTCCACAACCCCACGGGCATGACCCAGTCCAAGGTGCGCCGTGAGCGGGTGCTGGCCGTGGCCCGGGCCCACGGCGTGATCGTGGTGACGGATTCCGCTTACGGCGACCTGCGCTTCTCGGGCCACTCCCTGCCGCCCTACCGCCGCCTGGAAGGGGCCGACAACGTCATCCACCTGGGGAGCTTCTCCAAGTCCCTGGCGGCGGGCCTGCGCCTGGGCTACCTCATCGCCAAGGACGATCTGCTCCGGCGCATGGCCCTCATCCAGGAGGTGCAGACCATCGGCCAGCCGCCGCTCCTGCAGGCGGTGGTGGCCCGCTTCCTGGACACCGGGGGCTTCCGCCGCCACCTGGCCCGCCTGCGCCGTGCCCTCAAGGAGCGCCGCGACGCCATGGTGGAAGCCCTGGCGGAACACTTCCCCCCGGGCACCCAGGTTTCCGAGCCCAAGGGCGGCATGCACCTGTGGGTGGTCCTGCCCGAGGGCTACTCCGCCCTGGACCTGCACCGGGACGCGCTGCAGCACGGCATCGGCTTCGCGCCGGGCCCGCTCTTCTTCGCCGACGGCCGCGGCACCAACTGCCTCCGCCTGAACTTCTCCACGCACGACCCAGCCACCACCCGGGACGCCATCGCGCGCCTCGGCCACCTGGTCCGCCGGGCCTGACTTCATCCCCAAGGAGCGCCTGTGAATCCCGTGATGTCCACTCCCACCCTCGAGATCCACCCCTCGGACCACGCCGCCAGCCCCGAGCAGCGCGCCAAGCTCATGACCAACCCCCGGTTCGGCCAGGTGTTCACCGACCACATGGTGGTGATCCCCTACAAGGAAGGGCAGGGCTGGGGCAAGGGCGAGCTGAAGGCCTACGGGCCCATCGAGATGTCGCCCGCCTCCTCCGTGCTGCACTACGGCCAGGCCATCTTCGAGGGCTTCAAGGCCTACAAGCAGAAGGACGGCAGCATCGCCTCCTTCCGCCCCGAAGCCAACGCCCGCCGCTTCGCCACCTCCGCCACCCGTCTGGCCATGCCCGAGCTGCCCGAGGAGCGCTTCCTCGAGGCCGCCAGGGCCCTCATCACCCAGGACCAAGCCTGGGTGCCCGGCGCCGTGGGCGAGAGCCTCTACATGCGTCCGCTCATGATCGGCACCGAGCCCGCCCTGGGCGTCCACGCCAGCAACGAGTATCTCTTCATCCTCATGGCCAGCCCCAGCGGCGCCTACTTCTCCGGCGGCGTGAAGCCCGTGACCGTGTGGATCTCCGATGACTACGTCCGCGCCGCGCCCGGCGGAACGGGCTTCGCCAAGTGCGCGGGCAACTACGCCGCCAGCCTCGTGGCCCAGAGCCAGGCCAAGGGCGAGGGCTGCGACCAGGTGGTGTGGCTCGACGCCATCCACCGCGAGTACATCGAGGAGATGGGCGGCATGAACATCTTCTTCGTCTACCAGGAGAAGGGCGAGACCGTGGTGGTGACGCCGGAGCTCACGGGCACCCTGCTGCCCGGCATCACCCGCGACAGCCTGCTGCAGCTGGCCCGCGAGCTGGGCTACCGGTCGGAAGAGCGGAAGATCAGCGTGGCGGAGTGGAAGGCCGCCGTCGCCGAAGGCCGCATGACCGAGACCTTCGCCTGCGGCACCGCCGCCGTCATCACGCCCGTGGGCCGCGTGAAGTCCCGCAGGGGCGAGTGGCTCGTGAACAACGGCGAGACCGGCCCGGTGGCCGCCAAGCTGCGCGAGTCCCTCCTCAACCTCCAGCACGGCCTCGCGCCGGACCCCCATGGCTGGATGAAGAAGATCGTCGGATAATCCGGACAGACATTCCGGAGGGGGCCATGCCCACCGTCCGCAGCGGGAGACCCGCCTGGAGAGTCCGCCTCACCGCGGGTCTCCTTTTCTTACTAGCCTGGAGCTGCGCCACCCCGCATCCCCTGGCCTACACGCCCGCCGTGCCCGAGCCGGTCCGGCGGGGAGTCGTCGCCGTGGCGGTGGTGCCGATGCCGCCGGAGTCCGGTACCCAGGCCCAGCTTGGGGGCGAGATCGGCAAAGGGCGCACGGCGGGGAAGGGGGCCGCCTCGGGGGCCGCCACCGGAGCCACGGCCGGCTTCCTGGCCTCCCTGCAGACCGGCCCATTCTTCGTCATCCTCGCCCCCATCCTCGTGCCCGCGGCGACCGTGATCGGCGGTGCGGGCGGGGCGGCGGTGGGCTACGCCCACGGCATGCCCACGAAGGATGCGACGACGGCGAAAGCGGTCCTGGCGCGCAATCAGACCGACCTGTCGGCCGAGCTGGCGAAGGGGGTGGTCCAGCGTCTGCCCGGGACGGGGAAGGCCCTGGCCGCCCCCGGCGCCGCGCCGGACCTGCGGGTGGAGGTCTCGGCCCTCTCCTGGGGCCTGTACGGCGGAGCGGGCTCCCATCCCGTGGCCGACTTCGAGCTGACGGTCCTCTACCGGGTGCTGGATTCGAAGGGGACCGTCCTGCTGGCCCGGCGGTTCTCCGTCGGCGGGCCCCGGCGTCCCCTCCAGGAATGGGGCGCGGAGGACGGGAAGCGGCTGCAGGAGGCCGTGGGCGCCACGCTGGACTCGGCGGCCGAGGCCATCGCCGATTCCGCCTTCCTGATCCAGGACTTCTTCATCGCGAAGGAGCTGGGCCCCGCGACCTGCGGGCTGCTGCCCCGCCGGCCCAGACCGGTTTCCATGACGTTCCTCCCCTTCGGCGGGACCTCGCCCCAGGTCGAAAGCCTCCGCCCTGTCCTGCAGTGGGAGGCCTTCCCCCGCCGCGAGGACCTCGAACACGATGTCGGCGGCCTGCTCGGGCGCATCACCGACGTCCGATATGACCTCCGGATCTGGACCTCCGTGGGAGGCGGTCCGGGTCCGCTGGTCTACGAGCGGACCGGATTGCTGCTGGAAGCCCGCCGGGATCCGGTGGGGGCCACGCCCCTCTCCGAAGGGGAGCCGCCGCCGGTGGAGAGGGCCTTCGTGGAGCACGGCCTCGAAGCCGCCCTGGCTCCGGCCACGGAGTACCTGTGGTCCGTGCGGGCCCGCTTCCGCCTCGACGGGGAGGAGCGCGCCTCCCGCTGGTCCATGAACCAGGTCCAGGACCCCCGGACCCGCCCCGCCACCGAGCGCTGGTTCTCCCCGCCGATGTCGGCCCGCGGTCTGTGCCTGCACGACGGCATCCCGCCGTTGCGGCATCACCGCTTCCGCACGCCCTGAGCGGGGTTTCGAAACTGGACCTGTGGGTTGGATGAAGTGTCCGCCGCAGGCGCGTAGCGTGGAGATCTCTTCCAAGGAGGAAGCCATGGTGCTGATCCGTCCTGTGGTGGTGGCTCTCATCGCATGCGCGATCTCGAGCGCGGCTCCGACCCGCATTGGTGCCGCGGCCTGCAAGATGTGCCACAAGGTCCAGTTCGAGTCCTGGAGCGCCTCGGCGCACGCCAAGACGAAGCCCGTGCTGGATTGCGAAGGCTGCCACGGCCCGGGCAGCGAGTACAAGGGCATCCGGGTCATGAAGGATCCCGCCGCCGCGAAGAAGGCCGGCCTGATCATGCCGGACAAGGCCCAGTGCGCCACGTGCCACGGCAAGAAGAAGGTCTCCCCCATGACCGACGCCATGTTCGCGAAGGTCCACGCCCACAAGAAGGCCTGAGGCGCCCGGAAAGCTGTCGCAGCGCCCCCTCCGGGGGTCAGCCCATCCGCGCGTGCTTGACAAGCCACGTGGGCAGGGAGCGCAGGTTGTAGTAGGTGCCCAGGTTGTAGAAGCAGGTGGAGGAGCAGTGGGGCAGGCAGGCCTCCTTCGCGGCCCGCAGCGCCTCGGGGTTGAAGTCGGGCTTCCAGATGCGCCCCCAGTCGTAGGGGTGGGTGATGAGGTCGAAGCAGGGCGCGATGGAACCGTCCGGCTTGATCAGCGCGCCGTTGTGCCCGGCGCGGCAATCCCAGGGCTCGATCCGGCCCCGCAGGCGGTCCTTCATGGCCCGGAGGTGCTCGGGCGCGTTGACCATGCACCAGCCTTCATCCTGCTTCTCGATGAGCCAGTCCAGGAGCGCGTCCACCTCCTCGTACTGCTCGGGCCGGATGTGGAGGCTGTTGTCCGCGTGGGCGTAGTGCTCCGTGTCCACCGTGGCCTGCGGGTCCTCCAGCAGGTGGTAGTCGGTGCCGATGCCGTTCTGGTGCGCGATCTCCGTGAGCATCCGCACGTCCCGCAGGTTCGGGCCGCAGATGTTGATGTTGAAGAAGAGGATGTAGCCGTGCTTCTTCTGCTGGGCCACGAGGTAGCGGAACTGCGGCTCGATGGCCAGGAGCGCTTTCGGCAGGCCCTTCCGCGGCGCCACGCAGTCCACGGCCAGGTTGATGGCGGTGACGCCGGCCCGGCCCGCCGCATCGATGAAGGCCGGGTCCATGAGGTAGCCATTGGTGGGCAGGTAGACGAAGAACCCGTTCTCGCTGCCGTAGCGGATCACGTCCAGGATGAAGTCCTTCCGCACCAGGGGCTCGCCGCCCATGATGGCGAGGACCCGGCAACCCACCGTCTTCAGCCAGTCGATGGCGGAGCGTGCCGTCTCGAGGGACATGCCCGGCCGGTGGTTGTCGTACTGGAAGCAGTAGTGGCAATCCACGTTGCACTTCCAGTCGGTGAAGAGGTAGCAGAGCAGGGGCCGGAACTCGTCCGGCCGCAGCCGCGATCCGACGTAGGGAACGGCCCAGCGCCGGATGGCGCGGGCCCCGTTGAGGCCCCGGTACCGAAGCGTGTCCAGCATCGCTTCCTCCTTTCTCGCCCCAGTCGGAGGAGGCCGGCAGGGGAACCAGGAAGGCGCCTTGAGCAAGATCCGTCCACCTGCCGACGCCGACCTCGGAGGGCCGACCGGCGGATGCGCCCCATGCTAGGCCCATCTCCGGGGATGGGGGCGGTTTTCTTCGGCCTTCTGGCCCGGGGCCAAGAGTCGGCGATTCAGTGACTTCGAATCCCCCTCTCTCCGCCACGGCTTCGATGATCATCCGGGCAGGCCGGTCAGGGGGATTCCTTCCGGGGTCGCCGCTGCGCGGCGCCCCCTCCGGCCGCACGAATCGCACGTCTCTCTGCCTCGGGTCCGACAACCCACTGGGCTGTCTCCCCGAGCCAAGACGAGGGACGGCGATTCAGTGATTTCGAATCCCCCTCTCTCCGCCACAAAGAAGCCGCCTTTCGGCGGCTTCAGTGGCGGAGAGAGGGGGATTCGAACCCCCGGTACTGGTTTACCCAATACACTCGCTTAGCAGGCGAGCCCGATCGGCCACTCCGGCATCTCTCCAAGGCCTTCCAGATTACCGTTGGGGGCGGTTCGGCACAAGGCTTCTTGCCCAGGGCCGCGCCCAGCCTTCAAGATGGAGGCACGGAGGGATGGCCGAGCGGTTTAAGGCAACGGTCTTGAAAACCGTCGTGGGTGTGAGCTCACCGCGGGTTCGAATCCCGCTCCCTCCGCCACATCAGCGCCCCGCGTCGCGGGGCGCCTTCATGTAAGTGCGGTGGGAGTGGGATTCGAAGTCACTGAATCGCTGGCAGGTAGCCGCAGGTCCCAACAGCCTGGGAGGCCGTTGGGGCCGTCAAGCGGCGTGCCAGCGATTCGTGCGGCCGGAGGGGACGCCGCGCAGCGGTGGCCCCGGAGGGAATCCCGCTCCCTCCGCCACATCAGCGCCCCGCGTCGCGGGGCGCCTTCATGTAAGTGCGGTGGGAGTGGGATTCGAAGTCACTGAATCGCCGGCCTTCGTCTCGGCTCGGCGAGGTGGAACCTGTCATTCCGTCAATCCTGGCCGGAATTTCTGTCTGCACACGTATAGTCGGGGATCAGTGGTGCGGAGGTTGTGGTGCGGATGCTGCTTTCCTTGATGATCTCTTCTCTCCTGTGGGCGGCCCAGCCGGCTCAACCGACACGGTCGATCCACGACCGCTACGACCGCCGCCTGGCGTCCCACATGGTGCCCCTGCTGTCCGAGGTGATCCGCTTCCCCACGGTCGCCGGGAACGCGAAGGCCTGGGCGGACCAGAAGGCCTGGATCCAGAAGCTCGCCAAGGACCTCGGCTTCGAGGTGCGGGACGCGGGGAAGGTGATGGAGGTGGACCTGCCGGCCACGGGCGGGCCGGCCGGGGCGCCGGTGCTCGGTCTCCTCGTCCATGGCGATGTGCAGCCCGTGGACGATCACTGGAGCATCCCGCCCTTCTCGGGGACCGTGAAGGATGGGCGGGTCCTCGGCCGCGGGGCCGCGGACGACAAGGGTCCGATGATCCAGGCCCTCCTGGCCATGAAGGCCCTGAGGGAGGCTGGTCCCGCCCGGACCAGCACCATCCGGCTCCTGGTGGGAAGCGACGAGGAGAGCACCAATACCGACATCACGGACTACCTGAAGGCGAACCGGCCACCGGACTTCAGCCTCGTGCTCGACTCCGCCTTCCCCGTGGTCGTGGGGGAGAAGGCCTGGAACGCGCTCACCCTCGCGACGCAGCGGCCGACCGCTCCCACGGCGGACCGCCCCTGGACCGTGCCGGCCCTGGAGGCGGGCCTGGCCACGAGCATCGTGCCTGATCGGGCGGTGATCCTTCTGACCTCCGCGGCCGGGAAGGATCCTCTGGTCGCCCTCCGGAAGCGCCTGGAGCGCCGGCCGCTGGACCCCGGATGCCGGGCGGCCTTCAGCCTCACGCCGGAGGGGGCCGGTGCCTCCCTGACCATCACCGTCCAGGGCAAGGCCGCCCACGGTGGCGTCAACCTGGAAGGGGGCCGCAATGCGCTCGTGGCCCTGGCGCGGCTGCTGGACGGCGAGCTGCCGCCGGGCGGGGCGGACGACCTCCTGGCCTTCGCCCGGCAGGCGGGCGGGGACCTGTACGGGACCGGGCTGGGGCTCACGGAACCCGACCCGCTTTGGGGCAGGTGCGCCGTGAACGTGGCCACCCTCAAGCCCGAGGCCGACGGCGGTCTGAAGCTCACCCTCAACATCCGCGCGACGCCGAAGCGCTACGGGCCCGCGCTGGAGGCGCACCTCCGGCGGGTGGTCGCCGAGTTCGCGGCCGCCCGGCAGGCGACCTTCACCTTCGGAGGCTTCTTCGGGGACACGCCGCTGGCCTTCGACCCGCAGTCCCGGCTGGTGAAGCGCCTCATGGCCGACTATGGGCGCGCCACCGGGAGGAACGACCGACCGGCCATCTCCGGGGGCGGCACCTACGCCAAGCGCATGCCCCACGCCATCGCCTTCGGCATGTGGTTTCCCGGCCGGCCCTACCCGGGGCACGACGTGGACGAGCAGGTGCCCATCGAGGACCTGCACCGCGGCGCCCACGTGCTCATCGAGACCCTGGCCGACCTCGCTTGCGGCGAGCCGCTGAAGGAGCCGTTCAAGCCCTGAGCCCTACCCTCGCTGGTCCCAGCCTTCGGCCGCGCGGAAGCTGTGGTAGCGCTCGCGGCCGAGGATGAGGTGATCGGCCAGGGGCACGCCCAGGGACTCGCCCGCGGCCTGGAGACGCCGGGTGAGCTGGATGTCCTCGCGGCTGGGGGCGGGGTCGCCGCTGGGGTGGTTGTGGAAGGCCAGGGCGGTGCTGGCGCCGTATCTCAGCGCCTCCCGGAAGAACTCGCGGGGGCTGATGAGCGTGGCCGTGGCCGTACCCTGGCTAAGGATGCGCTCCGCCAGGAGGTCGCCCTTGGCGTTGAGGGCGAGGAGGCCGAAGCGCTCCTCGGTCCAGCCCTGGCAGCGGGGCAGCAGGTAGCTGCCGGCGGCGCGGGGGCTGGTGATGCGGGGGCGATCGGAGCCGCGCTGGGCGCGCCGGGAGAGCTCCAGGGCAGCCCAGAGCTGGCCCGCCTTGGCGGGGCCGAGGCCCGGCTGGCCCAGCCAGTCGTTCAGCCCCAGGGCCAGGAGACCCGCCAGGCCGCCGGTGCGGCCGAGCACCGCCTGGGCCAGCTCCACGGCGCTATGGCCCCGGAGACCCGTGCCCCAGATGAGGGCCAGGAGGTCCGCGTCCGAGAGGGCTTCGCCGTGGCCCGCCAGGAGACGCTCCCGGGGGCGCTGCTCGGGAGAGAGGTCGAGGATGCGCATCAGACCCTCACCCACTTCTGGCGGTCGCGCCGCCATCGGAGCACCTGGAGCCGGCCCTGGCCGGAGAGCCGCATGCACAACGCTTCCTGGCCGTCGTTCAGGAACCAGGTGCTGGCCAGGGCCGTGTGGCGGGGGGTGACCGTGAGGATGGGGTGGGCCTCGCCCGTGCGGGTCGCCACCGCGGGCGCGTCCATGCCCGGCGGCAGGGGGATCTGGGCGGGCTTGCCCCACTTGATCCGACGACTGAGCTGCACCGGAAGGTGTTCCCCGGCGCCGGTGGCCTGGCCCAGGGCCACGGTGACGTTGCTGCCCCGGGCCCGCGCCAGGCTGAAGGCCTGCTCCAGGCTGCCGCGGATCTCCTGGTGGGCCACCGAGAGCTCGGCACTGCCGGGATCCCACTGGGCCAGGCAGATCATGGTCATGACGGCGGCCACGGCCATGGAGACGGTGAGGTCGAGCAGGGAGGCCCCTCGCTGGGAGAGGCGGCAGCTCTGGAGCATGGCCACCCCCCTACTTCGCCGCAGCCGCGGAACGCGGCGAGGCCGTGAGGGCCAGGTAGGGCTTCAGCTTGGCGTAGGACTTCTCGCCGATGCCCTTGACGTTCATGAGTTCTTCGGGGCGCTGGAAGCCGCCATGCTGCTTGCGGAAGCTCACGATGCGCTCGGCGGTCTTCTGGCCGATGCGGGGCAGCTGCATGAGCTCGGTGACCGAAGCCGTGTTGAGGTTCACCGGCCGCTGGGGCGCCCGGGGAGAACGGCCGGCCGCGGCCGAGAGGGGAAGGGCCAGGGCGAGCGCCAGGGCCAGAGAGGTGAAGGGGTTGGACATGGTTGCCTCCTTTCAGGCAGCCATGTCTCATCGAGGGTTGTGCCAGTTTGCAAGTCGTGTGTTTACAGGTGAAAAAATTTCTTCTACGAAGAAATTTTGTTAGATAAAAATGACAAAAAATTATTAAAAATAAATAATTCAAATTATTTCATATTTTATTTTTTGTATTAAAATTTCGAAAAATTTTTGCAAGGCGACACAATATGAATGAAAACCAAACCAATCCACCATCCCCCTGTCGTCACCGCTATCCTGGAGAGGTCCGAGGAGCGCTGCAGGACCCGGCAGATCGGCTGTGCGGGATCTCAGGCTCGGACCCATCCTTCCAGGAACGGCGCTCACCTCAACCCTGAACCGGGGCGATGGGGTGGACGCACCCTCCTGTCGATCCGGCCCTTCGTGGAGGTCCCATGACCGTCGCCACCACCGACTTCATCGTCGCCGATCTCGCCCTTGCCGCCTGGGGCCGCAAGGAGATCGCCATCGCCGAGGGCGAGATGCCCGCCCTCATGGCCATCCGCCGCCAGTACGCCGCGCAGCAGCCCCTCAAGGGCGCGCGCATCGCGGGCTCGCTGCACATGACCATCCAGACCGCCGTGCTCATCGAGACACTGAAGGCGCTCGGCGCCGAGGTGCGCTGGGCGAGCTGCAACATCTTCAGCACCCAGGACCACGCCGCCGCCGCCATCGCCGCGGGCGGCACGCCGGTCTTCGCCGTCAAGGGCGAGACCCTGCCGGACTACTGGGAGTACACGCACCGCATCTTCGATTTCGAAAGCGGCGCGAACATGATCCTCGATGACGGCGGCGACGCCACCCTGCTGCTGCACCTGGGCGCTCGCGCCGAGCAGGACATCCACGTGCTCGATCATCCCGACAGCGAGGAGGCCACCGTGCTCTTCGCCGCCATCAAGAAGCGCCTGGCCACGCAGCCGAACTGGTACTCCACCCAGCTGGCCAAGATCCAGGGCGTGACGGAGGAGACCACCACGGGCGTTCACCGCCTCTACGAGATGGCCAAGAAGGGCGAGCTGAAGTTCCCCGCCATCAACGTCAACGACAGCGTCACCAAGAGCAAGTTCGACAACCTCTACGGCTGCCGCGAATCCCTGGTGGACGCCATCAAGCGCGCCACCGACGTGATGGTCGCCGGCAAGATCGCCGTGGTCTGCGGCTATGGTGATGTGGGCAAGGGCAGCGCCCAAGCGCTCCGTGCACTCAGCGCCCAGGTGTGGGTGACCGAGATCGACCCCATCTGTGCCCTGCAGGCCGCCATGGAGGGCTACCGCGTGGTGACCATGGACGAGGCCTGCGAGCAGGCTGACATCTTCGTCACCTGCACCGGCAACTTCCACGTGATCACCCACGACCACATGAAGCGGATGAAGCACAACGCCATCGTGTGCAACATCGGCCACTTCGACAGCGAGATCGATGTCGCCAGCCTCGAGAAGTACGCCTGGGAGGAGATCAAGCCCCAGGTGGACCATGTGATCTTCCCGGACAACAAGCGCATCATCCTGCTGGCCAAGGGCCGCCTGGTGAACCTGGGCTGCGGCACCGGCCACCCCAGCTACGTGATGAGCTCCTCCTTCGCCAATCAGACCCTGGCCCAGATCGAGCTGTGGACGAAGAAGGGCGAGTACCAGGTCGGCGTCTACACCCTGCCCAAGCACCTGGACGAGCAAGTGGCGCGGCTCCAGCTGGTGACCCTGAATGCGAAGCTCACGGCCCTGCGCCCCGACCAGGCCAAGTACATCGGCGTGCCGGTGGAAGGGCCCTACAAGGCCGACCACTACCGCTACTAGGCTGAGACGCTTCGCGTTTCAAGAAACAGGGCGCCTTGCGGCGCCCTGTTCATTTCGGGCCAAAACCCCGTCAGGTCGGCATCTCGGTCGGCAGCGGCGCCAGGTTCGGGGGAACCTCCACCGCCTTCATCACGGCATGGCGGGTGACGGCCTCGCAGTCCAGCTGGGGCGTCTGCGTGAAGTGGGCGGCGCTGAGGTCGGAGCGGATCTTCGCCAGCACCTTGGCCCGGGTGAGGTGGTTGCCACTGGCCCTCGCCTCGCGGCAGAAGTGCCAGCTGAAGGCGCCGTGCCAGTCGCCCTGCATGAAGGCGTCCGCGGCGGTCTGGCTCTCCTTGCAGGCGGTCCAGAGGATGTGGTGCGACAGGCCCTTCTCCAGCAGCTTGAGGTGCCCGGGGCGGGCCCGGCGGTACTCGATATCGCGGAAGGCCTCGATCGAGGGCGGCGGCAGGTAGCGGGGCTTGCGGTCCATGAGCAGGTCCGCCGCCCGGAGGCCCGCGCCGCTGTGGCAGGTGTCGAGGAGGATTTCCAGGATCACGCTCTGCGGAAGCTGCACGAACAGATCGTGGAGCTCGTCGTCCACGATGAGGTGGTCGCGGTCCCACTGGGGGCCGCTCTGGGCCAGGTCATGGGGGCAGAAGGCCTCGTCGGCCCGGTCGAACTCATCGAGGTTCAGGTCCGGCACCTGGGTGCCATGCCCCGAGAACGTGAAGACCAGGTGGTTGTAGCGGCCGGCCAAGGCGCCTTCCACCATGCGTCGCAGCTCGCGCATGATGTTGGCCTTGGTGGCGGCTTGGTCCGTCAACTGGGTGATATCGGAATCCTCGAAGCCCAGCAGATCCTTCAGCAGCGAAGCCATGTCGTGGGCGTCGTTCACGCACCCGTTCAGGTTGGCCGCGGGGAAGTTCTGGTACTGGTTGATCCCGATGCAAAGCGCGGTGCGGTGCAGCATGGGAGCCTCCTAGGCTTTGCTTGGGAACGTGGGGACGGACGCGCCGAGCCCGCCCCCGGTGAAGGGCGGCGGATCCTGGTCGGATCGGAGGAGGACTGCGACATTCGGCGCACATCCCGGAGGACTCCAATCCTTCACGATAGGCCCAAGTGCCGCCGGTTCAAGCAACGGGGCCTTTTTCCGTAGAATGGACAGAGCCAATTGCGGCGGAGACCCATGAGCGACGACAAGAAAGAACCCTGGCTGAATCTGCTGGCCCTGACGACCGTGATCCTCGCGGTCTGCGCCACCTTGGCGACCTTCAAGGGCGGCGGCCACTCCACGCGGGCCGTGCTGAGCCAGAGCCAGGCCTCGGACCAGTGGGCCTACTACCAGGCCAAGGGCATCAAGGGGAACCTCTACGAGGTGGAGGCCATGCGCCTGCGCCGGGAGCTGGAGCTGGCGCCGAAGACGGCCCTGCCCACCCTGCAGAAGAGCCTCGCGGACGTGGAGAAGAAGGTGGCCAAGTACGACGGGGAGAAGGCCGAGATCCAGAAGGAGGCCCGCCGCTTCGAGGACGTCAAGACCGAGGCCCAGCGGCATGGCGCGGCCTTCGGCTTGGCGGTGATCTTCCTGCAGATCGGCATCCTGCTCTCCTCCATCGCCGCCCTGCTCAAGCAGAAGCCTGTCTACTACCTGGGCCTGCTGGTGGGCGTGGTGGGGATCGTCTACTTCATCAACGGCTTCTACCTCTTCCTGGGCGCGTGATGTGGGAGCTCACGGTCGCCGCCGTCATCGAGCGGGAAGGCCGCTACCTCGTCGTAGAGGAGACCGACGGCGGCTCGCCTGAGCCCGTCTTCAACCAGCCCGCGGGCCACGTGGAGCCCGGCGAGGGCCTTCTCGACGCCGTGCGCCGTGAGGTGCGCGAGGAGACGGGCCTGGCCTTCACGCCGGAGGCATTCGTGGGCATCTACCAGCTCCTGGCGCGGAACGGGAAGGACTACTGCCGCATCTGCTTCCGGGGCAGCGTGCCCGAAGACGCGGAGGCGGCCCCGGAGGATCCGGACATCCTGGGCTGCCGCTGGCTCACCCGCGACGAGCTGGCTGCCGCGCCCCTGCGCTCGGGTCTGGTCCTGCGCTGCGTGGACGACGTCATCGCGGGCGGGGCCTACCCACTCTCCCTCGCCCCAGCCCTGAGGCAGGAGCGCTGAAGAAGGAACACCGACAGGCCCTACGCGCCTGTCTCACCCTCATGCGGATGGTCGACACCCGCAGGCGCCGTGGCCGCCAGCGGCCTGCGCCGGTGGTACTTCACCGCGGCCGCCAGGGAGGTGACCAGGCCCGTGATCCAGGTGCCCAGGGCCCAGGAGAAGGCCCGGCCCAGGGAGGTCTGCATGGGACCCTTGGCCTTCATCACGGCCTCGATCTGATCGGGGGTGAAGCCCTGCTGGACCATCTTCAGGCGGCCCAGGGCCTCCATCTCGGCGAAGTAGCTGGGGAACACCACCAGGGTGAAGAGCAGGCTGCCCACGAAGATGACGGCGGAGGCGATGAGGGTGGCCCCCACGCCATCCTGCACCTGGCGCAGGTAGCCCTGGCTCGAGGCGGTGCCGCGGAGGGCCAGGATCAGGAGGCCGATCTGCAGGGGGATGGCCAGCCAGAGGAGGAAGAAGAGGCTGGGATGGCGGTACCAGCCTGTGAAGCCCATGACGAAGGTCCAGAGCACCACCAGGATGCCGAGGACGAGACCTGTGCGAACCGCCGCCATGAAAGCTCCTAGAAGGTGTGCCCGCCGCCGTTCACGGGGAGGGTGGCGCCGGTGACGAAGCCGGCCCGCAGGAGGCCGACCACGGCCTCGGCCACATCCTCCGCCTGGCCGTTGCGCCGCAGGGGGGTGTGCTCCGCCGCCGCCTGCTTGTGCTTCTCCGGCAGGTCCGCCGTGGCGTCCGTGAGCGTGAGGCCAGGCGCCACGGCGTTCACGCGGATGCCCATGGGGCCCAGCTCGAAGGCCAGCGCCCGCACGAAGCCCTCCAGGCCGGCCTTGGCCGCGCTATGTGCGGAGAATCCCCAGCCGGGGTTGCGGGCGAGGCCGCTGGTGATGGCGATGATGGCGCCCTTCTTCTGCGCCAGCATCTGGGGCACCACGGCCCGGCAGCCGTGGAAGGCCGCCCCCATCTCGCCCAGCACCTTGGCCTCGAAGGCCTCCCAGGGGTACTCGAGGATCCCCTTCATGGGGAAGCCGATGGCGGCGTTCAGCACCAGGATCCCGATGGGCCCCAGCTCCGCCTTCACTGCCGCGGCCATGGCCTCCACCTGGGCCCGGTCGCGGGCATCCGCCTTCACGGCCATGGCCTGGCCGCCCGCGGCCTGGATGTCGTCCACCACGGCCTTCGCGGCGGCCTCCGAGCCGAAGTAGTTCACGGCCACCGCGGCGCCCTCGGCGGCCAGGGCCTTGGCCACGGCGGCCCCGATGCCACGGCTGGCGCCGGTGACGAGCGCGACGGAACCATTCAGGGACATGAGCCCTCCTTCAGGCATGATGCTCGATTCTCCGCTGGCCTCGCCGGTGGCTCAACCCTCGGCCAGGTCCTGGATGGCCATGCCGCCGGCGCTGGCGGCATCCCCTGTGAGCACGCGGCGCAGGTATCCGACCTGGCCCAGGTGGAAGGCGAGGTGGGCCTCCAGATGCAGGAGGAAGCGCCGGGTGGACATCCGGTGCCCGCCGATGGAGGTGGGGAAGGGCGCCTGGAGGGAGGCGTCCGTCTGGGCCGCCAGGCCCGCCTCCACGGCGGCGATGCCGGCCTCCAGCTCCGCGGCGACCTCGGCCCGCGTGCCTTCCCGCTGGGCGAACTCCCGTTCCCGCTGGCGCACGTAGCCCGTGCCGCCCAGCACGGCGCCGACGAAATGCCGGAGGTTGCCCGCCACGTGCAGGGCCACGTTTCCGGCGCTGTTGGCGATGCCCGGCACGGTACGCCACAGCGTGGCGTCATCCGGGAAAAGCTCCACCTCGCGGGCGAGGCAGCGCAGGTCCCGGCGGAACAGCAGGAGGAGGTCGGCGGCGAGGGGCGTCATGGCGACCATCCTATACCCACGGCTCCTGTGGGATTCTGGAAGCATGGACCTCCAAGCCCTCCTCGATGATCTGGCGGCGGAAGCCGCGCCCCTGGCGGCGCAGGGGAAGGTCGCGGACTACATCCCGGCCCTGGCCTCCGTGCCCGCCGCGCGTTTCGGCCTGGCCCTCGCCACCACGGACGGCCAGCTCCTCGGAACCGGCGACTGGCGCACGCCCTTCTCCATCCAGAGCGTGTCCAAGGCCTTCTCCCTGGCCCTGGTGCTGGCGCGGGACGGCGAGGCCCTGTGGAAGCGTGTGGGCCGCGAGCCCTCGGGCAACCCCTTCAACTCGCTGGTGCAGCTCGAATACGAGAAGGGCATCCCGCGGAATCCGTTCATCAACGCCGGGGCCCTGGTCCTCATCGACCGCCTGCTCACGCTCACCGGCGATTCCCTGGGCACCCTGCGGGACTTCCTCCGCGCCGAGAGCGGCAACCCGGTGGTGGAGGTGGATCCGGAGGTGGCCGCCTCGGAGGCCTCGCACGGCCACCGCAACGCGGCGCTGGCCCACTTCATGGCCAGCTGCGGCAACCTGGAGAACCCCGTGGACCGGGTGCTGGACCACTACTTCCGCCAGTGCAGCCTCGCCATGAGCTGCGCGGATCTGGCCAAGGCCGGCCTCTTCCTGGCCAACCACGGCCTGCGGGCGGACGGCTCGCGCCTGCTCTCCCGCAGCGAGTCCAAGCGCATCAACTCGATCATGCTCACCTGCGGCACCTACGACGCCGCCGGTGACTTCGCCTACCGCGTGGGCCTGCCGGGCAAGAGCGGCGTGGGCGGCGGCATCCTGGCCGTGCTGCCCGAGCGCGGCGTCCTCTGCGTCTGGAGTCCCGCCCTCGATCCCCACGGCAACAGCATCGCCGGCGTCGAGGCCCTGGACCGCTTCACCACCCGGACGGGGTGGTCGGTGTTTTGAGGAAAAGTGCTGACCGGATGAACAGGATTCAAAAACTTGAACCTTGTTATCGGCCTGATTCAGCCAGAAAAGCAAGGAACCGCGAATGGCGGGAAAGGGTGCGAAACGCGGCGGAGGCAGGATCGTTCGCCATTTGCGCGCCCGCAGGGCGATTCGCGTCTTTCGCGGTTCGATCATTCCAGGCGGAGGCAAGCCGACTGTCAGCGCTTTTCCTCGGTTTTCCCGGGTTGAAGCAGCCACGCCGCCCACCCGGTAAACAGGGCCACGGCGCCCAAGATGAATGCCAGGCGCAGCCAGGGCTCGCCGAAGGCCAGGCGCTGGCGGACCCCCTGGACCAGGGTCCACAGCCACACCAGGGCGCCGAGGGCCAGGGCCCAGCGCACCGTGGCCTGGGCGGCGGGCCGCGGCACGAAGAGCGGCACCAGGAGCGCCAGGCAGAGCAGCACCAGGAGCATCTCGCCGGAGCGGAGGAAGTGGGCCCCCAGCATCAGCAGGGCGAACAGGGCGGGGAGGCGGCGGACGGCAAACATGGGGACTCCGGCGACGGATAAATCATACCTGTTTGTCCGAAACATTGGATCACAACCCATCCCACCGGCGCCGCCAGGCCTCCCGGGCTCCGGAATCCAGGAAGGTCCAGGCCACAAAACGGCTCTGCTTCTGGCCCTGAGCCATGGGCACGGTGCGGACCTCGCTCGCGCCGGCTTGGGCCAGGGCCCGCCGCACGGCCGGCAGGTTGGCGGAGGCCGAGACGAGGGTGGTGAACCACAGGACCTGGGTGGGGATTCGGGCGCTCTCCTCCGCCATGCGCCGGATGAAACCCGCCTCGCCGCCCTCGCACCAGAGTTCCGCGCCTTGGCCGCCGAAGTTCCGGGCCGTCCCGGCGGATCCCCGCCCCAGCTTCCGCCACTTTGCCTGGGCGGCCTCCCGGGCCTCCCGCGCCGAGGCATGGAAGGGCGGGTTGCAGAGGGTCAGGTCAAAGCGCTCGTCCGGCTCCACGACGTTCCGGAAGACGGCCTTGGGATCGGGCTGGCGGCGCAGGGCGATGGCCGCCTCCAGGCCAGGATTGGCGGCCAGGATGCGGGCGGCGGAGGCCAGGGCCGTCCCGTCGATGTCGGAACCCACGAAGGACCAGCCGTACTCCCGGTGGCCCAGCAACGGGTAGATGAGGCTGGCGCCGGTGCCGATGTCGAGCGCACGCACCGCGGGGCCCCGCGGGATGGCCCCGCCCTCCGCCAGCAGGTCCGCCAGGTGGTGCAGGAAGTCCGCGCGGCCGGGGATGGGCGGGCAGAGGGCACCGGGTGGCAGGTCCCAGCCGCGGACGCCGTAGGCCTCCAGCAGGAGGGCCCGGTTCAGGGCCTTCACCGCCGCGGGATCCGCGAAGTCGATGGTGGGCCCGCCGTGGGGGGCGCGCCGCACGAAGGGCCCCAGCTCGGGACTGGCGGCGACCAGGCGCGGGAAGTCGTAGCCGCCGCTGTGGCGGTTGCGGGGGTGCAGGCCCGGCTTGGCGGGACGCACGGCTCGGGCCGGTGGCTTCGGGGCCCGGGCCAGGGGCTTCGGCGCCATGTCAGCGGCCCTCCCCGTCCGGGGCCAATCGGGTGGCCACGAACCAGAAACCCAGGGCGAGGAGAAGCGTCAGGACGGCCACCGTGGCGGCCAGGGACCGGCCCTGCCAGAGCCCCTCGAACCAGCGCCGGAACTCCGTGACCAGGACGTTCAGCTTCCCCCCGTAGACCTCCAGCTCCCGCAGGTATTTCTTGGTGTCCTCGGGCTCGTAGCCCAGGGGGTTGGCCATCCGGGGCGCGGCCCGCAGGTAGATCAGGGCCGCGCCGCCGAGGCCCGCCGTCAGGATGCCCGCGGTGACGCGGCGGACGCGCTGCTTCCGGACGTGCGGGTCCGTCCCCAGCAGGCGGCCGGCCTGGGCCGCGTGTCGCGTCTCCCGGGACCGGAGCGCCTCCCGCATCCGCGCCAGGTCGGCCTCGGGAATCGCCGCCCCCCGCCGCCGCAGCTCCGCCAGGGCCGCCTCCACAGCCTCGGTCTTGTAGCCATGGGGATGCTCCAGGTAGCGGCGCAGCTCGGCGTCGGCCAGGGTGGGGAGGCGCTCGAGGAACGAATCGGTCATGTCCCCAGCATAGTTAGAACCAGCGTCGGACGGTCCGGAGGTAGGCCTCGTACTCCGTCCCGAAGCGGGCCGCCAGGTGACGCTCCTCCCGGGCGATGACGTGGAAGTGGATGACGAGCAGGACGGGCAGCAGCATGAGCGCGGGCCAGAGGGCGTCCGCCAGCAGGGCCACGCCGGCGTGGAGCAGCGAGAGGCTGAGGTACAGGGGGTTCCGGGTGAAGTGGAAGGGCCCCGCGGTGAGGAGCGCTGAGGCGGGGCGGTCGGGCCGCACCGTGGTGCGGGCCCGGCGGAAGGTGAGAAAGCCCCAGAACGCCAGGGCTCCCGAGCCGAGGACGAACACGGTGCCCAGCAGCCGCGGAAGGAGGTTCCCTGGCGCGGCGAAGGGCAGCGGGAAGCGGCGCTGGAGCAGGAAGCCGAGGCCCAGCCCCGCGAGGAACACGAGGGGCGGTGGCAGGCGGACCCCGGGACCGGCGCGGTCCGCGTCCATGTCAGGCCCGGCCGAGGCCGATGCAGGCCTCCGCCCTCATGACCGGCATCCCGCGGCGGGACTGGGCGCGGAGGGCTTCGATGTACTCGCGCCCCACGGCTTCGGTGGCCTCGGGTCCGAGCTGGCTGAACAGGTGGGCCAGGGGCGGCGCCGATCGCGTGAAGCCCGACCAGTAGGCCTCCGGCTCGTCGATCTCCTGCACAGCCGTGGAGGTCACGACCTCCACCGCGCGGAAACCAGCCCCTTCCATGCGGGCCTTCAGCGTCTCGGCGCCGCTGAGCCTCGCCCACACGGGCGGCGCGGCGGGAGGCTGGAGCCCGGGGACCACCTTCTGGACCGCCTGCCGCACCAGCGTCATCAGCTGCAGGTTGGCGGGGTCGCGCCAGCAGACGATCGCGGCGCGTCCACCTCCTCGCAGGGCGCGCCGGAGCTCGGCCAGGCCCCGGTCGATGTCCGGGAAGAAGATCAGGCCCAGCACCGAGGCGCCGGCGTCAAAAGCTCCGTCGGGAACGTCCAGGGCCTGCCCGTCCATCACCTCGGCGGAGATGCTCGAGAGCTGTTCCTCGGCGATGCGTTCGCGGAGCCGGTCCACCATGCCTGGCGCGAAGTCCGTCGCGAGGACCTTCGCCCCGGCCCGCGCGGCCATCAGCCCGAAGATCCCCGTGCCCGCGGCCACGTCGAGCACGCGTTCGCCCCGCCGCAGGCCCAGCAGCCGCAGCGCATGCGCCGCGAACTGGCCGCTCAGGCCCTCGAAGGCCCGCTCATAGTCCGGAGCGATGGCGCCCCAGTTCCCGGCCACCTGGTCTGGACTCAGCTCGGCCATGGGGGCTCCCTGGAGGGACTCGGCGGCGATCAGGCCGGATCCGCGATATGAGATAGAGACTGCATCTTTATGAACGCTATGGGAATGAAGATAGCCCGGTTCTTCCAGGGCGCCAGGGCCGGTCGCTCGGCAAACCGTTGGCGTTTGCCTTGGTTGGAGGTCGGCGGGCGGAGGGTCAGGGCGCCGGCAGCCCCCATGGCATGGCTTCGTGATGGATGCCGTCCGTGGTCGATCTGCGATCCATCTGCGATCCATCTGCGGTCAATCCGCGCGGCTCTCCCGGTAGAGCATGGTCGCCAGGGCTCCGCAGAACAGGAACGCCGCCAGGCTCATCCAGGAAGGGATGAGGGCCCGGCCGATCTGGACCTCCAGTCCGAGAATCACCCGCACCAGGTGGGCCAGGGCGACGATCCCGAGAAAGGCCGTGGCGAGGAAGGAAGCAGGTTTCATGGGCACCTCCGCATGATTCCGGCGCCAGGTCCAGGATCAGGTTCCGGGGACGGGCCCGCCACCTTCCAACCCTCCTCTCCAGGCGGGGCGGAAGCGGGAATTCGGCGGTCATGAATGCCGCGAGCTCTTCCTGGCCGGCCGCGGGCCGACGTCAACCGGATCCCGCCTCGGGGGCCGCCCGGTCGGCCACGGTGGCCCGGACGGCCCAGGCCCGGGCCGGCAGCGCGATGGCGCCGTGTGCGTCCAGGGGGAGGCGCGCCCGCAGGCCCTGGCGCAGGCGCTCCCGTGCAGGGGGCTCCAACGAGAGGACATAGGCCGGAGCCGGCCCTTGGCCCCCCAGGAAGGGCTGCCAGCAATCGTCGAAGCTCGTGAAGGGCGTGATGATGTCGAGCGGGCTCACGGCGATGTCCTCCAGCCCGGCCGTGGCGAAGAGGCGTTCCAGGGCCTCCGGACGACACAGCGGAAACCGTGTCCCCTCGTCCAGTGCGGCGGCGCCTGGATCCAGCTCGACCGCCACATCCCAGAAGCGTCGCAGGAATTCCATCTTCCCGGCGTAGTCCCACACGTAGCCGCCGAGGGTGCCCCCGGGACCTGCCACCCGCGCCATCTCGCCGAGGGCGGCCGTCGAGTCCGGCACGAAATTCAGGACGAGCCCGGAAACCACCACGTCCACCGAAGCGTCGCCAAGGGGGATGGCCCCGGCCGAGCCGTGGTGGAGGGTGGCTCGGCCTGCGAGGCGCCCCCTCGCCGCCTCCAAGAAGCCCTCCGAGGGTTCGACGCCTGCGACAGAGGCGGGCGAGCAGCAGTCGAGGATCGCCGAGCACAGGGCCCCGGTTCCGCAGCCCACATCCAGCCACCTGCGGCCTGGGGGGAGGTCCATCCAGGCGAGAAACAGCGGGGCCACCCGGCGGCTCCATCGCCCCACGTACCGTTCGTAGGCGTCGCCTCGTTCCCAGGGATCGGAGCCTGGCTCCTGCGTCATCGTCTGAGTCTCCCCTGCAGGATGGGCGTCATGACTGATGAAGATAGGCCCGTTCGCGGTTCGCGCAGGTCGGAAACCTCGGCATCTGGCTCTTTGCGTCCGGAGTATGATCGTCCTTCTTCTCCGTCACGGGACAGACCGAGGAGGGTGGTCATGCTGCGCACCAGGGTGATCAGGGATCTGGACGAGATGCGCGGCCAGGCCTTCCCGCCGCCGTATACGCTCACGGAAACCCTCGAGACCACCGAGGCCCGCGGCGAGGCCTGGTGGGTCCTCGTCGCCTACGAGCGGCACGGCACCCAGGCAAGGTGGGTCGCCGTGTTTCCCGAGGCCGGGGAGGCCAGGTTCTTCACGGATGGCGATGAGCTGCGCGGGCGCTGGGACGCGGACCACGAGATCTTCATCCCGGACGATGGTTCGCCCCTGGATCTTCGGGGCAACCCCGTGTCCCTGGCGGCCATCGAGGAGGATGAAGAGGAAGAGGACGCCGAGGCCGAGGAAAGGCGGCGATAGGGGGCTCGAATTCCCTGGCGCCTCCCGCGGTCATGTCTCGTGGCCGTCGGGGCGTGGCTGGGCCCGCCCAGGCCAGCCGGGGCCCGCTAAGGCCGTGTCATCGGTCCGGCGTGACGACCATGACGATCTTGAGCACCCCGTGGCTTCCACCCTGGAAGAGGCTGTCGAACTCGTCCTTGGACATCACCAGGGTGGAGCTGTCGGACCTGTATTTCTTCTCCTTGGCCGAGATCTCCTGCTCCGTGAAGGCCGCCAGGGCCTGGCCGGAGCGGAGGACCGAATAGCGGAGGACCACCTTCCGGTCGAAGGAGGGGCGCACGTAGGCCGTGGACTGGATCCTCAGCTCCACCCGCTTGGCCTTGTCATTCACGGTTTTCCTCACCACGACCAGGGGAAGGGACACGTCGTCGCAGACGAATGTCCCCTGGTCCGTGAACGAGTACATGTCCCCGGGTTCCGCGACATGGAGCCTGTCCATCGGCAGCTCGAGCACCATCGGGGACGAGAACTCGCTCTGCCGCACATCAGCCACAGTTCCCTGCCGGGCGGCCACCTGCCCCATCAAGGGCAGGGCCAGCAGCATCACGCAGGCGCACTTGGTTTCCAGGCTCATGACGGCTCCATGTAGGGCGGAAGAAAAGACGCGCAGGAGCCCCGGGAGTGGAAAAGGGCAGCCACGGATATGCGGATCGCTGCTTCATTCTGCCCAGGCGGGAACGGATGCGGAAGGCTGTGCCGGGCCCTGGTTGGCCAGGGTCAGGCCCGCAGGCTCTTGTGGTAGACGTGCTGGCTCTTCTTGCGGAGGTAGCCGAGCGACTCGTAAAACCCATGAGACTCGGGACGCAGGACATTCGACCTGACACCGAGGCCCGTTCCCGACTGGTCCAGGACCCACTGTTCCGCGGCTTCGACCAGCGCCTTGCCGATCCCGGACCGCCGGGCCGTCCCGTCCACGACCAGGCCCACGATCTCGAACTTGGTTCCAGATTCAAGGGTGACGCGCCGCTCCGCGGCAAGCCAGCCGAGGAGGCCGCGGCCTTCGGGCGGTTCTGCCACGAGCACCAGATGAGACGGATTGGGCAGCAGCAAGGTCAACCGCCGGGCGATCTCCTCCCGCCCCGCGGGGTATCCGAGCGCGTCGGAGAGGCGCGCGATGTCAGCGGCATCGGACAGGTTGGCCGATCGGATCCGGTGGCTCATGGGCTGCCTGCCGAAAGAAGGGAGCGGGGGGTCGGATTGGCGCCGAGCTCAACGAAAGGAGCTGGCGGCCCGTTCATGTGTGCGGCTTCGTGAGGCCAGCACCGCACAGGTGCCGTTGAGGATGAACAGATACGCGACAAAGGTCGTATTTTCAAAGGTGTGGGTCTGGATCGACAGGAAGCTGATTCCGAAGCCGAACGCGCTGACTGCGTAGGCGACCCAACTCTCAGAATGGGGATGGCGATACGACTTGATGAGGGTCGGTATGCCCGCCAGCATGTCGGCCAACAGCGAGAACAGGATGGCCAGGTTCGGCTTGTCGGTCATGGCCCAGAGGGCGATGCCGATGATGGCCGCCGCCATCAGGTAGTAGTCGCGCGGTTCGGTTTTCCAATAGGCCTTCTTGTTGAAGAAAGAGGCAGCAACGATCAGCAGGGGCGTGAACCCGGCGGCAAACGACGCCCACGACAACCCCTTCACGCCCTGCGCCCTTTGCGCCACAAAAATGATCATCGGGAAGATTCCCCAAAGCAGCCACGTGATGCGGTTGGGCTGGGTTCTGCCGACGATGGTTTCGTACAAGTAATAGAAGCCGCCGAGCGAGCCGATGATGGCACCGATCATGGCGAAGGATCCGGGAAGCATGGGTGGCCTAACCATTGGCACCACTCGGGCCCGCCTGCGCCGAAGCGACAAGCGGAGCCGAGGAGGCGAGGGGCTGGGAGCGCGCGGAAGACAAGGTCGGAGAGGTCCGGATAGAGCGAGAGGCAGGCGTGCCGCTGCCTTATCCTACTCAACATCCTCGAAGGTGCCTGGGTGAGCTGGCTCGAAGGCGCGGCCAATACGCCGCCCGTATGTCGCAGGTTCGTCGCCCCGGCGGCAGCTCGAACGGCTGCGCGAAAAGCGCCATCACGGCTTGGCGAGCGGCCTCGTCCGTGCAGAGTGCCTGTTAGCCGCCGAGGCGGAACCCGTCGCTGGAGTCTTCGTCAGGGCCGCCGGGGGCCCGAGCTGCACGAGAGGGCAGATGCTGGAACTAAGCCTGGGGCTGGGCGTTTCTTCGAAGGCCCCACAGGACAAGAACCGAGCAGGTGACGATGGCCAGCGCCACGCTTCCGAAGCCCAGCGTGACAAGGCCTCTTGCCAGAGCCCGCTGCGGTGGCCCATGGCCGCGATGGGGGTCATGGCCGCCGTGCCGAAGATCGCTGCCAGGGTGGTGACTGCCCAATTGGCATAGGTGCCATACAGCGCGGCCCAGTACGCCGCGGCTGCGAGCCCAGGGGAAAGCCTGACCTCATGCCAGATCGCACCCAGGACGACGAGGAAGGTTCCATTCATCACCCCTTCCAGGTGCGCAGCAAGCCCCATGCGCGGGTTGGTGAACTTCTGATCCACAAACCCGGTGAGAAGGCCAAGCAAGAACAAGAACATTCCGTTCCATGGAAATCGACGCTTGGCATCCACCATTCCTTCCTCCTTTGTGAAAGTTGAAACGGAACATGATGGGCGGTCAGCGGTGAAAGCCAACCGGCTCCGCCCCGCACCGGGACGGTGAGCGGAGGCGCAGAGCCAAGGAAGCGGGACGTTGAGAAAGGGCGGAAGGCCATGCGGGCGAGGCCGAGTTGAGCTGCGGGTTGGGCAGTCGCCTGGACCGAGCTGATGGCAACGCCATCACAGTACGGGTGTTTATGGACGCTGGTTGCTGTGTCCGGTGAGCCGCGTGTGGAGCCAACGAGCGTCATTGGTACGACCTCGGCAGGCCGCGTGGCGAGTTCGGCTCGAATAAGTGGTTGGGTGCATCCGAGCGCGGGCAAAGGAAGGAGGATGGGCCGGCGGCGCTCACTTGGCTGTCGGCGCGTCGAGAAACCCGCCGATCATGGACGCCAGCCACCTGGTGCGCGACGTCACTTGCATGTGATCGGTGCCAGGGAGCACGGCCAGTTGTGCGTGCGGAAGGAGCCGAAACGTCTCCACGGCATGTTCCGGGCGGATGACGTCAGCATCGCCGACCACCACGAGCGTCGGCGCGATGATGCTGCGGATGGCATCGGCCGGGATGTCCTTGAAATCGCGCATGCGTTGAACAGCCTTGTCATGCATCATCCGCAGGTTCTCGGGCTGAGGCGCGACCTTGAGGTAATCCCTCTGCAGGTCTTGCGGCATGTTCTCTAATGTGGCATTGGACATCGCATCCCAGAGCCATGGGTAGGCCCCATCGCGTTTGACGAGGGCCGATGCCACCACCAGCTTGCGTACGGCTCTCGGATGCCTGATCGCCACCTGCAGCGCGATGGTGCCGCCGTTGCTGTATCCGAACAGGTCCGCTTTCTCGATGTGCAGGTACTCCAGCAATGCCGCCGTGTCGTCCGCGGACTGCTCGAAGCTGAACGGCCGGCCGGCGGTGTCCGCCGTGTGTCCATAGCCCTGCTGCTCGAAGGCGATGATCTGTCGCTCGCCCGCCAGAGCAGGCAGAATCTGGCCAAACGATGTCTGGATGGTGTCGCCTCCGCCATGCAGAAGCACGAGCGGTGGTCGCGTGGGGTTCGGGACGCCGTGGATCTCGAAATAGATTTGCAGGCCGTTGACGGGAGCGAAACCTTTGCGGACGGTTTGTTTGTTCTGATTCTTTCCAGGTTGCTCCGAGTGTTGCGCTGCCGCTTGCGTGATGGTGCCCAAGGTGAGGAAGGAGGCCGCTGCGGCCAGAGGCAAGAGAACTGTGGCAATGCGCTTGTTCGTGATTCGAGTGAAGTTTCCCATCAGACTCTCCGGTTAGCGGATGGACGCCTCCGGGTGATCTTGCCCGGCTAGCTCCCCGCCTCGCCTAGGTAGTCGAACGAGGAGGCGTCAATTCGACATTGCCTGGGGCTGATGGGCCTGACGATTGGATCCGAGTCGAGCGCAAGGCGCGGCCGATCATCGGAACAGAGTGGTTTTGATGATGTAGAGCACGAAACCGGCAAATCCAACAACAAGCCAGAAACGAGCGGAGAAGAGAAACGAGCCCTGACCGTGCTGGAAGGTCGTATAGCGGCTGCTTGGTTGGCCCAGTGCCGGACCGCCGAGAATGCTCATCCAAGAGGGAGTGCCGATCGTTGGTGGAGGCTGAGTTGAATCGTCCCTCAGGGTGACGAGTTTCTCCTCTTGAACCATGGTGCTCTTGCGTTTCATCCCCTCAGGGTCGAGTTGATACGGGTCGGTCATCGGGTGGCCCAAGGAAAAAAGCTGGCCCGCCCCCGATTGCGCCGAGGCGCTGAACGGAGCCGGGGAAGCGGGACGTCGGGAGGGAGCGGAAGGCCATGCAGGCGGGTCCGAGTTGAGCTGAGGGTCAGATGGCGTCGTTGGAGCGAGTGCCCTCGGCTGATGCGAAGGCTTCATTCACCTGCCTGGCCAGCGATGCGACGTCCACCGGCCCCGAGGTGTCGACGCGGATAACCACGCCATGTCCGACCGGGCAGTCGTATTCCATGAGCAGGTCCTCTGACAATTCGCGAAGCGGGTGCGCCGCGTGCGCGCCGGCCGCGCGAATGGCGAATCGCCGCGCGGTCTCCACCGCCCCGCAGTCGCAGAACACCTCGACGACCTCTGCCGTGAGGGCACGGAGCCGATTCCTCTCATAGGAACTGTGCGGCCGGAAGTTGGCCTCGAGCACCGCGGCAGGCGCGAACTCGGCGAGCTTCCAGAGCAATTCCATCGCCGCCCCACCCATTTGTCGGGAGAAGGCGAGATCATCGCTTGGGCCTTCGAGCACATCAACAAGCGTCTCCTTGATGAAGTCCTTCGAGAAGAGCGGCAAGCCCAAGGCCGCCGCCAGCGGCACGGCGAGGGTTGTCTTGCCGGCGCCCGGCGCGCCGGAAACGATCACAAGCCGCCGACGCGAGGGTCTGGCGAAGTTCTTGATCGGCATAGGGTGTGTGTGATCCATGAGGGTGCGAGGGGCACCTAGCGAATGAAGCTAAGCGGCCCCGCCTGCACCGAGGCGTTAGACGGAGCCGAGGATGCGGGATGCTGAGAGAGAGCGGAAGGCAATGCAGGCGGGGTCCGAGTTGAGCTGAGGGTTAGGCTGCGAGATGGAATCTAGGTGGATATCTGGACCAAGTGGTTTGAGGTACGGGACTTCTCTTATGGCTTTGGTTGCTTGGCGTCGAGAAAGTCATTCACCATCGGGACGATGACGGACATGCGCTGCATCAGCGTCACGTGCGTCGTGGCGGGCAAGATGGCCAATCGTGAGGCGGGGAGCGGCTTGATGTCGCCGTGGATCCCGCCGCCTTTCATGCGAAACATTTCTGCGACGTGCTCGAGCCGTACACCATCCGAGTCGCCGTGGATGAAGAACATCGGCGCTGTGGTGGCCTTCAGCTGATTGTCGCCAATGTCGCGCCCTTTCGAATCCATGGCGAGGACCCGCTTGACGAACTTCGGGAAATCGTCCGGATTCGGGTTCAGCCTCTTGTACTCGACTTCAATGGGCGAGCCTTTAAAGACATCCGCTGTGAGTGTCGCGAGGGCGTCCTGCCCTTCCTTGACCGCGCCGTCCCGGCGGAGCATCGACGAAATGACGACAACCTTTCGCACTTTGTCCGGATGGCGAATCGCACACTGCATGGCCACGCCGCCGCCCATGCTGTACCCGAGGAGGTCCGCGCGTGGGATTTTCAGGTAATCGAGCAGCGCCGCCACATCGTCGGCGAGGTTCTCGGAGGTGATGTCGCGTGGGATGTCCGCCGTGCGCCCATGGCCTTGCATCTCAACGGCGATCACTTTCCGGGTTTTGGAGAGCTCGTCGATCCACCCGGGCCAGTTGTTGGTGATCGTCATGAACGCGCCGTGGAGCAGGACCACCGGATCGCCGCTCCCGTGGATCACGTAGTACATCTTGAGTCCGTTCACCGGGGCGTAACCCGTCGCGGGTTGATGCTGCGCGACTAAGGCAGCTGGCAGAAGCATCGTCAGGAGAAAAGCCGTCGTCTTCATGTCGGACCTTTCCTTTTGGTGAGGTTGAACACGCCGCGCAGCCTAACGGAAGGAGCTAACCGGACCCGCCTGCACCGAGGCGCTGAGCGGAGCCGAGGTAGCGAGACGAAGAGAAAGAGCGGAAGGCAATGCAGGCGGGGTCCGAGTTGAGCTGAGGGTTAGGGCGATCAACCCTGATTCTCGGGCCACCAACGAAGTTCGGTGATGCCTTGGGACTTGGCGAGAACCCGTTCAAGCGCCGCCGCAAGTTTTTCGACTGCTGCGGTGGTATCTATCTTTCGAAAGAGTCTCCGCACGAACGGTTTCGAAGGCTCGATGAAGCAAAGAAACCCATTTTCAAACTCCTCGTAGTTGCCACAACCGATCCACAGAGGAAACGCATCATTATGGATAGGAATCGCCCAACCCCAGTCTTCGGAGTAGATTTCACCAACGGCAAAACCTTCATTGGCCAAAGAAGAGTGGAGAAACTCGGCTAGGCGCTTGCCATACCGACCAGGATTGATGTCCTCTTCCTCGCCCGGGTATGCGGGGAAGTCCGGCGACTTGAACTCAATGTGGGTACGCACTGGAGGGAGCCCTAACGAATGAAGCTAACCGGCCCCGCCTGCACCGAGGCGCTGAACGGAGGCGCCACAACGGAGCGGTGCCTGGGCGTTTGGGCGTTGCACCAGGACCTTCTTCGATGATTGGAACCGATTCTTTGAGAACGGAATCGCTTGATGGATCCCGAACGATCGAGAATTGGGACATTCCAGGAAGAGCAGCCAGCCAACGGCCGAACTCACCCTCAGGGATCGAAACAGATACGCGAACGAATTCCGGATCTGAATTAGGCTCCAATGATGCCTGAAGCAAAATATCGGTGGAACAAACTCCATTCATAGGGACCTGGAACCAATGAATGGCGACGGCCTTTCCCTTGATAGTTGTAGCTTCCGGTTCTCCACAGAAGCCTGCCAAACAAGTAAGGGCAGCGAGGCTGAAGAACAGACGTTTCATGGGCGCCTAACGAATGAAGCTAACCGGCCACGCCTGCACCGAGGCGCTGAGCGGAGCCGAGGAAGCAGGGGGTTGAGAGAGAGCGAAAGGCAATGCAGGCGGGGTCCGAGTTGAGCGGAAGGTTAGGCACCGCCGCGAATGATCTCAAATTCGGGAGTTCCATATGAGCCGAAGAGAATGTCTTCATCAATATCCTCTTCGGGACCAATAACATTGTAGGTATTGAATCCAAGATCTTTTGATAGTTCGGCGATTCTCTGAACTAGCACGGGATCAAGACGCTGCGCTATTGCGACATTTCGCCCTGGAGGGGGGTCATCGGAACCAAAAATTGAAACACCGACTACTCCGAGTTCAGCAAGACGGGATTGGATTTCAGCCTTATCTGGAAGGTGCAAATTAATGCCTATTCGGAGCATGTTGATAGGAAGGTTGGAACCATCGATGCGTTTTAGTTGAAGGGTGCCTTTACTTTCCAATGAGGCCAGATGTTGTCTTAATTCTGCGACTGATAAATCTGTTTTTGGGAGTTTCATCATCTGGTTCGTTTTACTGTTGAGATAAGTTGCGTAGTAAGAGTCTTCCTGTAGCTCTGGTCGAAAGCGGGTCTGAAGCAAAAACACCGCAACTAGGAATAATGGGACATTTGCGATGGCCGCTATTACTAAGGCACCGGAATGCCAGGAATCGATTGGTAGGCTGACAGCAGCAAATAGAAAACAACTATCGATTGCTAATAAGCCAGCAAGCCAAGCGCCAAGGAGCTGAATCGGCTTTGTTATTTTCTCCGGTTTAACTGGCTGCTCATTCATAAAATCTCCTGAGGCGCCTAACGAATGAAGCTAACCGGACCCGCCTGCACCGAAGCGCTGAACGGAGCCGAGGAAGCGAGAAATTGAGAGAGAGCGGAAGACAATGCAGGCGGGGTCCGAGTTGAGCTAAGGGTTAGGCGGATCACTAGAACAAGAATGAGCCAGGCAATGCCAATAAAACGGATTACGAGTGGTTTTGGGACCCGAAGCTCATCCCCGTGAAACGACCTGTAGAACCGGATCACGCTGTTTGGAAGCAGCACCCACCAAAGGCCGAAAAGCCCCGCAAACGCGAACCCCAAATAGTCTGAAGGTTTCATGGGAGGCCTAACGAATGAAGCTAACCGGACCCGCCTGCGCCGAGGCGACGAGCGGAGCCGAGGAAGCAGGAAGTTGAGAGAGAGCGAAAGGCAATGCAGGCGGGGTCCGAGTTGAGCGGAGGGTTAGGCGCGTGCCAAATGGCGAAGTGTCTGAATGGCCTTTGACGAAAGATTGTTTTCGGAATCTAACAAACCGAATTCTCGCATTTCAGCGATAAACGATTGATGAAATGTGGGAATTGATTTCTTAAATTTATTTCGAATAATTACTGAAGGAGCTCCAGCGGTTAATTCATGTTCAAGAACTTTCATAACACGCGTTTTCATGTAGGTGATTACGCGTCTAGGTACATCTGGAAGGAGAGCATGGGCATTCGCCATCTCGGCATCATTTCGGATTGATTCATTGGATGAGAGTCTTTCCTGCAGAAATGCGAGTTGTGCCCTCGCTTGCACTAGTTCACTATCTTTGTCGTGAAGTTGGCTAATAATCAATTCCTTTTCTGTTTCTTGTAAAGCGGCCTTTTCGGCGAGGTCACGAATTAATGCATCACGTTCATTTTCTTTCTTTTTGACCTCTTCTTCTTCAGCTTTAATGTCCTGAGTTGCGTGTTTTATGTCATTTTGTGAGAAACTCTCGACCCTATCTCTAAGCCCAGAATATCCTTCATCTAAATGTCGTAATCTTTCACCAAAACCCGCTTCAATACGACCAAGAATTTCTGATATTTTTGTTGTAAATTTATATGTATTGTCATAAAAAATATTACTGGTATCGGTAGCCTTGAAATAGAAGGCGACTGACAATGAAATAGCGAATATGGCTAATATAAGTGATAAAAGATCGGTCATTTTAAAATCTGGCAGATTGATGTTGAAGGATGCTCTTAAAATTCGCCAAGCTATCACTATTGACAGAAGAGAAATAATTCCAATTTTAAACCAACTTTCTCGGTTCCGAATCCGATCCTCAATACACTCTTGATCCATGTGTGCTCCTTAATGGTCTAAGACCAGACGCCTAACGAATGAAGGTAACCGGCCCCGCCTGCACCGAGGCGCTGAACGGAGCCGAGAAAGCGGGACGTTGAGAGAGAGCGGAAGACAATGCAGGCGGGGTCCGAGTTGAGCGGAGGGTTAGGCTCACCGAGTGTGGCCCTTTGGTGCTGACTTTGAGTGCTGATATGCCTCTAGGATACGGAGAAACCCTGCTTCGCCGACCATGTACGAAAAGATTGGTCGCATGGTAAGGACCTCAGCCCTAGAAAACCATCGAGGCATGTCCTGTAGCGCCTCGGGTGATTCGGGGATGTGTTCGTAGAAACAAGAACAAACGATTGTCCCAAGGTCATCATTCGCCGACTTACCTTCAGGCTGACAGCAGCACCAGTCGGCAAAGGCGTAGATTCGTTGAATCAAGTCTTCGTTTCGTGGGGTTTTGTAGGCTTTGCTGAAAGCCTCGGTGAGGACAAACCAAAGTGAATAAGGGCTGTCGACTTGATCAAACCGGTCAACCAGGTCAGGGAACCTGGTGAATGCCTCTATTCCCCAGTGGAATTCAAGCATTGTGGGCGAGCCTAACTTTAAATTGGACGACGGGGGGTGAGTGGTTGGGAGTTCGCCTAGTCCTGGGGGTGGGCTGGGCGGGAGGGGGCGTGCTTGGGGGAATGGGCGAACTGGGTGGAGGGGGTTGTTTGGCGAAAAAAAAGCGATAGATTTGGATGACACTTGGGGTTCTGGGGGAGAGACTGGGCAAGGGTAGCGCAATCGTTAGCGCAATAGGCGGACTGGAACGATCGGGTGGGGATCATGCTTGAGGGAAATAGGCAGACGGGTGCGGGGCGGATCGAGGGGGTGGCGGGGCAGCCGCCGCGGCTCCTGGACCAGCTGCGGGAGCGCCTGAGGATTCGGCACTACAGCCTCCGGACAGAGGATGCCTATGTGGACTGGGCGCGGCGCTTCATCCTCTTCCATGGCAAGCGACACCCGAGGGAGATGGGGGCAGGGGAGGTCCAGGCCTTCCTGAGCCATCTGGCGGTGGATCGGCGGGTGTCCCCCTCGACGCAGAACCAGGCCAAGGCGGCCCTGCTCTTCCTCTATCGGGATCTGCTGGCGGTGGATCTTCCCTGGCTGTCCGAGGTGGTGCAGGCCAAACGCCAGCCGCGGCTCCCCGTGGTGCTCACGCCCGGGGAGGTGCGTGCCCTGTTCGACCAGATGGAGGGCGGGATGGCCCTGGTGGCGCAGGTGCTGTACGGCACGGGCATGCGGCTGATGGAGGGACTGCGCCTCCGGGTGAAGGATGTGGAGTTCGAACGGCGGGAGATCGTGGTGCGGGACGGGAAGGGGGGCAAGGATCGGGTGACCGTGCTGCCGGACCGCTTGGCCGAGCCTCTCCAGGCGCACCTGGAGCGTGCGCGGGCGCTGCACGTCCGGGACCTGGAAGAGGGCTTCGGGGAGGCCCCCCTGCCGGACGCCCTGGGGGTCAAGGGCCCGCATGCGGCGCGGGCCTGGGGCTGGCAGTGGGTCTTCCCGTCGGTCCAGCGCTCGGCGGATCCTCGCTCGGGCGTCATCCGGCGCCACCACCTCCACCCTGAGAGCGTCCAGAAGGCCGTGCGGCTGGCGGCCCGGGCCGCGGAGCTGGTGAAGCCCGTCACGCCGCACGTACTGCGCCACAGCTTCGCGACCCACCTGCTGGCCGCGGGCCACGACATCCGGACGGTGCAGGAGCTGCTGGGGCACAAGGACGTGGCCACGACGATGATCTACACCCACGTGCTCAACCGCGGCGGCCGCGGCGTGGCGAGCCCGCTGGACGGGTTGTGATTTTTTGCCACAGATGAACACGGATGGGCCCAGGCCCCTCACCCGTGTTCATCTGTGTTCATCCGTGGCTGACCTCTCTTTTCCGGAAGGAGTAGCCTCGTCCCATGCACATGTCCGACCGGGCGTTCCGCAGGCTGGTGGACGAGGCGATGACCCTCGTCCCGGAGGAGTTCCGGCCCTACCTGGAGGGCGTGGCGGTGGTCCTTGAGGACTGGGCGCCGGATGCGCTGCTGGATGACCTGGGTGTGCCGGAGGACGAGACGCTCTACGGGCTCTACTCGGGCCGGGCCCTGACGGAGGGACCGGCGCAGTCCGGCGACCTGCCGCCGCGCATCACCATCTACCGGGGACCCCTCCTGGAGGACTGCCGGGACGAGGACGACCTGCGGCGGGAGATCGTCACCACCGTCATCCACGAGATCGCGCACCACTTCGGCATCGGCGAGGACCGGCTGGAGGAGCTGGGCTGGGGCTGAGGGGCATCTCTGCGCGCTCTGCGTTCCTCTTTTCTCGCTTTCAATGACCTAAATCACTGAAAACGGTGGCGAAAAAAAGCCTGGGTCCCGCCCTTGGGCTGACGCCTCGCCGGGCTTCCTGGAATCGTGGGGAGGTCCGGTAAACTGGAAGGTCGGAGTTCGGAATGCTCAAGCGTCTGTGGTCCACCTTCAAGGGCAGCGTGGCCGGCTCCATGCTGGTGGCCAATGTCCTGGCCATCTTCTCTGGCATGATCCCCGTGGCCCTGGTGAAGCTGGCCCTGCCTTTCGGGGCGGTCCGCCGGGGCACGGACCGGCTGCTGAACGGCATGGCCGAGGGCTGGATCGCCGTGAACGGGTGGTGGATGGCCCTGGTGCACCGCATTCGCTGGGATGTGAAGGGCCACGAGGGCCTGCGGCGCAAGGGCTGGTACCTGGTGAGCAGCAACCACCAGAGCTGGGTGGACATCCTGGTGCTGCAGAAGGTCTTCCACCGCAAGGTGCCCTTCCTGAAGTTCTTCCTCAAGCGCCAGCTGCTCTACGTGCCGGTCATGGGCCTGGCCTGGTGGGCCCTGGACTTCCCCTTCATGCGCCGCCGCAGCGGCAGCCGCTCGAAGGACCTGGCCACGGCACGGAAGGCCTGTGAGAAGTTCCGCCAGATCCCCACCTCGGTGATGAACTTCCTGGAGGGCACGCGGTTCAACCGGGCCAAGCACGCGGCCCAGGGCTCGCCCTACCGGCACCTGCTCAAGCCCAAGACCGGCGGCCTGGCCACGGCCCTCAGCGCCATGGGCGAGCGCTTCGACGCCCTGCTGGACGTCACCATCGTCTACCCCGAGGGCGTGCCCAGCTTCTGGGACTTCCTCTCGGGCAAGGTGAGGCAGGTGGTGGTGCGGGTGCGGGAGCTGGAGATTCCGAAGGATCTGCTGGGCGGCGACTACGAAGGCGATCCCGCTTTCCGCGCCCGCATGCAGGCCTGGCTGCACGAGATCTGGGAGGAGAAGGACCGGAAGATCGAGGAGATCGTGCTGGGCCTACGATTAGGCGCGCCGGAAAGCCCGAGGCCCTGACCACGCTTTCTCCTAGGCATGAAAAGGGGCGCCGGAAACGGCGCCCCTTTTCATGCCATGAGAACGGCTGACTACCCGTTCACCTTCACGAACTGCTCCATGAAGTCCACGAGGGTCTTCACGTTGTCGACGGTGACGGCGTTGTAGGTGCTGACGCGGATGCCGCCGATGTCGCGGTAGCCCTTGAGGCCCACCATGCCGGCCTTCTTGGCCTCCTTCACGAACTGGTCGTCCAGCTCGGGCGTGGGCAGGAAGAAGTCCACGTTCATGACGCTGCGATGGGCCTTCTCGGTGACGAAGCCCTTGTAGAAGCCGCTGTGCTTGTCGATGCAGCCGTAGAGCAGCTCGGCCTTCTTCTTGTTGCTGGCCTCGATGGCCTTCAGGCCGCCGATGCTCTTGTTGTAGGCCAGCACGTTGCGCAGGATGTAGATGCCGAAGGTGGGCGGGGTGTTGTAGAGCGAGTTCTTCTCGGCGTGGATCTTGTAGCGCAGGTAGCTGGGCAGGTCCTGGGCCTCGCACATCTCGAGGAAATCCTCGCGGATGATGGTGAGGGTCACGCCGCTGGGGCCGAGGTTCTTCTGGGCGCCGCCGTAGATGAGGCCGAAGGGGCTCACGTCGAACGGGCGCCACATGATGTCGCTGCTCATGTCGCAGATGTAGGGCACGTTCCCGACCTTGGGGAACTCGTGCCACTGGGTGCCCTCCACGGTGTTGTTGGAGGTGAAGTGAACGAAGGCGCTGTCGGGGCCGACCTTGATCTCGTCGGCGAAGGGCAGGCGGCTGTACTTCAGCTCCTTGGTGCTGGCGGCCACGCGGACGTTGTCGCCGCCCACGAGCTTGGCCTCCTTGGTGGCCTTCTCCGCCCAATTGCCGGTGTTGATGTAGTCGGCCTTGCGGCCGCCGCGCAGCAGGTTCAGGGGGATCATGCCGAAGCTGAGGTGGGCGCCGCCCTGGAGCAGCAGCACCTTGTAGTTGCTGGGCAGGCCCATCAGCTCCTTCGTGAGGGCAATGGCCTCCTCGTGCACCGCGTCGTACTCCTTCGACCGGTGGCTGACCTCCATGACGGACATGCCGGTGCCGGCGAAGTCCAGCAGCTCTTCCTGCGCGCGTTCCAGCGCGGGCAGGGGGAGCCCCGCGGGGCCGGCGTAGAAGTTGATCACGCGATGGGTCATCGAAACCTCCGAATGAATGAAACCGCGAAAAACGCCAAATGACGCGAAATGAAAAGGTCAAAAACAGGTGAAGCGAACAGCCGGAAGATCTCTTTTTAGCGCCTTTTCGCGTGTTTCGCGGTTTCAGGCTTTGAAGTCAGTCAGGATGGCCACGACTTCGTCGCCGATGCGGCCGAGGTTCTCCTTGGAGCTGGCGCCGAGGTGGGGGGCCATGAAGACATTGGGGGCGTGGAGCAGGGGGCAGTCCGCCGGCGGCGGATCGCTGGGCCACACGTCCGTTCCGTAGGCGCGGACCTTGCCGCTGTGCAGGGCGGCGGCCAGATCGGCATCCACGATGCACTTGCCGCGGCCGGTGTTGATGAGGATGACGCCATCCTTCACCTTGGCCAGGAAGGCAGCGTTCACCATCCCCCGGGTCTCGTCGGTGAGGGGCAGGTGCAGGCTGATGACATCGGCCTTGGCGGCCAGCTCGTCCAGGCTCACCAGCTTCGCGATGGGGTGCTCCTTGAGGTAGGGATCGTAGGCGATCACCTCCATGCCGAAGGCCTGGGCGCGCTTGGCCACCTCGGTGGCGATGTTGCCGGCGCCGACGAGGCCCAGGGTCTTCCTGAAGAGCTCGGTGCGCTTCAGCTCGCTCTTGAGGAACTTGCCATCCTTCATGGAGGTGTGGGCCTCGATGAGGCGCGCGGGGATGGCCACCATGAAGGCCATGGCCATCTCCGCCACGGCCACGCTGCTGGCCCTGGGCGTGTTCATGGCCTTGACGCCCTTCTCGGCGCAGAGCTTCTTGTCCACGTTGTCCATGCCCACGCCGCCGCGGATGACGAGCTTGAGCGCGGGGGCCTTGGCCAGGAGGTCGGCGTCCACCTTGGTCTTGGAACGGACGAGCAGGACGTTGGCCTGCCCGAGGGTGGCCATGTCGGAACTGACGGTGCCGAAGGCGGCGAGGCGCTCCGGCAGCTTGGCGTCAAAGGCGTCGGCGATGAGGGTGTGCATGCGAATCTCCGTTCAGCCTTCGTACATCCGGACCAGCAGCCCGGAGCGCAGCTTGGGTTCGAACCAGGTGGACTTGGGCGGCATGACCTCGCCAGCGTCGGCCACGGACATGAGCTGGTCGAGGGAGGTGGGGTAGAGGGAGAAGGCCACGGCGTAGCCTTCCTTCACGCGGCGTTCCAGCTCGTCCATGCCGCGGATGCCGCCCACGAAGTCGATGCGGGTGTTGGTGCGGGGATCGTCGATGGCAAGGATGGGGCCCAGCAGGTTCTCCTGGAGGATGCTGACATCCAGGCCGCGGACGGGATCGCTGGCGGGGTAGGTGCCGGGCTTGGCCTTCAGCTCGTACCAGGCGCCGCCCAGATACATGCCGAAGGTGGTGGGGGCCTTGGGGCTGCGGTGAGCGGCGGGGGCCACGTCGAACGTCTCGCGCACCTTGGCCAGGAAGGCCTCCTGGCTGAGGCCGTTGAGGTCCTTCACCACGCGGTTGTAGTCCATGATCTTGAGCTGGTCGTGGGGGAAGACCACGGCCATGAAGCTCTCGAAGGGCTCGTCGCCCGTGGCGGCGGATCCGGCGGCGGCGCGGCGGGCCTGGCCGTAGCGGATGGCGGCGGCGGTGCGGTGGTGGCCATCGGCGATGTAGAGGGCGGGCACGCCGTTGAAGAGGTTCACCAGCTCGCAGATCACAGGCTCGCCGGTGACGACCCACACGGTGTGGCCGATGCCGTCGGGCGTGACCACGTCGTAGACCGGCGGCAGCTTCCGGATGTCATTGACGATGTGATCGATGTAGGGGACGGCCTTGTAGGTGAGGAAGACGGGCTCGGCGTTGGCGTTCTGCTCGGTGACGTGCCGGGTGCGGTCGTCCTCCTTGTCCTTGCGGGTGAACTCGTGGCGCTTGATGGTGCCGTTCTCGTACTCCTGCACGGAGCAGAGGCCCACCAGGCCGGCCTGCACATGGTCGCCCATGCGCTGCTGGTAGACGTAGAGGCTGGGCAGGCCCTCGTGCATGAGGGTGCCCTTCTCGATCATGGCCATGAGGTTGGCCACGCCCTTGGCGTAGACCTCGTCCGAGTGGACGTCCGTGCCCGCGGGCAGGTCGATCTCGGGGCGGCCCACGTGGAGGAAGGAGTGCGGGTTCCCCTTCGCCAGCTCAACGGCCTCCTGGGTGTTCACCACGTCGTAGGGCACGGCGGCCACCTGGGCGGCGAGCTCGGGCCGGGGGCGGTAGGCGCGGAAGGGCTTCAGCTGGGACATGGACACCTGCCTGGGAAGGGGGCCCCTCGGGGCCGCACACGCGCCATTATTCCCCGGCGGGTGCCCTTTGGAGACCCCCCATCGCGGGTTTTGACGAAAGTCCCATACCTGCGCCCCGGGAGGCGCGAACTGTCAAATTCCGGGGCGGCCCGCAGACGGGTCCGGATCGCCCTCGGGTCCCAGGGAATCGCTGATCAGGGCCACGTTCAGGAGAAGCTCGGTGAGGGGGGTGTCGATGGTCCGCTCCACCCGGCAGGTCTCCACGAACTCGATGTCCGGGCGGTCCCAGGTGAGGATCTCGTAGACCGCGGGGAAGCCGCTCTGGTCGCGGTAGGCGGCGTGGATCACCTCGCCGCGCTTCAGGTAGAGGAGCCCCATGCCGGCCTGGGACCTGACTGTGAGGGTGCAGGACTTCTGCTCCCAGGCCAGGAGCTGGAGGATGCTGCTGAGGGTGAGGCCCCGGATCACGCCCACGGGCTCGGCCTGGACCGCGGTGCGGATCACCTCCATGAGGTGCCCCAGGCGGAGCGGCTTGGAGAGGATGCGGACGGCCCCCAGGTCCAGGGGGGTGTTCAGGTGCTGGCCCTCGTCCAGGCCGGTCATGACGATGACGGGGATCTGGGGGTAGAGGCGGCCCACCTTGGTGATGAGGTTGAAGCCGTCCATGACGGGCATGTCGAGGTCGGTGACCAGCACGTGGACCGCCTCCTGGCGGAGCACTTCCAGGGCCTCCTGGCCGTTCGAGGCCGCGAGGATCCGGAAGCCCTGGAGGCCCTTCAGCCCCGCCCGGTAGAGGCTGAGGGTGGCCCGGTCGTCCTCCACGACGAGCAGGGTGCGCCCGGGGGCGTCGAGGTCGGGACGGTGGCGGGATTGGGCGGCTGGGTTCATGGCACCTGCCTCCAGGATACCGTCACCGGGCCTCTCCCTTGGGAATTTTACGCGCCGGCGTGGGCTCCTTGGCGAGGATGGCCAGGGCCTCGGCGGCGTCCACGGGGTGCCGGGCCTCCCAGTCCAGGACCCAGGGGGGCAGCTCGGCGTCCTCGTAGTCCCGCACCTTGCGGTGCCAGCTCACGAGGGACTGCACCATGGCCTCGTGGAGGTTCTCGGCCTTGGGCGGGATGTGGCCCTCCCAGATGGGCTCCTTGAAGTACTTCCGCAGGGTGGCCTCGACGGGCTTGCCCCACACGGCATAGGTGCGGTCCAGGGGGCCGCCGATGGGCTTCTGGGCGAGGTTCTCCCCGTAGAGGTAGTAGAACACCGCGTCGCCGTCGCTCCAGTGCCGGAGCACGCCAAAGGCGCCCTTGAGCAGCTCGTTCTGGAGGGCCAGGTCCACGGGCTTGTCCGTGCGGAAGTCCCAGGGGCCCACGTGGGCATGGGCCACGCTGGGGTAGCCCACCTCGGTGATCATCACCGGCTTGGGGCCCTTCGCGTCGGCGAAGCGGGCCGAGAGCGTGCGGGCCTTGTAGACGATCCACCACCAGGCGTCGCGGATCTGCTCCGGCGTGGGGTACTCGTCGTACTTGGCGATGGGGTCGTAGGTGTTGATGCCGATGACATCCAGGCAGTCGCCGAAGGTGAAGCTGTCATGGCTGTCGAAGTTCACGCTGTAGACCAGCTTGCCCTTGAAGACCTTGCGCACCTCGGCGGCCAGGGCCCGCCAGCGTTCGGGAAAGGCGTGGGTGGAGGCCATCTCGGTGCCGAGGCTGTACCACTCCACGCCGCCCTCCTGGGCGAGGGCCGCCAGGCGCACGTTGAAGTCCGTGTAGTTCCTCCACCACAGGTCCCAGTCGGAGGGCTCGATGTTGCCGCGCCACCAGTCGGCGTTGTCCGCCTCGTCCCGCAGGTTGATGGTGGGGAAGAACATCATGCGCAGGCCCCGGACCTTCGCCTCGTGGAAGGTGCGGCGCAGGCTCTCTTCCGTGGGGCTGGAGGTGGGATGGCGCCGGATCTCGTTGCTGTGGCCCGTGTCCATGCGGTAGATGGCCTGGAGGCTCACGCAGGTGGCGCCCGTGGCCGCGATGCGGTCCAGCTCCTCGTGGTAGTCGTAGTCCGGCACGCCGGCGTAGAGCCCCAGCACCATGCCCCGGGGCTGGGGCACCAGGGCCCGCCGCTGCATGCGGCGAACGAGCAGCAGGGTGACCGGCAGGCCGAGGATGGCCAGGAGGATGAGGATGCGACGGATCATGCAGACAGGCTCCAGGATTCAGCCTAACGGCTGAATCCTGGAGTAAGGAACTGCTTCGCAGTTCCTAGGCTTTTTTCCTATTCTCGCGGAGCGAAGCTCCGCGAGCCTGCCACGACGCGACCTAAGTCCGTTCCACCCGCACCTGCACGATCCGCGTCCCGTCCATCTTCAGCACCGTGAGGCGGGCGCCTTCGACATCCACGGCTTCCTGGGGGCGGGGTACGCGGCCCAGGCGGGCCAGGACGAGGCCGGCCAGGGTATCGAAGCCGTCCCGCTCCCAGGTGAGGCCCAGCCGCTGGGCTACGTCATCCACATGGGCCTGGCCCGAGACGACGTAGACGCCGGGGGCCTGCACCATCAGGCCGGCTGGGGCCTCGTGCTCGTCCTGGATCTCGCCGAAGACTTCCTCCAGCAGGTCCTCCATGGTGGCCAGGCCCGAGAGGCCGCCGAACTCGTCCACCACGATGGCCAGCTGGGTGCGGGTGCGCTGCATCTCGCGCAGGAGGTCCATCACAGGCTTGCTTTCGGGCACGAAGCGGGGGGGCTTGATGAGTGTGGCCAGGGGGGGCTGGTCGCCATCCGGAAGCTGGATGAGGTCCTTGAGCAGGAGCACGCCACGGATGTGGTCGATGCTGCCTTCATAGACGGGCAGCCGCGAGTGGCGGGTCCGCGTGAAGGTCTGCCAGGCCTCCTGGATGCTGGCCTCCAGGGGGACGGCGGCGATGCGCGTGCGCGGCGTCATCACCTCCCGCACGAGGGTGTCGCCGAAGGTCACGACGTTGCGGATGAGCTCCCGGTCGCCGGCTTCCAGGATGCCTTCGGCCTCGCCTTCCTCGAGGAGCGCGGTGACGGCCTCCTCCGTGGCGTCCTCGGGATCGGCGTCCTTCGCGCGCTCCTGGGAGCGCCGCTCGATGAACCGGGCCACGGGATCCACCAGGGGGGCCAGGAGGGGCTGGATGGGCGCGTAGAAGGGGAAGAGGCGGATCAGCCAGCGGCCCGGATCAGCGGAGGTGAGGAGGGCGGGCAGAGCCAGATCCATGCCCCAGAGGCCGGCCAGCACCAGGAGGCCCAGGGTCCAGCCGCCGCCGGGGAGGATGAACCGGAAGGGCCAGAGAAGGCCCAGCAGGATCAGGAAGAGGGCCTTGTTCCAGAACTCCAGACCCAGGCCCAGGGTCCGAGGCCGCTCCAGGAGCGCCGCCAGGTGCGGGTCGCGGATGGTGTCCTCCTCCAGGAGCCGGCGGCGCTGGAGGGAGGGCAGGGCGTGGAAGGCCGATTGCAGCGCCATGGTGGTTCCCCGGTAGAGGAGCACCGCCAGGGCGGCCAGAAGGAGCCAGGATGTGGGGGCGCTGCCGCCGGATTCAGCCATGATTGGATTGATTCTAACGGGTTTCCGTGGCCGCTATCGGCTTGCGCTGCGGGCCAGGATCTGCCGGGCCAGGTCGGCCTTGGCTTCGTCGCTGAGGTGGAGCCTCCGGCGCTCGGCCTCGCGGAAGTATTCCTCGGGATCCCGGCAAAGGCCGTCCGATGTGGGCGGCAGGCCCTTCCGGGCCCGGGCGGCGTTCAGGAAGCCGTAGGGCTCCTTGGCCAACTCGGGGCTCTGGAGGAAGTGGCGGAAGGTCCACCAGCCGCCCAGCACGAACCAGACACCCAGTACGGCCACGGCGCGGTGCTGGAGGCGGCGCATGAGGTCCGGCGCCTTCCGCACCTTCTGCCACCAGACACCCACGGCCAGGTTCAGGGCGATGATGAGGGCCGTCATGGACAGGGTGCCCGCCCAGCCCAGATCCCCCCAGCCCCAGCCCGTGAGTGCCACCACCGCGGGGGCCAGCAGGACGCTGAAGATCAGGTTGAGGTGCAGCATGTAGAGGAGCAGCGATTCGCGGCTGGCGGCGTCGATGGGGTTGGGGCCCTTCCAGCGGGGGCGGACGAGGTCCACGGCGCCCATCAGCGTCCCGCCCACCAGGATCCAGCCCAGGCGGGCGGCCACGCTGGGCAGGGTGGCGTTGGAGATGGTCCCCAGTTCCGCATAGGTGAAGGCCCCCGACTTGCTGTGGAGCATCCAGACACCGTTGTGCTGGAGCCAGGTGCCGCCCCAGAGCCAGGCGTGCTGGGCCGAGGCGCCCCAGGCCAGGAGGAGGGCGCCGAGAATGGCCAGCGCGGTGAGGAAGCGGGCCTCGCTCCAGCGGGCCTTCCCGTCCGTCTGCACCACCCGGAAGTGCCGGTAGAGTCCTCCCAGGAAGGCCCCGAAGGCCGGGAAGGCGAACCAGGGGAAGAGCGGGAACAGGGCCTGCACGCCCCGGTCGGGGTTGCCGTTGAAGAGTCCGCGGATGGGCAGCCACAGGCCGTCGGCCACGCCGGTGGCCCAGAGGGAAGGCGAGACCAGGGGCACGAAGATGGCGAGGGCCAGGGCCAGGGCCGTGAAGACCCGCGGGTTCCGCACCAGCCGCGCGAGGCCCTGGAGGATGAGCAGCGAGAACACGATGCACTGGAGCACGTCGACCTTGAAGAGTTCGCGGGCCTTCTGGGCGGTGTTGAGCACGGTCCAGTCGGCGGCCGTGATGCCCGGCGCGTGCAGGGCATAGGCGCAGAGGAGGATGAAGCCCAGGCGCCGGGCCGTGTCCGGCCAGAAGGGGCGCAGCGTTCCGTCCGTGCGGAAGGTGGAGATCACCAGGCTGTAGCCGGCGGCCAGGGTGAAGCTGGGCGCCACCAGGCCGTTCAGGTAGTTCAGCCAGTCCGGCCGCAGGCCGGCGTGCAGCCAGACGTTGACCGCATGGACCTCGATCATCACGATCACCGCCCAGCCCCGCAGCTGGTCGATCCAGTCGCAGCGCTTGGATGGGGTCAGGTCAGCCCAGATCGACATGGAATGCCTCGTGTGGAATCAAGAAAATCACACGCAGAGGTCGGGGAGGAAGCGGAGGTTCGCCGAGAAAGAAGCCAGACCTGGCCGGTTTTCCTCTGCGTTCCTCTGCCATCTCCGCGGTCTCTGCGTGTGTGGTGCTTTCCTGGTATGCGGCTCAGGCCTTCTGGTTCCGCATGACGCTGTGCTTCTTCCCGTAGAGGAAGTAGATGACGAAGCCGAGGGCCAGCCAGGTGATGAGGCGCCACCAGTTGGCCGTGGGCAGGGAGAACATCAGCAGGAGGCAGGTGAGCACGCCCATGACGGGCACGAAGGGCACCCAGGGGCAGCGGAAAGGCCGCTCGGCCTCGGGGTGCTTCTTGCGCATGATGAGCACGGCGGCGCAGACGATGACGAAGGCCAGCAGCGTGCCGATGTTCGCCAGGTGCAGCAGGGCGTCGATGGGCAGAAAGCCCGCCAGGGTGCCCACGAAGATGCCGATGAGGATGGTGGACTTCCAGGGCGTGCGGAACTTGGGATGCACGTCGCCGAAGGTGGCCTTGGGCAGCAGGCCGTCCCGGGCCATGGCGAGGAACACGCGGGGGCCGCTGAGCATCATCACCAGCAGCACGGAGGTGATGCCCGCCACGCCGGCGGTGGCGATGATGCCCTCCGCCCAACCCAGCCCCTTCTGGCTGAAGGCGATGGAGACCGGCGCGTTGATGTCGAGCTGGTTGTACTTCACCATGCCCGTGAGCACGGCCACCACGGCGATGTAGAGCACCGTGCAGAGGATCAGGGACACCACGATGCCGATGGGCACGTCCCGCTGGGGGTTCTTGGCCTCCTCCGTGTGGGTGGAGACGGAGTCGAAGCCGATGTAGGCGAAGAAGATGATGGCCGCGCCGGCCAGGGTTCCGATGGGCGCGCCCGCCGGATCCGTCTGGCCCGCCACATGGTGGCCGAAGATGTTCAGGCCGGTCCAGCCGTAGGGGGCGAAGGGGTGCCAGTTGGCGGCGTTGATGAAGAAGGCGCCCACGCCGATGACGAAGAGCACGGCAGCCACCTTGATGGCCACCATGGCCGCGTTGAAGTTGGCACTCTCGTGGATGCCCTTCACCAGCACGGCCGTCACGACGGCCACGATGATCAGGGCCGGCAGGTTCATGGCGGCGCCGGTGCTGGCGAAGTGGCCCGTGGCCGGGTCGTATTTCCAGGGGCTCTCGCTCAGGAGCTTGGGGATGTGGATGCCGATCTTGCTGATGGCGCTCTGGAAGTAGGCCGACCAGCCCGTGGCCACGGCGGCGCTGGAGACGCCGTACTCGAGGATGAGGTCCCAGCCGATGATCCAGGCGAACAGCTCGCCCAGGGTGGCGTAGGCGTAGGTGTAGGCTGATCCGGCCACCGGCACCATGGAGGCGAACTCGGCATAGCACAGGGCCGCGAAGATGCAGGTGATGCCGGCGATGACGTAGGAGAGCATCAGCGACGGACCGGCGATGTTGTGGGCCGCCGCGCCCGTGGCCACGAAGATGCCGGCGCCGATGATGGCGCCGACGCCCAGGGACGTGAGCTGCACCGGGCCGAGGATCCGGCGCAGGCGGTTCTCGCCCTTGGCTTCTTCGAGGAGCAGGGCCAGGGGCTTCCGTGCGAAGACCTGGGAGGTGGGGCGGGATTCGGTCGACATGAACAAAACTCCATGCGATCCGGGACGGGGGGCCCGGAAGGGAATTCCAGGAAAATGGGCCAGGGGGCTTCCGGCGATGCTAGCACCGAATGGATCTCGGTAAGATGCCCCCCATGCTTCCGACGACCTTCCTGGACGGCCTCGCACGGGCGCGGGGTTCCCTGCTCCTGTGTCGGGGTTGCCTGGGATCCGTGGACGCGGAGGCCGAGGCGGGCCTCTGCGCCCGCTGCTGGCAGGGCCTGCAGCCGCTCCCCGAGGGCCGCTGCCGGCAATGCGCCCTGCCGCACGCCGAAGGCCCCTGTCCGGAGGCGGTGGCCTGGGAGCTGGGCGAGGCCCTGTGGGACTATCACGGCGGGCGTCCGCCCTTCGGGGCGCTCGTGCTGCCGGGCATCAAGCGGGGCGAGACGGGGTGGCGGAAGGCCCTCCTCCGGCGCCTCGCCCTGGCGGCCCTGCCGGATTGGGTGCAGGAGGTGGACCGGGTGACCTCGGCCCCCAGCGCCCTGCCGCGCCGCCTGTGGCGGGGGTTCGACCTGGCCGCCGAGGCCGGGCGGGTGGTGGCGGATCGCGCCGGTCGCCCCTACGAACCCCTGCTGGCCAAGGGGTGGTTCCGCGGCCGCCAGGCCACGCGCACCGAGAACGCCCGCCGCCGCCTGCCCCGGAAGGCCGTCGCGTTGCGGCGGGGCGCGATGCCGGGCGGGATCGTGCTGCTGGTGGATGACGTGTGGACCACCGGCACCACGCTCCTCCGCTGCGCCCAGGCCCTGAAGGAGGGCGGTGCGGACGAGGTGCGGGTGCTGACGCTGTTCCGGGCGATGTAGGTTTCAGCTATCAGCTATCAGCTATCAGCTATCAGCTGTCAGCTGTCAGTGGCTGGCCAGCGGCTGCCGCATCGGCACAGAGCTTCCCGCGGCCCGCAGGTAGGAGGCGGGCCAGGCGACTTCGGCGCCCAGGGCCTTGGCGGCGTGCAGGGGCCACCGGGGGTCGCGCAGGAGCTCGCGGCCCAGGAGGACGAGGTCGGCGGATTCCTGGGCCAGGATCTGCTCCGCCTGCTCGGCGTCGGTGATGAGGCCCACGGCGCCGGTGGGGAGGCCGGTCTCGGCGCGGATGCGGGCGGCGAAGGGCACCTGGTAGCCGGGGCCCAGGGGGATCTCGGCCCGGGGCACCAGGCCGCCGGAGGAGCAGTCCACCAGGTCCACACCGAGGTCCTTCAGGTCCTTGGCCAGGGCCACGGACTGGTCGAGGGTCCAGCCGCCCTCCACCCAATCGGTGGCCGATATCCGCGCGAAGAGGGGGAACTCCTCGGGCAGGATGTTGCGCAGGGCGCCCACCACCTCGCGGACCAGCCGCGTGCGGTTCTCGAAGGAGCCGCCGTAGGCGTCGGTGCGATGGTTCGACAGGGGGGACAGGAACTGGTGCAGCAGGTACCCATGGGCGGCGTGGACCTCGATGACCCGGAAGCCCGCGGCCACGGCGCGGCGGGCCGCATCCATGAAGGCTTCGATGAGGGCCAGGATCCCAGGCTCATCCAGGGCTGCAGGCACGGTCCAGCCCGCATCGAAGGGCAGGGGGCTGGGGGCCACGGGGGTCCAGCCACCCGCCGAGGCGGGCAGGCTGCCGCTGCCCTTCCAGGGGGCCGGGTTCGAGGCCTTGCGCCCCGCGTGGGCCAGCTGGATGCCCGGCACCGCGCCCTGCGAGGCGATGAAGTGCGCAATGCGGGCGAGGGCCTTGGCCTGGGTGTCATTCCAGAGGCCCAGATCGTCCGGGCTGATGCGGCCCTCCGGCACCACCGCCGTGGCCTCTGTGATCACCAGCCCCGCGCCCCCCTGGGCCAGGCCGCCCAGGTGGACCAGGTGCCAGTCGTTGGCCAGCCCGTCCGTGGCCTGGTACTGGCACATGGGCGAGACCGCGATCCGGTTCGGCAGCGTGAGGCCGCGGAGGGTGAGGGGTTGGAAGAGGCGGGTCATGGGACCTCCCGGACTTTCGAGCCTACCTGAGGCGGGAGAGGTTCGATGACCCCTCCCGCCGTGCGGAACCTACATGCCGAGTGCCTTGCGCACCTCCCCCTCCAGCACCCCCTCGCGGATCTCCGCCAGGTCGTAGCGGACACGGGTCATGGGCTTGGTCACCTTGAGGACGCGGGTGAGGTCGATGGGGGTGCCGCTGAGGACCACGTCGCAGGGGGTGGCCTCGATGGTGGCTTCCAGATCCTTCACCTGCTGGTCGCCGTAGCCCATGGCGGGCAGGATGCCCTGGGCGTTGGGGTACTTTCGGTAGGTGGCGGCGATGGAGGCCACGGCGTAGGGGGTGGGGTCCACGATCTCGTGGGCGCCCACGGCCTTGGCCGCCACCACGCCGGCGCCATAGGACATGGAGCCGTGGGTCAGCGTCGGCCCATCCTCGATGACGAGGGCGCGCTTGCCCTTCACGAGCTCCGGGCGGTCGCAGGTGACGGGGCTGTGGGCGCGGATGACGCGGGCCTTGGGATTCACCCGGGCGGCGTTGTCCTCGATGGCCTTGATGTCGGCCTCCTTGGCGCTGTCGCACTTGTTGATGAGGATGATGTCGGCCATGCGGAAGTTGGCCTCGCCGGGGTGGTAGGCCATCTCGTGGCCGGAGCGCAGGGGATCGGCCACGCAGAGGTGCAGGTCGCTCTTATAGAAGGGCAAATCGTTATTGCCGCCGTCCCAGAGGATGACGTCGGCCTCCTTCTCCGCGCTGCGGATGATCTGCTCGTAGTCCACGCCGGCGTAGACGATGAAGCCATTGTCGATGTGGGGCTCGTACTCCTCGCGCTCCTCGATGGTGCACTCGTGCTTGTCCAGGTCGCCGTAGTCCGCGAAGCGCTGGCAGGCCTGCTTGGCCAGGTCGCCGTAGGGCATGGGATGGCGGATCGCCACGACCTTCTTGCCGAGCTTCTTCAGGATGTTGCTGATGTAGCGGGTGGTCTGGCTCTTGCCGGCGCCCGTGCGCACAGCCGTGATGCCGATGACAGGCTTGGTGGAGCGGATCATGGTCTTGTCCGCGCCCAGCAGCTCGAAGTCGCAGCCGTGGGCGATGCAGAGGCTGGCCAGGTGCATCACGGTGGCGTGGGTGACGTCCGAATAGGAGAAGACGGCCACATCCACCTTCTCGCGGTGGATGAGGTCCACCAGCTCGGATTCGTCGAGGATGGGGATGCCGTCCGGGTAGAGCTTCCCGGCGAGGACGGCCGGATAGCGGCGGCCCTCGATGCCCGGGATCTGGGTGGCGGTGAAGGCCACCACCTGGTACGCGGGGTTGTCCCGGTACACGGTGTTGAAGTTGTGGAAGTCGCGTCCGGCGGCTCCCAGGATCACCACGCGTCGTGTCGCCATGACACAAGCCTCTCGGTCCAGCGATGCGCCGACACGCTCGGGGGTGGCAGTCCTGGCGGCACCGCGACGGAAGGAGGATAGCCGTCCCGGCCGTATCTTGAGAACGGGGTTGTGGCATGAATCACACCGGGCGGAAAGGTCTATGCTTCTTCCATGCCCATCCCAGCCTCCCTCCAGGCCTTCTTCCGCCGGTGGCGCCGGCTGATCTTCGTGCTGGCGGGGCTCTACGCGCTGTGGGTCCTGGCGGGCTTCTTCCTGATTCCGGCCCTGGCGAAGCCCCGCATCGAGCGGGCGGCCACCCAGGCCCTCAAGCGCCCCACCACGGTGGCCAAGCTCCGCTTCAACCCCTTCACCTTTGGCGTGACGGTAGAGGGCCTGCGGGTGGCCGAGCGGGGCGGCGGGGACTGGATCACCCTCCGGCGGGCCTATGTGAACCCGTATGTCTGGCGGCTCCTGCGGCGCACCGTGGGCTTCGCGATCATCGAGGTGGACGGCCTGACGGTCCGGACGGTGCTGGATTCCGAGGGACACCTCAACTTCCAGGACCTGCTCGAGGAGGAGGCGCCGGCGCAACCCGCCCAGGAGGCTCCGCCCTCCCGGTGGATCCTGGACGTGCGCCGCTTCCAGATGCAGGAGGGGCGCCTGGAGTTCACGGACCGGTCCGCCTCGTCGCCCTTCCACACGGTGCTGGGCCCCGTCGCCTTCCGGCTGGACAACCTGCGCACCGAGGTCGGCCACCGCAGCGGCGTGGCCCTGGAGGCCTGGACCGAGGCCAAGGAACACCTGAGCTGGAAGGGTGACCTCAGCCTCCAGCCCTTCGCCTCCAAGGGCGCGGTGCTGCTGGAGAACCTGTCGCTGCCCAAGTACCGCCCCTACGAGCAGGAGCAGGTCTCCAGCGAGATCCGCAGCGGCATCGGCGCGGCGAAAGCCCAGTACCGCTTCGAGTGGTCCAAGGGTCGCCATGTGGTGGAGCTGTCCGGGATCGAACTGGACGTGAAGGACTTGAAGATCGCCGAGCGCGGCGTGGCTGATCCCGCCATCGAGCTGCCGTCGGTGGCCATCCGGGATGGCCGGGCGGACCTGCTGGCGCCCTCCGTGGAGCTGGGCTCCGTGGCGGCGGAGCAGGGCGTGCTGCGTGTCCAGGCCGCCAAGGACGGCAGCCTGAATGTGGTGCGCCTCCTGGCCCCACCCAAGCCCAAGGAGAAGAAGAAGGACGAGAAGCCGCTCCAGCTCCTGATCCGCGACCTGGCCCTGAAGGGCTTCCGGGTGGGTTGGGAGGACCTGGGGCCGGCGCGGTCCGTGAAGGTGGAGGCCACGGACGTGGTTCTGGGCTGGAAGGACCTGCGCCTGGATCCCAAGGCCGACAGCCCCATGTCCCTGGACCTGAGGCTCGGCGCAGGGACCCTCCATGTGGACGGCCGGGTGGCCCCGCTCAAGCCCTCGGGTGACCTGAAGGTGAAGGCCGAGGGCCTGGAGCTGGCGCCCTGGGACCCCTACCTGGACACGGCCCTGGACCTGCGCCTTGCCTCGGGGAAGCTCGGCGCCGATGGGCGGGTGCGCTTCGCCTTCGAGGGGCGCAAGACCGATGGCGTGTGGTACCAGGGCGCGGCCTCGGTGCAGGCCCTGGAGGCGCGGGACGCGGCCCTGAATGAGCCCTTCGTGCGCTGGAAGGCGCTGCGCCTGACGGGCGCGGATATCCGCACCGCGCCCCTGTCCGTGGCCATCCAGGCCGTGGACTGGACCGAGCCCGAGGGTCGGCTCGTGATGCAGCCCGACAGCAGCACCAACGTGGCCCGGGCCTTGCGGCTGGCCCCGGAGGGCAAGCCCCCGGCGGTCACCGCCGCCGTGGTGCCCGCCACGCCCGCCGCGGCGCCGGACCTGGCCATCGCCAAGCTGGCCATCACCGGCGGGCGCCTCAGCTTCATCGACCGCTCCGTGCAGCCCAACGCGGCGCTGGTGCTCAGCGACCTGGAGGGTAGCTACCTGGGCCTCTCCGGCCGCCCGGACGCCGTGTCCAAGGTGGACTTCAAGGGCCGCGCCGGGGGCCTAGCGCCCATCACCATCACGGGCCATGCCATGCCCCTGCGCCACGACCTGGACACGGACGTGGCCCTGAAGATCCAGGGGGCGGACCTCACGGACTTCACGCCCTACACGGGCAAATACCTGGGCTACACCGTGCAGAAGGGCAAGCTGGACGTGGACGCCCGCCTGCGCATCGACCGTCGGAACCTGAAGTCCGAGAACGCCGTGAAGCTCGACCAGTTCTACCTGGGCGAGAAGGTGCCGAGCCCCGATGCCACGGGCCTGCCCGTGAAGCTGGGCCTGGCCATCCTCCGCGACCGGCGGGGCGTCATCGCCTTCGACCTGCCCATCGAGGGCAACCTCGACGATCCCGATGTGAAGTACGGCAAGCTCGTGTGGAAGGCCATCTTCAACCTGCTGGGGAAGATCGCCACCTCGCCCTTCACCCTGATCGGCAAGCTCTTCGGCGGCGACGCCGGCGACCTCAGCAGCGTGGCCTTCGCCCCGGGATCGAGTGCCCTGGACGCCGCGGCCACGGCCAAGCTCCAGGGGCTGGCCAAGGCTCTGCAGGAGCGGCCGGAGCTTAGGCTGGAGGCTGAGGGGGCCGCGGACGACGGGGCCGACGGCGGGGCCCTCCGCAAGACCTCCCTGGAAGCCCTCCTTCGCCGCACCCGGGCCCAGGGACTCAAGGCGGAGGAGGCTCCCGTGCCGTCCACTGAGCGGGAGCGCTGGCTCAAGGCCGCCTACGACGCCGCCTTCCCCTCGCCCAAGCCCGCCAAGGGCGAGAAGCCCGCGCCGCCCCCGCCTCCGGCGGAGATGGAGCAGCGCCTGCTGGCCGCCCAGAAGGTGGATCCCGCGGAGCTGGCCCTGCTGGCGGACCTCCGCGCCAAGGCGGTGCTCGGTTGGCTGCTGGACACGGCCAAGGCCGATCCCACCCGGGTCTTCCAGGTCCGGACCGGTCAACCCAAGGGCGCGTCCGTGGCGTTCACCCTCAAATAGAAGCCTCGCTGGGCCGCTCCCGCAGGCCATGCACCTGGCTGAACCGGGCCTGGATGAGGGGAAGGTCCTCATCCAGGTTCCCGCTGGGGTGGAACACGGGCATCAGCCGGATCACGTGGTCCCGGAAGTCGAAGCCCACGGGCCAGATGGGCACGCCGGATGCCGTCGCGATCCAGTAGAAGCCGGATCGCCACTGGCTCACGCCCTTGCGGGTGCCCTCGGGCGCCAGGGCCAGCAGGCGGGCGGGGACGCCTTCGAAGGCCTTCACGCAGGCGTCCACCACGCCATGGCTCACCTGGCGGTTCACGGGGATGCCGCCCAGCCACAGGAAGAAGCGCCTGAGGGGCGTCTGGAAGAGGGAGTGCTTGCCCAGCCAGGACACGCGCAGCTCCAGGGCGAAGACCACGGCGACACCCACCACGAAATCCCAGTTCGAGGTGTGGGGGGCCACGATGGTGACGAACTTGGGCTCCTCCGGGAAGGCTCCTTCGATGCGCCAGCCGCCCAGGCGCAGATAGGCCCGCCCCAGAATCCGGCACAGCCAGCCCCGGGGCTGGTGGAGGGCCGGGGGAAGAGGCGGGTAGGTCCTGGACTGGGGCAAAGGTGTCCTCGCGAAGCGGAACGCGGCGTGGAAAGGATGGGCCCCACAGATTAACCGGGCCCGTCCATTCCGGAAGGCGCCCCCGGAACGAAGGAGGGGCGCCTCGCGGCGCCCCTCTTTTCTGACAGCTGATGGCTGACAGCTGATAGCTACTTGGCGGAAGCGTAGGCCTTGAGCCCGTCGAAGGTCGGCCTGGCTCGGGCCTCCGGCCCTCGGGGCTGCGCCCCCGCCATCGGCTGCGCCGATGCGGCCCTATCCTCCCTCCGCTGCGCTTAGGTCGGATGGTGACTCGGGGCTCCGCCCCTCGCCCTCCGGGCGGCAATCGCCTGCGGCGATTCCGTCCTATCCTCCCTCCGCTTTGCTTCGGTCGGATGGTCATGACCTTCGGCCATTCCGCCTCTGTGTACGCGCCGCGGGCGCCTTTCGGCGCCCGCTTCGTGCGTTCCCTGCCGGTCTACTTGGCGGAGGCGTAGGCCTTCAGCCCGTCGAAGGTCGGCTTCATGGCCTTCTCGCCCTTGTGCCAGTTGGCGGGGCAGACTTCGCCGTGCTCTTCGGTGAAGTCGATGGCGTCGAGGAGACGCAGGACCTCCTCCACGCTGCGGCCCAGGTCGTTGTGGTTCACGGTGATGTGCTTGAGGATGCCCTCCTTGTTCACGATGAACAGGCCGCGCAGGGCGATGCCGGCAGGCAGCAGCACGTTGTAGTCCTGGGCGATGGTCTTGTTCAGGTCGGACACCAGGGGGAAGGTCACGCCCTGGATGCCGCCCTCCTTGCGGGGGGTGTTGACCCAGGCGTGGTGGCTGAACTTGGAGTCCACGCTGACGCCGATGACCTGGGTGTTGCGGGCCTCGAACTCCTTGAGGGCGTCGGCGAAGGCCAGGATCTCGGTGGGGCAGACGAAGGTGAAGTCGAGGGGGTAGAAGAAGAGGACGACCTTCTTGCCCTTGTAGTCGGACAGCGAGATCTGCTTGAACTCGCCGTTGACCAGGGCGTCGGCCTTGAAATCGGGTGCGGGCTGGGTGACGAACGCGGCCATGAAGCCTCCAGAAGGGGTCTTGCCCCGGGTTTCGTTGGGAATAATCAGGCTAGGGCCAGCATCCCCGGGGTTCAAGAAAAAATCCGACTAAATCGGTAAAGTATATCGAACCCATGGGTCAACTGAGGCACGCAGATGCAGAAGTCACAAGGCTTCCATGCTACCCTGCGGGGTTCCGGCCCCCCCAAGGACCCCCATGCAGCCCATTCAGCCGATCCAGCTTTCCGTGTTCTCCGAGACCGCCCGCCTCCGGCAGGTGGTGGTCCACAACCCCGGCCCCGAGGTGGACCTGATGGTGCCCGGGATGATGGAGAAGCTCCTCTTCGACGACATCCTCTACGGCGATCTCGCCCGGCAGGAGCATGCCCAGTTCCGCCAGGTGCTGGCCCGGGTGGCGGACGAGGTGCTGGACATCCAGGACCTCTTCATCGAGGCCCTCCAGGACGAGGGCGTGAAGCTGGCCTTCGTCGAGGATCTGCGGCGCCTGGTGGGGCTGCCGGACGACACCTGCAACCTCCTGCGGGACATGACCCCGGCGGACGTGGCCCGCAGCGTCATCGGCGGCCTGCCCTGGGACGACATGCCCGCCCACACCCACTGGGAGGAGGAGTTCGACTACCGGGTTCGGCCCATCCCGAACCTGCTGTTCATGCGCGACCCGGCCTCGGTCATCGGCGACGGCTACAGCGTGAACTCCATGGCCACCTGGGCCCGGGAGCGGGAGCCGCTGATCCTGAGCTACGTCTTCCGGCACCACCCGCGCCTCCGGCACCACACGGAGCACGACAAGTGGTTCGACCAGGTGACGCCCCTCATCCGGGGTGAGATCAAGGCCCCTGTGAGCCTGGAGGGCGGCGACATCCTCGTGCTCAGCCGCAAGGTGCTGGTGGTGGGCTGCTCCGAACGCACCCAGGCGGATGCCATCCAGCTCCTGGCCGAGAGCCTCCGCGACCATCGCGCCGAGGACGACAGCAGCTTCGACCACCTGCTCATGGTGCTCATGCCCAAGAAGCGCAGCGCCATGCACCTGGACACCATCTTCACCCGCACCAGCGAGGGCGAGTGCCTGCTCTACCCGCCCTATTTCGTGGAGGGCAGCCGGGAGCTGCTGAACGTCACCAGCATCGACCTGCGACACCCCGAGCTGCGCATGAGCACCCACCCGAGCCTGCTGAAGGCGCTGAGGGGCGTGGGCATCGACCTGAGGCCCATCTTCTGCGGCGGGAACGACTTCATCCTCCAGCAGCGGGAGCAGTGGACCGACGGGGCCAATGCCTTCTGCCTGGCGCCGGGCGTCATCACCAGCTACGGCCGCAACCTGGCCACCGCCGAGGCCCTCGACCGGGCCGGCTACAAGGTGCTGAACGCCAAGGAGGTCCTGGCGGATCCCGCCCTGGACCTGCTGGACGGAGGGAAGTACCTGGTGCAGATCGAGGCCAGCGAGCTGAGCCGCGCCCGGGGCGGGCCGCGCTGCATGACCATGCCCCTCTCTAGGGAGGGCGCGTGAGCACCGGCCGCGGAGGCGACCTGAATGTCGGCCGCCACCCGGCCCTGGCCCACTTCGACCGGGCCCTGGCCGGAGGCGCGGCCCCGGAGGTGTGGATCCGCTTCCCGCGCCAGCTGGGCGACGTGGTGATGACGCTGCCCTTCCTGCGCACCCTCCAGCACCACTGGAACGCCGTGGCGGCGGAGCGGGGCGTGCAGCTCCGCTGGATCGCGGTGGGTCACCACATCGGAGCCGCCCTGCTCTCCGAGGCCGATCCCGCCTTCATCGCCGAGGCCCACATCGAAGGCGGCGGGGCGGCCAAGCCCGATCCCTGGGCTCTGGTGCGGGGCTGGCGCAAGCGTCCGCCCGCGGCCTTCCTGAACCTCTCCCAGAGCGCCCGCCTGCCCTTCGCCGCCTGGCTGAGCCGGGTGCCCCTCCGAGCCGGCATCGCCGACAACCACCTGCGCCTGCTGTACCACCACAGCATCCGCTACCGGAACCTGCCCCTCCACATCGCCACCCGCATCCAGCCTCTGCTCGAAGCCCTCACGGGCGACGATCGGGCCCTCTGGCTGCCCCTGACCCCGGCCCTGCTGGGCGGGCACAAGGGGCCGGACAAGCTGCGGGCCGAGGGCTGGGGCGGGGAGCCCTACGTCACCCTGGCCTTCGGCACCCGCGGCTTCGGCAAGCGCTGGTTCCCCGAGGATCACACCTGGCCCGAGCTGATGCGCCTGCTCCAGGGGCAGGGCTTCCGTCCGGTGCTGCTGGGCGGGCCCGACGAGGTGCCTCTGGGCGAGGCCCTGGCGGGTGCCGTCCCCGGGGCCCTGAACCTGGCCGGGAAGACCACCCTGCCCGAAGCCTGCGCCATCCAGGCCGCGGCCCAGGGCAACGTGGCCATCGACACGGGCCTGGCCCACACGGCCGCCGCCACGGGAAGGCCCACGGTCACCCTCTTCGGGCCCAGCCCCGAGGTCTGGGTGAACCCCATCGGGCCCAGGGCCCTGCCCCTGCGGGGGCCGGATGTGGACTGCGACCCGGCGGCTCCGGGCGGCTTCCCCACCCACGGCTCCAGCGCCCACCGGATCTCTCCGGCGAGGGTGATGGAAGTGTTGGAAATGTTGATGAAGGAATCCTGAGCGAGGTTCCTGCTAGACTGAATTTCCGCGCCTCGTCACCCGAGGCGCCCCTTTTTTTAGGCCCGACTTGACCGCCACCCCCCCGCAGACCTCCCGACCCAAGCTCCGGCATCGTCTGGAGTACGGGCTGTTCCGCCTGCTGGACGGGATCCTCGGTCGCCTGCCCATGACCACCGTCCAGACCCTGGGCGAGGGGGCGGGCGCGCTGTTCTACCTGGTGGACCCCCGGCACCGCCGCATCGTCCGGGAGAACCTGCGCTTCGCGGACCTGGATCTCTCCGAGGCCGAGACCCGGGCCCTCTCCCTGGCCTGCTTCCGCCACTTCGGGGGCCTCTTCGTGAGCCTCCTCCGCCTGCGCCACGCCACGCCCGAGGAATTGGACCGCTGGATCAAGGTCGAGGGATTGGAACATTTCGATGCCGTCCAGGCCGCGGGCAGGGGCTTCATCCAGCTCACGGGCCACTACGGCAACTGGGAGGCCGTCGCCCTGGCCCAGAGCCGCCTGGGCCGTACCATTGACGCCATCGGGCGGGAGCTGGACAACCCCCTGCTGGAACCCATCTCCCTGGCCTTCCGCACCCGGTTTGGCAACCGGGTGATCCTCAAGGACGGCGCCATGCGCGACACGCTGAAGGCCCTCAGGTCGGGGCGGGGCGTGGGCTTCCTCCTGGACCAGGACGCCCTCACCAGCGGCGTGTTCGTCCGCTTCCTGGGCCAGTGGGCCTCCACCTTCTCCACCGCCGGCAGCCTGGCCGCCCGCTACGACCTGCCGGTCCTGCCGGTCTTCAGCTGGCCCAACCCCGACGGCACCACCACGGTGCGCTTCGAGCCCGCCTTCCACGTACCCGTCACCGGGGACGCGGCCCGGGATGCCTGGGTGGCCACCCAGCTCATGACCGCCCGCATCGAGACCCAGATCCGCAAGGATCCCCGCTGGTGGTTCTGGATGCATCGCCGCTTCAAGACCCGGCCGGGGGAGGGCCACCCCCTCCCGGCTCCGCTTCCGCCCCGGGAGTGGGTAGAATCGATCCAACCACCCCCTGCGTGACCGGGCCCCTTCGGCCCGCCATTTTTTTGACCCCCTTTACCAGGACACCCCCCATGCCCAAGCACGTGCTTGCGAAGCTCGAACAGGAACTCAAGACCGTCAAGCAGGCCCTCCTGGTGGACATCCCCCAGGAGATCGCCCGGGCCGCCGGCCAGGGCGACCTGTCCGAGAACGCCGAATACGAACAGGCCCTCGCCAAGCGGGACATGTTCCAGAACAAGCTGGTGACGCTGGAGAAGCGCATCTCCGAGGTGGCCAGCCTGGACATCAGCCGTCTGCCCAAGACCCGGGCCGCCTACGGGTCCAAAGTCACGATCCTGGACCTGGATTCCGAGGAGGAGTTCACCTTCAAGCTGGTGCTTCCTGAGGAACTCGACGGCCATCCCCAGCATCTCAGCATCAGCTCCCCCATCGGCATGGCGCTGGTGGGCCAGGAGGAGGGCAACGAGGTGCGGGTCCAGATCCCGGCGGGCGTCCGGCGCTTCGAGATCCTGGAACTGAAGACCATTCACGATGTAGCCTAGGTCCGGCGAGGTCCCGCCATGAACAAGTACAAGCGCGAGCAGAAATGCTCCTTCTGCGGCAAGGAGCCCCACGAGGTGGAGCAGCTCCTCGCGGGACCGGAGGCGTTCATCTGCAACGAGTGCCTGGAGGCGGGCCAGCTCCAGCTGCGCATGAGCCGCCAGGGCAAACCCCTGGGCAAGCCCGACGCCCGGCTCAGCCGCCCCAAGGAGATCAAGGCCTTCCTGGACGACTACGTCATCGGGCAGGAGTCCGCCAAGAAGCGCCTGAGCGTGGCGGTCTACAACCACTACAAGCGCATCGTCACCCCCCGGAAGGCCCTGGGTGGCCCCGAGGTGGAGCTGTCCAAGAGCAACATCCTGCTGCTGGGGCCCACGGGCACGGGCAAGACCCTGCTGGCGCAGACCCTGGCCCGCTTCCTGGACGTGCCCCTGGCCATGGCCGACGCCACCACGCTGACGGAAGCCGGCTACGTGGGCGAGGACGTGGAGAACATCCTCACCAAGCTGCTGCAGGCCGCCAACTATGACGTGGAGCGGGCGCAGCGCGGCATCGTCTTCATCGACGAGATCGACAAGGTGGGCCGCAAGAGCGAGAACCCGAGCATCACCCGCGACGTCAGCGGCGAGGGCGTGCAGCAGGCCCTGCTGAAGCTGGTGGAGGGCACGGTCGCCAACGTCCCCCCGCAGGGCGGACGCAAGCACCCGCACCAGGAGTTCATCCAGCTGGACACCAGCAACATCCTGTTCATCTGCGGCGGCGCCTTCGTGGGCATCGAGGACATCATCAAGCAGCGCATCCGGGCCAAGGCCGTGGGCTTCGGCTCCACGCCCTCGTCGAAGGAGGACAAGGAGAACCTGCTGCGCCTGGTGGAGCCCGAGGACATCATCAAGTTCGGCCTCATCCCCGAGCTGGTGGGCCGCCTGCCCGTGGTGGCGGGCCTCTCGCCCCTGGACCGCGAGGCCCTGGTGGCCATCCTCACCCAGCCCAAGAACGCCATCACCAAGCAGTTCGTGAAGCTCTTCGACATGGATGACGTGGACCTGAGCTTCGAGGACGGCGCCATCGACGCCATCGCCGAGCAGGCCCTCACCCGCAAGCTGGGCGCCCGGGGCCTCCGCAGCCTCGTGGAGCAGATCCTGCTGGAGCCCATGTACGAGCTGCCTTCGGACAAGCGCACCTCGCGCGAGTCCCTGCGCATCACCCGGCAGAAGGTGGAAGAGGTGCTGGGCCTGCCTTCCCAGCCCATTTCCGCGGCGGGCTGAACGCTTTAATACTCACGCGGAGGGGCGCGGAGATGGCCGAGAATGCAGAGAAAGGCAGCCGAGTCTGGAAGCCTCTCTCCGCGCCCTCCGCCTCCTCCGCGACCCTCCGCGTGTGTTGTTGTCCTTCACCCCTTGTTGATGCCCGAACGAAATCCCGGATGAATTGAGGCGCTCTCTTGGCTGTTCCGAAGACCCTGACCCTGCCGGCCATCCCCATCCGGGACATGGTCCTGTTCCCCGGCGCCCGGGTGCCCTTCGTGGTGGGCCGGTCGGCTTCGGTGCGCACGCTGGAGCTGGCCATCAAGGCCGGCGACCACCTGCTCATGCTCACGCAGAAGGACGCCAAGGTGGAGGCGCCGGGCCAGGACGACCTCTACCCCATCGGCACCCTGGCCCTGGTGGAATCCGTCCTCGCCCTGCCCAAGGACTACTACAAGGTCGGCGTGAAGGGCATCGCCCGGGTGAGCCTGCGCCGCTACGACGACAGCGGCGAGATCATCCAGGCCGAGGCCTACCTGCTGGCCGAGCCCACCCAGCCCCCCACCGAATCCCTCCAGCCCTTCCACCAGGCGGTGGAGGCCTTCCTGGGCCGCAATTCCGACGCCTCGCGGCTGCTCAGCATGGACCAGATCCGCGAGCTGCCCCTGGGCAAGGCCATCGACACCGTGGCCGGCCTCCTGCCCGCCGAGGTGAAGCAGAAGCAGGAGATCCTCGATCAGCTCGAGATCGGGCCCCGGCTCGAGGCCATGATGCGCCTGCTGGAGCTGGACGCCGCCCGCTCCGAGGTGGACCGCACCCTGGACGAGAAGACCCGGCAGCGCCTGGACCAGGACCACAAGCAGTACGTCCTGAACGAGAAGATGCGCGTCATCCAGCAGGAGCTGGGCAAGAAGGAGGAGAAGGACGAGTTCGCCCGGCTGAAGGACCAGATCGAGGCCGCCGGCATGAGCGCCGAGGCCAGGGCCAAGGCCCTGGAGGAGCTGGAGCGCCTGGAGGCCATGCCGCCCCAGAGCGCCGAGGCCACCGTGAGCCGCACCTACCTGGACTGGCTGCTGGCCCTGCCCTGGACGACCATGGCCGACGAGCGCCTGGACCTCATGGAGGCCGAGCGCGTGCTGGACGAGGACCACTCCGGCCTCGACAAGATCAAGGCCCGCATCCTGGAGCACCTGGCCGTCATGGCGCGGCTGCGGAAGAATCCCTCCGCGCCCGGGGAAGACGAGAACCGCGCGCCGCTGCGAGGGCCCATCTTGTGTCTTGTCGGGCCTCCGGGCGTGGGCAAGACCTCCCTGGCCCGCAGCATCGCCCGGGCCCTGAACCGGCCCTTCGTGCGGCTGTCGCTCGGCGGCGTGCGTGACGAGGCCGAGATCCGCGGCCACCGTCGCACGTACATCGGCTCCATGCCGGGCCGCATCATCTCGCTGATGAAGAAGGCGAAGGTCCGGAACCCGCTCATGCTGCTGGACGAGATCGACAAGATGGCCTCGGACTTCCGAGGCGATCCCAGCTCCGCCCTGCTGGAGGTGCTGGACCCCGAGCAGAACGCCAACTTCCAGGACCACTACCTGGACGTGGGTTTCGACCTCAGCCAGGTGCTCTTCCTGGCCACGGCCAACATCCGCCACCAGATCCCCGAGCCCCTGGAGGACCGCCTGGAGGTGCTGGAGCTCTCGGGCTACACCACCAAGGAGAAGCTGGCCATCGCCGAGCAGCACCTGCTGCCGCGCGCCCTGGAAGGCCACGGCATGAAGGACCTGGGCGTGCATTTCGAGCCCGCCGCCCTGGAGAAGCTGGTGCAGGACTACACCCGCGAGGCGGGCGTGCGCCAGCTCGAGCGCGAGATCGCCAACATCCTCCGCAAGCTGGCCCGACATACGCTGCAACCCGAAAAGGGTGAGGCCTTCGATCCCGTCATCACCGCCGAGCGCGTGCCCAAGCTGCTGGGCCCCGAGAAGTTCCTGGAGACCCGCGCCGAGGATACGGCCCCGCCGGGGCTGGTGAACGGCCTGGCCTGGACGCCCACGGGCGGCGACCTGCTGACCATCGAGGCCGCCGTGTTGCCGGGCAAGGGCGTTCTCAAGCTCACCGGCAAGCTGGGCGAGGTCATGCAGGAGAGCGCCAACCTGGCCCTGAGCTACGTCCGCGCCCGGGCCGAACGCCTGGGCCTGAAGCGCGACTTCCTCGACACGGTAGATCTCCACGTCCACGTGCCCGAGGGCGCCATCCCCAAGGACGGCCCCAGCGCCGGCATCACCCTGGCCACGGCCCTGATCTCGGTGCTGACGGGCATCCCCGCGCGAGCGGACCTGGCCATGACCGGCGAGCTGACCCTGCGGGGCCGCGTGCTGCCCATCGGCGGCCTCAAGGAGAAGCTCCTGGCCGCCCACCGCCAGGGCCGCAAGGCCGTGCTCATCCCCAGCGAGAACGCCCGCCACCTGGAGGAGATCCCCGCCGAGGTGCGCGAGCAGCTCAGCATCCACCTCGTCAGCCACATGGACGAGGTCATCCAGCTGGCCCTCACCCGCATGCCCCAGCCCCTGGGGGCCGAATCCGCCGGTCCCGGCCGCGAGAACCCGGCGACGGCGCAATAAGTGTCTGACACTTTGGGTGGCGCTGCGGACATAAGTGCCCCACACTTATTCCGGGAGGCGACCTGGGGATGGATCCAGTTCCAACGTTGGTTTGGCCTGACTTCGTGGTGGCCAAGCTTCGCCATAAGCACGGGCTGGGCAAGGAACCCTTCGAGGCCCTGATGCGAAGCGGCGAGTTCACGGTGTTCCGAAGCCCAAGCCACCCATGGCGGCTGGTGTTCGAAGGCATTGTCGAAGGCAAGGGGTACCAACTGGTGTGTGAGGTTCTCGACCGACGGAAAGGCCTATTGGAGCCCGTCACTGGGCACAGGTACCGGAAGTTGGACAAGAAGAAAGGAGGGGCGTGATGGTTTCGAAGAAGGCGAAGACTGTCCATTGGGACGAGTTGATGGAACAGGTCCAGGACATGCCCGCAGGGGAGCGGAAGAAGCCATTGGCCGACCGGGTGGCCGAGGCGGAAGAACTGCTGACGCACCCTGAACGGTGGGGAGCGCCCATCAAGGTCCAGATGGGGCGGCCCAGGAAAGATGAGACCCGAGATGAGGTCGAGAACATGAGCTTCAGGGCCCCCCGGGCCCTCAAGCAGGCTTTCGCCGCGGCGGCGGAGACCCAGGGCATCGCCCCCTCTGAAGCCCTCCGTAGGCTGGCGGCGGCCTACGTGGAAACCATGTCCCCCAAGACGCGGCGTGCCGCTGCGGCCAAACCACCGCGGAAGCCCACCAAAGCTCGTCCAAAGCCTGCAATCCGGCGCGCTGCGAAGGCCTGATCCTCGACGGAATGGACCTCGCCGCCACAACAGGACCTCCATGGTTTTTCGAGCTGAGGGCGGTGGGCCGCCCTCAGCCAAGCCATGCCATCGTTCCTGCTACCCTTTTCCCATGCGCTTTCTCTCCAGCCACGTCATCCACTTCGTCGTCATGGGGCTCGGCATCTCCCTGGTGCTGGGGCTCCTCCATCCGACGACGCGGCCGGAGCGGACGCGGGCCTCGATCCTCAAGCATGCGGCGGGTCTCATCGGCATCGGCCTGGCGCTGGCCTGGCTGATGTACCTGCTGCCCCGGCATCCCGTCCGCTTCTAGGAGCCGCCGTGGTCGAGAAGGTCCTGGGTCATTGGGCGAACCTGGTCGCCACCCTGGAGCGGATCTGGCATGAGATCGCCCGGGCGGTGCCGCCCCTGGGCCGGGCCGGCGCCTTCACCATGGAGGTGCTGGGCAAGTACCACAAGGACGACTGCCTGAGCTACGCCGCGGGACTCAGCTTCTGGTTGATCGTCAGCCTGGTGCCCCTGTCCACCCTGCTCTTCAAGCTGCTGGGCGCCATCCTGGGAAGCCGCGCCTACGGCCCCGGCACGCTGAAAGCGCTGCAGGAGATCGTGCCCTACCTGCCCCGCGAGTTCGTGGCGGACGCCGTGGCCAACAGCCAGCGCATCGGCGGCATGGGCCTGTCCTGGGTCGTGCTGCTCTTCGGAAGCTACTGGGGCATCAGCCAGCTGGACACCAGCCTGGCGCACGTCTTCGGCTTGCGCATCAAGAAGCACCGGCAGACCCGCAAGAACCACCTGCTCCGCCAGGTGACGTTCCTGGTGGTGGGCCTGCTCACCCTGGTGATCTTCCTCGCCCTCCTGGTGGGCGGCGCCCTGCGGAAGTTCATGCCCGCGCGCCAGACGGACTTCCTGCCCTACCTGGCGCCCCTGCTGGGCCTGGTGGTGGTGACCATGGTGCTCCAGCATTTGCCGCGCCTGCACGTGAAGTTCCGCCACGCCCTCCTGGGCGCGGGCATTTCCACGGCCCTGTGGTGGCTGGCGAAGTGGGGCTTCGGCGTCTACCTGCGGCACACCATGACCTGGGGCATCATGTACGGCTCGCTGCTGGGCATCGTGGCCGGCCTGACCTTCCTCTACTACAGCTGCGCCATCCTGCTGCTGGGGGCGGAGATCACCGCCGCCTTCTACCGCCACGAGACCGGCGCCACGCCGGTGCCGTCCTGGCTCAGGGGGAAGACGGCGGACCCGACCGCCCCCCACTAGGGCGCCCTAATCCGGCGCCCCGGCGCTTCGTAAATGGTCCATCGGATCCCATGACCGGGAGGACCCCATGCGCCGATTCCGGCTGGCCCCGCTGGGCCTGGCTTTCGCTGTGCTCATTTCGACTGTTCTGCCCGCCCAGGCGCCTCCTCCGCCCCAGGAACTGCAGGCGGAGAACGCCCGCATCCAGGAGCTGTGGAAGGGGAAGAAGTTCGAGGAGGCCCTGAAGGTCCTGGCCGCCCGGACCCAGTCTCCCGGCTTCGTCCAGCTCGGCGCCGAGACCCGGGCCGGCGTGCACTACAACATGGCCTGCGCGGCCTCGCTCCTGGGCCGCCCTGGCGAAGCCCTGGCCTACCTGGGCACGGCGGTGGGCGAGGGCCTCAAGGACTGGACCACCTTCAGCGCGGACTCAGATCTGGATCCCCTGCGGAAGGAGCCGGGCTTCCTCTGGCTCGAGGGCATCGTCCGCGAGCGGGGGGACTTCGTGGGCATCCTCCGGCGCTTCCAGGACTACGGGCCCGCGGGTGTTCCGGTTCCCGCTTTCACCTACCAGGCCTCGGATGCAGCGGACTTGGCAGCCCTCCGCCAGACCTGTCGCCTGGATGAGGTGGCGGGGAAGGGCCCCGAGCTCGAACGCATCGTGAACCTCATGCGCTGGGTCCACGCCCAGGTCCGCCACGACGGCAGTTCGAAGAACCCCGAGCCGATGAACGCCCTGCACCTGCTGGAGGTCTGCCGCGCGGAGAAGCGTGGGATCAACTGCCGCATGATGGCCACCATCCTCAACGAGGCTTACCTCGCCATGGGCTTCAAGTCCCGCCAGGTCACCTGCCAGCCCCTGGACGAGAAGGACCCGGACTGCCATGTCATCACCACCGTGTGGTCCAACGACCTGGGCCAGTGGCTCTACATGGATCCCACCATGGAGGCCTACTTCACGGACGGCCAGGGCCGCCCCCTCGCCATCGCCGAGGTGCGCGAGCGCCTCATCTCCGGCGCGCCGCTGGAGCTCTCGAAGGGCGCCAACTGGAACGGGCGCCCCGAGAGCCCGGCCACCTACAAGGCCTACATGGCCAAGAACCTGGTGCGGATCACCTGCCCGGTGGAGAGCGCCTACGGCTACGAGTCCCGGCCGGTCCGCCGCTACGTGACCCTGGACGGCCTGGCCTTCCCACCGCGGCCCGCCCGCGACGGCTGGGAAGCCGTCATCACCCACGATCCCGCCGCCTTCTGGGCCCGGCCGTGAGGGGCTCAGGTCTGCTGCTGCTCCTGCCTGCGCTCCTGGCTGCGCAGGAGGCGCCGGTGCAGACTCCGGGCTTGTCGCGGGCCGAGGCCCTGGCCGTCCTGGCGCGGCCGGGGACGGCGGAGGCCCGGGTGCGGGCCCTGGTGGACCACCTCCACCAGCGCATGCCCTGGGTGGCCACGGACTACCGGACGCGGACCGTGGACGAGATCCTGGCCCGGGGCAGCGGCAACTGCGCCGACCACGCCAGGGTGCTCCAGAGCCTCCTGAAAGCCGGCGGCTTCGAGTCCCGCTGGGTGCAGGAGATCAACCTCCAGGCTCCCTCGGAGCGCCGCCAGGCCTCGGCCCGGGCCAAGGTGGCCGAGGGCGGGAAGGGGTTCAGCGTCTTCGGGTACCGCCACAATGACCACCGCTGGCTGGAGGTGCGGGATCCCGCCACCGGAACCTGGTTCCCGGCGGATTCCGCGCTGGGCGTGGTGGGCGGCGAGGCCTGGGCCGCGGCGCGTCTGGGCTTCGGGCCCCGGCCCGCCGCCGTGGCCGACATGATCGCCCCGGTCTTCGTGGAGGCGGTCCAGCCGGGCCGGCCCCCGGAGCCCCGCAGCGGGGCCTACCTCCTCCAGGCCTTCGGCGACATGGAGGGCGGGCGCATCCGCAGCCTACCGGCCTGGCCTGCCTGGGAGAAGGCCGTCCGGGCCCTGGAGCCCCACGCCTCCGCCGCCTTCCGCGGAACGGAGGACCTCCACGCCCAGGCGGACCTCCTCACGGCCCTGGCGGAGGCCTACGCGGCCCTGCGGGAAGCCATGAGGCCCTAGCGTCCGCCGGGCTTCGGGGTCCCGTGGTAGGTCATGTAGTTGCCGTCATAGAGGTAGACCACGGCAGAGCCACTGGGATTCGGGAGGCGGCCCATGACCCAGTCCTTCTTCTCCTGGCCTCCCTGGAGCAGGATGCCGTCCCGGTGCGAAATCCAGCGCCCCCGGATGAGGCGGCCGTCCCAGGCGCTGTTCCATTCGTAGGTGCCGTCCGGGTTCACGCGGAGGCTGCTCTTCGTGAGGGTGCCGGCCGCCACCATGCTGGTTCGGGTCTGGGTGGCGTGGTTGTCCCAGCTGTAGGCCACGCCGGGCACGGCGAGGCCGAAGGTGCCGAAAAAGATGGACGGGGCCGGGGCGGCGGCCGGGGATTCCCGGCGCGGAGAGGGGCCGGGCTGGACGGCGGCGGGCTCCGGGGCACGGAAGGGCTTCACCTCCTGGGCGCGGTTGGGCTTCACGTCCTGGGCATGGTAGGGCTTCACCTCCTGGGCCCTGAAGGGTGCGATGTCCTGGGCGGAGGCTGGGAGGCCGATCGAGAGGCAGAGGAATGCCAGGCTGATGCGCAGGGGCATGGGGGCTCCAGTCAGGGGCGGCCTACTCGCCTCCCCGCGTGCTCGGCGGGATGGCGAAGCCGTCGGCTTTGTATTCGTTGATCTTGTTCCGCACCGTGCGGAGGGCGATGTCCAGCTGGGCCGCGGAGTGGGTGCGGTTGCCCTTGAGGGCGCTGAGCGTCGAGAGCAGCCAGAAGCGCTCCAGTTCCGGCAGACTCAGGCCCAGGGGCAGTACCACCGGCGTGCCGAGGGCCAGGCCCACCAGGGGCTTGCGGGGATCGGCCACCACGGCGCCCGGGGGAAGCGGCCTGGCCTCACCTTGGGGGGTGTCCGGGGCGGGTGGGGCCCAGGACCCGGCGGCGTCCTGGAGGGGATCGGCGGGCAGACCCTCGAAGGCTTCGGGAGGCAGGAGCCAGCGGAGATCCTGCTGGCTGAGGCGGTGGCCCTGGTTCAGGACCACGCAGCGCTGGATGACGTTCTCCAGCTCGCGGAGGTTGCCCGTCCAGGGGTGGCGGGCCAGGGCGGCGAGGAAGCTGGGCGCCAGGCTGGGCACCGCCCGGTCGTTCTCCCGGGCGCAGCGCTCGGCGAAATGGGCGGCCAGCAGCTCCAGGTCGCCCAGCCGCTCCCGCAGGGGGGGCAGGTTCAGGGGGATGACGTTCAGCCGGTAGTAGAGATCCTCGGCGAAGCGACCCGCCTTCACTTCCGCCAGGAGGTCGCGGCTGCTGAGGGAGATGAGGCGGACATCCACGGGGATGGCGCGGCTGCCGCCCAGGCGCTCCACCGTCCGGTCCTGGAGGACCCGCAGCAGGCGATCCTGGAGGCCCAGGGGAAGGGCTTCGACGGCCTCCAGCACCAGGGTGCCGCCATCCGCCTGCTCGAAGCAGCTGGCCTTCGCGATGGAGCCGGGGTGCCCGCCCTTCTCGAGGCCGAACAGCTCCGCTTCCAGCAGGTCCTCCGGGAGGGCGGCGCAGTTGAAGGTCACGAAGGGGCCGCTGTGGCGGGGGCTGGACCCGTGGATGAGGCGGGCCAGCATCTCCTTGCCGGCCCCGCGCTCAGCCTGGATGAGGATGGTGGCGCGACTGTCCGCGGCGCGGCGGGCCAGGGCCAGGGCCTCGCCCAGGGCGCGATCCCGGGTGAGGAGGAGGGGGGCTTCGGCGGGTTCGGTGGTCCGGAGGTGTTCCTCGGAGATCAGGGTCTTCTGCATGGCGGCGGTGAGTTCCTCGGGAGTGAAGGGTTGGGGGAGGATGTCGAAGGCGCCCAGGGCCAGGGCCTCCCCGGGCTCGCCGGGGCCGGTGATGAGGAGGACGGGCAGGGCGGGATCCACGGCCTTGAGGCGGGCCAGGAACTGGGGACCGTCCACGCCGGACAGGTGGAGGCTCACCACCGCGATATCGAAGGCGCCGGGATGGGTGCGGCGCAGGGCCTCCTCGCCATGCCGGGCCAGCTCCACGGGGAAACCGGCCCGCTTCAGGCCCAGGGCGAGGCTGTCCCGCGTCGCGGGATCATCATCCACCACCAGTACCCGAAGGGGAGTCGCCATAGCTGGTCATCCATGCGCGGCCGGTCGGCCACGCCCCCGTTATCGGGCGTCGGTGTCCAGACTGGAGTTTTGTGCCGATCTGCGCCGCTTCATCCGCTGGGGCAGGTCTCCGGAGGCCGCCTCGCCCCGGACCGGATCCCCGTGGCGGCGGATGAGGAGGTAGAGCTGGCGGCGGCTCACGCCCAGGCGGAGGGCGGTCTCCACGCGGTTGCCGTAAGCCCGGCGCAGGGCCCGGTGCAGGAGGAAACGCTCCAGGTCGTGCAGGTTCGTGGCCAGGTCCTCGGCCTCGAAGCGGGGCGGGCCGGCGGGCTCGGGCTCCGGCAGCTGGCCCAGGAGCTTCCAGCGCAGCATCCGGTTGCGGAGCTCCCGGAGGTTGCCGGGGCAGGGCAGGGCTCCCAGGGTCGGAGGCCAGGGCGCGGGGACGCCCTCCTCCTCCGCCAGGGCCGCCAGCAACCCCGGAAGGCAGTCGGGATCCTCGTCCAGGGCGGGAAGGCGCAACTCCAGACAGGCCAAGCCGGCGGGCATCGGGCCCCGGGCCGCCACCACGCCGCCGGGATGGATGGCGATCCAGGCAGCGCCCTCCTCCACCGAACCGGCTTCGAACCAGGACTGGTTACGGCGAAGGGCAAATTCTGCCGCGATCGTCGAGACCCCCGATCCTGCCGGGCCGTGGATCCATAAGCCCTCCGGCCGCGCCAGAAGGGTCTCCAGATGGGCACCCCAGCGGCCGAAGCCGGGCAGCAGGAAGAGGGGGATCACGGGGACTCCGTGCCCGGGGTTCCGGGCATCAGTAGGTCCAGGTGAGGGTGCAGCCCGTATCCTTGGCGAGCCGTTCCGCCAGGTCGGGGTCGTGCTTGAGGCGCAGGTCCCGGCCGGCCCGGACGCGGGCCACCAGGCCCTCCTTCGAGCGGTACTCGAAGGTCACGGGCAGGTCGCCCCGGTGGTCCTTGAGGATCGATTCCAGGCGGGGCGGGCACTCGCCCACCGGCAGGCGCACGAGGGCCCCCGTGAAGCCCTGGCCCTGGAAGGACTCCAGCGGCTCCAGCACGGTGGCGAAGACCTTCACCACGGTCTGCTCCTCTTCCTCCTCGGCTTCCCCGTTTCCGTTGCCGTTGGCCTGCAGGGTCTCCACCCGCAGCTCGCCCGTGATGCGCAGCATGGCCTCAGGCACCGCCAGGTGCCGGTAGCGCTCGAAGGGGCGAAGCGTGGCCTTCTTGGTGAGGGGATCCCACTTGCTGGCCATGAGCAGCACTTCCATCTTCCCCGCCAGGTCCTCCACCTGGAGGATGGCCCAGGGCTCGCCCTTCTGGTTGGTCTTGAAGGCCACGGTGCTGACCATGGCGCCCAGCGTCACCTCGCCGCGGTCCCGCAGCCGCCCAGCGGCCACGTCCTCCAGGATCTTGGCGAGGGTGCCGTGGGTGTGCACCTGGATGGCGTCGGCGAACTCCTCGAGGGGATGGCCGCTGACGAAGAGGCCCAGCACCTCGCGCTCGGCGGCCAGCCGCGTGCGGCGGTCCCAGGGCTCGATGCCCTCGGGCACGCGCCAGTCCTCGCTGAGGGTGGCCATCTCGGCGTCGTCGAAGAGGCTGGTCATGCCCGTGTCGCCGGTGCCGCGGGAGGCCGCGGAGATGGCGTCCGGCAGGCCCTGGACCAGCGCCGCCCGGTTGGGCTCCAGGCTGTCGAAGGCCCCGGCCTTGATGAGGGACTCCCACACCTTGCGGTTGGCCTTCTGGAGGTCCGTGCTCTTCAGCGCGTGGAACAGGTCCTTGAAGCCGCCCTCGGTTTCGCGCGCTTCGAGGATGGCCTGCAGCGCCGCTTCCCCCAATCCTTTCACCGCGGCGAATCCGAATCGGATTTGCCGGTCACTGGTCGCCGTGAAGTCCAGCGCCGATTGGTTGATGTCGGGCCCCAGCACCTCGATGCCGCGCTCCCGGCAGTTCTGCACGTACTTGGCCACGTCGTCCGTGCGGCCGGACTTGGTGGAGAGCAGGCCCGCCATGAACTCCACGGGGTAGTTGGCCTTCAGGTAGGCGGTCTCGTAGGCCACCATGGCGTAGGCCGCGCTGTGGCTCTTGTTGAAGCCGTAGCCCGCGAAGTACTCGATGAGGTCGAACATCTCCGCGACCCTGCCCTTGTCGTAGCCGCGGGAGGCGCCCCGCTCGATGAACTTGGTCTTCTCTTTCGCCATCTTCTCCTTGTCCTTCTTGCCCATGGCGCGGCGCAGCATGTCCGCTTCGCCCAGGGAGTACCCGGCCACGAGGCTGGCGATCTGCATGACCTGCTCCTGGTAGAGGATCACGCCATAGGTGGGGGAGAGGATGGGCTCCAGGTCCGGGAACATGTAGGTCACGGGTTCCCGACCGTGGCGCCGCTCCACGTACGTGGTGCCCATGCCCGCGCCCAGCGGGCCCGGGCGGAAGAGGGCGTTGAGCGCGATGAGGTCGTCGAAGCGGTCGGGGCCGAGCTGGCGGAGCAGCTGCTTCATGCCGCCCGACTCGAACTGGAAGACGCCGTCCGTGTCCCCGGCGGCGAAGAGCTCGAAGGTCTTCTTGTCGTCGAAGGTGCGGATGCTGGTCATGTCCTTGGGCGCGCCGTGGCGGCGGGCGATGACCTCCTGGGTCTTGGCGATCTGGGTGAGCGTCTCCAGGCCCAGGAAGTCCATCTTCAGCAGGCCCGCACGCTCGGCCTCGGTCATGGTGTACTGCACCATCACCTTCTTGTCCTTGTCCATCGAGAGTGGCGCGAACTGCGTCAGCTCGTCGGGCGCGATGATGACGCCCGCCGCGTGGACCCCGGTGTTGCGGGCCAGGCCCTCCAGCCGCGCCGAGATGTCGAGGATGTTCTTCACCTCGGGATCGCTCTCGTACAGCTCCCGCAGCTTGTCGCTCTTCTCCAGCGCCTCGCCCACGGTGATGGGCTTGCCGGGCTCCTGGGGCACGAGCTTGGTGAGGTTGTTGGCGAAGGCGAAGTCCTTCTCGAAGACCCGCGCCACGTCCTTGATGACGGCCTTGGTCTTGAGCTGGTTGATGGTGACGATGTTGCTGACCTTGTCCTGGCCGTACTTCTCGGTCACATAGTCGATGACCTTCTGGCGCCCATCGCGGCAGAAGTCGATGTCCACGTCGGGCATGGAGACGCGCTCGGGGTTGAGGAACCGCTCGAACAGCAGGTCGTACTGCATGGGATCGATGTCCGTGATCTTCATGGACCAGGCCACGATGCTTCCCGCCGCGGAACCACGGCCCGGGCCCACGGGCACGCCCATCTCCCGGGCCTTGCGGATGAAGTCCCAGACCAGCAGGAAGTAGCCGGGGAAGCCCATCTTCAGGATCATGTCCAGCTCGAAGGCCAGGCGCTCGCGGTACTTCTCCTCGGGGTGCTTGAGGGTGCCGGCCTGCCAGCGCGGGCGGCACTCGGCCATGCGGGCCTCGAAGGTCTCCTTGGCGACATGGACGAAATAGCCCTCCAGGTCATAGCCGTCGGGCACGGGGAACTGGGGCGTGACGGGCTTCCGCGTGATGGGGAACAGGTCCACCTTGGCGGCGATCTCCAGGGTGCGCTCCAGGTATTCGGGATGATCGGGGAAGACGGCGCGCATCTCCTCGGGCGTCTTCACGAAGAACTGGTCGGTGGAGAAGCGCATGCGCTTCTCCTTGGCCTTGGTGGTCTTCGTGCCGATGCACAGCAGCGTGTCGTGCAGGTCGGAGTCCTCGTGGTTGAGGTAGTGGGCGTCGTTGGTGGCCACCAGCGGGATGCCCAGCCGCTCCGCGAGCTGCTGCTGGAAGGGGATGATCTCCTTCTCCTTGTCGAAGCCCTGGTCCTGGATCTCCAGGTAGAAATCCTCGCCGAAGACGTCACGGAAGTCGCGGGCCACGCGCTCCGCCTGGTCCAGGCGGTTCTGGAGGATGCGGGCCTGCACCTCGCCGCCCAGGCAGGCCGAGAGCGCAATGAGGCCCTCGCTGTGCTCGCGGAGGATGTCCTTGTCGATGCGCGGCTTGTAGTAGAAGCCTTCGGTGAAGCCCGCCGACACCAGCTTGGAGAGGTTGGCGAAGCCCTTCGGGTTCTTGGCCAGCAGCACCAGGTGGTAGCCTGCGTCGCGGCTGCCGCTGGGGTCCACGCAGTCCTCCAGGCCCTCCTCGCCCGTGAGGTTTTTCGCCTCCAGCTTCCGGTCGAAGCGGGTCTTGGGAGCCACGTAGACTTCGCAGCCCAGGATGGGCTTCACGGCCCAGGTTCCTTCGGCGTCCTTCGTCTTCTCGCAGGCGTCGAAGAGCTTCATCATGCCGAACATGTTCCCGTGGTCCGTGACGGCCACGGCGGGCATGCCCGAGGTCCGGCACTTCTTCACCAGATCAGGGATGCGGGTCAGACCGTCGAGCAGCGAGTGCTCGGTATGCAGGTGGAGATGGGCGAAGCTCATGCCCCATTCTCCGACGGAACCCGCGTTCCCGGGCAAGTGCCGCAGGTTCAGTGCCGGGAGAGCAGCTCGCGGAGGGTCTCCCGGAGGCTGGCGGCATCCAGGCCCAGGTCCAGCCGGACGTGGGGGCCCGCGGTGATGGGGCCGCCCAGCTGGATCCACCGGGGGCGCCGGCGCAGCAGGTCGTCCTCGCGCCAGACGGCCAGGATGCTGGGTTCCCGCGCCCAGATGAGGACGCTGGGGTAGGGACCCTCCCGGGGGGGCACGGTTCCCCACAGGTGCACATCGGCGCCCCAGCTGTGAAGCCATTCCTGGATCCGGGCGCTGGCTTCGGGGTCGTCCATGCCCAGGGCCACCGTCCAGCCGGCCAGGAACCCCCGGGTGCCCGGCTGGGCGTCGCCCTCGCGCTCGTACCAGCCCAGCCGCTCGGGGTGGCGGAGGAGGCGCGTCCGCAGGTGGTAGGAGGCGCCGTCCAGGGCCACCAGGGGTGCCTCGGGATTCTCGCGCACACGGTCCGCCCACCTGCTTCCGAAGAGCCCCTCCATCAGTGCGGAGGGCCGGTCGGTCCGGAAGGCATTGCCCGGCACGAGGCTCCGCCAGATCTCGACCTCGGTCTCGGCCCGCTGGACGCGGGATTCCATGTCCCGCACCACGAACCACTGCCAGGAGGTGCCGATGGCCATGGCCAGGATCACGAGGCTGAAGCCGGACAGCCGGATCTTGATCCCGAAGAGGCTCTGGGCGGTGATCTCCACCACCACCGGGACGGTGAGGGCGAAGAAGGCAAAGAACAGCCTCCGCCCCATGGGATCGCCGTCCTGCCGGGCCCGCAGGGACCAGTAGACGATGAATCCGCAGCCCAGGAGGAAGGTGAGGTCGTAGAGGCCGTGGGCCCACACCTCCGCCTGGCTCGGGTGGGTGAGGAGGAGGTTGCGGATGTAGTTGGGGATCATGCCCAGGGCGATCCATTCGGGGAATCGCCGCGGGAAGTGCCGCGGGAACAGGTTCACCAGGGCCGCGCAGAGGGTGATGAATCCGACCGCCACCAGCAGGCTCTGGATGCGGTCCACCAGGTCCGGATTCCAGGCCGGCATGGTGCCGAGGGCCAGCACCCCGTGCCGGACGCCCACCAGCAGGCAGGTGAGGGCCATCCAGCCCATCATCCGATCCCGGCGGGCCAGGGCATCCAGGCCGAAGCCCACGAAGAGGGTCGCCAGCGCCCCCGCCTGCAGGGCGTCGAGGAATGGCCAGTCCAGGAGTTGCATGCGAAAGCCCTCGGGCGGTGGGAGGATGATTCCGTCCAGCCTAAGTCGCTTTCATTGAACAATCCATTCCGCGCCCCACTCCGTGCCCGCCCGCCCTGGCCTAATCCATTCCCCTCCGCCTCCCGTAGCCGCCACATCCTGGAGCAGCCGTGACCATCCCCTGGAGGCCCCGTTGATCGCCTTCGAGAACCTGGAAGTGCGCTACGCCGCCGCGGCGGCGCCCGCCCTGAAGGGGCTGACCCTTGCCCTCGACCAGGGCATCGTGGGCCTCCTGGGCCCCAACGGCGCCGGCAAGTCCACCCTGCTGAAGGCCCTGCTGGGCCTGCTGCGGCCCTCCGCCGGCGGCGGAACGGTGCTGGGCGTGGCCCTGGGCGCCCCCGATGCCGCCAAGCTCCGGGCGCGCATTGGCTACATGCCCGAGTACGACGCCCTCATCGAGGACGCCTCGGCCTATGAGCAGGTGGCCTTCTGGGGCGAGCTGAGCGGCCTGGCGCCAGAGTCGGCCCGGGACCGCGCCCACGAGGTGCTCTACTTCGTGGGCTTGGACGAGGCCCGCTACCGGCCTGTCAGCGGCTACTCCACGGGCATGCGCCAGCGGGTGAAGCTGGCCCAGGCCCTGGTGCACAGCCCGGAGCTGGTCTTCCTGGACGAGCCCACCAACGGCCTCGATCCCGACGGCCGCCGCCGCATGCTGGACCTGGTGTTGCGCGTCCACGCGGAGCTGGGCACGGGCGTCATCCTGGCCTCCCACCTGCTGGGCGACGTGGAGCGCGTGGCGGACCAGCTGGTGATCCTCGACCAGGGCCAGATCAAGGCGGCGGGCTCCATGGCGGGCCTGCGCAAAGCCCTGGCCCGGCGCGTGGAACTGCGCTTCCTCGATCCGCTCGACGCCGCCCAGGAGGCCGCCCTGGCGGATCTTGGCGCGGTGCTGGAGGCCCGCAACGGCCTCTACGACCTGGAGCTGGCGGAGGCCGATCCCACGGCCGCCTTCCGCTGGGCCGAGGCGAAGGGCGCCACGCTGATCCAGCTCACGCCCCGCCACGACCGGCTGGACGAGGTGCTGCTCCGCGCACTTCATGGTGATGCCGTCCGGGGGACCGGCCTACGGCCTACACCCCCGGAGGATGATGCTGTCCGGGGGACCGGCCTGCGGCCTACACCCCCGGAGCCCCCGACTTCAAATCAGGCGCAGCCTGATTTGAAGTCCTCTGTCGCGGCGAAGGGAGAGCGCTGACATGCCGATCTACGCCCCCACCCTTCCGCCCGCGCCAGACCTGAGCCACGGCCAGCCGCCGGCCCTGGTGCTCGCGCGCTTCGACCTGACCCGGCTCTGGCGCCAGAAGATCGGCCGCTTCTTCGGCTTCACCTTCCTCTTCCTGCTGTTGTGGAAGGTGGCCCGCATCTACGTGGACCACCTGCTCCAGACCAACCAGACCTTCCGGCCCATGCAGGATTTCGCGAAGACCATCCTCACCCAGGGGGCGGACTTCCAGGCGGACCTGCTGAACCCCGCCAGCTACCTGCTCTGGTTCCTGGTGGCCCTGGTGGGCGGCGGTCTCGTGGCGCGGGACACGCTCTACCGCGTGCGGCCCCTGATGTATGCCCATCCCGTCGCGCCCCGGGACTACCTGCTCGCCAAGCTGGGCTTCGCCTCGGCGCTGCCCTTCGCCATCCTCCTGCCCTTCGCCCTGCTGCCCTGGCTCATGTCCCTGATCCTCGCCGGCGCCAGCGGCCCCGTGTGGGTGACGGCGCCCCTGCGGCTGCTGCCGGCCATGGCCATCAGCTCGGTCCTCATGGGCACCCTGGCCGCAGGCGCCTCCAGCATGGCCGCCACGCCCCGGGCGGGCATCGGCTGGGTGCTGGGCCTGGTGCTGGGCTCGGCCACACTGGCCTCCATGATCCAGGGACTGACAGGCTTCTCGGCCGTGCAGGCCATCAATCCGATCCTGTTGGCGGAGACTTGGCCCCAGCTCTTCGTGGGCGTGGCCCACCCCCTGATGGGCTGGGGTCCCGCACTGCTCGGCACGGCCTTCCACGTGGGCCTGTGGACCTTCGTGGCCGCCAAGCGGACCATGCCGTCGGAGGCCGTCATCTGATGATTTCCCTCGACCGCGCCTCCCTCCGCTACGGCCCCATCCTGGGCCTCAGTCCCACCACCTTCGAGCTGCCGGACGGCGGCGGCATCACGGGCCTGCTGGGCCCCAACGGTGCCGGCAAGTCCTCGCTGCTGCAGCTGCTCTCGGGCCTGCTGCCGCCCTCCGGCGGCGCGGTGCAAGTCTTCGGTGCAGCCCCCTTCCGCAACCCCGCCGTGCTGGCGCGGCTGGGCCTGGTGCCCGAGGGCGACCGCCTGCCCACGGGCCTCCGGGCGGACCGCTGGCTGCGCATGATGGGCGAGCTGTCGGGGTTGTCGGGCCCGGAGCTGAAGGCCGCCGTGGCCCGCGCGCTCGCCACGGTGGGCATGGCCGACCGTGCCCACCTCACCTTCGCCCGCATGTCCAAGGGCATGCGCCAGCGCATCCGCCTGGCCCAGGCCCTGCTGCACGAGCCGGAGCTGCTCATCCTCGACGAGCCGTTCAACGGCCTGGATCCCGAGGCCCGCCTCACGCTCATGGCCCTGCTGCGGGACCTCGCGGCGACGGGCACGCGCATCCTGGTGTCGAGCCACATCCTGGGCGAGATCGCCCAGCTCACGGACCGCATCCTGCTGCTGTTCCGGGGCCGCCTGCTGGCGGAAGGCACCGTCACGGAGATCCGCCAGCTCCTCGACCGGCATCCCGTGGAGCTGCGCCTCACGGGCGAGGCCCAGGTGCTGGCCCGCTGGGCCGTGGAGCAGCCGGAGCTGGCAGCCCTGCGCATGGAGGAGGGCGCTGTGGTGATCTCCGTACGCTCGCCCCGGGACATCCTGCCCCGCCTCCAGAAGGTCGCGGCGGAGGGCGGCATCCCGCTGCGGGCGCTGGATCCGCTGGATCTCAACCTGGATGCGGTCTTCCAATACCTCACGAGGGACCACGCATGAACGCGATCCCCACCCCTCTGACAACGATCCGGGCCACGGCCCGCGGTTATGCGCCGCGTGTCCTCCAGGGCCGGGGCTGGATCCTGGCGGTCCTGGTCATGGCGCCGGTGGGCCTCAGCCTCCTCATCTTCACCATCAGCCGCCTCCGCGGTCTGGACGCCGATCCCAGCGAGGCCCTCCGGATCTTCCACGAGGGGCTGGTGAAGATGATGCTGCCCATCATGGCCCTGGTGGCGGCCCCGGCGGGCATCCGCGAGGATCTGGAGCAGCGCACCCTGCCCCTGCTGCTGGTGCGCCCCGCTCCCGCCTGGGCCCTGCCCCTGGGCAAGGGCCTGCCCTGGTTCGCCTGGGGCGCCGCCTGGCTGATCCTCGGGACCCTGGGCCTCCAGCTGGTCGGGGGCGACCCCGCCCTGCTGCCGGGCCGCATCCTGGCCCTGGTGGGCGCCTGGTGGGGCGAGCTGGCCCTCATGACCCTGGTGGGTCTGCTCTTCAAGCGCGGCACCCTCTGGGGCGCCCTCTACTTCTTCCTCTGGGAGCCGCTGGTGCGGATCTTCCCGCCCTTCCTCCAGCGCCTCACCTTCACCCACCACATCGAGAGCCTGGCGGGCAGCCGCGCCGCCCAGGTGGGAGCGCCGCAGCTGCTGGCCCAGGAACAGGTGACGACCCATCCGGCCCTGGCCCTCCTGGCCCTCCTCGCGTTCGGCGCCCTCTGCTGGGCCCTTGCCGGCTGGAAGCTCCACCGCACGCCCGTGGGGCTGGCGGGCAGCGAAGCGGAGGGCTGACCCCCGCCTCGCCTTCCACTGTCCGTTTTAGGAGAGCCCTCAGGGAATGAGCACCAGGGCGCCCCGCGTCGCCCGGGATTCGAGCAGGGCATGGGCTTGGGCGGCCTCGCGCAGGGGGAGCGTGCCGTGGATGTGGGCCTGGATGATCCTCTGCGCCTGCGCGGCGAACACTTCGGCTGCGGCGGCGCGGAGGGCTGCGGGATCGGCGATGTGATGGAAGATGCTGGGCCGCTGGAGGGCGAGGGAGCCGCGCTTCGCCAGCTCGGCGGGATCCACCATGGGCAGGGGGCCGCTGCTCCGGCCGAAGGAGGCCAGGAGCCCGAAGGGGGCCAGGCTGTCCAGGGAGGCCTCGAAGGTGTCGCATCCGACCGAATCGAACACGGTGCCCACGCCACGGCCGCCCGTGATCCGGCGGACCTCGGCGGGCATCTGGTCATAGGCGGCGCCCCGGGGCACCACGAGGACCGCTTCGGCGCCTTCCGCCCGGACCGCCGCGGCCTTCTCCTCGCTGCCCACCACGCCGATGACCCGGGCGCCTTCGCGGGCCAGCCACCGGGTGAGGATGAGCCCCACGCCGCCCGCCGCGGCGTGGACCAGGACCCAGGGCTCGACCCCCGCGCGCCACACCCGCCGGACCAGCATGTGCGCCGTCAGACCCTTGAAGAGGAGGGCCGCCGCCACCTCGTCGGGCAGGCCCGCGGGCAGCGGCACCAGCCGGTCGGCGGGGTGGTTCCGCATTTCCGAGTAGGCGCCCGTGGGTCCGTCCACGTAGGCGACGCGCTGGCCCACCGCTAGGCCCGTCACGCCGGGCCCCAAGGCTTCCACGATCCCGGCGGCCTCGAAGCCCGGCACCGCGGGCAGGGGCACGGGGTAGGCGCCGCTGCGGTGATAGACGTCGATGTAGTTCACGCCGATGGCCGTGTGGCGCAGGCGCACCTCGCCAGGCCCCGGATCGGGGAGGTCCGCCTCCACCCACTGGAGGACCTCGGGGCTGCCGGGCGCGGAGAACTGGATGCGATGGGTCATGGGGCCTCCTGTCGTTCGATTGTTGTCAAACAATAGATAGGTATATCCGCCGGGTGGCCGCGGTCAATCAAAATAGTTTGAAAACTATCAAAATATTTGACGACTGGAGCCTGAACCCGGGCATCCTGGATCCATGCGGAGCCTCCAACATCCTGGGCGCGAACAGCTCGACCTCCCCGCGGTGCTCTACGCGCTGAGCGATCCCACGCGCCTCGAGATCGTGCGAAGGCTGGCCGCAGACGGGGAGCGGGCCTGCGGGACCTTCGGCCTGTCCGCCACGAAGGCCACGCTGAGCCACCACTTCAAGGTCCTGCGGGAGGCCGGGCTCATCCAGACGCGGGTGGAGGGTGTCCATCGCTACAACAGTCTGCGGAAGCAGGATCTGGAGGCGCGCTTCCCGGGTCTGCTGAAGGCGGTCCTCAAGGCCTCCGGCCTCTGTTGAGAGGAGGCTCCGGACTGCCGGGGCGATAGACTGGAGGGATGGCCGAACCCTTCCGCACCGTCACGCCCGCGGGCACCGAGATCCTCGTCGAACCCATCCCGCACGTGCGGAGCTGCTCGGTGGGGTTTTGGGTGCGGCGCGGCTCCCGGCACGAAGGGCCCGCGGAGGAGGGCCTGGCCCACTTCCTGGAGCACACGGTGTTCAAGGGCACGGCCTCCTACGCCACGCCCGATGAGATGGCCGCGGCCACGGACCGCCTGGGCGGGCACGTGGATGCCTTCACAGGCAAGGAGGTGGCCTGCTTCTACGGGAAGGTGCTCTCCGAGCAGCTGCCGGACCTGGTGGGCCTGCTGGGCGAGCTGGTGACCTCGCCCCGCTTCGACGCGGAGGAGCTGGCGCGGGAACGCAGTGTGATCCTGGAGGAGATCGCCCAGAGCGAGGACCAGCCGGACGATTGGGTGAGCGAGCTGTTCTACGGGGGCTTCTGGGAGGGGACGCCGCTGGCGCATCCGATCCTCGGCACGCGGAACCAGGTGTCGGGCTATGGTCCCTCGGAAGCCCGGGCCTTCTTCGACCACACCTACCGCGCGCCCAACCTCGTGGTGGCCGCGGCCGGGGCCCTCGAGCCCGGGGCCTTCCAGGCGCTGCTGGCGCCCATCCTGGACCGGCTGCCGAAGGGCACGGACCATGCTCCGAACCTGCCGGCCCGCACGCGGCCCTTCCTGCTGAACGTGCCCCGGAAGGACCTCCAGCAGGCCAACCTGGTGATGGGCTTCCCCGCGCCGGATCACCGCTCGCCGGACCGCTCCGCCGCCAACCTCCTGAGCCAGGTGCTCGGCGGCGGCATGGCCTCGCGCCTCTTCCTGGAGCTGCGCGAGCGCCGGGGCCTCTGCTACCAGGTGGGCAGCTACCTCAGCCCCTATGCCGACACGGGCGCCCTGCAGATCAGCGCCAGCTGCGCCCCGGCCCAGCTGCGCGAGCTGGTGCAGCGCACCATGGCCGAGTGTGCGCGCATCCGCGAAGCCGGCGTGGAGGCCGACGAACTGGAGCGTGCCAAGCTCCAGGCCCGCACCAGCCTCGTGTTCAGCCAGGAGAGCAGCAGCAGCCGCATGTTCAGCCTGGCCCACCAGGCCATCCACCAGGGCGAGCTGCGCAGCCTCGACCAGCAGATCGCGGAGATCGACGCCGTCACGCGGGAAGACCTGCAGCGCATGGCGCAGGCCCTGCTCGATCCCGCTCGCGTCGGCGTCAGCACCCTCGGCACGCGGCGCGGCTGCGACATCCGGCCCCAGGATCTGGTGGCCTGAGCTTCTACAAAGCCCGCGCCAGCCGGCGCACGGCCTCCTCCAGCTCCCGCTCATCCAGGGTGGAGAAGCCCAGGCGGAGGTTGGGCCGCGGCCGCCCGTGGAAGTCGAAGAGCCGGCCGGTGCTGAGGGCCACGCCCGCCTTCCGCGCGGAAACAGCCCAGGCCTCCACGTCGATCGAGGGATCCACGCGGGCCCACAGGGTCATGCCGCCGACTGGCGGCTCGAAGGCCAGGGCGCGGCCCAGGTGCCGGCGCAGGGCCGTCACCAGGACCTCCAGGCGGGCCTGGTAGATCCGTCGCATCTTGCGGGCATGGCGCTGGAGGAGGCCGTCTTCCAGAAGCTCGGCGGCCGCCCGCTGGACGACCAGGTCCCCCTGGCCGTCCGTGGCGCTCCGGTGGGAGGCCAGAGCCTCCACCAGGGCCCCCGGACCCGCCACGAAGCCCAGGCGCAGGCCAGGCGCGAGGATCTTCGACAGGGTGCCCAGGTAGACCACCACGCCGTGCGGATCCGCCCCGGCCAGGGGCAGCACCGGGCGGCCTTCGAAGTGGAACTCGTTGTCGTAGTCGTCCTCCAGGAGGGCGATGCGGTGGCGGGCTGCCAATTCGAGCAGCCTCAGCCGGCGCGCGGCGCCCATGGTCACGGTGGTGGGGAACTGGTGGTGCGGCGTGAGGTAGACGGCGCGGAGCGGCCCGTCGGCCAGACGGGCGGCCAGGTCTTCCACCCGCAGGCCCGCCTCGTCCACGGGGACGGGCACCAGCTCCGCGCCGGCGGCCCGCAGCGTGCGCCAGGCCGCGGGATAGCCGGGGTCCTCCACCGCCACCCGGTCGCCGGGCCGGATCAGGGTGCGGGCCACGAGGTCCAGGGCCCCCTGGCTGCCGCCGGCGATCATGAGCTGGTCCTCGGTGACCGCCAGGCCGCGCATCTCCGAGAGGAGCCGGGCCAGGGCGGTCCGGAGCCGCGCCTCGCCGTGGGCGTCGCCGTAGCCCAGCAGCTCGCGGCTGCCGAGGGCCCGCCGGTAGGCCCGGGCCAGGAGGTCCGTGGGCACCAGGCGGAGGTCCGGCAGACCGCCGCCGAAGGCCAGGAGGCCGAGCTCGCGGAGGCTCCTTCCAGGGCCCGGCGAGGCCAGGTCGTAGCCCGGCCGGCCCGTGGCTTCGGTCCGCCGGGTCGCAGAGGCCCGGGGAAGCGCCTGGGGCAAGTCCCGGGCCACCCGCGTGGTGCGCGCCTCCGCCACCGTCCAGCCCTCGGCCTCCAGCTCCCGGTAGGCCGCCAGCACAGTGTTCCGGTGGACGGCCAGGGTTCCGGCCAGAGTCCGGGAGCCGGGCAGGGCGTCCCCGGGCCGCAGGCGGCCGCGCCGGATGTCGCCCCGGATGGCCTGGGCGATCTGCTGGAAGACCGGCTCGCGGGAGGTTCCGGGCTGCAGTGCGATGGGGAAGGTCCAGGGGCGCATGGTCTAGTTGTAATGACAGAAATGGATCTTTTCAATGGGCCATATGATCCGATCCTGGGGATGGCCACTTGGCTCTGGAGGCTTCATGCGCACATCCAAACCTCACGCCGAATTCGCCCCCGCCGCCTACCAGGGGCTCCTGCAGATCTACCGCCACACCCGCTCCTGCGGACTTGAGCACGGCCTTCTCTACCTGGTGGAGCTCCGCGCCTCTCAGCTGAACGGCTGCGTCTTCTGCATGGACATGCACGCCACGGAGGCCCTCCAGGCCGGCGAATCGCCGCGCCGCCTGCACATGCTGGCCGGCTGGCGAGAGGCCACCGTGTTCACCCCCCGGGAACGGGCGGCCCTGGCCTGGACCGAGGCGCTCACGGAGCTCCACCGCCACCAGGTGAGCGACGTCCTCTACGCCGCGACCCTGGAGCATTTCACGGAGCAGGAACTGGCGGACCTCACCTACGCCATCACCCTCATCAACGCTTGGAACCGCCTGGGCGTGGCCTTCCTGCCCGATGTCCCTGCGGAGGTGAAGTGAACGCCCTCACCTACCACCTGGACTGCGTGCCGCTGGTGGACGCCATCCGCGCCCTCTATGCCGCCGCGCCCCTGCGCCGGCCCATCCATGATTCCGAGCGCATCCGCCGCATGTTCCAGGATGCCAACGTGGTGATCTCCGCCTACGACGGGGACCGCCTGGTCGGCCTGCTGCGAGGCTGGACGGACTTCGTCTACGACGGCTACGTGTGCGACCTGGCCGTGCACCCGGCTTTCCAAAAGGCGGGCGTGGGGCGGCAGCTGTTGGACCTGGCCCTGGGCCTGGGCGAGGGCATCCAGTGGGTGCTCCAGGCCGCGCCCCTGGCCCGGGACTACTACGCCCACGTGGGCTGGGAGAAGATCGAGAACGGCTGGAAGACGAACCGCGCAGGCTGGACGCCCGGCTCCTACGAGGCCTACCAGGCCGAGCACGCGGACCTGGCGGGGAGGGCGTGATGACCGGTTCCGCTTCGCGCACCTTCGACCGCTGGGCCCTCCGCTACGCGCGGTGGACGCTGGGCGCGGCCTTCCTCTCGGGCATCGCCTCCCGGTTCGGGTGGTGGGGCCCGGGCCGGGGCTACGGCACCTTCGCCAACTTCATGAAGTACACGGCGCAGGTGAACAGCTTCATGCCGGCCCGCAGCATCCCCTTCCTGGCCTGGGCCGCCACGGTCGCGGAGTTCACCCTGGGCCTGGCGCTGCTCCTGCCGCTGCGGGGCCGGGCCGCCCGGATCACCGGCCTGGCCAGCGCGGCCCTTCTGGCCATCTTCGGTCTCGCCATGGCGATCTCCTTCGGCCCCAAGGAACCCCTCGACTACTCTGTCTTCTCCGCCTCGGCGGCGGCGCTGCTGGTGGCGCTGTACCCCGCCTCCGATACCTGAGGTTCCGTGAGCAACCTGACCCTCTACCTCGCATCCATCCTGATCTGGGGCTCCACCTGGATCGCCATCACCTACCAGTACGGCCGCGTGGCGCCCGAAGCCTCCGTGGCCTACCGCTTCGCCCTGGCCGCGGCCCTGCTTGTCGTCTGGTGCCTCCTGCGGGGGCTGAAGCTCCGCTTCACGCGGCGGGAGCACGGCTGGCTGGCCCTCCAGGGCGCCCTGATGTTCGGGATCAACTACGTCTGTGTCTACCTGGCCGAGCAGCGCATCCCCTCGGGCCTCATGGCGGTGATCTTCTCCCTGATGGCGGTCCTGAACCTGGTCGGTGCGCGAGTCTTCTTCGGCACCCCGCTGACCCGCAGGGCCCTGGCGGGTATGGCTCTCGGCGTGGCGGGCGTGGGGATCGTGTGCCTGCCCGGCGCCGCAGGGCCGCTTCAGGGTGGCCTGAGCCGCGCCGGACTGCTGTTCGCGCTGGCCGGAACCGTGGCCGCCAGCCTCAGCAACCTGGTGTCCCAGCGCAACCAGCGCCAGGGCATCCCGGTCGTCCAAGGCAATGCGGTGGGCATGGCCTACGGTGCTGCCTTCGTGGCCCTCTTCTGCTGGGCCGCGGGCCGGCCCTTCGCCTTCGACCCCTCCCCGCGCTACCTGGGCTCGCTGGCCTTCCTCTCCCTGTTCGGATCGATCCTCGCCTTCGGCGCCTACCTCACCCTGGTGGGCCGCATCGGGGCCGGCCGGGCCGGCTACGCCATGATTGTCATCCCCGTGGTGGCCCTGGCCCTCTCCACCGCCTTCGAAGGGCTCCAGTGGCGCTGGGGGATGGCCCTGGGCGCGGCCTTCTGCCTGGCGGGCAATGCCCTGGTGCTGCCGGGGGCTGGATCCCGCCGAGTGGCCGATAGACTGGAGGCATGACGAGTCTTGCCCCCATGCCCTGGGATCGCCCCGCCCCCGAGCGGGTGGGGCTGCCTTCGGCCTGGTCGCTGTTCCCGGAGGACCTGGCGGCGCTCGGCTGCCCCGGCAGCGCCCTGGAGACCTTCAAGCGCCTGCACCGGCCCTGGACCTGGAAGGACGGCGCGCCGGAGCTGGGCTCGGGCATCCGCCGCTGGCTGGAGGGTGTGGCGGACCTGCGCCTGCCGTCGATCGTGGAACGCCAGGCCTCGGGCGACGGCTCCACGAAGCTGGCCCTGGAGCTGATCGACGGCAAGCGCATCGAGTCCGTCCACATGCCGCGCAAGGTGCGGAATCCCCGCGTGACCTACTGCATTTCCAGCCAGGTGGGCTGCGCCATGGGGTGCACCTTCTGCGCCACGGGCAGCATGGGCATCCTGCGCAACCTCCAGCCCGGCGAGATCCTGGGCCAGGTGCTGACGCTCATGGCGGAGCTGGGGCCGGAGCGCGGACATGAGCTGACGCTGGTGTTCATGGGCATGGGCGAGCCGCTGCACAACCTCGACCACCTGCACCGCGCCATCCGCCTCATGTGCCACCCGGCGGGCCTGGGCCTGGGGAAGAACCGCATCACCGTGAGCACCTCGGGCCTGGTGAGCGGTATCGAGAAGCTGGCCAAACTCGAGCCCCGCCCCCTGCTGGCGCTGAGCCTCAACGCCACCACGGACGCGGCGCGGAGCCGCACCATGCCCGTGAACCGGGTGTGGAACCTGGCGCGGCTGCGGCAGGCCCTGGACGACTGGGCGCCCAAGCGCGGCGAGAAGTTCTGCTTCGAGTACGTGCTCATCGCCGGCGAGAACGACAGCGAGGCTGATGCGGCGCGCCTGGCGGACTGGCTGGGCGACCTGCGCAGCGGCCACAACCTGAACCTCATCCCCATGAACGAGCATGCCGCCAGCGCCTTCCGCGAGCCCGGCGAAGACCGCGTCCAGCAGTTCGCCGAGTGGCTGAAGGCCCGCGGCTGCTTCGTCACCGTTCGCCGCAGCCGCGGCCGCGACGTGCAGGGCGCCTGCGGGCAGCTGGTGAAAGGCCGCTGAACCGCCGGATCAGGGCGTTTCCTCGGACCGCCTGCGCATCCGGAGCCACTGAAGGGCCCGGGGCACGCCGAGCACCAGGAGGGCCGGGATGCCGATCCACACCACTTCGGTGCCCAGGGAGAACAGCAGCCAGTCGAGCAGCTTGCCGGAGAGGGGGATCGGCGACACGAAGAGGGGCTGCCAGACGCAGACGAACCGCGTATCGGAGAAGGGCAGCAGGAAGGCCACGCCGGTCCCCCCGAAGGTGCAGGCGTCCAGCAGGCTGTGGGAGAGGGCGGCCGAGAGCATGCAGGCCCAGAGGCGGGGGCTCCGGAGCTGGGCCCGGAACCCGAGGAGCATGGCCGTCGTGGCCAGGAGCAGCAGGGCGGGGAGGGAGTGGCTCATGCCGCGGTGGGCCAGGCTGGTCCCGTCGAGGCCGAGGAAGGCGGTGAACCAGTCCAGATCCGGCGCCAGGGCGCAGGCCGTTGCGAAGGCCAGGACCCGGCGGGGGGGCCGGCCCTGGTGGAAGGCGGCGCTGATGGTGAGGCCAGCCAGGGCGTGGCCGAAGACGGAGGACATGGGGGGATCCGGAAGGTGGGGAGCGGGCTGGAGTCCGTTCGGAAGGCGCCTGGCCGGATCCGCATCGGGTGCCTGTCCGCGGCGGGAAGCGCGGATCTCCAGGGTATCCGCCTTGGACCGGCCCATCCACGGCCTCATCCACGGCCACATCCACGGCCACATCCACGGACCGGTCAGTCCTCGACGGCGAAAACCACCTTGTCGTTCTTGAAGCGGGGCAGGGCGAGGAGTTCCACGGTGGCGGCCTGCCCGTCGGCGCTGAGGGTCAGGCGGTAGTGCTCGCCCGCGGTGTAGGAACCGGGGACGACGATCACCTTGCCGATGCGCGCCAGGCCCAGTTCCTGGGCCCGGATGATGAGGGTGGTGCCGTGGCGGAGGTCCAGGTGGCGGGTGAAGACCGCGTCCCGCCAGGTCGGGCCCGAGTGGTCCAGGCCGAACAGGGGAATCTCGATGATCCCTTCCTTCTCCAGGGCCGCCCGGACGCCGACCAGGTAGTGCAGCGAGTTCAGTCGGGCCAGCTGGTCGGCGTTCTCCCACTGGAGGCGGGCCTGGCCTTCGAGGAAGCCGAGCTGCTCCGCCTGGAGGGTGGAGATCTCGCGCTCGATCTCGCGCTTCTGGCGCTCCAGGACGCCGAGCTGCTTCTGGAGCCGCCGACTGGTGGCCACCGCCGCGTCGCGCTGGCCGGGCAGGGGATCCGGCTCCCGGCGGTCCAGCTCCCGGGGCGAGACCGCGGCCGCGCCCTGGGACACCCAGGTGCCGTACTCGCCATGCACGTAGAAGTGGTAGACCTCGAAGCCCGGGGCCATGCGCTCCGACAGGGGCACGTGGCTGAGCGCCTTCCGGGCCGCCTCCTCCGAGAGGCCGCGGCCCCGGAGGAAGCGCAGGGCCAGGCCGTAGTGGCTGTCGTTCGCCTGCGCGATCTCCGGCGGAGGCAGCGCCGCCTTGAGGTCCATGACCCGATCGCTCAGCGTCCGGAGCTCCGCCTCCTTGTCCAGGACCTCCTGGAGGAGGCCTCGCCGGGAGCTGTCCTTCTCGATCCGGAGCCGCGCCTCCAGGGCCCGCTTCTGCGCCGGCGTCAGCAGCATGGGGCTGGCATCCAAGCGGAGATCCCGGACACCGACCAGGGCCAGCCTCTTGAACTGCGCGCTCCAGGCCTGCCGGAGCTGCTGGGAGGCCTCGTCCGCCTGGGCCGCCTGCTCGGTCAGGGCGCGGATCTGCGGATCCTCCCGCTGGCAGGCCACGAGGGCGGCCAGCGCGAGCCCCGCGAGGGTCGGCGCGATCCATCGGCGGCCACCGTGGGCCATGACCCTCCCGAAAAACTCGGCGCGGGATATCCGGGCCAAAGATCAAGTTTATCAAGCCGCAGGCCCGGGCCAAGGAAGGGAACTGCCGTCTGGGGCGGAACCCGGGATTGCGTCCCGGCCTTTCCCCCTGGGACTCTGGTTCCATGCACATCCCGGTTCACCAGCTCCCCCATGGCCACGGCCTCGATCTGCCCGCCGCCGCCACGGCGCACGCCGCGGGCATGGACCTGCGGGCGGCGATCCCCGAGGGCGAGACCTGGACGATCGCGCCGGGCCAGCGGCGGCTGGTGCCCACGGGCCTGGTGCTGGCCATCCCCCAGGGCTTCGAGGGCCAGGTGCGGCCCCGCTCGGGGCTGGCCCTGCGCCATGGCCTCACGGTGCTGAACGCCCCCGGCACCATCGACGCCGACTACCGCGGCGAGGTGCATGTGCTGCTCATCAACCACGGGGACGCCCCCTTCGAGCTGCGCCGCGGCGAGCGCGTCGCCCAGCTCCTGGTGGCCCCGGTGGAGAGCTGGACCTGGCTCCCCGAAGCCAGCGTCGAGGCCCTGGGCGACACAGGGCGCGGCAACGGGGGCTACGGCAGCACGGGGCGCTGAACAGCCGGATTCGACACCACCCGGTTCCGTCCGCCCTCCTTGGCGCGGTAGAGGGCTGCGTCGGCCCTGGCCAGGATGGCGTCCGGGGCGGCATCGCCTGGATCGAAGGTGGTCAGGCCGATGCTCACGGTCAGGGCGATGGAACCCGCGCCGGACGGCACCGGCGTGTGCGCCACCTGGCTCCGGAAGTGCTCGGCCAAGGCCATGGCGCCCGCCTGGTCCGTGCCCGGAAGCAGGATGCCGAACTCCTCCCCGCCCAGGCGGCCGAAGAGGTCCAGTCGCCGCAGCCGCATCCGGGCCAGTTCCGCGAGGTGCTTGAGCGCGAGGTCCCCGGCGGCGTGGCCATGGGCGTCGTTCACCTGCTTGAAGTGGTCGAGGTCCAGCAGCAGGAAGGCCGCGGGCTTGTGGAAGCGCTTGTGGCGGGCCAGCTCCAGGTCCATCTCCTGGAGGAAGCGGCGGCGGTTGGCCACGCCCGTGAGGGGATCCGTGGTGGCCAGGCGCTGCAACTCGGCCTCCATGGCCTTGCGCTGGGTGATGTCCTCCTTGACGGCGAGGTAGTGCGTCGTCCGGCCGCTGGCATCCACGACGGGGGAGATGCGGGCCAGCTCCCAGTACTCCTCGCCGTTCTTCTTCCGGTTGACCAGCTCCCCTTCCCACGGGAGGCCCTGGTTGAGGGCGGCCCACATGTCCTCGAAGGTCTTCCGGGGGGTGTGGCCGGACTTGAGGATGCGGGGGTTCTGGCCGATCGCTTCCGCCGGCGTGTAGCCCGTGGACCGGGTGAAGCCGGCATTGACGAACTGGATGTCCGCGTGGGTGTCGGTGATGACGATGGAGGCGACGCTCTGTTCGACCGCGGCGGACAGGAGCCGCTGGGACTCCGCCAGCTTCTCGCGTTCGGTGACATCCTGGCCGAGGGCCAGCAGTCCGATGATGGCCCCGCCGGCGTCCCTCAAGGGCTTGTCGTGCCACTCCACCAGGATCTTCCGTCCATCCCGGGCCAGGATCTCGCTGGTGTTCGCGGTGCTCCTCCCTCCGGCCACCGCCTCCTGGAAGCGCGCCCGCGCCTCGTTCCGCTCTGCCTCCAGCGGGAAGATGGCGAACCAGTCCGCGTTCTGGAGCTCCGACTGGGCGTAGCCCGAGAGCTCCTCCGCGAAGCGGTTGAAGCGGAGGATCCGACCCTCCGCGTCGAGGACGATGACGATGGCCTGGGCCGTGTCGATCAGCCCTTCCGCGAAGTCGCGTTCCCGGCGCATCGCCTCTTCCAGCTCCTTCCGCTGGGCGAGGGCCTGCTCCGTCGCGGCATGGGCCCGCTCGAGGGTCTCGGCGGCGCGCCCCTGCTGCAGGCCCAACCGGATCGAGACGCCGAGCATCTCGTGCAGGTGCCTGGTCCCCGCGAGGATGTAGCCCATGAGGAGGAGGCACATGAACCCGAAGGCCCACTGGAGGCCGGAGTGGGCCCGGAGCAGGATCGCCACCGCCATGGGCACGCCCGCCAGCGCCACGAAGACGCGGAGGGCGGCGGGGACGGCCACCAGGATGGGCACCGAGCCGGCCACCATGCCGGCCAGCACGAGTCCGGTGAACATCCGTGTCCCCTCGCTGCCGTACCAGATGAAGGGGATGGCGCCGAGGCCCCAGGCCGCGGAGACCAGGGCCGTGGCCAGCACGTACCGGCGTCGCCAGACCATGGCCTGGCCGGCATCCGGATCCGCCGCGGCGAAGCGGCGGGCCAGCGCGTAGCGGACCGTCGCCGTCGTCGCGACGAGTCCCCACCAGGCCAGGGCCATCCTCGCCGGGGCGGCCTGGGTCGCGTTGACCCAGGCCAGCAGGGCGGCGTTGGCCAAGTGCGCACCCCAGGTGAAGGGCGCGTTCTTGAACATCTGGGCTGTCATCCGACGCCGGGCTTCAGCCTCGACGTCCGGATGGAGGTGGATCGACATGACGGGATTCCTGATGGGCCGGCTCGGGGATCGGGACCGCAGCGGCTCATCCCCCCTTATCGGTCCCGGGTCCCCCGGCCTGGAATTCTGGTTTGAACAGCTATAGGATCACCCTCCACCCCGGAGGCTCCATGCGACCTGCCGCCCTCGCCCTCTCTCTCGCCACCCTCCCGCTGCTCGCCGGCCAGCCGCTGACCTACGCCGACGGCGCCACGAAGCTTTCGGGCTACCTGGCGAAGCCCACTGCCTCCAAGGGAAAGGCGCCCGGCGTGGTGGTGATCCACCAGTGGATGGGCCTCACGGACCATGAGCGCAAGGTTTCCGACGACCTCGCGAAGCTGGGCTACGTGGCCCTGGCCGCCGACATCTACGGCGACGGGGTGCGCCCGGCGAACACCGCCGAGGCCGGGAAGCTGGCGGGCCAGTACAAGGGCGACCGGGCCCTCTACCAACGCCGCATCGCCGCGGCCCTCGAGGCGCTCAAGGCCCAGAAGGGCGTGGATGCGTCGCGCCTGGCCGTCATCGGCTTCTGCTTCGGCGGCACGGGGGCCCTGGAGGCGGCGCGCGCCGGCCTGCCCGTGAAGGGCGTGGTCTCCTTCCATGGCGGCCTGGACGTGCCCGCGGACTTCAAGCCCGGTCCCATCGCGGCCAAGGTGCTGGTGTGCCACGGTGCCGACGATCCCTTCGTGCCCGCCAAGGACGTGGCCGCCTTCCAGGACGAGATGCGCGCCTCCAAGGCGGACTACGTGTTCGTGGCCTACGCGGGCGCGGTGCATGCCTTCACGCAGAAGGAGGCCGGCAGCGACAACAGCAAGGGCGCGGCCTACAACGAGGCCGCCCATCGCCGGAGTTGGCAGCACATGAAGGACTTCTTCAAGGAAATCTTCGGCAAGTAGCTCCTGGGACCTTGCTCAAGATAACCCTGTGGTCAACAATGGTCCGCCTCGGGACCTTTCGAGCCACAGGGTTGTCCCATGAAGTCGCTGTTCACGGTCTGGCCCCTCGACGAGCGGAGCAACCTCAACTGGCTCATGGGCCAGCCGGTGCCGCACAGCCATCCCTTCCACCAGGTGTTCTTCCTGACGAAGGGCACGGGCAGCCACTGGGTGGACGGCGTCGAGACGCGCCTGGAGGCGCCCTGGGTCATGCTCATCGCCAAGGGGAAGAAACACCTCTTCCTGCCGGACGTGCCCGCGGAGGGCTGGATGTTCGACTTCGGCGAGGACTTCCTGGACGACGACGCATCCTGGGTCTTCTCGGATTTCCTGGCGGCGCCGAACCTGCCCCTGCACGATGACGCGCTGGTGCGCCAGGCGTCGGCCCTGGCCCGGCTCCTCTGGGACCTGGGCCAGGTGGCGCGGGAGGAGACTCGGCCGGCCATCCGGCACCTGCTGGCAGCCTTCCTGCACCTCTTCCAGGCCCGCATCCGGGAACAGGCGGCCCGGGCCCAGGCCCAGAGCGGTGCCGACTTCAAGCTCTTCCAGGCCTTCCTCCACCAGCTGGACAAGAGCTTCCAGGAGGAGAAGGAAGTGGAGTTCTACGCACGGAAGCTCCGCTGCACCCCGCGCCGCTTGGGCACCGCCTGCAAGGCCGTGCTGGGCAAGACGCCGCAGACCCTGATCATCGAGCGCGTGATGCTGGAGGCCAAGCGACTGCTCCTGCACACCGACATGAGCGTGCAGCAGATCGCGTCCCTGCTGGGCTGCGAAGAGCACTCGAACTTCACCAAGGCCTTCCGCAAGGCCACGGGCGAGACGCCTTCGGCCTTCCGCCGCACCCGGCAGCTGGAGAGCGCGACCTGAAGGCGAGTCCAGGACGGGATTCACCAGAAATTGTCCGTTCCGTACCAGGCCGGACGGACGCGGGAGGTCTAAGCTTGCCTTGCCTCGGGAATTGAAAACCTAGAGGTCAACATATGTATTCAACCGTTGAAATGTTGCGACTAGGCAACACAGAGGAGGTCTGTCTTGAAGCTCCGAACTCTCACCGCCGCCCTGGCCTGCGCCTGGCCCGCGCTCCTCGCCGCCCAGGCGAGCGAGACGCAGATCTACGGCACCTTCCTGCCCTTCGTGGACCACATCAGGACCAGCGGCGCCACGGCGCCGGGCCTGTCCCCCGCCACGGGCGGGGCCACGCAGGTGGCCGCCTCCGCCTATACCGGCGACGCGGGCAACCTGGCCGCCCGGAACCGCATGACCTCGGGCACGTCGAACCTGGGTTTCCGCGGGAGCTTCAAGGTCAGCGACGACCTGAAGATCATCTGGCAGATCGAGAGCGCCGTGAGTCCCGACGGCGACGCGCCCAACTCCCTCACCAGCCGCAACAGCTGCCTGGGCCTGGAAGGTTCCTGGGGCCGCGTGTTCTACGGCAACTGGGACACGCCCTACAAGTACCCGATCCTCTTCGTGGGCGCCCTGCGCGGCCTGAACCCATTCGACAACGCGCTCACCGCGAACCCCGGCTTCAACGTGCCCGGCACCACCACCCAGAACGGCCGCGTCAATGGCAAGGCCGACGCCGCCTTCAACCGGCGGCAGGGCAACAGCATCCAGTACTGGAGCCCCGAGGTGAACGGCTTCTCGGGCCGCGTGGCCTACTCGGTGAACGAGGGCAAGACCACCGCCTCCGCCACCGTGCCCTCCATCAGCCCCGAGCTGTATTCCGCCCTGCTGTCCTACAAGCGCGGCGCCTTCACCCTCAGCTACGGCTATGAACAGCACAAGGACTACTTCGGCCTGGCCCAGCTTGGCGGCTCCGCGGGCGCGACGCCCACGAACACCTCGTCCAGGGACGTGGCCCACGAACTGGTGGGCAGCTACGCCTTCCCCACGGGCACCAAGGTCTCCGCCATCGTGGAGCGCCTGGCCTACGACACCGACGACACCATTGACGGGAAGGTCAACCACTACGAGCGTGACGCCTGGTACGTCCTTGTCCAGCAGCGCTGGGCGAAGCACCAGTTCTTCGGCGCCTACGGCAAGGCGGCCGCCGGCAGCGTCACCGTGGTGGGCGGCGGCCCCGCCACCACCAACGGACTGGGCGGTACCCAGTGGAGCGCGGGCTACAGCTACAGCCTCGCCAAGTCCGCGGACCTCTACGCCTCCGTCTACGGCATGACCAACGAGCGGTCCTCGAGCTACGCGCTGTTCCCGCCCGTGGGCACCGTGGCCCCGGGCGCCTCCACCACGGGCTTCGGCCTGGGCATCCTCTACACCTTCTGACCCTGGGGGGAACGGGCGGGATGGGCCCCTGGAAGCGGCCCGGCCCCTCCCGCCCGGCATTCCCGCAGGACCGCTTCCATCCGAGGAGCAAGCCATGGGCAACCTGGGCATGACCGAGATCCTGACGATCGGCGGCGCGCTGCTGATCTTCTTCGGGCCGTCGCGCCTGCCCAGCCTGGGCAAGTCGCTGGGCCAGAGCATCCACGAATTCAAGAAGGCCGGGCGGGCGCTGACCGCCGAGGCCACGGACCGCGCCGAGTGAGCTGAGGGCGCGGCGATCCCCGCATCCGAGTGACAAGGAGACGACACATGAGCGATGAACCGAGAGAGGAAGGGCAGGGGCCGGACGCCTACACGCGCCAAGTGCTGGAGCAGGGCCTGTCGCGCCGGAGCTTCCTGGGCCGGGCGGCGGGGGGCGCCGCCGCCGTGGGGCTCTTCGGCATGGGGGCTTCCCCGGCCCTGGCCGCGGCCGTCAAGGAGCCCAAGGTGGAGGCCTTCGCCACCAGCACGGACGGCGGCGCCACGCTGACCTTCCTGCCGAAGCCGAAGCCCATCCGCGACCGCGAGATCTCAGAAACCCTGATCTTCGACGTGGTAGTGGTGGGTGCCGGCGCCTCGGGCGTGCCCGCGGCCCTGTCCGCCGCGGAGCACGGCGCCAAGGTGGCCGTGGTGCAGAAGGCGCCCTTCGCCCTGTCCCAGGGCAACACGGGTTCCGGCATCGACCTGGCCGCCAGCGAGAAGGCCGGTGTGGAAGCCCTGGTGGCGCGCCTCATCGCCGACAGCAACCACCGCTGCAACCCCAAGCTGATCCGCCAGTGGGCCTACCATTCCGGCGAGGCCGTGCGCTGGGTCATCGACCGCGCGAAGCAGGGCGGCGCGACGGTGGTGAACCAGGGCAGCCCGGCCCAGCGCGCCATTCTCAAGGTGAACGGCTACAGCATGGGCTACGTCACCTCCTTCTTCGGCCCGAAGCCCTACACCACCGGCGACGGCATGCGGGCCCTGGCCAAGACGGCGGAGAAGGCAGGCGTGAAGTTCTTCTTCCAGATGCCCGCCGTGCAGCTGGTGCAGGGCCGCTCGGGCGAGGTGCAGGGCGTCATCGCCCTGGGCCACGATGGCAAGTACCGCAAGTTCCTGGCGAAGAAGGGCGTCATCCTCGCCACCGGCGACTACCAGAACAACAGGGCCATGTCGGACTACTTCATCCCCGACGTGAAGCACCTGGAGCGCAAGCAGATGGACAGGACCGGGGACGGCTTCGCGCTGGCCTACTGGGCGGGCGGCGTCTTCGAGCCCATCGGGCACACCAAGATGCTCCACGACTTCGACGCGGGGCCGGCCTCCATGTGCGACATGCCCTTCCTGGCCGTGGACCGCAAGGGTCGCCGCTTCGTCAACGAGACGGTGGAGATGTCCCTGCTGAACAACTACCTGAAGGACGCGGAGAACGCCGGGCACTATTCGCAGGTCTTCGACGCCGACTACATGACCCAGGCGGCCACCTGGCCGGGCAAGCTGGTGCCGCCCGATGGGCTGAAGAACTACATGCCCGACGAGCCCGGCCCCAAGAAGGGGGTGTTCGAGTCCCAGGTCAACACCCACAAGGCCGACACCCTGGAGGAGCTGGCCCGCAAGCTCGAGGTGGACCCCGCCACCTTCGTGGCCACGGTGAGGCGGTACAACGAGGTGGTGGCCTCAGGCAAGGACAGCGACTTCGGCAAGCCCGCGAACTTCCTCGCGCCCATCCTGAAGGCCCCCTTCTACGGCATCCATCGCCGCGTGCGCGTGTCCGCCATCTGCTCCGGCATGCTGGTGGACGAGCACCACCAGGCCCTGGACGCGGACGGCAAGCCCATCAAGGGTCTCTTCCTCGTCGGCAACCTCGGCGGCGGCTTCTACGGCGGCGTGGACTACCCGCTCACGGTGTTCGGCCTCTCCCTGGGGCGCTGCTACACCTTCGGCTACCTGACGGGCCGCCACGTCGCGCGCCTTTGACCCCTGGACGACGCCCGAACGGAGACGACATGACCATCCTCACTCCCTCCCGGATCCTGGGATTCGGACTCGCCGGCCTGCTGGCGGCCTCCCTGGGCGCCGCTCCTGCGGCGCGGACCTCGAAGCACGCGGCGCGCGGCGTCACCTGCGCCCAGTGCCACGGCAAGAGCGGCAAGCCCGCCGCCGTGCCCTTCCGCCAGTGCCAGGGCTGCCACGACCCGGCGGACCTGGCCGCCCGCACGGCTCAGGCGAAGCCCACGAACCCCCACCAGAACCGGCACTACGGCACCCAGACGGACTGCACCCGCTGCCATCACGAGCACAAGGCCAGCGAGAACCTCTGCCTGCCCTGCCACACGCGGTTCACCTTCAAGGTGCCCTGAGCGGATGGCGCGCCCTAGGGGCGTTCCGACCGCTTCAGCAGGTCCACCAGCAGGTCCTTCCACAGCGCCGCCACCGTGTGGCTGCCGTGGCCCCGTGTCTCGGGGCTCAGCGGCAGCACCACGGCGCGGCCTTTGGGCACCCGCCTGACCTCGCGCTCCAGGATGCCCAGCTCCGGCGGGTTGATGAGGTCGTCGGCTGAGTTCACGGCCAGGAGCGGCGCCTTGATCTTCTCCAGGCCCGGCCCCGGGTCGTAGTCCTTCGAGGCCTCCAGGGCGTAGAGCACGTCGTTGGCGTCGGCGGTCTTCGTGTAGCGCGCCACGAAGGCGTCCAGGGCCGTGTCGGTCTGGGCCAGGGTGGGCGTCTCCGCCTGCCGCAGCACGGGGTTGCTGCTCATGAACCACAGCATCTGGGCCGCGAGGCCCAGGGAGCCCGGCTGGGTCTTGTAGTCGCCGCCCAGCCACTGCGGATCCTGGCGGATGGCGTCGATGGCCATGCGCCGCCAGGCGCGGTTGCGGCCCGCGATCTGCGTGGGCAGGCTGGCCAGGGGCATGAGGGCGTCCATGCTGTCCGGGTGGAGCTGGCCCCACAGCCAGGTGTGCATGCCGCCCATGGAGGTGCCCATGACGAGCCGCAGGTGCGTCACGCCCAGGGCCTCGGCCAGCAGGCGCCGTTGGGCCTCCACCATGTCCAGGTAGCCGTAGCGGGGGAAGCGGGCGTGGAGCCCGTCGCTGGGCTTGCTGGATTTCCCGTGGCCGATGCCGTCGGGCAGCACGATGAAGTAGGTCGCGGCATCCAGGGGCTGACCGGGGCCGAAGAGCTGGCCCGCGAAGGCGGGGCCCGTGAACTGGGCCCCGCTTCCGGTGGTGCCGTGCAGGATGAGCACGGCGTTGCGGACCGCGCCGGAGGCGTTCTTCCGCGGCGTGCCGTAGGTGCGGTAGTGGATGCGCAGCTCGGACAGCGTCTCGCCGGACTGGAACCGGAAGTCGCGGAGCCGGGCGTCGCCCTCGGTGGGCGTCTGGGCCGGGAGAAGGCTGGCGGCCAGGGTCACCAGGAGCAGGAGGGCGGAACGGATCGGGCGCATATCACCTTCCGGAGCGGTCGGGGTAGGCGGGCTTGCGGGGGGCGGCAGGCTGCTTCTTGATCGCCGCTTCCACTTCCTGGATGGCCCGGTCGAGCTGGGGATCCTTGCCCTGGGCCAGCAGGGCGGGGTCGTCCACCACCTCGATGTCGGGGTCCACGCCGTGGCCTTCGACGATCCACTGGCCCTCCTTGGAGTAGATGCCGAAGGTGGGCACGGTCACCGTGCCGCCGTCGATGAGGGCGGGGGCGCCGCTGATGCCGATGAGGCCGCCCCAGGTGCGCCGGCCGATGAGGGGCCCGAGGCCGGTCTGGCGGAAGTAGTGGGGGAAGAGGTCGCCGCCGGAGCCGCTCCAGCCGTTGATGAGCATGGCCATGGGGCCGTTGTGGGCAATCTGGGGCCACTGCCAGTCCTTGCCGTCGCGCACGCCCCAGTAGTTCAGGGTCTTGCGGCCCAGCATCTCGATGAACCGGTCGGGGATCTGCCCGCCGCTGTTGAAGCGCTCGTCGATGATCAGCCCTTCCTTGTCCCACTGGCCGCGGAACTGGCGCACCAGGTCCGTCTGTCCGCCGAGGCCCGTGTCGGGCACGTAGACATAGCCGATGCGGCCGTCGGAGGCCTTCTCCACGTATTTCCGGTTGGCCTCGATCCAGGCCCAGTAGCGCTGGGGGTAGTCGGTGGCCACGGTCGCCACCGCCACATCGCGGGCGCCGTCCAGGGTGGGCTTGTCATTGACGGTGAGGAGCACGGTCTTGCCGGCCAGGCCCTGGAAGGCCGCCCAGGGATCCACGCGGGGATCGAGAGGAATGCGGTTCACGGCCAGGAGGTAGTCGCCCTCCTTCACCTGGAGGCCGGGTTGGGCCAGGGGGCCGCGGACGCTGGCATCCCAGTCCGCACCGCGCAGGATGGTCTTGATGCGGTAGGCGCCGTGCTCCAGGGCGAAGTCCGCCCCCAGGAGGCCGACGCCGAGCCGGGCCGGCATCTCCTGATCACCGCCGCCCCGGTAGGCGTGGGAGGCGTTCAGCTCGGAGATGAGCTCGCCGATGACGAAGTTCACGTCCTCGCGGGTGACGCAGTCCTGCAGCAGCTTGCCGTAGCGCGCCTTCTGGGCCTTCCAGTCCACGCCGTGCATGCCGGGGTCGTAGAACATGTCGCGTTCGAGACGCCAGGCGTCGTTGAAGATCTGCTGCCATTCGGCGCGGGGGTCCACGGTCATCAGCAGCTCGCCCGTGGGCAGCTTCTTCTCGAACTTCTGGTCGGGCTTCAGGTCCAGGAGGGCGTACTCCTGCTTCCGGTTCACCAGCACCTTCTTGCCGTCTCCGCTGAGGAGGGCGCCGTCCACGTCCGCCAGCACGGCCTTCTCTTCGCGCTCCTCCAGGTCGTAGGTGTAGAGCGTGCCCGTGAATGTCTCGGCCATGGGGTTGAGCTGCGCAGCGCGGCGGTAGACCAGCTTGCCCTTGGTGGCGGCCAGGTCCGTGTAGTAGCCGGCCACGGGAGGCAGCAGCACCATGCGGGACTCCAGGCCGTCGAAGTCGATCTCCACGGCCTTGGGGGCTTCGGGCTTGTCGGCGTCCTTCTTGGCGCCCCCGTTGCCAGCCTCCTTCTTCTCCTCCTTCGTCTCATCCTTGGCCGCGTCTGCGTCGTTGCGGGGGGCCAGGGGCGAGGGCACGTCCTTGCGCAGGGGCAGGGCCGCCAGGCGGGTGGTGGCGGCATAGACCCAGGTGCCGTCCAGGTCGCTGTAGGTGGGCGCGAACTGCTGGCCGGTGCTGAGGAAGAGATACTTGCCCTCGGCGTCGAAGGCGGGGTCGCCGGCGTTGTAGAAGGGCGCCGTCACCTGGTGCCGTTGCCCGGTCTTCGTGTCGTAGATCGCGATCACGCTGTTGCGGTTGGGGGTGTCGAGGGGGAAGGCGACCCAGCGGCTGTCCGGGGACCAGCTGGCGCGGAAGGCCTCCAGGGGGCCATCGGACAGGAAGAGGCCCTTGTCCATCGTCTGCACCTTGCCGGTGGCCAGGTCGCAGAGGTTGATGCGCATGGCCTGGTCCGCGAAGACCAGCTGCTTCCCGTCCGGGGACCAGGAGATGCGGTAGCGGAAGCCGGGGCCCAGGTGCGTGACCTGGCGCTCCTGGCCGGAGCCGTCCGCGGACCGCAGGTACAGCTCGTACTCGCCCGTCCGGTCGCTGAAATAGGCCACCTGCTTGCCGTCCGGGGACAGGGCGGGGTAGCGTTCCGCCGCGCCGGGCGTGCGGGTGAGGTCCATCACGTAGCCCTTCTCGGCGGGCACGGAGAAGACCTCGCCCCGGGCCTCGAAGAGCACGCGCTTGCCCTGGGGCGAGAGGGTGGGGTTCTTCAGGAGGCGGCTGGCGTTCTCCTCCCGCGGCCTCAGAGTGGCCTGGTCGGTCACCACCTCCACCTTCACCTCGACCACCTTCTCGGAGGGCAGCTCGATGCGGTGCAGGCGCCCGCCGGCCTCGAGCACGATGTCCGAGGGCCCGATGGCGGGGAAGTGGGCGTCGTAGTCCTTGAAGAAGGTGATCTGCTTGAAGGCCTTCGTGGCGAGGTCATAGGACCATACGTTGGCGCGCTTCGCGCCGTCGCGGTCCGAGAGGAAGTAGAGCTTCCCGCCGTGCCACATGGGCTGGGAGTCGTTGGAGCCGCCCTCGCTGGGCAGGCGGCTGGCAGTCTTCTTCTCCAGGTCGTAGAACCAGATCTCCGAGGCCATGCCGCCGCGGTAGCGCTTCCAGGTGCGGAAGTCCGTGCTGATGGGCTGGTAGGCCAGCACCTTCCCGTCCGGGGAGAGGGCGCCGAACTCGGCGTAGGGCAGGGGCAGGGCCTTCGGCAGGCCGCCCCCCTTGGCCACCGTGAAGAGCTTGTTGAAGCGGTCCTTGCCGGATTCCATGCCCGAGGCGAAGAGGATCGACTTCCCGTCCGGCGTCCAGTCCACCATGCGGTCGGGCATGGGGTGGTGGGTGATCCGGGTGGGCACGCCGCCGGTGACGGGCAGGGTGTAGACATCCAGGTTGCCGTCGTAGTTGCCGCTGAAGGCCACCTCCCGGCCGTCCGGCGAGAAGCGGGCGAAGGACTCCTCGCCCTTGGGCGTGGACAGCCGCTGGGCCGTGCCGCCGGCCTTGGGGACGATCCACAGGTCGTTGGCGTAGGTGAAGACGATCTGCGTCGCCGACACGTCGGGGTAGCGCATCAGGCGGGCGTCGATCTGCGCCGAGGCGCTGACGGAAGCCGCCACGACGAGGGCGGTGGCGAAGAAGGGCAACAGGCGCATACGTCTCTCCGGGTTCCTGAGGGGTCCAGGCAGCATACGCAGGAGGGGGCCGGAAGGTTGAGAGCGGATGGACAGTTGCCTTAGACAACACCGACCCGTTCGGCACGCTAAGGTGGTCCCGGAGCCCACCATGCGAACCGTCCTCTGCCTCGCCCTCGCCTGCTCGGGCCTGCTGGCCCAGCGACCTCCGGTGGACGAGGGCGCCCTGCGCGCCCACCTGGCCTTCCTGGCGGATGACGTGCTGGAGGGCCGGGGCACCGGCCAGCGCGGCGGGGAATTGGCCGTGCGGTACCTGGAGACCCAGCTCCAGGCGGTGGGCCTACAGCCCGCGAACGGGTCCAGCTTCCGCCAGAGCGTGTGCCTTTCGGGGGTGCGACTGGAGGAGGCCGCCAGCGGCCTCGCCTTCGAGGGGCCGAAAGGGTTGACGACGCCCCTGCTCGGGACGGACCTGGTGATGGGCGCCGCCGGTGCCGAGGCGACCCTGTCCGTGGATGCGCCCCTGGTCTTCGTGGGACATGGCATCGGCGCCTCCGGCCGGGACGACTACAAGGGGCTGGATGTGCGCGGCAAGGTCCTGGTCATGCTCGTGGGGGACCGCCGGGGAGGCGTGCCGATGCCCCTCTGCTGCCAGCCGGAAAACGAGCAGGGACGCTGGACCTACAAGTTCGAAGAGGCCCGCCGCCGCGGCGCCGCGGGCGCGCTGCTGGTGCACACGGACGCCTCCGCCGGCTACGGCTGGACCGTGGTCCGGAACAGCTGGAGCGGCGAGCGGTTCCAGCGGGAGGGCTCCGGCCAGGCCGGCGCGATGCAGGGCTGGATCACCGAGGCCTTCGCGGTCCGCCTCTTCGCGGCAGCGGGCCAGGATTTCCATGCCCTCGCGGCGGGCGCCGACGCACCGGGCTTCCGTCCCGCCCCGCTGCCCCTCCGTGCCAAGGGAGCGCTGCGCTCCGCCGTGCGTTCCCTGGAGCAGTGGAACGTGGCGGGGATCCTGCCGGGCACGGACCCTGCCCTCCGCGACGAGTGCGTGATCTACGCGGCCCACTGGGACCACTTCGGCAAGCGGCCGGACGGGGCCATCTACGCTGGCGCCGTGGACAACGCCACGGGCTGCGCGGCGGTCCTGGCCCTGGCCCAGGCGCTGGCGGCCCGGCCGTTCCCGCGCAGCGTGCTGTTCCTCTTCCCCTGCGCGGAGGAGCAGGGCCTGCTGGGTTCCTCCGCCTACGTGGCCTCGCCCCTGCGGCCCCTGGCGAAGACCCGGCTCGTCATCAACCTCGAGAGCCTGAACGTGGTGGGGCCCACCCGCGACATCGGCCTGCTGGGCTCGGATGATCCGGCCACCCGCGCCCTCTGCGCCCGGGCGGCGGCCGATTCAGGCCTGGTGATCACGCCGCCGAAGGCGGACCCCGCGGGCCTCTGCTTTCGCTCGGACCACTTCCCCTTCATGAAGGCGGGCGTGCCCGCCCTGTCGCCGGGCTTCTCGCTGGACGGCGGCTGGGACTACCTGGGTGACAAGGCCGCAGCCCAGGCGAAGGCCTCGGACTTCCTGAACCACTACCACCGCCCCTCGGACCGCTACGACCCCGCCTGGAACCTGGCGGGCCTGATGCAGCAGGTGCGCTTCGCGCTGGAACTCGGGAGGCTGGCGGGCTCGGAGTGAGCACTCCCCTCGCGATCAGTGACTCCCCAGATCGAAAAGAAGAATGCGAAGGACGCGAAGAAAAGCGCTGAAGGATGCGAAGGCGAACACATGCGTGTCGGTTGCAGGACATCCGGGCCTGCGGTCCCAGGGCGCGCAAAGCGCGGCCTGCTTCACGGGCGGCGGCTCCGGGCGGCTTCCATGGGCCGCCATGGCCGCCGCCCGTGAAGGGATGTCCGGGGCGGGACGAGTCCCATTCGCGCCATTCGCGCGCCCGCAGGGCATTTTCGCGTCATTCGCGTTCTTCTTTTCCGGATTGGCTGGGCACGGGCCCTCAGGAGACCCGGACGGCCCAGCGGAGCTTGGCGCTGGTAGAGCGCGGATTGGCGCGACGCTCCTCCGGCGAGGCGCGGAGGGGCTCGGGCGCGGCCTCCGCGTAGAGGCCCTCCCGGAGTCCTTGCTGGAAGGCCTTCTTCACGCGGCGGTCCTCGCCGGAGTGGAAGGTGAGGATGGCCACGCGGCCGCCGGGTTTCATGGCGCCGGGTAGTTGGGCCAGGAAGCGGTCCAGCACGCCGAACTCGTCGTTCACGGCGATGCGCAGGGCCTGGAAGGTGCGCTGGAGGACCTTCTTGAGCTCGTCGTCCTCGAGGCCGGGCAGGGCTGCGTGCACGTGGTCCGCCAGCTCCCGCGTGGTGCGGATCCGCAGGCCTGCGATGGCGGGCGCGAGGATCTCCGCATGGGGCTCATCGGCGTTCTCCACCAGCAGCTCCGCCAGGGCGGGCGCGTCCAGCGTGGCCAGCAGGTCCGCGGCGGGGCGGCCCTTCTGGGGGTTGAGACGCAGGTCCAGCGGGCCCTCGGCCTTCCAGGTGAAGCCCCGGGCCGGGTTGTCGATCTGCATGGAGGACACGCCCAGGTCCGCCAGCACCAGGTCGAAGGGACCCAGCTCCGCCGCCACCTTGGCGAGGCTGGCGAAGTTGGTGCGGCGCACGACCAGCGCGGTTTCGTCGAAGCCCAGGGACCGCAGCCGCGCCTCGGTGCGGGGCAGCTCCAGGGGATCCACGTCCAGGCCCACGAGGCGCCCGCCGGGCTGGAGCCGCGTCAGGAGCTCCCGGGCGTGGCCGCCGTAGCCCAGGGTGGCGTCCAGGGCCACGTCACCCGGCTTGGGATCGAGGACCTGGAGGATCTCATCCACCATGATCGACCGGTGGGTGCCGGCGGGCGTGTGCCCCCGGGCCGCCACCTTGGCCTGCTCCTCGGCGTAGCGCTCCGGGGCCAGCTCCTTGTACTTCTCCTCGAAGCGCCGGGGGTGGGTGCCCTTGTAGCGGGGGCGGCGCGGGGGTCGGGAGGGCTGGTCGGTCATGCCGCCATGGTACCCGTCAGCGGCTCCCGAGCTCCTGCAGGGCCAGGGCCATGCGGCGGCAGGCCTCGTTCTGCTCGTCCAGGTCGTGGGCGGCGAAGCCCAGGCTCAGGTAGGGCACGGGCTGGTGGTGGAGGTCGTACAGGCTCCCCGGGTAGACCACCACGCCGTGGGCGAGGCAGCGCTCGGTCCAGGCCTCGAGGGGCACGCCCTCGGCCACGCGGACCCACAGCGAGAGCCCCTCCCGCGGGTTCTTCACGGAGATGGCGGGGTGGAGGTGGAGCAGCAGGCGGTCCACCATGGTCTCCCGCCGCTCGTCCGTGAGCTTCCGCACGCGCCGCAGGTGCCGCACGATCTCACCGTCCCGCAGCGTCTCCTCGATGGTGGCCTCCTGCACGAGGTTGCCGGGCCAGTCCACGAGCTGGCGCTGCTGGGCCAGAGTCTTGATGAGGCTCGCCTCGCCCGCCAGGAAGCCCACCTGCATGCCCGGCGCGAGAATCTGCTCGAAGCTGCTGAAGTAGAGCACGCGGCCCTTGGGGTCCTCGCTGGCCAGCGGGAGGCGCGGGTTGCGCTCCCGGTGGAAGCCAAGGGCCGGGTCGCCTTCCAGGATGCGGAAGCCGTGGGCTTCCGAGAGCTGGAGCAGCCGCTGGCGCCGGACGGGATCCAGGCTCACCTGGGTGGGCTGCTGGGGGGCCGTGGTGAGGTAGAGGAGGCGGATGGGCTCCCGGCGCAGGAGGAGCTCGAGGGCCTCCACGTCCAGGCCGTGGGCGTCCACGGGGACGGCGAAGAGCCGGGCGCCGGCGGCCCGGAAGGCCTCGGCCACGCGGAACTGCCCGGGGTTCTCCACGGCCACCGCGTCCCCGGGCCCGAAGAGCACCCGCGACACCAGGTTGAGGGTGCTCATCAGGCCGCGGGTGAGCAGGAGGTTGCCCGCCTCCACCGAGAGGCCGCGCAGGTCACGCAGCATCTTGCAGAGCGAGTTCCGCAGGTCCAGCAGGCCGCGCGGATCCCAGCCCGGCTGGAGCAGGCGCTCCGGATGCAGCCGCAGCACGCGGCCGTAGGCCCGGTGGATGGCCTCCGTGGGCGTGAGCCGCAGGTCCGTGGTGTCCGGCAGGAGCTGGAAGGACTCGGGCGCGGGCATGCCGGGCTGGAAGAAGGGGCCCTCCCGGGGCGTGGTCCGCTTCCAGGAGGCCGAGTCCTGGGCGGCGATGCCCGCGGGGGCGTCGAGGACCACGGGCTGGTTCCGGGCGATGAAGGTGCCGCGATCGGGAGAGGCCTCGATCCAGCCCTCGGCTTCGAGCTCGCGGTAGGCGGCCAGCGTGGTGTTCCGGTTCACGCCGAGGAGATCGGCCATGGCCCGGGTCCCCGGGAGGGCATCCCCGGGCTTGAAGCGCCCGTGGCGGATGCCCTCCTCGATGGCCTTCACCAGCTGGAGGTACAGAGGCTCGGCATTGGACCGATCCAGCGCGATGGCGAGATCCCAGTTGCCCATCCGGCTCCCTGTCACGACCAGCATCCGGTTCGGAGATACCCCCGTCAAGGTCAGTAGCCGTAAGGGCCGCCGCCCGTGCCGCCGCCCGTTCCGGTGGCGCCGTAGCTGATGGTGGCGAAGAGGCCGTGGGTCTGGCCCTGCGGGCCCGCGGCGATGTAGAGCTGGGTGGACTTCCCGGCCGAGGTGTCGTTGCCGAAGGCCAGGCCCCAGAGGCCGCTGATGGTGAGGGGCGTGCCCGTCGGCCCCATGAGCTGCCCCATCAGGGCCCCGGTGGTGGCGTTGTAGGCGGTGATGCGCCCGTCGCCGAAGTTGCCCACCAGCAGCGCGCCGCCGAAGGGGCCAAAGCTCGCGGGCGCCAGGGCCAGACCCCAGGGTGCGTTGAGCGAGCCGCCCGTGGCGAAGCGCTGGACGAAGGTGCCGTCAAGGTTGAAGACGCTCACGATGCCAAGCCCCGCACCGGTGGTCTCCCGCGGGTTCCCGGCGGTGTACTGGGCGTAGGTCACGTAGAGCTTTCCGCCCAGCACCTGCACGTTGTAGGGCGAGTAGCCCGCGGGCAGCGTGGGATCCACGAGGGCGCCCGCCGCCAGGGTCACGGGGGCATAGGCGGCGTCGAACACGTCGATGGTTCCGCCGGCCAGGTTGGCGGCGTACAGGTAGGTCGCGCTGGCCGAGGTGCCCTGGGCCAGCCCGGTGTAGATGGCGCCCGAGGCGGAGTGGTCCACCCGGCGGGTGACGGTGGTGCCCGCGCTCCATCCGGAGATGCATCCGTCCAGGGAGGCCATGATGAAGATGTCCCCCTGGAATCCGGTGCTGGCGTTGAACACCATGCCGGTGGGGCCGCCCACGACGCGGCCCGCCGCGAGCGGATCGGATACCACGAGGGGGGTCGCCAGGGGCTGGCCGAGCCCGTCATACACCGTGGCGGTGGCTGTGCCCTGGTTGGCCACCCAGAACCGCGTGGTGGGGCCGTAGGCCAGGCCCCAGGGGTTCACCAGGTGGGTGTCGGTGGTGGCGCCGGCCGTGGCCTGGTCCGACACGAGGCTGGTGACCTGGTAGGTGGGCGGAGGCGGGGGCGGGGCGCTGGTGCCGCCGCCACCTCCCCCGCCGCAGGCCGCCAGGCCAAGCAGGACCGCGCCGAGGAGGCCTGTCGAGAGGGAACGCCACGTGGGATTGGCCGGGTGCGTGTGCATGGGTGCCTCCAGTTCGGGGGCGGGCCCCTGCGTCGGGGCCCGGGGTCGAATGGGTCCAGCGTGGGGCGTGGGTGGGTTTCCTCCAGATCCGGTCCGGAGATGGGAGACCCTCCGGTTCCTCGAGGACGACATCGCGGAGAAGGCTTCAGGGAAGAGATGCCCGAGATGGCGGCGGTGGGCTACCATCGCGGGAAACTCCCCCTCGGAGGCCGATGACGCTTCTCCGCTGGACCCTCCCCCTGGTGGCCGTCGCCCTGGCTGGCCAGGAGACCGCGCCCTTCGCCCCGGAGGCTGCCAACCCCTGGGTACCCGCCTGGGAGCTGATCCTTCGTGGGGACCGCCTCTCGGCCCCGGGGGCTCCGGAGGAGGCCTTCCGCCGCGTGGACGCGCAGCTGCGCCTTCGTTGGGCCTGGGAGTCCGGGCCGCTGCGGGTCGAGGCTGGCACGCGCTCCGCCGTGGGCTCCGATGGCAACCGATTCAACGCGGCCCGCTGGGATCAGCAGCCTTCCAATGGAACCCAGGCGGACGTGGCGCGGGGGATCGCCTCGTGGGTCTCCGAGCGGGCCTTCGGTTCCCTGAGCCTGGGGCTCCAGGGCAGCGGCCTCCTGGCCCCCCAGGCGCTGTGGGATCCGGACCTCCGCTTCCTGGGTGTCGGTGGGCGATTCGGGCTGCGCGGCGCCGGGGGCACGCTCGAGGAGGCGGGCCTCCGCGTGGCGGCGGGCCGGGTCCGCGACCTCCTGGGCGGACGGGTGGACCTCGCCGCCGGCCAGCTGGTCCTCCGGGTCGATACCGGGCCCTGGTCCTGGACGGCCCATGCCGGGCGCTGGGACCTGGCCTGGGATCCTGGCGACGAGCGGCTCCGCCGGTTGCCCGGCCATGATCCCGCGGCCCGCCAGCGCCTGGTGGTGGACGCGGCGGGAGCCTCGGGCACCTGGCACGCGATCCTGCCCGTGGAAGCCGGGTGGTCCGGCATCCGGAACCGCGCGACCGGCGAGACCTCGGAGGAGGCCCAGGTGGCCCTGGGCAGCCGCGAGCGGGTCTACTGGCCCCAGCTCGCCCTCACCTGGCAGCGGCTGTCCTCCACGGGCACCCTCTATCCCGTGAACGGCGACGAGTGGTGGTACTACCGGCGGGTGCGGGGGCCCCGCGCCGACCTGTCCCTGCCGCTGCCCCACCGCTGGATCGCCTCGCTGGTGGTGCTCCGGCAGCGGACGGACGGCGCGGATGAGTCCGTCACCCGGACGATGCTGGTGGTGCAGAAGCGGTTCTGATCAGTAGGCCCGGTCGTCCGCCAGCGGCGGATAATCCTGTCCGAACTTGTTCTTGTGGGGCTCCAGGGCGGGCAGGGACAGGTCCAGGTCCCAGCTCCCATGGGCCACCTCGGCGCCGATCCGCACGGTCCAGGCCTTCTCGCCGGATTCGGGATGCCAGAGGCGAAGCCGGTAGGTGCCCGGGGGAACCCGGTCGAAGGCCACCCCGGCGCGGCCGTCCAGCACCTGGGCGAAGGGTGTCGTCACCACCCAGAGGAAGGCGTTCATCTGGTGGTGGACGTTGCAGTAGAGCTTCACGAGGCCCGGCCGGGCCACCGTCACCTTCGGCGCGTCCCCGGGCCGGTACTGGCCCGTGTCGAAGCGGTTGCCCTGGGTGACGCTGAACACGTTGTGGAGGATGTGGTCGAGGTTGGGGAAGGTCACCTCGGTGCCGGGCGTGGCCAGGGAGACCCGGGGCTGGAACTGCTTGCCCAGGGTGCGGATGGCCACGGGCCGCGAGGGCCCGGGCGGCGGCACTGGCGCGTCGATGGGCTCCAGGATGGCCACGCAGTCCTTCAGGGAGGCTCGGATCCGGCCATCCTTCTCGTGCAGCCGCACGGGGCCTTCCAGTCCGCCCGCCCGCAGGGGGACGGCCAGGGCCAAGGCCAGGGCCGGAGCCAGGGCCAGGGTCGGCAGGCCGTTCACGGGGACTCGAATCATGCTGGGCATCCGGGGTAGATTCGAGCCAGTATAGCCACCGACCAAGGAAGGCCGATGCCGCAGCCCATGAGCTGGTACCGAACGCTGGCGTGGACCTTCTTCCTCCGGCAGGCGGCGGCCATCGCCGCCCTCATCGCGCTCATCCTCTGGGTGGCCTACAGCGAGGCGGAGCGCGGCGCCCGGGCCACCGCGGCCGCGAGTCTCTCCGCCGGACGGTACGTCGTGGAGCGTGCCTTCGAGCAGCAGGGACGGTCGCTGGACGCGGGCCTGGAGGTCTTCACCGAATATTCGGGTAACCTCGCCCTCGTGGAGCAGGCGCTGGAATCGGGCGCCTCCGCGAGCCTGGCGGACACGCTGGCGGATAACCTGCCGCGCCTGGGGGCCGACCTCGCCCTGGTGGTGAAGCCCGATGGCACCCTGCTGGCCACCACCGGTCCCGGCGGGCGCACGGACTTTCCGGAGGCGGGGATCCTGCAGATGGCCCTGGCCCCCGAGGAAGCCGAGGCGGCCGGCCATCCCGGTCCCTCCTACCGGGGTTTCCTGCGCGTGGACTGGGGAAACCGCCCCGGGGTCTACCACGCGGTGGCCCGGTCGCTGAAATCTCCCGGGGGCCGCGCGCTCGGGGCCATGCTCGTGGGTGTGCGGGTGGATGACCGGATCGCCCTGGACCTGCGCCGCATGGCCGTGGCCGGGCCCCAGCGGGGCGATCCCGCGCCCCACCTGGCCCTGCTCAGCCGCTTCCAGACGCTGGGTGCCACCCTCCCGGGCTCCGGGGAACTGGACCGCCTCCTGGCCCGGGAGCCGTCGCTCCTGGCGGTGCGGGGCCGGATCCTCGATGGCCAGGGCTCCGGCGTGCTGCCCTTCCGGGTGGGCGGGCTCAACTACCTGGGGCTGGTTTCTCCCATCCGGGGCGTGAACGCCCTCGACCTGGAAATGGCTGATGTCCTGCTGATGCCCGTGGATCCCCTCCTGGCGCCGTTCCGCAACCTCCAGCGGGCCATCCTCGCCGCCGGGGCCGTGGGGCTCCTCGTGACCCTGGGCCTCAGCCTGCGCTCGGCCCGGAAGGTGACGGCCCCGCTGAAGGAGCTCGCCACGGCCACGGAGGCCCTGGCGGCAGGGGAGCATCCTGCGCCCCTGGCCCTCGTTCCCACCGAAGACGAGGTGGGCGTGCTGACCCGGACCTTCAAGTCGATGGTGGCGGAGCTGAAGGCAAAGGATGAACTCCTGGCCCTGCTCGCCGCGACCCGGCGGCCCTCCGCGTCTTCCCCGCCGGTCCGCGACGACGAGGCCACTCTGCGCCTGGCGCCGCCTGCGGCCATGCCGGCGGGCGAGCCGCTGCCCGACCCGCTCCGGATCGGGGCGACCTTCGCCGGCCGCTACCGGGTGGAACGGCTGCTGGGCCGGGGCGGGATGGGCGTGGTCCTCCAGGTGCGCGACCTGCAGCTCGACGAGGAGGTGGCCCTGAAGGTGGTCCGGCCGGCCCTGGCCTCGGTCCCGGCCTTCCTCGATCGGCTCAAGCAGGAGATCCGCCTGGCCCGGCGGATCACCCACCGCTACGTGCTCCGCATCCACGACTTCGGCGAGAGCGAGGGCATCCCCTTCGTGACGATGGAATACCTGCGCGGCACCACCCTGCGGGAGCTGCTGGAAGGGCGCGGCCGGCTGCCCTTGCCGCTGGCGCTGCGGATCACCCGCCAGGTCGCCGAGGGCCTGGAGGCGGCCCACCTCGTGGGCGTGGTCCACCGGGACATCAAGCCGGCGAACGTGCTGTTCGACACCCGGGGCGACGCCAAGATCATGGACTTCGGCCTCGCTGCGCCGGCCACCACCCCGGCGCCCGGGGACTCCGGGAACCTCATCGGATCGCCGCGATACATGTCCCCCGAGCAGATCCGCGGCGGGGCCGTGGACGCCCGGACGGACCTCTACGCCCTGGGGGTCATGCTCTTCGAGCTGTGCGCCGGCAACGCGCCCTTCGACACCCCCCGCATCGAGGATCTGCTGGCCCTGCACCTGGATGCGCCACCACCGTCCCTGGGCGAGGCCGTGCCGGACCTCCCCCCGGACCTGGGCCTCCTGGTGGCCCGGCTCATGGCGAAGCGCCCGGAGGACCGGCCCCAGTCCGCCGCCGAGGTGGTGGAGATCCTGAAGGCGCTGGCCGCCAGCGGCGGCGCCACCTCCCGCTTGTGAACCGCCCTCAGCGCCGGGGCAGCCCGCCGATGAAGTCCGCCAGCGCCGCGAGCACCTGCGCCTCCTGATCCTGGTGGGGGGCGTGCCCGCACCGGGGCAGCTTGAGCAGCCGTGTCCCCGCCACCTGCTCGGCGATGACATCGATCTGCCGCAGGGTGGCGTAGGCGTCGTCCTCGCCCTGGATGGCCAGGACTGGACAGCGGATGTCGCGCAGGCAGGCCTCGATGTTCCAGTCGCGGAAGGCCGGCGACAGCCAGGTGTCGTTCCACTCGTGGAACACCCGGGCCGCGTCTGCGTGGTGGCGGGCCAGCTTCCGGGGCCAGTGCGTGGCGGTCCAGGCCTTCCGGGCCGCCCTCAGGCCCACCAGGGTCTCCTCCTCGACAAATTCGTGGGGGGCCAGGACGGCCACGCCCAGAGGCGCCTCCGGGAAGGCGCTGGCGAAGAGCAGCGCGATGCTGCCGCCATCGCTGTGGCCGATGAGCACCGGGTGCTCGATGCCCAGGGCCGCGAGGAAGGCGGGCAGGGCCTCCTCCGCCTCGCGGTGCAGGTAGCGGGGCGTGCGCGGCTCGGGGTAGGGATCGGAGCCCCCGTAGCCCGCTCGGGATCCCGCCACCACCCGGCATCCCGTGGCCTCCGCCAGCTTCCGCGGGAAGTCCTGCCACAGGGCCACGCAGCCGAGGCCTTCGTGCAGCAGCACGAGGGTGGGCCGTCCTTCGGCGGTGGCGGGGAAGTCGCGGATTTCGAGGCGCAGACCGGCAACGGTGAGGTGCGTCAGCGGCTCCGTCCTGGGTTCTGTCAGGGGCTCAGGTCGGCGCGCGGGGTTCAGGGCGTCCATGGCCCCCAGGATAGCCGCCGGGAGGCTACTCTTCCGGCATGGCCTCCTTCACCTTCCACCCCATCGGAATCCTGCGCTCGCCCTACGTGACGCGCATCGATGCGCCCCACCAGCCCACGGTGGTCGAGGGCACGGAGACGGGCGCGCCGGCCGAGGCCACGCTGGAGCTGGACCTCTCGCTGCCGGAGACGGTGCTGCGCGACCTGGAGGGCTTCGAGCGCGTGTGGCTCCTCTTCGCCTTCCACCTGAGCGAAGGCTGGGCGCCCCTGGTGCAACCGCCGCGGGGGCCCCGGGCCAAGCGCGGCGTGCTGGCCACGCGCTCGCCCCACCGGCCCAACCCCATCGGCCTCTCCTGCGTGGAGCTGGTGGCCGTGGAGGGCCGCACCCTGCGCCTGCGGGGCGTGGACCTGCTGGACGGCACCCCGGTGCTGGACCTGAAACCCTACGTGCCCTATGCGGATGCCTTCCCCGGCGCTCGGGCCGGGTGGATCGACGCCGTGGACGCGGACACGGGGCACCGCTCCGCGCCCGGGCCCCGGAAGCCGCGGCGGCCGAAGGCTTGAAGCGGGCTTGACGCGCCCGGGAACCCAGGGCCACCCTACGGACACCCCAACCCCTCACAGGAGTCCACCCCATGGTCCCGCTCACCCATCTCTGGCTGCCCATCGTGCTGTCGGCCGTCGTCGTCTTCGTCGCCAGCAGCCTCATCCACATGGTGCTCAAGTGGCACAACTCGGACTACCGCGCCCTGCCCAACGAGGATGAGGTCCGCGCGGCCATCCGCAAGGGCTCCCCCGAACCCGGCCAGTACGTGATGCCCCGCTGCAACGACATGAAGGACATGGGCAAGCCCGAGGTCCAGCAGAAGTACAAGGAAGGCCCCGTGGGCTTCCTGGTGCTGGTCCCCAACGGCGTGCCCAAGATGGGCAAGGCCATGGTCCAGTGGTTCCTCTTCGCGGCGGCCGTGGCCTTCATGGCGGCCTACGTGGCGGGCCACACCCTGGGCGCGGGCACCCACTACCTCCAGGTGTTCCGCGTCGTGGGCACGGTGTCCTTCCTCACCTACGCCGGCGGCAGCGTCCAGGCGGGAATCTGGATGGGCAAGCCCTGTGGCGCCGTGCTCAAGGACCTGCTGGACGGCCTCATCTACGGTCTGCTGAGCGCCGGCGTCTTCGGCTGGCTCTGGCCGAGGATCTGACGCCGTGGAGCCCAAGCCCGACCGCTACGGCCGCATCGCCTACCGGAGCCTCATCGACTGGCCCCAGCGCCTGAAGCGCGAGGCGCCCCTCCTCCAGCGCGTGCTGGCCGGGGCGCCCTCGCCGCGGGTGCTGGACCTGGGCTGCGGCACGGGCGAGCACGTCCGCCTGCTGGCCTCGCTGGGCTTCGAGCCCACCGGCGTGGACGCCTCGCCCGCCCAGCTCGGGGCGGCCCGCGAGGCCGATCCGCAGGGCCGTTACCTCCAGGGCAGCCTGACGGACCTGGCGGGTCTGGTGGAAGCGGGGCAGGGCGGGGCCCTCTGCGTGGGCAACACCCTGCCGCACCTCACGGAGGAGGCGGACCTGGGCCGGTGCTTCGAGGGGCTGGCGTCGCGGCTCCTGCCGGGCGGGCGCTTCCTGCTCCAGATCCTGAACTACGACCGGATCCTGGACCGCGGCGAGCGCGCCCTGCCCGCGGTGGTCCTGCCCGGGGAGGACGGCGCGGAGACGGTCTTCCTGCGCCTGATGACCTCCCGGCCCGGCGGCCGACTGACCTTCACGCCCGTGCGTCTGCGCTGGTGTCCCGGCGCCCAGCCGCCCGTGGAGGTGGTGTCCGCCGAGGAGGTCCAGCTGCGCGCCTGGCGCCGGGCCGAGGTGGAGGCCCTGCTCGCCGCCGCGGGCTTCGAGGTGCGCGAGGCCCTCGGCACCATGACCGGCGAACCCTGGAGTCCGGCCTCATCGGACCTGGTGCTGGTGGCGGAGCGGCGCTGATCAAGGCGACATCAAGTTAAAAGCCTCCCTGGTGGTCGGCCTGGCTCAACCAGAAAAACATGCAACCGCGAATGACGCGAATCGCCCTGCGGGCGCGCGAATGGCGAATGACCATGCCCCCGCCTCCACGCGCGGGGTGGGCCTGACAGCATTCAAGAGCTGGCAAGCCCGCCCCGCGTGTGGCCAGCCGCGCCTTGCGCGACTGGGGGCCGGAGGCCCAGGCGGTCGATCCTAAACGCGTTTCGCGCTAATTCGCGTCATTCGCGGTTCGATCTTTCAGGCCTACTCTTCCTGGTCATCAGGAAGTTTTTATGGCCTTACTGCTGGCCTCGTGGCATGGATTAGCCTGCCGCGGGGATGACGTGGAAGAGCACCGCGAAGACGTGGCAGGCGCTTCCCGCCACCACGAACAGGTGCCAGAGGGCGTGGTGGTAGGGCAGCTTCTTCAGGCTGTAGATGGCCGCGCCCACGCTGTAGAAGACGCCCCCGCCGAAGAGCCAGTAGAGGCCGTGGGCGGACAGCGAGCGGCCCAGGGGCGCCGCGGCGATGACGATGATCCAGCCCATGAGCAGGTAGATGCCCGTGGAGATCCAGCCCATGCGCTTCACGAAGGCGGGGTCCACGGAGGTGTCCGGCAGCGCGTGCAGGTGGTCCACCGGGGCGGGGCGCAGGGCCACCTTGGCGATGCGGCCGTAAAAGACGCCCTTGAAGGTGATGCCCGCCACGGCGAGGGCCCACACCAGGCCGAAGACGGTCCAGCCCCAGCCCGGGCTGACGCGGCCCAGGGCCGAGAGGCAGAAGGGCGTGTAGGTGCCGGCGATGAGCAGGAAGATGGCCGAGTGGTCGAAGACCTTGAACACCAGCTTCACGCGGGGGCCGCGGAAGGCGTGATAGAGGGTGCTCATGAGGTAGAGCAGGATGAGGGTCGAGCCGAAGATGGCCGCGCCCACCACGTCCCGGGCCGTGCCGTGGAGGGCGGCCTCCACCACCATGAGCACGAGGCCCGCGATGGCCAGGGCCGCGCCCAGGCCGTGGGTGAGACTGTTGGCCAGCTCCTCGCGGGAGGTCTGGGGCGTCGAGCCGGGAATGACGGCGCTTCGGGACATGCCCCAAGGATGACAGACTCGAGGCATCCCCCGCTTGGAGCTCCCGTGCCCTTCCGCCCGTTTCTGGCCCTCGTTCTCGCCCTGACCCTCGGGCCGACTCTCGCCCTGCCATTGGGCGCCCAGCCTCCCCGCGGCATGGTGGTGAGTCAGGAACGCCTGGCCTCCGAGGCCGGCGCCCAGGTGCTCCGCGAGGGCGGCAGCGCCGTGGATGCGGCCGTGGCCACGGCCTTCGCCCTGGCTGTCGTCCATCCCGCCGCTGGCAACCTGGGCGGGGGCGGCTTCCTGCTGTCACGGCCTACCCGAGGTCAGGCATCCTTCATCGATTTCCGCGAGGCGGCGCCGGCCTCCGCCCACCCCCGTATGTGGCTGAAGCCGGACGGCACCTACGATGAGACGAAGCACCACGACAGCCTGGCCAGCGTGGGCGTGCCCGGCACGGTGGCGGGGCTGCACGAGGCGTGGCGGCGCGAGGGCCGCCTGCCATGGGCGAGGGTGCTGCGGCCCTCCATCCGCCTGGCGCAGGAGGGCTTCGTGCTGTCGGAGAACCAGGCCGCCAGCCTCGCGGAGCAGCTGCCCGCCTTCGCCCGTCATGCGCCGACCCTGGCCCAGTTCAGCCGGAAGGGCTCGCCCCTCCGCGCCGGGGACCGCCTGGTGCAGCGCGACCTGGCCCGCACCCTGCAAAGGCTGGCCAAGGACTGGACCGACTTCTACCGCGGCCGGACCGCGGCCCTGATCGCCCGCGACATGGCGGCGAACGGCGGCCCGATCACCGCGAAGGATCTGCGCGGCTACCGGCCTGTTCGGCGCAAACCCCTGCACGGGACCTACCGCGGCTTCGAGCTGCTGGCCGCGCCGCCCCCCAGCTCCGGCGGCCAAGTGCTGATCGAGTCCTTGAACATCCTCGAAGGTTTCGATTTGAAGGCCACCGGTTCGGGTTCGCCCGCGGCGATCCACCTGACCGCAGAAGCCCTGCGCCGCGCCTTCGCGGACCGGGCGCAGTTCCTCGGCGATCCTGCCTTCGCCGGGGACATCCCGATGGTGCGCCTGCTCTCGAAGGACTACGCCACGGAGCTGCGCGCCACCATCCGGCCCAACCGGGCGTCGGTGTCGGATCCGGCCCGGTTCGCCTGGGAGCCGGACCGCCCGCACACCACACACCTGTCCATCCTCGACCGCGCGGGGAACGCCGTGAGCCTCACCTACACGCTGGAGGAGAGCTACGGCCTCAAGCGCATCGTGCCTGGCGCAGGCTTTCTGCTGAACAACGAGCTGGGCGACTTCAACGCCGTGCCCGGCCTCACGGACGCCACAGGCCGCATCGGCACGCCGCCGAACCTGGCCCAGCCGGGCAAGCGCCCCCTGTCGAGCATGTGCCCCGTGATCCTCGTGAAGGACGGTGCCGTCGTCATGGTGAGCGGCAGCCCCGGCGGACGCACCATCCCCGCCACGGTGCTGAACACCGTGCTCAACGTGGTGGACTTCGGCCTGGATGCCCGCGCCGCCGTGGACGCCCCGCGCTTCCACCACCAGTGGCTGCCGGACCGCATCCAGGTGGAGGCCGACCTCCCCGCCGCCACCCGCGAGGCACTGAAGACCATGGGCCATACGCTCAAGGAGGTGCCGAAGCAGGGCTGCGCCCAGGTGATCCTCGTGCGGCATGGCCAGCCCGAAGGCGCCGCCGACACCAAGCGCTGGCCCGACAGCGGCGTGGCATCCGAATAGGAGCCAAGCGCCGTACTTCTCCGGTCACAGGGCTGGTGCCGGGGAAGGGGTTCTGGAGGCTACGCCCCGTTCTTCTTCCAGTGTCAGTTTCTGAACCAGCTGAACGAGTTCCACTCGATTACGGACTCCCGTCTTCTGGAAGATCCGGTAGTTGTGGTCTTTCACTGTTTTCAGGGAAATGAAGAGCGCATCTGCGATCTCCTGGTTGGTGAGGCCCTGACACACCAGCTGGATGACCTCTTCCTCTCGCTTGGAGATCCCGTAGGCCTCGACGAGGGGAACTCCCGTGAACCTGGCCGGCAGGAGGGGGGCACCGGGCGGTGTCTGGGCTTGGAGGGTCCTGTCGAAGAGGTGGATCCAGAGCACGGTCACCAGGTTGTACATCATCCCGAGGCTGACGGTGATGGTGACGTAGAGGTGCGGATGGATCGTGGCGGAGAAACGGTACCATCCGATGAACAGGGTCAGCGCCACGAAGACCAAGGAGTAGGCCGCTCCGAGAAACCGGAGGTGTCGCCAGGAAGTCCCCGTCTGGATCGGATGGGTGCCGAAGAAAAACCACAGGCTGACTAGCGCCATGCCCAGAAAGGTCAGCGAAACGAGCGTGCGGATGAGCAGCCTGATCAAGGCCTCCTGGTGCAGGGCATACAGGATCAGATTGAGCGCGACCATGCCCGCCGACAGCCACGCGGCGGCCTTCCAGGGCCGGCGCCGGGCGGTCTGGGGCTGGTTAGGCCGGGTGACGCCGAGCGTGAAGGCCAGGTAGGACACAGCCAGGTGGATGGCCAGGATCATGGAGAGACTGCTGAGTCCGAGGATGGCCAGCCGGCCGGCGGCGGGCGTGAGCCCCCCGAGCACGCTCGCCTCCATGAACCGGTAGAACATCCGCAGGAGAATCCACAGGTTGTAGAACAGCAGGGACGGGATGAGCTCCTCCGTCACGGGGGAGTAGTGACGGTGGGACCGCTGGGACAGGAAGGCCATGGAGGTGAACCCGGTGGCCAGGGCCAGCAAGAAGGTCAAGATCATGCTCGGAAACATAAGGTCAGGATAGCTCACCTGGGCGTGGCTTCCGCTTGGGCGTGATGGCCCACGGACCGACTTAAGTCCGGATTTCCGGAATCAGGACTTTCGGTGGATGGAATCGGGTGCGATCAGCTCCACCCTTCGGGAGCACCACCTTCCTTCCCATCCCAGTGGAGGCTCTCCGTGACGGCCCAAAAACTCCTACCTTCATTCCTCCTGTCGCGGGTGGGGGGCCTTGCGTTGGGGCTTTCGGCCCTTGGCCCTGCACTTGGCTTGGGGTGGGTCTCGGCCCAAGACCTGAGCCGCCCAGAGCGGACGGTGCCTCCTGCTCTCAGGGAGCAAATCCCGTCACGGGTCCAGCCAGCAGCTCCGGCGAGGCAGCCTCACGTGGATCGGCCGCATCCCACTCCAGCACGTTCCATGGAGCGGGCAACGGCACCGTCGCCTTCCGAGCGACCCGCTCCAGGAGAAGGGCGGAGGCTTGTGAAGCAGCAGGATGATCCAGGCAAACCCCAATCCCAGGTTGCGCCCGGGAAAGGGGAGGTGGATCCGGCCGCGAAAATCATCGTCGAGCCGAGGGCCCTTCCGCGCTGCCAAGTCCAACCCACGCAGGAATTGTGGCGGAAACGGGATCTCATGGCGGAAATCCAGGCCATGGCCCGGCGCGGATTCATTGCGATTCACCCGGTGGAAGGAGCCATCAACGAGCTCAGCGGCCTCTGCAAATTTCCGGCTGGGTGGACCGCGTACGGGTTCCGGGTGCCAGCCGGTGAAAAGATCCACATCAGGCTTCGCCATCCCAATGAAGGGTGGTTCCGCCTGATCATGGTCAACAAGTGGGGTGGTCTGGACCAGGGGATGCTCCAGAACCTCATTCCAACCGGCAATCCGGAAGTGACCTTCACCAATCCCACCCGGGAGACCCAGAACGTACACGTCATCGTCGACGACCCGGGCTGGATGTCCAGCAAGGCGAATCCGTTCACGCTGAAGATCACCCGCAGCTGGGATCCGGGCAAGCATCCGATGGACGGTACGCCCATCGTCACGGGGATCTGGGCTGAGAAGTCTAAGGCACCCAAGGGCAGCCCTGCCTCCGCGGAAAACCCAGAACCATCCAAGGGGTGAACCCCGGGATAGGTGGAGAAGGATGCACCCGCCGTCCGGCCTCTACCGGAAAGCCGGAAAGCCCAGAACCCTGGCTGAGGGCCGGGGTTCTGGGCTGGATGCTGCTCCGGGGTGGGCCCTACTTCAGGTGCTGGTCGAACCAGTGGAGCATCTCCCAGAGGGTGTGCTCGACGGACTCGCGGGCGATGTAGCCGTGGCTCTCCAGGGGCAGGGTGACGTAGCGGGCGGTCTGGCCGTTGCCCTTGAGGGCGGCGTAGAGGCGCTCGCTCTGGAGGGGGAAGGTGCCCTGGTTGTTGTCGGCCTCGCCGTGGATGAGCAGGATGGGCGCGTGGAACTTATTGGCGGCCATGAAGGGCGACACCTTCAGATACATCTCGGGCGCCTCCCACAGCGTGCGCCGCTCGCTCTGGAAGCCGAAGGGCGTGAGCGTGCGGTTGTAGGCGCCGCTGCGGGCGATGCCGGCCTTGAAGAGATCCGAGTGCGCCAGCAGGTTGGCGGTCATGAAGGCGCCGTAGCTGTGGCCACCCACGCCCACCCGCTTCGGATCGATGACGCCCAACTCGTCGGCCTTGTCGATGGCGGCCTTGGCGCTGGCCACCACCTGCTCCAGGTAGGTGTCGTTCACGGTCTTGGGATCGCCCACCACGGGCATGGTGGCGTTGTCCAGCACCACGTAGCCGGCCAGCAGGAAGAACAGGTGGGACATGCCGCCGATGGTGGTGAACCGGTTCGTGGAGCCGCTCACCTGGCCGGCGGTGCCCGCGTCCGTGAACTCCAGCGGGTAGGCCCAGACCACGGCGGGGCGCCGCTCGCCCTCCTTGTAGTCCGGGGGCAGGTACAGCGTGAAGCTGAGGGCCACGCCATCGGGCCGCGTGTACGTCACGAGCTTCTTCTGGATCTTCCGCAGCTCGGGCAGGGGGTCGGTGAAGGCGGTGAGCGCCGTCTTGCGGGCGTCCGGCGCCGAGGCATGCAGGACGTAGTTCGGCGCCTCCGTGGGGCTTTCGCGCCGGGTGATGAAGGTGCCGTCCCGCAGCAGCGCCACGGGAGCCTCGTAGACCCCTTCGCTGCAGCGGAAGAGGCGCTCGGTCTGGAGGGTGGCGGGATCGAAGCGGGCCAGGAAGGGGCGGTCGCCGGAGGGCGTGGCGCCGGATCCCGTGAGGAAGAGCTTTCCGGCCTCCTCGCGCAGGGCCGTGTGGCCGTTGGGCAGCAGGCGGGTGAGGAAGGTGCCCGGGGCCTTGTAGCGGTTGTTGGCGCTGAGGTCGAAGGCCAGGCGGGCCTCCGAGGGCTTCGCGGGATCCACCAGCCAGGTGCGGGTCCAGCGGCGGTCGCGCTCGAATTCGCGCACCACGGCCAGGCCGCCGCCTTCGCTCCAGTCGAGGGCCGCCATGCGGGCCTTGAGGCGGATCAGCTCCGCAGGCGCGATCTGGAAGGGCGCGGCCTGCGTCAACACGTGGTCGCGGAACTCGGCCTTCTGCCGGGGATCGCCGCCGTCCAGGGCCTCCACCCAAGCCAGGGTCGCCGGCTCCGTGGGCCGCCAGTGCAGGCGGCGCGGGCCCGTGCGCACGCCCTCGATGGGAATTCCTTCGGCCAGGGGCAGGTCCGCCGCCGTGTGGACGAGCTTGCCGGCGCGATCCCAGACCTCCTCGCGGACGGGGAACTGGAAGGCCGGCACCAGATAGGAGAAGGGGCGCTGGAGGCGCGCCACCAGAAGCAGCTTCCCGTCGGGCGAGGGCTGGAGATCGGCATAGAGCCCCGGCTGGCCGATGGGCTTCAGCGCCCTGGTGGCGGGCTCCACGCGCACCACCTGGGCCTGGCCCAGGAACTCGAACAGGCACTCGTCGAAGGCGTCCTTGAGCAGGTCCTGGTAGGTGGGCGCGGGGGCGGCCTTGCCTTCGGTCTCCTGGATGCGGGGGCCGATGGGCACCTCCGGCGCCTTGGGTTCCGGCCCCTGGTCCGCGGGCACGGCCTTGGCGATGAGGCTGCCATCCGGCAGCCAGTCGAAGGGATCCCCCAGCACGGCGTTGAGCTTCAGGCCCGGCACGCGGCGGAGCTTCCCGGTGGCGGCCTCTCCGATCCACAGCTCCGTGGCCTCGGTGGCGGTCCCCGCCAGCGCGAAGCGCGCGCCGTCCGGCGACCAGCGGGGCTGGCCCAGTGCCACGTTCGCCGGCAGCGCGAAGGGCCGGGCGGGGCCGCCCTTCACGTCTTGGAGGGCCAGGGCCTTCAGCCGCGGCGGGTTGTGGGGGCCGCGGGTGCGGGGGTTCAGCCGCAGGCCCGCCAGCCGGGCCATGGGCTGGGCCAGGGCCCTGATCGGCGGATGGCGCTCGAACTCCGCCAGCAGGAAGCGGTCGCCCGCGGGACTGGCCAGCAGGGAGGGCGTGCCCGGCGCGTCGAGCACCCGCTCGATGGCCTTGGGCACCTTCTGGTAGGGCGCGGGCTGGGCGGCGAGCGCCAGGCACAGGAAGGGTGCGAGGGGGCGCAGCATGGGGACTCCGTGGTTTTTCAGGAGTATACCACTTTATGTGAGGTAATCCCTCAGTCGACCCGGAACCGGGCGTGGCTGCCGCCGGGTCCGGGCGTCACCTCCAGGCGGGCGGAGATGCGCGCCTTCACGTCGTCCAGGTGGCTGATGAGGCCCACCAGGCGGCCGCCCTGGTTCAGCTCCTCCAGGGTGCGGAGGGCCAGGTCCAGGGCCTCGGCATCGAGGCTGCCGAAGCCCTCGTCGATGAAGACCGTGTCCAGCCGGATACCGCCGGCGTGGCGCTGCACCACGTCCGAGAGGCCCAGGGCCAGCGCCAGGCTGGCCTGGAAGCCCTCGCCGCCCGAGAGGGTGCTCACGGCCCGGGCGCGGCCCGTGTGGGCGTCCGTGATCTCCAGCTCCAGGCCGCCGGCCCGGCGCAGGTCGCCGCCGGCGGTGGCCCGCCGCAGGGCGTAGCGTTGCTTGCTCATGCGGCGCAGGCGCTCCGAGGCCGAGACCAGCACCTCGTCCAGGAGGGCGCCCTGGACGTAGCGCTCGAAGGAGACCCGGGCACCGTCCTCGCCCCGGGCCACCCGAGCCAGGCTGGCGGCGGCGCGGTGGCGGCGCTCCTCCGTGCCTTGCCGGGCCTCCAGCTCCGCCAGGGACGCCTCCAGGCGCTGGAGGGCGGCCCGCTCGGACTGGGCGTGGCCCAGGGCCTCGCCGGCCCGGGCGAACCGTGCCTGGGCGCCATCCCGCGCCGCCTGGAGGGCAGGCAGATCCGGGACGGGTGTTTCCCCCGATGGAGGCTCGCCGCCAGCCGCTTCCAGGGCCGCAGCGAACTCAGCCTCGACCCTCCGTCCCTCGGCCCGGCTGGCCTCCAGGCGGGCCCGGTGGGACCTGAGCGCGGCCTCGGCTTCGACGGCGGCGGCCTGGTCCGCGTTCCGGGCCTCGTGGGTCGCCCTCAGCCCGGCCTCGGACCGGGCCAACTCCTTGTCCACCTCCTGCAGCTGGGCGGCGAGCGCTCCGGGGGCGCGCAGCTCCTCGGGCAGGGCCGCCTCGTGGACCTTTATCCGGGCCTGGGCCCCGGCCTCCAGGAGTGCCACCTCCGACTGCCGGCGGACGGTGGCGGCGAGCTGGGCCTCCGCCTGCTGCTGGACCCCTTCCGCCTCGGCCAGGGCCTTCTCGGTCCCGGGCAGGCTGGCCTCGGCCTGGCGGCTGCGTTCCAGGGCTTTCCGGCAGCGCGCCTCCTCGGCTGCCAGCGTTCCGGGATCGAGCCCGGCGGCTTCGCCCAGGTGCTCGAGGAGATCCTGCCGGCGGCGATGGGCGGTCTCCAGGGCCGAAGCGCTGTCGGCGGCGGCCTTCTGGGCCCGGGCCTGCGCCGCCTCGGCCCGGTCCTGGCCGGCCTGGGCCGCCTGGAGCTCCGGCTCGCCCGGCAGATCCGCCGAGGCCCCGGCGGGACGGGGATGGGCCTCGCTGCCGCAGACGGGGCAGGGTTCTCCGGGCTTCAGGGTCTGGGCGAGGTGGGCGGCCTGCGCCGCCAGGCGCCGCGCCAGAAGGTCCCGGAGGTGGTCCCGGGCTTCCTGGACCGCCTGCCCGGCGGCCTCCAGGTTGGCCCGGGCAGCGTCATGGGCCATGGTGGCCTGTTGGACCTCCTGTTCCGTTCGGGCGAGCTGCTCCCGCTGGGTCCGCTTCTGGCGCGCCAGAAGGAGCAGGCCTTCCCGGCCCTGCGCCTGAGCGGCCTCGGTCCGCAGGTCGTGGAGAAGGGTCTTCTGACGCGCGGCCTCCTGCCCGGCGGCGTCGCGGCGCTGGACGTCCGCATCGGCCGAGACCTGGAGGCGCCGGGCCTCCCGGGCCGCCTCCTCGGCTTCCTTCCGGGCCCGCTCGAGGTCGGCCAGCTTGGGCTCCAGCTCCCTGAGGCGGGCGATGGTGCGGCGCAGTTCCTCGCGGCGAGGTTCCTGAGCCTCCTCGTGGGCCAGCGCGGCTACGGCCTTCGCCAGGGCCTGGGCGCGGGCTTCACTGGCTTCCGCCAGGCGGGTCTCCTCCCGTTCCAGTTGCCGGATCCGGGCGAGGGCCTCCTCCAGACGTTTCCCCTCGCGCAGGGCCGCTTCGGCCCGGTCGAAGGATTGGCGGGCTTCGACCTGCTCCCGGATCCGCGATTCCACCAGCCGGGCCGTGGCCTCGAGGCGCTCCGGCAGCTCCCGGGCGGCGGCCACCCCGGCCTGGGCGAGGAGCTGGCGTTCCTCGGCCTGGGCCGCGAGCAGGGCCTCCCGCAGGGCCTTCTCCCGTTCGGTCAGGGCCTCGGCGAGGGCTGCGTAGCGGCCCGTCTGGAAGAGGGTCTGGAGGATGGCCTGGCGGTCGGCGGAGCCCGCCAGCATGAACTCCTGGAAGCGGCCCTGGGGCAGCAGGACCACCTGCCGGAACTGGCTGGCCCTGAAGCCCAGCAGGTCCGCCACCGCCACGTCCACCACCGTGGGCTTCTCCGTGGCCAGAGGCACCTCGGCGCCGTCCACCAGCTCCCACAGATGGGCGGCATAGAGCTGCTTCTTCGTGCCGCCGCCGCGCACCTTGGGCACCTGCTGTTCCGGCGCGCGCTCCACCCGGTAGGTCTTCCCGCCCAGGGCGAAGTCGAAGGTCACGCGGGTGGGCGTGTCCGCGGCGGCGAAGTGGCTGCGCAGGTCGCGGGTCTCCCGCTGGCCACCGCTGGTCTGGCCGTAGAGGGCGTAGCTGATGCCGTCCAGGATGCTGGTCTTGCCGGCGCCCGTGGGGCCGTGGATGAGGAAGAAGGACTGGTCCCCCAGGTCCGCGAAGTCCAGCTCCTGCCGTCCCGCGTAGGGCCCGAAGGCGTCCAGGCTGAGCCGCAGGGGCTTCATTCGGCCTCCCCGGCGAGCAGCCTTCCGGCCACGTCCTGGAAGAGGGCCCGCTCTTCGCTGTCCAAGGGGCGGCCCGTGGTGTCCTGGAAGAAGGCCTCGAAGAGGGCGGCGGGATCCAGGTCGCGGTCCGCGGCCCGCGTGGCCTCCTGGGGCGCTGCCGCCGACGGGGCGGGCTGGATGCCGAGGATGTTCGGGTAGACCTGGCGCAGGCTGGCCATGGCGTCCAGCACCGGGCCCTCGTCCAGCAGGTCCAGGAACAGGTAGTCGTCGGGGTTCCCCTGGGGGCCGCGCATGAGGTCGTCGAAGCGCCCGCGCAGGCGCCGCAGATCGCGGCGGGGCGTGAGGGGCAGGGACTCCGTGTGGGCGGGGCCGCGCTCCGGCAACTCCACCAGGGTCAGGGCCTTGGTGTGGGTGGCCTCGGAGGCGCTGTACTTGAGCAGGCTGCCCGCATAGCGCACATGGGGGAAGCCGGCCGCCTGCGGGCGGTGGAGGTGGCCCAGGGCTGCGTAGTCGCAATCCCGGAAGAGGGTCGCGTCCACCTCGCCGGTGCCGCCCACGGCCAGGCCGAGCTCGGAGTCCGAGCCCTCGCCTCCGGTCACGAAGGCGTGGGCCACGGCGACGAAGCGGCGGCCCTCGGACTGGGCGGCGCGGGCCCTGGCCAGCTGGGCTGCCAGGGCGTCCTGGTGCGTGCGGATGCCCTCGTCCTGGAAGGCGTGGCGGGCCATGACGGGATCCGCGTAGGGCAGGAGGTGGAAAGCGGCGTTGCCGATGAGGACGGGTTCCGTCAGCCCCAGGGCCCCGGCCACGTGGAGGCCCTGGGCTCGAAGGAAGCCGGAGGCGAAGCCCAGGCGCTCGGGGCTGTCGTGGTTGCCCGCGATGAGGAGCACGGGCACGCCCAGGCCCCGCACGAGGCGATGGAGGGCATCATCCAGCAGGGCCACGGCCTCCTTGGGCGGCACGGCGCGGTCGTAGAGATCCCCGGCCACCACCAGGGCCTCGGCGCGGGTCTCCTTGGCGATGGCCGCCACCTGGTCCAGGGCGTGGGCCTGGTCCTCCAGGAGGTTCGCATTGCAGAGGGTCTTGCCGAGGTGCCAGTCGGAGGTGTGGAGGAAGCGCATGGGGGTCCGGAGGAAGGCGTGGTTCCGAGTATCGCATCCCACCACGACGAAGCCCCCTTGCGGGGGCCTCGTCGTGATGAGTTGAAGGAAGGAACGCTACTCGCGCTCGGCCTTGTTGAAGGCGTCGGCCAGGGTGGCCTTCTTCTTCGCATCCCTGCGGGATGCTCAGACCTCTCTGACAACGACGAAGCCCCCTTGCGGGGGCCTCGTCTGCAGGTCGGAAGGGGAACTACTCCCGTTCCGCCTTGTTGAAGGCGTCAGCCAGGGTGGCCTTCTTGAACTCGGGCTGGCGGGCCTTGGCGGCTTCCATGTCGCCCCGCTCCTGATCCTGCTCCAGCTGCTTCACGGAGAGGCCGATGCGGCGCTCGGTGGGATCGAGCTTCACGATCTTCATGGTGAGCTCCTGGCCGGCGGCGAACTCCTTCTGGATGTCCTCCACCCGCTTGCGGGAGAGCTCGGAGACGTGGACCAGGCCCTCGATGCCGTCGCCGAGGTCGACGAAGGCGCCGAAGTCGGTCAGGCGGGCGATCTTGCCGGTGAGGACGTCACCCACGTGGTGGCCTTCGAAGAAGATCTCCCAGACGTTGGGCTCCATCTGCTTCACGCCGAGGCTCATGCGCTGGGCCAGGGGGTCCAGGTTGAGGACCTTGGCGGTGACGCTGTCGCCCTTCTTCACGATCTCGCCGGGGTGCTTGATCTTCTTGGTCCAGCTGAAGTCGGAGACGTGGATGAGGCCGTCGATGCCCTCTTCCAGTTCCACGAAGGCGCCGAACTCCGTGATGTTGCGCACGGTGCCCGTGACGATCATGCCGGGCTGGTACTTCTCGGCGATGGCCATCCAGGGGTTGGGGGTGATCTGCTTCATGCCGAGGCTGATGCGGCGGTTCTCGCTGTCCACCTGCAGGATCAGGGCCTCGACCTGGTCGCCCAGGTTGACCATGCCCTTGGCGGACTTGACCTTCTTGGTCCAGCTCATCTCGGAGACGTGGACCAGGCCCTCGATGCCGGGCTCCAGCTCCACGAATGCGCCGTAGTCGGTGATGGAGACGACCTTGCCCTTGACCGTGGCCTGGATGGGGTAGCGCTCCTCGACGGAGAGCCAGGGATCCGGGAACTTCTGCTTGTAGCCCAAGGACACGCGCTCGGTGTCCTTGTCGTACTTGAGCACGGCCACTTCGACCTTGTCGCCCACCTGGAACATCTCGCTGGGGTGGTTGAGCCGGCCCCAGGACATGTCGGTGATGTGCAGCAGGCCATCCACACCGCCCAGGTCGACGAAGGCGCCGTACTCGGTGATGTTCTTGATGGTGCCCTCGACCAGCTTGCCTTCCTCGAGGCCCGCCAGGGTCTCTTCCTTCAGGCTCGCGTTGATGGTCTCGAGGAACAGCTTGCGGGACAGCACGATGTTGCCCCGGCGGCGATTGACCTTGATGACCTTCATGTCGAAGGACTTGCCGAGGTAGGGATCCAGGTTGCGGACGGGCTTCATGTCCACCTGGCTGCCGGGCAGGAAGGCGCGGATGCCGATGTCCACGGCCAGGCCGCCCTTGACCTTCTCGAGCACGGTGCCGTGCACGGTCATGTTGGAACGGAAGGCCTTCTCGACCTCGTCCCAGATCTTCATCTTCTCGGCGCGCTCGCGGCTGAGGCGCACGTTGCCGTGGGCGTCCTCCAGCATCTCGAGCAGCACTTCGACCACGTCGCCCACCTGGACGCCCTGGGTGCCGTCGGGATTGTTGAACTCGTCAAGGTTGACGGTGCCCGACCCCTTGTAGCCGATGTCGACGATGACGTCCTTGCCGCGGATCTCCACGACGACGCCACGGACGACCTCCTCCTCGCGGAGGCCACGGGTCTCACCCTGCAGCGCGGCCAGGAACTCCTGGTTCTCTGGGCTGTCCTCTTCGAACGCCGCGTCGAGCACGCTGATGCGGCCCACCTGCTTGCGGGCCTGGCCCTTGATGATTGCTTCTAGCTTGGACATGAAGTCCACCTCGTTTGGTTGCGCCCGCTCTCTGGCGGTGCGCTGGAATCCCGGCACGCGAAGTCCGGCAGAACGCCTAGATTAGCCCAGAAAACCCCCGTAAACCATGAAATATCCGAAGGGTCCGGCCAGGGAGGAGATCTCAAAAGGCTGTTTCACCGCGGTTGGCGTCTGTTTTTCCCGTGGACGGCCTCAGACGGAGATGACCACGATCTCCGGGTCCACTTCCTTCTGGAGCATGCCCTCGATGGCGACCAGGGTGCCGGTGAGGCTGGCGGGGCAGGAGCCGCAGGCGCCCCCATGTGAGCATCCATCCGGATCATCACCTGCTTCTCGTGCCGCCCGATCAGCTCCAGGTCGCCGCCGTCCGCGGCGAGGGCGGGCAGGAGGGCGTGCAGGGTGGCCTCAGACGGAGATGACCACGATCTCGGGATCCACTTCCTTTTGGAGCATGCCTTCGATGGCGACCAGGGTGCCGGTGAGGCTGGCGGGGCAGGAGCCGCAGGCGCCCCCATGTGAGCATCCATCCGGATCATCACCTGCTTCTCGTGCCGCCCGATCAGCTCCAGGTCGCCGCCGTCCGCGGCGAGGGTGGGCAGGAGGGCGTAAAGGGTGGCCTCAGACGGAGATCACCACGATCTCCGGATCCACTTCCTTTTGGAGCATGCCTTCGATGGCGACCAGGGTGCCGGTGAGGCTGGCGGGGCAGGAGCCGCAGGCGCCCCCATGTGAGCATCCATCCGGATCATCACCTGCTTCTCGTGCCGCCCGATCAGCTCCAGGTCGCCGCCGTCCGCGGCGAGGGTGGGCAGGAGGGCGTAAAGGGTGGCCTCAGACGGAGATCACCACGATCTCCGGATCCACTTCCTTTTGGAGCATGCCTTCGATGGCGACCAGGGTGCCGGTGAGGCTGGCGGGGCAGGAGCCGCAGGCGCCCCCATGTGAGCATCCATCCGGATCATCACCTGCTTCTCGTGCCGCCCGATCAGCTCCAGGTCGCCGCCGTCCGCGGCGAGGGCGGGCAGGAGGGCGTGCAGGGTGGCCTCAGACGGAGATGACCACGATCTCGGGATCCACTTCCTTTTGGAGCATGCCTTCGATGGCGACCAGGGTGCCGGTGAGGCTGGCGGGGCAGGAACCGCAGGCGCCCATGTACCGGATCATCACCTGCTTCTCGTGCCGCCCGATCAGTTCCAGGCCGCCGCCGTCCGCCGCCAGGGCGGGTAGGATGGCGCTCTCCAGCACCATGCGGATGTCCTTGAGCATGGGATCGTTCTCGTCATCCACCTTGCTGAAGACCCTCGGCCCGCCCGGAGGTGGGGCCTGCCCGCCGCCCGCACCAGCCGCAGCGCGGATGGGCGCGGCCAGCAGGGGCAGCATCTCAGGCCAGCCCTTGTCGTCGGTCTTGGTGACCGTGAGGAACTTGTCCTGCATGAAGACGGAGGTGACGTTCCCCACGGCGAAGAGCCCCTTGGCCAGTTCGTCCTGCTCGGCGGTCTCCGCGTTGGGGAAGGACTTGGGGAAGCCCAGGGCCACGGGCTCCTTCAGCACGAACTTCACGGCGTTGGGGTTGGGGGTGTATTCGATTTCAGCGATCTTCGGCATGAGAAACTCTTAACCGCGAAAAACGCGAAAGGGTGCGAAAGGAAAGGGCTGAGGGCGTTCCTGCATGTTCGGGCTCGTGGAAAGCACAGGAGAAACGCGAGAGTCGTTTTGGATAAATTTCGCGCCTTTCGCGGTTCCTATTCAGTGGAGGCCTCTTCTTCGCCCTTGAGGGCGGCGTGGAGGGTGGCCCAGGGGAGGATGGCGCACTTCACGCGACTGGGCAGGTCCTTGACGCCGCTGAAGAGGGTGAGCTTGCCCAGCAGGGGCGTCTGGGTGGCGGGATCCAGCTCACCGCGCACCATGCCGCGGAACTGCTCGATCATGGCCTCGGCCTCGGCCACGGGCTTCCCCTTCACCGCGCCGGTCATGAGGCTGGCGCTGGCGACATCGATGGCGCAGCCACTGCCCTCGAACTTCACGTCCCGCACCACGCCGTCCTCGACCACCAGCGTCAGGTCCAGCTGGTCGCCGCAGAGGGGGTTGTGCCCCTCCGCGTGGTGCGTGCAGGGCGCCAGCTTCCCGAAGTTCCGGGGCTTCTTGTTGTGCTCCAGGATCACCTGCTGGTACAGCTCGCGGGGGTCGGTCATGTGAACAGCTCGATGGCCTTCTGGACGGCCGACACCAGCATGTCCACTTCCTCGCGGGTGTTGAAGTAGGCGAAGGAGGCGCGGGTGGTGGCGGGGACGTGGAAGCGGGTCATGACGGGCTGGGCGCAGTGGTGGCCGGCGCGGACCACGACACCCTCGCCGTCCAGCAGGCTGCCCATGTCGTGGGGGTGGATGCCGTCCACCACGAAGGACAGGACGCTGGCCTTGTCCCTGGCGGTGCCGAGGATGCGGAGGCCGGGGATGGCGGCGAGCTTCTCCGTGGCGTAGGCCAGTAGCTCGTGCTCGTGGGCGGCGATGCGGTCCAGCCCGAGGGCCGTCACGTAGTCGATGGCGGCGCCGAGGCCGATGGCATCGGCGATGGGGGGCGTGCCGGCCTCGAACTTGCCCGGTGCGGGGAGGTAGGTGGTCTTCTCCCAGCTCACGGAGCGGATCATGCTGCCGCCGCCGTGCCAGGGGGGCATGGCCTCCAGGAGGGCCAGCTTGCCGTAGAGGACGCCGATACCCGTGGGGCCCGAGAGCTTGTGGCCGCTGAAGACGTAGAAATCCGCGTCCAGGTCCTGCACGTCCACCTTGAGGTGCGGCACGGCCTGGGCCCCGTCCACCAGCACGGGCACGCCCTTGGCGTGGGCCCGGGCGATGATCTCCTTCACCGGGTTGATGGTGCCGAGGACGTTGCTGACATGCACCACGCCCAGGAGCTTCGTGCGGGCGGTGATCAGCTCGTCGAGGGACGCCAGGATCAGCTCCCCGGCATCGTTCATGGGGATGACCTTGATCGTGGCGCCCTTCTCCTGGGCCAGCATCTGCCAGGGCACGATGTTGGCGTGATGTTCCATGGCCGACAGGAGGATCTCGTCGCCCTCCTTCACGGTCATCCGGCCGAAGGTCTGGGCCACGAGGTTGATGGCCTCGGTGGTCCCGCGGGTCCAGACGATCTCGCGCGCGGAGGCGGCGCCGATGAACTTCCGCACCTTCTCGCGGGCGGCCTCGTAGAAATCCGTGGCCTCCTGGCTGAGGGTGCTCACGCCGCGGTGGACGTTGGTGTGCTCTTCGCGCTCGTACTTCGCCATGCGCTCGATGACCTGCACCGGCATCTGGCCGCTCACGGCGCTGTCCAGGTAGACCACGGGCTTGCCGTGGAAGACCCGCGAGAGCAGGGGGAAGTCCTGGCGGATGGCCTGGACGTCGAGGGGCTGGAGGCCGATGTTCGAGGGGGAGGTCATGCCAGGTCTCCCAGCGAGCCGGCCTGGGTGCGGGCCATGACGAGCTGGCGCAGGCTCCGGCGCAGGCTGGCCACGGGGACGTGGGTGAGCACGTCCGCCGCGAAGCCGTAGGTGAGGAGGTTGCGGGCGTCGTCGGCGTTCATGCCGCGGCTCTGCAGGTAGAACAGCTCCTCGGGATCGAGTTGGCCCACGGCGGCGCCGTGGCTGCACTTGACGTCGTCGGCGTAGATCTCCAGCTGGGGCTTGGTGTCCACTCGGGCGACCTCGGAGAGCAGCAGGTTGCGGCTCTGCTGCTGGGCGTCCGTGCCCTGGGCGCCCTTGGCCACGAGGACCTGGCCGTTGAAGATGGCGCGGGCCCGCCCATCCACGATGCACTTGTGCAGCTGGCGGCTGGTGGCGCCGGGCTCGGCGTGGTGCAGGAAGCTGTGGGTATCGGCCACCTGAGTTCCATCGAGGAGCGCCAGGCCATCGAGGGTGGCCTCGGCGCCCTCGGCCAGCCGCACGCGGGGCTCCTGCCGGGAGAGACGGGCGCCGAAGCTGAGGGTGCGGGAATGGTACTGGCCGCCCTTGCCGACCTCGGCCTTGAGGGTGGCGAGGTGGAAGGCCTCGGGGCTCTCCCGCTGCACGCGCTCATGGCGCAGGATGGCGCCTTCGGCCACATGCACCTCGACCACGGGGCAGCTGAGGTAGGCGCCCTCGCCGTGGTGCTCCTCCACCAGCTCCAGCTCCGCACCCCGCTCCAGCACCACCAGGAGGCGGGGGAACACAGCCACGGGGGACTCGGCCTTCGTCACGAAGAGGAGGTGCAGGGGCAAGGCCACCTTGAGGTTCTTGGGCACGAGGATGACCGCGCCATCCTCGAAGCGGGCGGTGTTCAGGTCCTCGAAGAGGCCCTTCGCCGCGCCGTTGCCGACGCTGCCCAGCGCGTGGCAGGCCTCGCTGGCGTGGGACATGGGGAAGTAGCGCACCCCGGCCGGCACGGCGGAGGCGCAGCTGGCGTGGGGGGCGTGGTGCCCGTTCACGAAGACCTGGCGCGTGCCCACCATCTCGGGGAGTAGGTGCCCGGAGATGTCCACGGTGGCCTTCGGGGCGGGCCCGAAAGCACCGGCGGCCAGGGCCTTCAGGTCCGTGTACTTCCAGTCCTCGTCCCGGGTCGCGGGCAGCTCGCGTCCGGCCAGCCGCAGCTCTGCCGCCTCGCGCAGCGAAGCCCACTCGGCGGGCCGGGGCGCGCTGAGCAGATCCACCAGCAGGCTGGAACCGACAACGGCCGTGGTCATCGGGCGCCCCCGGCGGCGGCCTCTTCCAGCACCCAGTCATAGCCGCGGTCCTCGAGTTCGGTGGCCAACTCCTTACCGGCGCTCTTGAGGATGCGGCCGCCGGAGAGCACATGCACGAACTGGGGCTGGATGGTCTCCAGGATGCGGGGGAAGTGGGTGATGATCAGCAGGGCTCGGTCCGGGCGCTGGAGCCGGTTCACGGCCTCGCCCAGCACGCGCAGGGCGTCGATGTCCAGGCCGCTGTCCAGCTCGTCGAGGATGGCCAGCTTGGGTTCCAGCACGGCCATCTGGAGGATCTCGTTGCGCTTCTTCTCGCCGCCGGAGAAGCCCTCGTTGAGGCTGCGGTCGAGGAATTCCTCCTTCATCGACACGAGCTTGATCTTCTCGTGGATGAAGTCGTCGAACTCCAGGGGGTCCAGCTCGTCGCGGCCCTCGGCCTCGGCCTTCTTGTTGTAGGCCAGGCGCAGGAAGGCGGCGTTGCTCACGCCCGGCACCTCGATGGGGTGCTGGAAGCCCATGAAGATCCCGGCGCGGGCCCGCTCGTCGGCCGCCAGCTCGAAGAGGTTCCGCCCTTCGTAGAGGACCTCGCCGCCCGTGACTTCATAGGCCGGATGGCCCACCAGCACCTTGCCCAGCGTGGACTTGCCCGAGCCGTTGGGGCCCATGATGGCGTGGATCTCCCCCGCCTTGATCTCCAGGTCGATCCCCTTCAGCACCGGCGTGCCGTTGATCGAGGCGGTGAGGTTCTTGATGGAAAGCATCGGGACTCCGGAACTGGAAAAACTCACGCAGAGAAAAGAGGAGGGAGCTGAGGAACGCAGAGGCAAGAGGACATGGTCCAACCGGCTTTTCTCCGCGCACCTCTGCTTTCTCCGCGCCCTCCGCGAGCGTTGTTCATCCCACGCTCCCTTCGAGCTTGAGGGAGAGCAGGCGGGTGGCTTCGACGGCGAACTCCATGGGGAGCTCGCGGAAGACGTCCTTGCAGAAGCCGTTGATGATCATGCTGATGGCTTCCTCGGCCGGGATGCCGCGCTGCTGGAAGTAGAGCAGCTGCTCTTCGCCGATCTTGCTGGTGGTGGCCTCGTGCTCCACGCGGGCGCTGCGGTTCTGCACCTCGATGTAGGGGAAGGTGCTGGCGCTGCAGGACTGTCCGATGAGCATGGAGTCGCACTGGCTGAAGTTGCGGGCGCCCTCGGCCTTCGGTTGCACCTTCACCAGGCCGCGGTAGCTGTTGGAGCTGTCCCCGGCGCTGATGCCCTTGCTGACGATGGTGCTCTTGGTGTTGCGGCCGATGTGGATCATCTTGGTGCCGGTGTCGGCCTGCTGCTTGTGGTTGGTGAGGGCCACGCTGTAGAACTCGCCGATGCTGTCGTCGCCCAGCAGCACGCAGCTGGGGTACTTCCAGGTGATGGCGCTGCCGGTCTCCACCTGGGTCCAGCTGATGTGCGAGGCCTTGCCCTTGCAGAGGCCGCGCTTGGTCACGAAGTTGAAAATGCCGCCCTTGCCGTCTTTGTCGCCGGCGTACCAGTTCTGCACGGTGCTGTACTTGATGGAGGCCCGGTCCAGGGCCACCAGCTCCACCACGGCGGCGTGCAGCTGGTTGGTGTCGAACTGCGGCGCGGTACAGCCCTCCAGGTAGCTCACGCTGGCGCCTTCCTCGGCCACGATGAGGGTGCGCTCGAACTGGCCCGATTCCTTGTTGTTGATGCGGAAGTAGGTGCTCAGGTCCATGGGGCAGGCCACGCCCTTGGGGATGAACACGAAGCTGCCGTCCGTGAACACCGCGCTGTTGAGGGCGGCGTAGAAGTTGTCGGAGGAGGGCACCACGCTGCCCAGGTACTGCTTCACCAGGTCCGGATGGGACTTCACGGCCTCGCTGAAGCTGCAGAAGATGATGCCGACGGCGGCCAGCTTCTCCCGGTAGGTGGTGGTCACGCTGACGGAGTCGAAGACCACGTCCACGGCCACGCCCGCCAGGGCCTCCTGCTCATGGATGGGCACGCCCAGCTTCTCGAAGGTGCGCCGCAGCTCGGGATCCACCTCGTCCATGGAGGCGTACTGGGGCTTCTTGGGCTTGGGGGCGCTGTAGTAGACGATCTTCTGGAAGTCGGGCTTCGGATACTCGACCTTGGCCCACTCGGGCTCGGCCATGGTCAGCCAGTGGCGGTAGGCCTTGAGCCGGAACTCCAGCAGCCAGTCGGGCTCGCCCTTCTTGGCCGAGATGAAGCGGATGACATCCTCGCTGAGGCCGGGCGCGACGCTGTCCGCCTCGATATCCGTGACGAAGCCGTACTTGTATTCCTGACTGGTGACCACGTTGAAGGTCGAGGTCATACACCACTCCCGAGACATCCCATTCTGGAATCTCGACTAAAATTGTCAACTTAATACCCCGTGCGGTCGGTCACGCCTGCTCAGGCCTCGCCGGCCGCGTTCAGTTCCTTCAACAGGCCGCGGATCTGGTTCTTCACACCCTTGGCCTGGGTGTCGTTGAGATCGCCGGCCTCGGCGTCCAGCCCGGCCTTGAGCAGAACCCGGGCCTCCTCCCGCTCCCCCAGGCCCGCCAGGGCGGCGCCGAGCTGGAAGTGGTTGATGAGGGTGGGTTCCTTCTCGATGAGGGGGTCGATCAGCTCCAGCACCTCCTGGTGCCGCTTGAGGGCCAGGAGGTACTGGCCCAGCAGGGTGCGGGCCCGGGGTTCCATGCCCGGCAGGGGATGGGCGTGGAGACGGCGGACCTCGATCAGGTCCTGCTCCGTCGCCTGGCCGTTCATCAGGCGGTAGGCCTGGCGCATGAGGGCGGCCTCCCAGGCGCCGGTGCTCTTGGGGTGGCGGGTGAGGAAGGCGTCCAGGGTCCGGGCGATCTCGGCCTCGCGCTTCTGGGCCATGAGGTGCTCCAGGGCCAGGCGCAGGGCGAGGAAGCAGAGGCGCGGGTGGCGGTCCGAGCAGGCGAAGGCCAGGGCGGAGCGCAGGGTCTTCTCCGGGTCCTGGAGGAAGGAGAGGCGCAGGTCCAGCCACTCGGAGCGCTGGCTCTTCCCCTTCCGCCGGGCGCGCTTGAGGAGCATGGCGGCGGATTCCAGCTGGTTCTCGTCCAGCAGGGTCTCGGCCTCATCCAGCAGGACCTGGGTGCCGGCCTTGCCGTCCCGGGCCTCGCGCAGCTGGAGGTGGTCTTCGGCGTCCACCATGAGGAGGAGGTGGGGATCGCCGGGGTTCTGCGTGAGCAGCTCCTGGAGGATGGCGAAGGCCTTGGACCGGTCGCCCTGGAGGAGGTAGGCCTCGGCCAGAGACTCGCGCACGTGGAGGTCGCCGGGCAGGTAGGAGCTGGCCTCCTTGAGGGCGGGGACGGCCATGCCGCTCTCGCCCCGGGCCAGATGGACCTGGCCCAGCAGCAGCAGGGTCTCGCCGTCCTTGCGGCGGGCCACGGCCTCCTGGGCCGCCTCCAGGGCGCCCTGGAGATCCTCCTCGTCCAGCAGCAGCTCCGCCAGCAGCATGCGGGGCTCGGCATCCTCGGGCCGCAGGTCCGAGGCCTGGTGCAGGGCCTCGATGGCCTGGTCCGCGTGTTCGGGCAGCTCCTGGAGCAGCTTGGCCAGCAGCATCCAGGCCTCGAAGTGGCGGGGGCTCAGGCCCACGGCCTTGCGGGCGAGGTTTTCGGCCTCCTCGAAGTTCTGGGCGGCTTCGTGCAGGGAGGCGGCCGTGAAGATCAGCTCGTAGTTCTTGGGATCCAGGGGCAGGGCCTGGCCCAGGCGCTGGGCGGCGCCGGGCAGGTCCGCGGCCTCCAGCAGGGCCGTGGTCTCCAGCAGGGCCCGCTTGAGCTGGGACATGGACTTGGGCCGGGCGATGGGCAGGATGCGGGCCCGGTAGCGGGTGAACAGCTCCCGGGCGCTGATGAGGTGCAGGTTCTCCTCGACGAGGCTCTCCCACCGCTCCGAGAAGGCGTGGGCGTCCAGCTGGCGCTTCTGCTCCATCTCCTGCACCAGGGCCATGAGGCCATTGCGCAGCATCACCTCGCTGCGCTCCAGCTTGCCCAGCTGATCGGAGACGGTCTCCAGGTAGGTCTCCACCCGGCGGAGGGTCTCCTCCAGCCCCGTGATGCGCTCCAGGAGGTGCTCCTCCAGGTCCTCGCCGCCCTCCGTCTCCTCGGGCTCGTCCTCCCAGGTCTGGTCCCCGGCGAGGATGAGCAGGCGGGTGCCGCACTTCACGCAAGTCTCCCGATCCCCGGGGTTCCAGGTCAGGCAGTTCTGGCAATAGGAACCGGGCAGGTCGTTGGCCATGAATCCAGGATAGCTGGCCCCAGGGGGCTGAAGGTTTTATCCTGATGCCCGCGAGGGCGGCCCATGAGTGACGAGCAGGAACGCCAGGACAAGCGGCAGGAGGCCATGGAGTGGGTGGGCAAGGCCTACCAGCTCCAGATGAAGGGGGAGATCCAGAAGGCCCTCGCCCTCTACACGAAGTCCATCGAGATCTGTCCCACGGCCGAGGCCTACACCTTCCGGGGCTGGACGAGGTCCTTCGAGAAGGACTATGCCTCGGCCATCGAGGACTGCCACCGGGCCATCGACCTGGACCCCGAGTTCGGGAACCCCTACAACGACATCGGCGCCTACTACGTGGAGCAGGGGGAGCCCGACGAGGCCATCCCCTGGTTGCGCATGGCCCTGAAGGCCAAGCGCTACGAGAGCTACTGCTTCCCTCACTTCAACCTGGGCCGCGTCTTCGAGGCCAAGGGCCAGCTGGACAAGGCCCTGGAGCACTACCGGAAGGCCCTGGAGGAAAACCCCCGCTACACCCTGGCCGCCAAGGCCGTGGAACGCGTCAAGGGCAAGCTGGCGCCGAAGGATCCGGAGACCATCGGCTGAGGGGGCCGATGTATGGTGAACTGGAGGCCGGAGACGCCATGAAGTTCACCATCGCCCACAGCCCGGATTCCGACGACGCCTACATGATGGCTCCCCTGGCCCTGGGGTGGCTGGACCCGGAGGAGTTCGAGATCACCTTCGTCCGCAAGGACATCGAGACGCTCAACGCCGAGGCGACGGAGAGCCGCTACGACGTCACGGCCATCAGCTTCGGCGCCTACCCGGAGCTCCTGGGCCGCTACGACCTGCTGACGGCCGGCTCCAGCATCCAGGAGGGCACGGGGCCCCTGGTGGTGAGCGGCAAGCCCATGGAGCCCGCGGCGCTGAAGGGGCTCACCATCGCCATTCCAGGCCGGCGCACCAGCGCCTACCTGGCCATGCGGATCTGGTGCAAATCCCTGGGCTTCGAGCCCAAGGTCGAGCTGGTGCCCTTCGACCAGATCCTGCCCGCCGTGGCCGAGGGCCGCTTCCAGGCGGGCCTGCTCATCCACGAGAGCCAGCTCATGTACCACGACGCCGGCCTGCGCCTGGTGGTGGATCTGGGCGCCTGGTGGAAGCACGCCTACGACCTGCCCCTGCCCATGGGCGGCAATGCCATCCGGCGCGACCTGCCCGCGGAGGTGAAGCAGCGCTTCGCCGTGCTCATGCGCAAGAGCGTGGAGATGGCCCGCGCGCGCCACTGGGAGAGCGTGGACTACAGCCAGTCCTTCGGCCGGGGCATGGACCGCGAGATGATCGGCCGCTACGTGAACGCCTGGGTGAACGACTTCACCGTCGATCCCGGCCCCCGCGGCCGCGAGGCCGTGGAGAAGCTGCTGGGCCTCGAGCCCGTGTGGATCCAGGGCTAAGAATCGGCAGGCCCTGGCACGGGAAGACCGGCGGGCGTAGCCTGGGGTCCCTTCCGGGGATCCCATGCCCAGGCACCGGGTCACCAGCCGCGTCGACGCCTCGCCCGAGACCGTGTGGGCGGTGCTCTTGGACAAGATGGAGCACCCCCAGCGCTACATCGAGGACGCGCTGGACGCCGAGATCCTGGAGCGGGGCGCCTCGGGCGTGGTGCGGCAGCTGGTGCTGCCCGGGGGCGTGGCCTTCCGGGAGCGCATCACGGCGGATCCCCGTCGGCAGACCGTCACCTTCACCTTGCTGGACCACCCGGTCTACGAAGGGACGGTGGTGAACCAGCTCCAGGTCTCGCCGGAGGGCGAGGTGGAGCTGGCCTTCGAGCTCGATTGGACGGCCCGTCCGGGCTGTGTGGATGATCGTGATCCCGAGGAACCATTGGCCCTCATCCGCAGCTCGGTGATGCACACCAAGCGGATCGCCGAGGCACTTGAGAACGGCCGCTGAAGACGCCAGTTACCGCGCCGCCTCCAGCCGGATCGGCACGCGCATCCGCCGGCCTTCGCGCTGGATGTCCAGCTGGGCGGAGCCGCCCAGGGGCAGGGCCTCGACGGCGTCCAGCAGGGAATCCCAGTCCTCGACGGCCTTGCCGTTCACGGCCTGGATGAGGTCGCCGGGAAGGACCCGGCGGCCCTCGGCACCTACGCCCTGGAGACCCGCCCGGGCGGCGGGCCCGCCCCGGTAGACCTTCCCCACCATCACGCCCTTCTGGGGGCCGAAGGCCCGTTCCACCAGTCGGGGCGCCACGGGCTCGAAGCCCAGGTCCGCCCGCTCCAGCTTCCCGCGGGCGATGAGCTGAGGGACGACGCGGTTCACGGTATCCACGGGCACCGCGAAGCCGATGCCGGCGCTGGCTCCGCTGGGGCTCTGGATGGCCGTGTTCACGCCCACGAGCCGGCCGGCGCTGTCCAGCAGGGGGCCACCGCTGTTGCCGGGATTGATGGCGGCGTCGGTCTGGATGACGCCGGAGATGCGGCGCTGGGTGACGCTCTGGATCTCCCGGCCCAGGGCGGACACCACGCCGGTGGTCAGCGTCTGGTCCAGGCCGAAGGGGTTGCCGATGGCCAGCACCGCTTGGCCCACCTGCAGGTCCGCGCTGGCGCCCAGGGGAATGGGCCGCAGCCTGGGCGGGGTCTTCGTCATGAGGAGCACGGCCAGATCCTTGTCCGGGGCGCCTCCCACGTAGGCGGCTTCGTGGCGGCTGCCGTCCGCCAGCGTGATGAAGGCCCGGGCCGCGCCCTGGATCACGTGGAAGTTCGTCACCACATGCCCTTCGGCATCCCAGATGAAGCCCGTGCCGGAACCGGCGGGAACCTCCACCACATCGAGTCCGAAGAAATCCCGGGCCCGCTCCTCGGTGGTGGTGATGTAGACCACGCTGGGCGCCGCCTCCTTGAACCGCTGGACCTGGATCTTCTCCCACTCGTAGAGGGCTCCCCGGGCCTCCACGGGCCGGGGCTTCGCGGGGCTGGGCGCGAGGGCGTGTCCGCACCAGCCGGCGAGGAGGCCCACCGACAACAGGCCGAGGATGAGGACGTTCCGACGCATGGGACCTCCAGGGCGGAACCCAATCTATCCGCTTCCGCGTGCGGGTCAACCCTTTGTAATCAAGTGTTTATGATTTTTCAGGTCAGGCGCTTGACACATGATTAATATGCACTAAGATTTTATTCGGTAACGCCATCATGGCCTGCGTCTCAGGCACATGGACGGGCGGATCCACGTTCATAGGAGGACCTCATGACCATCCTTCGCACCCGCAACCCCCAGGCGCTGCCGGCCACGGCCGCCTCTCTGGAGCCCTTCCGCTTCATGCGCGACTTCATGCGCTGGGACCCGCTCCGGGACTACGACCTCGGTGCTCCGGCAGCCGCCTTCATGCCCAGCTTCGACGTGAAGGAAACGCCGGATGCCTACCAGTTCAAGGCGGACCTGCCCGGCATCCTCGAGGCGGACCTGGAGATCAGCCTCGAAGGCACCCGTCTCACCGTCGCCGGCAAGCGTGATGAGGAGGCCGTGAAGGACGGCGAGCGCATCCATCTCGCCGAGCGCAGCCACGGCCGCTTCAGCCGCACGTTCACCCTTCCCGAGGACGTGGAGGGCGAGAAGGTGGTGGCCGAGCTCCGCAACGGCGTGCTCACCCTCATGGTGCCGAAGCGGCCCGAGGTGCGGCCGCGCAAGATCAGCGTCCATCTGGGGTGATGCTGTCCGGGGGTTCTCCTCGCAACGCGCGCGTTGCGAGGATCTGAGGTCGCGCTGGCGCGCACACCCCCGGGCCCCCGCGCACAGACCCGGCAGGGCCGGGCCTGTGCTTTCCTTACACGACAAAATGAGGCCCCGGTTTCCGGGGCCTTTTCGTGTCAGTTGTAGAAGAACTGGGGGGGGCCGAAGGTCCCGGGAGCGGCCGGGTTGTTGAAGCGCACCACGATGTCGCCGTCCGCCAGCACCAGGTCCGGGAGGCCATCTCCGTTCATGTCGCCGAGGGCCACGCCCATGGGGCCCCAGACGCCCCGGTAGCTCGTAGGCGTCAGCAAGGCCCCGGGGGTGGCGGGATCCTGGAGGAACACGGACACGCTGCCGGGGTCGCCGGGCAGGCCGGAATCCGCCACGGCCACGTCCAGCTTGCCGTCGCCGTTGAGGTCACCCACCACCAGGGCGGCGGAGCGGTAGCCGGTGGTGTAGTGGACCGGCGCCTGGAAGGTGCCGGCCGTCGCTCCCTGCAGCAGAACGCTGAGGCCCTGGGTGCCGGGGCTGAGGGTGGCGCCGTAGTTGGCGGTGAGCAGGTCCAGCTTGCCATCGCCGTCGAGGTCCGCGGCCTTGATGGCCACGGGCTGGACGCCGGTGGCGTAGTCCACGGCGGGGGCGAAGGTCCCCGCGCTGGTCTGCAGCAGCACGGAGACGGTATTGGCGGTGGTGGCCACGGCGATGTCCGCGAAGCCGTTGCCGTCGAGATCCGCCACGGTCACGGCCTGGGGATCGCCGCCCACGGCGTAGGACACGGGCGGGTTGAAGGTGCCCGAGGTGGCCCCCTGGGTGAAGACCAGGACGCTGTTGGCGCCGCTGGTGGCCACTACGATGTCCATCTTCCCGTCGCCGTTCAGGTCACCCACCGCCACGTCCAGAGGCGTGCGGCCAGGCGTGGCGAGCAGGACGGCGGGCAGGAAGAACCCAGGTTTGGCGGGATCGGCCAGCCGCACGCTCACGGTCTGGTCCGTCGCGTTGGCCACCACGAGATCGGGCCGGCCGTCCCCGTCCACGTCCGCCACCACCAGGTTGGCCGGCTCGGTGCCGACGCCGAAGCGGGTGGGGAGGACAAAGGCGCCGGCGGGCCCCTGGAGGCGGGTCGATACATAGCCCTGGGTGGGTACGCCGCCCAGGTCTGTGGAGACCAGGCCGAGGATGTCGGGCTGGCCATTGGCATCGATGTCCGCCACGGCGATGGCATTCACCAGGTAGCCGGACGAGGGACCGCCGTTGGAGTCGGATCCTGAGCAGCCCATGAGGGTGAGCAGGCCGAGAGAGCCGAGGAGGAAGGAGGGGAGTAGGCGCATGGCGGCTCCGTGAACCTGTGGGAACAAAGATGTGCGATGAACCACGGACTTGCAAGAAGGCTGGAGAATGGACCCCGGGAGAAATCCCTCGGTTGAACCCTCAGACCGCTTCGACGCTCACCTTCCACTGGACCAGCTCCCGGGGCAGCAGGGCCGGCCAGTAGGCCACGATCTCCTGGGCCTTGGGGCGGCCCCCGGCGAAGCCGGTGACACCCGCGGGGCCGGCGGTGACCAAGGGGGCGATCTCGCGGCCGAAGCGCTCCACTTTTTTCCGATCCGGGTCCTTCACGCTCAGGCGCAGGACGATCTCGGCGGGATCTCCGGGGGCGGGGGCGATGCCCGCGTGGACCGTGCTGGCGCCCAGGAACTCCGCGTCCGTGTGCTCGTAGACGAAGCCCGCCGCCTCCAGGCGCTTCCAGACGATGTCGGCGCAGAGCCGGGCCTTCTCCAGGGCGCGGGGGCCGCACAGGGTCAGCTGGCCCGAGGCCTTGTAGCCCTTGAGGTAGGCGCCGCTCACCTTGAGGAAGGGCGTGCGGGGCTTGCCCGTCACCCCGAAGACGCTCACCCGGTCGGGACCCGCCTGCTCCAGGCGGATGCTGGTGAAGTCCGCCACCACGTCAGGGGTGATGTAGTTCTGGGGATCGCCCATCTCGTAGACCAGCTGTTCGCTGACGGTGTCCACGGTGACCATGCCGCCGGTGCCCGCGTGCTTGGTGATGACGAAGGTGCCATCCTCCGAGACTTCCGCGATGGGGTAGCCCACGTTCCAGAGCTCGGGCACCTCCCACCAGCGGGTGAAGTTGCCGCCGGTGCTCTGGGCCCCGCACTCCAGGATGTGGCCGGCCACGGTGCCCGCGGCGAGCCGGTTCCAGTCGTCGGCGGACCACCCGAACTCATGGATGAGCGGCGCCAGGGTGAGACCGGGGTCCGTGCAGCGGCCCGTGAGGACGATGTCCGCACCCGTGTCCAGGGCCTCCACCATGGCCTGGGTCTGGAGGTAGACGTTGGCGCTGAGGATGTCCCGGGGCGCGTCGAAAAGGCCCTCGCCCGTGTCCATGTTGGCCAGCTTGAGGCCCTTCTCCCTGAACTCCGGCAGCCGCGCCAGCACGTCGTCGCCGGTCACCGTGGCGATCTTCACGCCCTTCACGCCCAGCTTCCGCGCCACCTCCAGCACCGCCGTGCGGCAGGCCTCGGGGTTCACGCCGCCGGCGTTCGCCACCACGCGGATGCCCTTGGCCTTGAGCTGGGGCAGCACCCGCTTCATGAGGTCCACGAAGTCCGTGGCGTAGCCCAGCTGCGGGTCCTTCCGCCGCTGCTTCTGCATGATGGAGAGGGTCACTTCCGCGAGGTAGTCCAGCGTGAGGTAGTCGATCCCTCCCGCCTCCACCAGCCGCACGGGGGCGTCGATGCTATCACCCCAGAAGCCCTGCCCATTGGCAATGCGCACAACCTTCGACATATGGAACTCCGATCGAGACGGACTTCCAGTCTAGCGGCCAGAGTCACCGGGTGGCCACGGTCTCCAGATCCGGGCACTCGAACATGCGCTGGGGGGAGATCACGGGCTCATTCAACGGGGGCCGGCCTTTGTAGCGCTCTCGGAGCTTGGCGCGCACCGCCGGGTTGGACAGGTCGAACTCGCGGAGGGTCTGGAGGGTGCCCAGCTCGATGCCCGCGCCCTCCCGGTAGATCTTCCAGACCAGCTCGGAACAGTAGATCCGGTCATCCGACCATTCGAAGGTCAGGTCATAGGGGCGGCCGAGGAAGTGGGCGCCGATGGACCGCATGCGGCCCAGCACCTCGGGCGTCAGCCGCCGGTCGCGATCCTTCAGGCGCTTGATCACCACATGGCGCCCGACCCCCCGGTCGATCCACGCCTGGAGGGGCGTCCGCTTCACGGGTTGCACGGCCTCGTACACCATCCACCGCCGCCCGTCCCGGAAGAGGATCCCCATGTGGCTGTACCGGGAATGGGTGGCCAGCTGGATGGCCCGGCTCTGCGAGGAGCGGGAGGTCTGGAAGAGGATGTCCCCCTCGCGCAGCCCGGGCAGAGGCGCTCCGATCAGCCTGAGCGCGGCGAATAGGAGGAGGGCGACCCGAGACCTCACTCGTACCTCAGCGCCTCGATGGGATCCAGCTTGCTGGCCTTGGCGGCGGGGTAGAGGCCGAAGAGGAGGCCGATGCCGGCGGGCACGGCCAGGGCGCTCACGAGGGCCCAGACGGGGACCGACCCCATGGTGCCCAGCAGCGCCTTGCCGATGGCCGCGCCCAGGATGAAGCCCAGGCCCACGCCGAGGGCGCCGCCCAGGATGCAGAGGAAGGCGGCCTCGATGAGGAACTGCAGCATCACGTCCCGGCGCTTGGCGCCCACGGCCTTGCGCACGCCGATCTCGCGGGTGCGCTCGGTGACGCTCACCAGCATGATGTTCATGATCCCGATGCCGCCCACCAGCAGGGCGATGGAGACCATGCCCCCGGCCACCGCGGTGATGGTGCCGGTGATGCCGCTGATGATGCCGGTGATCTGCTTGGGGCTGAAGACCTTGAAGCCGCTGGGCTCGGCGCCGCGCAGGCCCTTGATGCGGCGGAGGGATTCCTCCACCAGCTCGGCGCCGTCGTCGGCAGAGAGGCGGGGGTCCACCCGGGCCTGGAAGAAGAGCTGGCACCGCTGGGCCTCTGTGAGCTGGGCCATGCCGGTGGTGAGGGGGATGAGGATGTTCTGGTCGGGGTCGTTGCCCAGCTGGGCGCCCTGTTCCTCCAGCACGCCGATGATCTCGAGGCTGAGGGTGGGCGTGCTGATGAGGCGTCCCAGAGGGTTGCCCTTGAGGCCCAGCTTCTCGATGACGCGGGGGCCGATGATGGCCACTTTGTTGCCCAGGCGCAGGTCCGAGGGCACGAAGTTGCGTCCCGCCACCAGGGCGATGCTGTTCAGCTCCAGGTAGGTCTCGTCGGTCATGATCAGGTTGACGTTGGCGCTGCGGCCTTCGGCCTTCACCTCGGTGCCGTTGAAGAAGAGGGGCGTCACCTGGGTGATCTGCGGCACGGAGCGGGCCAGCCGGCGCATCTCGTCCAGCGTCATGTCCTTGTTCTTGATCTTCGTGTACTCGGCGAAGGGCATGTCCATGGGGAAGACGGGACGGATGAAGATGGTCTGGCTGCCGGCCCGCTCCACCTGCTTGAGCACGCTGGTCTTGAGGCCCTGGACGAGGCTCACCACCACGATGACCGCGGCCACGCCGATGATGATGCCCAGCGTGGTGAGCGCCGAGCGCAGCTTGTTGGCCTTGAGGGCCCGGATGGCGGCGGAGAGGGGTTCGCGGACGTCCATTACTTTTTCACGTCCTTGGTCCGGGCCAGCTCGCTGTCGGACCTGACCCGCAGGATCACGGAAGCCCTGTCCTTCAGCTCCTTCAGCTTGCGGATGGGGCCCGTGAGCACCTTGTCGCCCTCGGTCAGCCCCTCCTTCAGCTCGAAGAACTGGGTGTTGGCGATGCCCACCTGCACAGTGCGCTCCTCGGCCTTGCCGCCTCGGAAGACCATCACGATGTTGCGCGACGCCGGGGCCAGGAGGCCCTGCTTCTGGGCCTCCTCCAGGCTGCCTTCGCGCTCCAGCACGGCCTGGAGGGGCACGCGCAGGACGCCCTTGACCTCGTGGGTGAGGATGACGGCGCGGGCGCTCATACCGGGCCGCAGGTTGTCCAGGTCCTCCCGATGGCCCTGGAGCACCACCTTCACCTTGTAGAGGTTGGCGTCGGTGCCCGTCTTCTCGGTGCCCGTGGCCACCTCGATGACCGAGCCCTGGAAGAGCTTGCCGGGCAGCGATTCCACCGTCACCTGGGCGGTCTGGCCCACCTTGGTGCGGACGACCTCGCTTTCGTTGACCTTGATCTCCGCCTGCATCTCGCTCATGTCGGAGATGATCATGAGCGTGGCGCCCGGCAGGTTGCTCATGCCGGGGATGGCCGTCTCGCCCTTCTCCGCCTTGAGGCTTGTGACCCGGCCCGTGATGGGGGCGCGCAACGTGGCCTTGGAGAGCCCGTCCTGCATGCCCTTCAGGTTGGCCTCGCTCTGGGCCACGGCGGCGCGCGCGCTGCTGTACGACAGCACGGCGCTCTCCTTGGCGAGCTTCTGCTGGCGGAAGTCCTCGTCGGACATGAGGCCGTCCCGGCGCAAGGTTTCATAGCGGGGGAAGCTGTCCACGGAGCGTTTCATGGCGGCCTCCAGGCGGGAGGCATCCTGGCGGGCGGCCTCGACGGCGGCCTGGGCCTGGACCATGGCCTGCTTCAGGCGCTCCTGGTCGATGGTCACGAGCAGATCGCCGGCCTTCACGTCCTGGCCGTCCTTCACGTGGATGGCCTTGATCTCGCCGGCCACGGAGGTGCCGATGTTGATCTGGGTCTTGGCGCGGATCTCGCCGCTGGCGCTGATGGTTTCGCGGATGTCGCCGCGGCCCACCGCGTCCCAGGAGTAGGCGCTGTCCTCGTCCCGCGCGCCGCCGAAGGCGAGACCCAGGACGATCAGGACCACGAGGGCGGCGCCGCCGCTGAGGAGGAGCTTGGTGTTCCTGGAGGCCATCTACTGCGCCCTCATCAGACCGAAGCCGAGGGAGAGGAGCAGGGGCAGCAGCACGCAGATCAGGGCGCCGGCGGTCTTCATGCGGACCAGGTAGCGGAGCGCCAGGAAGGCCAGGACCGCTTCGGCCAGCCGGAACAGTTCCACATTGAAGAGGGCGGCCTGGAGGCGCAGGCTCTCGGGGCGCAGGAAATAGCCCAGGGACGTCGGCGCGATCCGATCGGGCGTGAGTCCGCCGATGGGCCGCATCAGGCAGATCGCGGCGATGAGGAGCATGAGGGGCAGCTTCACCAGGCCGGGCACCACTGCGGCACTGAAGGCCTGGAGGTAGGTGGGGCTCTCGTCCTGGGGCAGGGCCTTGCCCACCAGCCAGTAGAAGAGGCCCAGCACGGCCAGCACCGCGGGGGTGCCGAACAGGGCGCCCAGGATGCCGAAGGGCATGATGAACTTCTTCTGCATCTCGATGATCGTGTCGATCTGGGCGGACTGGACCTGGGGGTTCCGCTCCAGGATGGGCCGCAGCATCTCGTCCACGTCCACCTTCATGCCCCAGATCACGGCCACCACCAGGCTGACGACGATGATGGCGCCCAGGGCCCAGCCCCAGCTGGGGGCCTTGTTGAGGCGCTGGAAGAGCTCCACGGGGGCCGTGAACACGCCGGCGATCTGGTCCACCAGGCCCGGCGGCTGCGGTCGGGGCGATTCGGGCTGGGTGCCGTACAGGGAGGAGGGCTGCTCAGTCATGGGGAGTCTCCAGGGGCATGGCGGCAGGGATAGAAGACGGCATTGTCTCACCTCTTCTTGTGATGGCCAGATCTCCCGTCCATCTCCCGTCCACGGCGCGGGAGACGATCTTTCCGGGAATGACACTTCGTCAAGACCTTCCGGGGAATCCTGGTGGATTGGCCCGCCGGGCCTAGAATGGGCCTTTTCCCCCAGAGCTTCCCCATCCTTCCCCTTTCGGAGATCCCATGGCCACTTCCACCAAGTCCGAAGTCCTGATCCAGCAGGAGAACCAGTTCGGCGCCCACAACTACCATCCGCTCGACGTGGTCTGCACCAAGGGCGAGGGCGTCTTCCTCACCGACGTGGACGGCAAGAAGTACATGGACTTCCTGGCCGCCTACTCCGCCGTGAACCAGGGCCACAACCACCCGAAGATCGGCGAGGCCATGATCGCCCAGGTGAAGACCCTGGCGCTGACCAGCCGCGCCTTCCGCAACGACCAGTTCCCGCCCCTCCTCGAGAAGCTCTGCAAGCTCACGGGCTTCCAGAAGGCCCTGATGATGAACAGCGGGGCTGAAGCTGTTGAAACTGCATTGAAGGCCATGCGCAAGTGGGGCTACGACAAGAAGGGCATCGAGTACGGCAAGGCCGAGATCATCGTGGCCGACGGCAACTTCCACGGCCGCACCACCACCATCGTGGGCTTCAGCACGGATCCCGACAGCACCAGCCGCTTCGGCCCCTTCACGCCCGGCTTCGTCATCGTGCCCTACGGCGATTTGGAGGCGGTGAAGAAGGCCGTCAACAAGAACACCTGCGCCATCTTCATGGAGCCCATCCAGGGCGAGGGCGGCGTCATCATTCCGCCCAAGGGCTTCCTCAAGGGCCTGCGCGAGGTGGCGGACCAGAACAACCTCCTCCTGGTGCTGGATGAGATCCAGTCCGGCTTGGGCCGTACGGGCAAGCTCTTCGCCTTCGAGCACGAGGGCATCCGCCCCGACGGCGTCACCATCGGCAAGGCCCTCAGCGGCGGCTACTACCCCGTGAGCGCCTTCCTGGCCAATGACGAGGTGATGGATGTCTTCACCCCCGGCATCCACGGCAGCACCTACGGCGGCAATCCCCTGGCCTGCGCCGTGGCCAGCGCCGCCCTCGACGTGCTGGTGGACGAAAAGCTGGTGGAGAAGACCGCCGAACTGGGCAAGCACCTGGAGGCCCGCCTCAAGGGCATGAAGACCGACAAGCTCAAGGAGGTCCGCGTCATCGGCCTCTGGGCCGGCGTGCAGCTCAAGCCCGAGGCCGGCGGCGCCCGCAAGTACTGCTACGCCCTCAAGGACCGCGGCATGCTCTGCAAGGACACCCACGTGGATACCATCCGCCTGGCGCCCCCCCTCGTCATCACGAAGGAGCAGATCGACTGGGCCATTGATCAGCTGGAGGCGGTCCTTCAGGCCTGATGGAACCTTGAAGTCACACCCCCGTGACTGACAGGGTCCCGGGGAAATGGGAAAATAGGCCTCTGAGACGGGAATTTCACATCCCTCGACGAGGCCTTCCCATGCTCGAACTCCTGCTGACCTGCCTCCTGGCCTCCGCGCAGGCCGCCCCGCCCCTGGAGCCGGTCGGGGTCCACCTCTCCGGGACCATCCCCGCGTACCGGGGAGAACCTGCACCCCCGGACTGGGTGCGGCTGGACTCCCATGCCCTGGCCGACCCGGACTGCCGCCACTATGGCTACGAGGTCTATGCGGGCGAAGCCCAATGGCTGGTGCGGTACGTGATGTTCCCGGAGGAGCGGGAGGAATTCCGGGAGATCGAGCAGGTGTTCCTGTTCCCGACGGCGAGGGGAACGGGCAGGGCCGAGCGGATCGCCCCCGCCGACCTCGTGATCGAGCCCACCGTGGCCCGGTGGAAGGGGCGGGTCTTCAAGCTGGTGGATCGCCGGGATCTGATCCGGGAGTGATCGTGCCTGGCGGGAGGTCCCGCCTCTCCGGGCATTGGTTCCGGGCGGAGGCCATGATCGAATGACTGGCCAGACCCGGAGGAGCCCCCCATGCCCGTGACAACCCTGGATCCGGGAACCGCCCTGGTCGTCATCGACCTGCAGAAGGGCATCGTCGCCATGCCGGTCGTCCACCCCGTGCGGGAGGTGATCGCGAACGCGGTCCGGCTGGTTGACGCCTTCCGCAAGCGGGCGCGGCCCGTCGTGCTCGTCCGAGTGGGCTGGGCGGAGGATCGCCTTGATGTCATCCGCACCCGGACCGATGTGCCCCCGCCCGCAAGCGCGCCGGCCCCGGGGTTCTCGGACTACCTGGAGGAGCTGCACGCCGATCCGCGGCGGGACATCCTGGTGCAGAAGCGCCAGTGGGGCGCCTTCTACGGCACCGACCTGGATTTGCAGTTGCGTCGCAGGCACATCACCAACCTGGTGCTCTGCGGCATCGCCACCAGCATCGGGGTGGAGTCCACGGCACGGGATGCCTGGGAGCGGTCGTACCATCTCGCCTTCGTCGTGGACGCGATGACGGACCGCGTGGCGGAAGCCCATGAACGGGCGGTCGGTACCATCTTCCCGCGGCTAGGAGAAATCGGGACCACGTCGGCCATCCTGGCGCTGCTCGACCGGCACGCCTAGCCCATCCGGAGGGGCCACCCGTGCCGCTGGAGGGGCAGGGTGGATCGCGGCCTGGGTGGTGGGTGGCCGTTGTGAGGCCCCGAATCCCGGGGTAGGCTTGCAACCAGATCACCCCGCACACCATCGCCGCGAACTGCTCCCTTGGAGGATGACCATGGGCCTCAACCCCTTCGCCACGGGTCTAGACAAGAACCAGGCCAACCACGTGCAGCTGTCGCCGCTCACCTTCATGGAGCGCGCCGCCATGGTCTTCCCGCGCAAGAAGGCCATCGTCCACGGCGACCGGTCCATCACCTGGTCCGAGACCTACGCCCGCTGCCGGCGCCTGGCCTCGGCCCTGGTCCGCCGCGGCGTGAAGCCCGGGGACACCGTGGCGGCCATGCTGCCCAACGTGCCCGCCATGTTCGAGGCCCACTTCGGCGTGCCCATGGCCGGGGCCGTGCTCAACACGCTCAACACCCGCCTTGATGCCGAATCCATCGCCTTCATGCTCAAGCACGGTGAGGCGAAGGTGCTGCTCACGGACCGGGACTTCGCCCCGACCATCCGCCGCGCCCTGGAGCTGCTGGAGGGCCGGGAGATCCTGGTGGTGGACGTGGACGATCCCGCGGCCAAGGGCGACCTGCTGGGTTCCATCGAGTACGAGCAGTTCCTGCGGGAGGGCGATCCCGACTTCGAGTGGCGGCTGCCCGCGGACGAGTGGGACGCCATCTCCCTCAACTACACCTCGGGCACCACGGGGAACCCCAAGGGCGTGGTCTACCACCACCGGGGCGCCTACCTCAACGCCGTGGCCAACGTCCTCAGCTGGAACATGCCGCCCCACTCGGTCTACCTGTGGACCCTGCCCATGTTCCACTGCAACGGCTGGTGCTTCCCCTGGACCGTGGCGGCTCTCTCGGGTGTCAACGTCTGCCTGCGCCAGGTGGATCCCAAGGCCATCTTCGAGCTGATCCAGCGCCACGGCGTCACCCACTTCTGCGGCGCCCCCGTGGTTCTCGGCATGCTCATCAACGCCGCCCACCTCATTCCCGAGGGGCTGGGCCATCCGGTGTCCGCCGCCGTGGCCGGGGCCGCTCCGCCGGCCGCCATCATCGAGGGCATGGAGAAGCTGGGCGTCAGCATCACCCACGTCTACGGCCTCACGGAGACCTACGGTCCTGCGGGCGTCTGCGTGAAGCGGGAAGAGTGGGCCGACCTTCCCCTCGGCGAGCGCGCCCGCCTGAACGGGCGCCAGGGCATCCCCTACCTGCTGCAGGAGGCCATGACCGTGATGGATCCGGCCACCATGCAGCCCGTGCCCGCGGACGGCCAGACCATGGGCGAGATCATGTTCCGCGGCAACATCGTCATGAAGGGCTACCTCAAGAACCCGGCCGCCACGGAGGAGGCCTTCGCCGGCGGCTGGTTCCACACTGGCGACCTGGCGGTGCTGGAGCCCGACGGCTACGTGAAGATCAAGGACCGCAGCAAGGACATCATCATCTCCGGCGGCGAGAACATCTCCTCGCTGGAAGTGGAGGACGTGCTCTACCGCCATCCCGACGTGCTGGTGGCCGCCATCGTGGCCAAGCCCGATCCCAAGTGGGGCGAGGTGCCCTGCGCCTTCGTGGAGCTGAAGGATGGCGCCACGACGAAGGAGGAGGACATCATCGCCCACTGCCGGGCCCACCTGGCGCGCTTCAAGGTGCCGCCCATGGTGGTCTTCGGCCCCATTCCCAAGACCTCCACGGGCAAGATCCAGAAGTACGTCCTGCGGCAGCGCATGAAGTCGACGGAGGCGTTGAAGTAGCCCCGCTCACTCGTATCTCAGCGCATCGATCACATCCAGGCGGGCGGCTTTCAGCGCGGGCAGGAGGCCGGCCACGAGGCCGACTGCGCCACTGAAGCCCAGGCCCAGCAGGATGGCCCATCCCTCCGTGACCGCCGGGACCTGCAAACGGGCCAGGAGGGCGATGGCCACGAAGGCGAGCGCGACGCCGAGGACCCCGCCAAGCCCAGCGAGGGCCACGGTCTCCGAGAGGAACTGCCAGAGGATGGCCCGTCTCGTGGCGCCCACGGCCCGGCGCATGCCGATCTCCCGGGTCCGCTCGGTCACGCTCACGAGCATGATGTTCGAGATGCCGATGCCGCCGACCACCAGGGAGATGCTTGCGGCGACCGCGAGAAGGGCCGTGAGGATGCCTGCCTGCCGCTCCATGGCCTGGACCATCTCGTCTTGCTTCCGGATGTTGAAGGGCGTCACCTGGCTGAGGGGCACCTTCAGGTGCTGCCGGAGCAGGGCGGTGATCTCCGCCTCGGCGAGGCCCGTCTCGCCCTCGTGCGCGCTGACCACGATCCGCTGGATGGTGGTCCGTCCCATGACCTTGCGCATCACCGTCGTGTAGGGGGCCACGACGAGGTCATCCTGGTCGCCCCACATGCCGGCGCCCTTGCGCTCCAGCAGGCCGACGACCTGGAAGGGGAGCGTGCCGACGCGGATGGTCTGCCCCAGCGGATCATCCCCGTACGGGAAGAGGGTGACCTTGACGGTCTGGCCGATGACGCAGACCAGGGCCTGGCCCCTCACCTCGCCCTCGGTGAAGAAGCGCCCGGCCTCCAGTTCCCAGGCGCGGATGGTCTGGAACTCGGGCCCGGTCCCCTGGACATGGGTGATGAAGGTGGCGTTCTGGTAGATCACCGGGCGCGTGGTCTGGACCTGGGGCGTCGCGGCCCGCACGCTGGAATCCTGCAGCTCCGTCTGGATCAGCGCGGCGTCATCCTCCTTGAGGATCTCGGCGCTGCCCATGGCCTGGGGCCCATGGTGGGTGTGGGTGCCGGGGGCCCCGGGGAAGATGGTCAGCATGTTGGAGCCCATGTTCCGGATGATCGCGACCGAGGCCCGCTTGGACCCCTCGCCGATGCCGATCATCGCGATGACGGCGCCCACGCCGATGATGATCCCGAGCATGGTCAGCATGGCCCGGAGCTTGTTCCGCGCCGTGGCTACCAGGGCTTCCTTGAGCAATTCGAGAACCCCCATGGGCGCCTCCCGAATCCCACTGTCTTCGCTCTGGAGATCATTCTAGTCGGTCGGTCCAGGCGCCTTCTGGGCCGCCGGCGTCCGGAACCTCGCCAGCATCAGGCCCGCGGCGAGGGAGATGCCGAAGGTGGCGATCCACAGGGCCCGCGGCCCGGCCTTGGCGTAGGCCAGCACGCCCAGCCAGGGGCCCAGGGCCAGGCCCACGGCGAAGCAGAGCGAGAGCAGGCCCATGTACTCGCCCCGCCGATCTGGCGGGGCCAGGGTGGCCACGGCGTCGCTCATGGCCGGGAAGAGGGTCATCTCGCCGAAGGTCCAGATCATCGTGGTGAGGATCAGCATGGTGTGTCCCGTGGCCCAGGCCGTGAGGCCGAAGCCGAAGGCGAGGAACAGCGAGCCCAGGAAGAGCTGCCGCCCGTGGGACCAGCGGGCCATGGCCAGGTTGAGGGCCACCTCCAGGGCCACGATGAGCAGGGTGTTCACCGTGAACAGCAGGCCGTAGAAGCGGCTGCCCAGGCCCAGGTCGCGCACCACCCAGAGCGGCAGCGTGCCCTCGATCTGGAAGAACACCATCAGCATGGGGATGAAGGGCAGCAGCAGGAAGGCCAGGCGGCGGTCCCGCCAGGGGCTCGCGCCCGGGGCATGTCCCTGGGGAGCGGCCCGGCGTGGAGCCGCGGTGAACAGCAGGCCCAGCAGCACGGCGCCGGCCAGGGTGCTGAGGCCGTCGGTCCAGAACACCCAGGTGTAGCTGTGGTGGGCGATGACGCCGCCCAGGGCCGGGCCCACGGCCATGCCCAGATTCACCGAAAGCCGGTGCAGGGCGTAGACCGCCTTGCGCTGCTCCGGCGCGGCGAGGTCCGCCAGCAGGGCCATGGCGCTGGGCCAGAAGGCCTGGGTGAAGGCCGCCCAGAGGAAGATGAGCACGAAGAGGAGGGGACGCGCGCCCGCGAAGGGAAGCACCAGCATCAGCGCGCCGGAGATCCAGAGGCTGGCCTTCAGCACCTGGACGTGGCCCAGCCGGTCCGCCAGCCGGCCCGCGAAGGGGCCCGCCGTCAGCGCGCCGGTGCCGTAGACCATCATGCCGAAGGCCGCCTGCTCCGGCGTCCAGCGGCGGGCCTCCGTGAGGTAGAGCACCAGGAAGGGCAGGGCCATGGTGCCCAGCCGGTTCACCAGCGTGCTGGCGCAGACCAGCCACACTTCGCGGGGGAGGCCCCGGAGGCCGCGCCAGGGATTCATAGATTTAATGATCTCCACGAAGGGCACCAAGACATGAATCAAGAACACGAAGGAGATTGGGGCAGGTGGAGCGGGTTGCGTCGGCCTTTCTTCGTGGCCATGCCTTCTTCACTTCGTGTCCTTCGCGGACCCGCTTTTCTCTCGTGAAGACCGGCACCACTCGCTCCAGCTCCCCACGTAGAGGGCCGCGCCCGGGAGGCCGGCCACGGCCATGGCCAGCAGGTTGTGGCAGGCGGTGACGCCGCTGCCGCAGTGGATGGCCAGGCGATCCGGCGACACGCCGCCCAGGGCCGCCTCGTACTGGGCCCGCAGGGCCTCCGGGGACTTGAAGCGGCCATCGGGGCCCAGGTTGTCGGCCCAGTAGAGGTTCACGGATCCGGGGATGTGGCCGGGAACGGGGTCGAGGGTCTCGTTCTCGCCGCGCCAGCGCTCGGGGGAGCGGGCGTCCATCAGCTTCCTCGCGGGGTCGCGGCGGATGGCCTCCACCGCTTCCGCGTCCACCAGGGGCAGCCGCCAGCGGTCCGCGGGATGGGGCGGAAGGGTGCTCGCGGTGGGAATGTCGACAGTCAATGTCAAGCCAGCCTCCAGGGCCGCGGGCAGGCCCCCGTCCAGGACGGCGACCCGCTCATGTCCCAGCGCCCGCAGCATCCACCAGAGCCGGGCAGCGGCGTTGCTTCCGCCCGCGGCGTCGTAGGCCACCACCTCGGTGTCCGGTCCGATGCCCCAGGCGCCGAGCTGGGCGGCGAAGCGCGCCAGGGGCGGCAGAGGATGGCGCCCGCCCCGGGCCGGGTCGTGGTCCAGATCGCTGGCCGCGCTGAGCTGGCGGTTCAGGTCCGCGTGGAAGGCTCCAGGCAGGTGGCCGGACGCGTAGTCGGCGGGATCCTGGCGGGCGTCCAGCAGGCGGATCGAGGCGAAGCGGTCGCGGAGGTCGGAAGCGGAGATCAGCGGCATCGAACCAGTATGAAGTCCCGGAGCGGGACATTACCCTGAAGACTTGATGGCGGGAGTTCCCATGTCCGATGCCTACGTCCCCGAATCGCGCTGGCGCACGGCCGCCGCGGTGGCCCTGGTGGGCGGCGGCCTGCTGCTGGCGGGGGTGATGGGCTTCCGGACCCTCCGTGGGGACGGCGCGTCCACGGGCACGGACGTGAGCCGGGTGGCCTTCCTCGACGCCGAGGGGACGCGACACACCGTGGCCGAGTACAAGGGCAAGGTGGTGCTGGTGGATGTGTGGGCCACCTGGTGCCCGCCCTGCCGCAAGTCCCTGCCGGAAGTGGCGGAGCTCCAGAGGAGCGGCGGCGACCGCTACGTGGTGCTGCCCATCTCGGTGGACCGGAACGGCTGGGCCGACGTGACGCCCTTCCTCTCAAAAAATCCCCAGCTGGGGCTCAAGGCCTTCGTGCCCGACGGAAGGGGGGGGCTGGAACCCCTGGGCGAGGTCCGCGGCATACCCACCACCTTCATCATCGACCGCGAGGGCCGGGTGGTGAAGCGCTGGTCGGGCTACGGCGAAGGCATGGCGAAGCAGGCGCTGGACGAGGCCCTGCAGGGTCGCTGACATGGCCGGCCGCCGGGCCGGGGAAACCTTGCGCCCGGCCGGGGTCCGGTGAACTTTCGGGCTTCAGGCCCTCATCCGCTCGGTCACGGACGCGATGACCTGCTCGGGTGCGGCATCCGGAGAAAGGCTGACGTGATCGCCCGGCACGGCGGGCCCCACGCCCAGGAAGGGCAGGCCCGCGGCCTGGGCGGCCGCCAGGTCGTGGGGGCGGTCCCCGACGTAGAGGTGGGGGCCGGGGCAGCCCAGGAGGGCCCGCCGCAGCAGATCCGCGCGGTCGTGGCGGGGCAGGGAGCCCAGGCGGGGGATGGCCGGGTCGATGCCCAGGGTGTCGGCCTTGAAGGCCAACAGATCCGGGGCGTTGCCCGAGACCACCCAGACGGCGTGGCGCTCCGCCAGGCGGTGCAGGGCGGCGAGGATGCCGCCATAGGCCACGGCCTCCCGTCCGCCGGGCGCGAAAGCCGCCCGGAAGCGGGCCACGCAGGCGGCCTGGTAGGCCTCGTAGCCGGCTTCGTCCAGCCCCCGGCCGAAGCGCATGCGGTGCAGCTCGTCCACGATCTCCCAGTCGGTGGAGCCCGAGCAGCGGCCCAGGTCCTCCGCGGTGGGCGGCGCGCCCCAGAGATCGCCCAGGGCCTCCCTCAGCAGCACGAATCCGGAACTGAAGTGGCCCAGGGTCCCGTCGAGGTCGAAGCAGAGCGGCATGGCCCAGGATCGCATGAGATGGCATGCTCGATGGTGAGGATGGTGGTTCCTTGATCCGACTGGCGCTCCTTCTGGCTCTCTCCCTTCCCGCGGCGGCACAGGAAGGGCTCCGGTACCGCATGCAGATGTGGCTGCGCGGCGAGGCCGCGCCGCTGGAGACCCGGTTCCGCCTCGTGGCCACGGAAGGCACCACCAGCCACAACCGCGTGAAGAAGCCCCGCATGGGCGGCTGGCGGCTGGAGGCGGACCGCGGCCAGGGCACGCCCTATTCCCAGGCGCTCCTCCTGGGCCGGGCCGAGCGCCTGCTCTATCTCGCGGGCCCCTCGCCGCAGACCCACGCGGAGCCCATCGCCCTGCGTTTCGGTGCCCGGAGCGTGCCGGTCTGGAGCCTGGAGATGCCCAAGGGGCTGCACGCCTCCACGGTGCTGGTGGAGGTGGCGCCGGGCCTGCTGGCCCTCTGCGACCTCAGCGCCCGCTTCGAGCAGGGCGACCTGGCCCGGATCGAGCTGCACCTGGAGAGCCTGGACGGCTCCGGTTCCCTGGCCCCCGCCGAGGCCGGGACCGTGCTGCTCAGCACCCTGAGGAGCTGGGCCCAGGAGGCCCGCCAGGACCTCGAGGACGGTAGCACGGTTCGCTGACCGGGGTGGACGCATCCCACTGAAGGTCGTGGTCTTCGGCATCCGATCTGGGTGTTCGGGCCCCCAGGGTTTAATCTGGAAGGCTCGGAGGGGTCATGCCGTTCAGGGACGAGTGCGGGGTATTCGGGATCTGTCCCCAGACGGAAGCTTCGCGGCAGACCTATCTGGGCCTCTACGCCCTGCAGCACCGGGGCCAGGAGGCGGCCGGCATCTGCTCCGGCGACGCCGAGGGACTGCACCTGCACAAGGCCCTGGGCTACGTGGCGGACGTGTTCTCCGAAGCGGTGCTGGATGCCCTGCCGGGCGACGCGGCCATCGGCCACACGCGCTATTCCACCACCGGCGGCAACGTGGCCTCCGCGGCCCATCCCTTCCTCATCCACGGCCGCTTCGGGCAGGTGGCCCTCTGCCACAACGGGAACCTGACCAACACGGAGACCCTGCGCGCCGCCCTGATCGCGGACGGCCACACCTTCACCAGCCCCTCGGATTCCGAGGTGCTGCTGGCCCTCATCAACCGGGCCCAGGCGGACACGCTGGAAGACGCCGTGGTCTCGGCCCTCCGGCAGGCCGAGGGGGCGTACTCCCTGCTCATCCTCACGGACCACACCCTCATCGCGGCCCGGGATCCACATGGATTCCGGCCCCTGGCCATGGGCCACATGAATGGCACCACCGTGTTCAGCTCGGAGACCTGCGCCTTCGACCTGGTGGGCGCGGCCTACATCCGCGACGTGGCCCCCGGCGAGATGGTGGTGGTGCCCCGGGACGGCAGCACGCTCCGCTCCGTCTTCCCCCTGCCCAAGGTCCAGCCGAAGCCCTGCGTGTTCGAGCACATCTACTTCGCCCGGCCCGATTCCCTGGTGTACGGCAAGAGCGTCATGGTGGCCCGCCGCGAGATGGGACGGCTCCTGGCCCTGCGCCACCCCGTGGAGGCGGATCTCATCGTGCCCGTGCCCGACAGCGGCGTGAGCGCGGCCCTGGGCTACTCCGAGCAGTCCGGCATCCCCTTCGACTTCGGCATCATCCGCAACCACTACGTGGGCCGCACCTTCATCGAGCCCAAGCAGACCATCCGCAGCTTCGGCGTGAAGGTGAAGCTGAACCCCGTGCGGCACCTGCTGGCGGGCAAGCGGGTGGTGCTGGTGGACGACAGCATCGTGCGCGGCACCACCAGCAAGAAGATCGTTCAGATGGTCCGCGAGGCCGGCGCCAAGGAAGTGCACATGCGCATCGCCTGCCCGCCCACGACGCATTCCTGCTTCTACGGCATCGACACGCCCAAGCGGCAGCACCTCATCGCGTCGTACATGTCGCTGAAGGAGATCGAGGGCTTCGTGGAGGCCGACAGCCTAGGCTACCTGGACCTGAAGGACCTGGAATCCTGCATGGGCGATGACGGCCATGGATACTGCTACGCCTGCTTCACGGGCGACTATCCGGTGGTGCCTGAGCCGAAGGCCTAGCCTGGGTCACAGCACGGTGCAGCGGGTGGTCTCCTTCGCGCTGAAGGATTTCCCCAGGGCCGCGCCCTGGACGTCGGCGTGCTCGTCGAGCACCAGCAGCCGGTTCTGGACGCGCTGGAAGCGGCGCCGGATGTCGACCTTCGTCCAGACGCTGGCGAGGAGCAGCACCCGCGCCCGGACCTCGATGCGGTGATCCATGGCCAGGGGCAGGCCGTCGGGTCCGATCCAGACCGTGGCCTCGTAGTCGGCCTTCTTCAGGTGGCTGCGGGCCTCGGCGTCCAGGTCCAGGTCCATGGCCAGCCGCAGTCGGCGGGCGGGCCGGCCCTCGTAGGCCTCGGCCTTCTCCTCCAGCAGCCGCGCCTTCTCCAGCTGCTCCAGCAGGCCCTCGGCGGGCCGCAGCTCGTCGTGGAATTCGCCGGAGCCCTTCTTAGCCGCTCCCGGGGCCCGGGCGCCTCCTTTCTCCTTCGCCTTCGCCGGGGCGGCCGCGGGGCGGCTGTCCTCCAGGATCCGCAGCCCCTCCGAGCCATCCTCCACCACGGTGGTCCGGCGTTCCGTGCTGTCCTTACCGGACTCCCGTTCGAGGCTCTCCGCCTCCACCTTCACCTTGACCTTCGCCGGAGCCGGCAGGCCCTTGAGCGCGGCCTTCAGGTCCGAAAGGCCGTCGGCCCGGAGCAGGGCGCCGCAGAGCAGCAGGGCCAGGGGCAAGGGCAGGCCAGGACGCATGGAATCACCTCGGATGGGAGGATTACGGGGGGCCCTCTCAGGGGTTGAGCCAGAGGTTGAGGCGGGGCTGAGCGGGGGATTGAACCGGGGCATGGGGCCTATGATGGGAAGCCATGTGCCTCATCGCGCTCGCCTACCGCGCCCATCCCGACTTCGAGCTCGTCATCGCCGCCAACCGCGACGAGTACCACGCGCGTCCCACGGCCCCCGCCGGCCCCTGGGAGGACGCCCCCGAGGTGTTCGGGGGCCGCGACCTGTCCCAGGGCGGCAGCTGGCTGGCCCTGTCGAAGCGGGGCCGCCTGGCCTGTGTCACCAACGTGAGGCGCATGGTGGCGCCGGACCCCGGCGCGCCGTCGCGGGGCGGGCTGGTGGCCTCCTTCGTGCGTGGCCAACAGCCGGCCCGGGCCTTCGCCGACGAGCTCCGCGAGCGGGCCATGGCCTTCGCCGGATTCAACCTGCTGCTCTGGGACGGGACGGACCTGCGCTACCTGAACAACCACCCGCGGTTCATCTCGCGGGAGGTGCCGCCGGGGGTGCATGTGGTCTCCAACGCGGACCTGGACACGCCCTGGCCCAAGACCGAGAGACTCAGGCGGGCCATGACGGCCTGGGTGGCCTCCGGGAACGGTGACGAGGCGCCCCTCCTGGCCGCGCTGGCGGATCCGACGCCCGCCGCCGATGCCGACCTGCCGGACACCGGCGTGGGCCTGGAGTTGGAGCGCAAGCTGTCGCCGGCCTTCATCGTCGATCCGGCCTACGGAACCCGCTGCACGACGATCGCCACCCTGGGAAGGGACGGCGCGGTGCGGTTCAGGGAATGGCGCTTCGATCCCGCGGGCCAGCTCGCCGGGCGCACGGACACCCGCTGGACCGCCGCCCCCGCAGGCGGTCAGCCATGAGCGGATCCATGAGCGGATCGGGGCCCTCGAACCCCTCCCAGGACCGCTTCGAGGATGGCCTGCGCTTCCTGGCCGCGGCCCTGGCCCTGGACATCGACCGCCGGCATAGCGGGGCCATCGTCTCAGCCGCTTGCGATGCCATCCAGTGCTTCCTGGCGGTCTTCGAGACGGCGGCCCAGCGCCACCTCCCCGATCCGGAAGGGGAGACCGCCCGTCTCCGGGGCCAGCTGGAGGCCCTGCTCACGCCCCGCCAGTCCCCCGAAGACGCGGCCCGCAACGCCCTGGAGGCCGCCCGCCTGGCCCGCGACCAGGCCGCCCTGCTGCTGCCGAGGCTCATGGAGTAGACGGCCCGAACAGAAATGAAGAACGCGATGGGCGCTAAGGAGGCGAAGGGCGCGAAGGGTGGTTCAAATGGGGAAGTCCTTCGCTCCGCCGGAGGCGGCTTCGCGGTCTTCGCGTTCCGCTTTTTCCACGGGAAGGGTGATCAGAAGCTCGCGCGGCCGAGAGGCACGTTCCGGGGCACGGGGTTGCCGCCGAACCGGTCCACGGGCAGGGTGGCGGAGGCCAGGCTGGTGGGTTCGGGCAGGACGCCGCCATGGGCTTTCAGGAAGCGACGGAGGTCCTCCCGGAACCAGACGATGAACTCCTGGAAGGCGACCTGACGGAGCTCCTCCCGGGTGAGCTCGCCGATGACCTCCACCACGGCGGAAGCTGATTCCGGGGGGGCCTTGTAGGTATGCCAGGGACGGGCCCCGCCCTCGCTGTCACCCGTGATCCGCGACAGGAAGGCCCGGTTCTTTCCGGGCTCGGGCACCTCGGAGGCGGGCTTCCCCCCGGCCAGGAGGCTGGAGGCGAGGCAGAGGCAGACCAGGTGGCGCATGGCCTTGGTGTGAGCCGTGGGCTCCGAAGGTTCCCAGGGGGCAGCTATCAGCTATCAGCTATCGGCTATCAGCTGTCAGCTGCGAGTGGCCGCCCCCTGCTTTCACGGAGAGCTGACGGCTGATAGCTGATAGCTTCAACCCATGCCCATCGCGATCCTGGGACCCACGGCCTCCGGCAAGTCCGCCGTGGCCGTGGCTGTGGCCCGGCGCGTCGGCGGCACCGTGGTGAATGGGGACCCCTATCAGGCCATCGCCGGCCTCGCCATCGGCACCGGCCAGCCGGACGAGGTGGAGCGAGGCGGGGTGCCCCACCTGGGCTACGGGGAACTGCCCCTCTCGACCCGCCCCAACCCCACGGCCTTCGGCGCCTGGGTGCGGGAGCGGCTCTCGGCCTGCCGCGAGCCGGTGCTGGTGACGGGCTCGGGGCTGTACCTGAGGGGCATCTGGGACCAGCTCAGCGCCCTGCCGGACGTGCCGGCCATCCTGGTGGATCGCGTGCGGCGCTGGGGCGCGACCCTCGGCACGCCCGCGCTGCATCGCTTCCTGGCGGCGGTGGACCCTGCCCGGGCCGCGGCCCTCCATCCCAACGACAGCGCCCGGGTCCAGCGCGCCTTGGCCCTCCATCTCGCTTCCGGCCAGGCCCCCTCGAGCTTCCTGTCCGGCCCGGACACAGGCGTTCCCGCGGGCTGGCGGGTGCTGGTGGTCGCGCCGGGGCGCGAGCGCCAGCGGGAGCGCGTCGCTGAGCGGGTGGCCTCCCAGGTGGCCGCGGGCTGGCCACGGGAGGTGGCGGGCCTGGTGGCCGCGGGCCACCGGGGCGACCTCGAGGCGCTGAGGCCCCTGGGCTACGCGGCCTGGATGGCCGGGGGCGATCCCGCGACTCTCCAGGCCGCCGTGGTGCAGGAGACCCAGGCCTACGCCAAGCGGCAGGCCACCTGGTTCCGCAACCAGCTGCCCGGGGCGCCCGCGTGGGATCCCGACGCCGAGCCCCTGGAAGCGGCCTTCGCCCGGCTGGGGCTGGCATGACGCCGACCGCCTGGCACGAGGGGCGCACCTCCCTGGACCTGCTGCGCGGCGCGGACTGGGCCTGGATCGGACTGCGCTCCGGTGACGGCCTCAACCGCCTCCACAGTGACCTGCTGGTGGCCCTGGACCGCCTCTTCGTCGAGCTGCGGGGCGGTGGCACGCGCCGGGTGGCCCTCAGCGGCTCCGCCTGGATGACGGGCCGGGGCCATCACTTCACGGCGGGGGCGGACCTCCATGAAGTAGGCGCCCTCGACCCCATGTCCGCGGAGCCCTTCTCGCGCCGGGGCCAGCGCGTGATGAACCACCTGCTCTGGCCCGGCTGGCGCACCCTCACGCTGATCTCGGGCGTGGCCATGGGCGGCGGCTGCGACCTGGCCCTGCACGGCCAGGAACGCTGGGCGGTGGCGGCGGATCCCGCCACGGGCAAGGGCGGCCTCCGCCTGGCGCACCCCGCGGCGAAGCATGGCATCCTGACCGGCTTCGGCGGAACCGTCCGCCTGCCGGAGATCCTGGGCCGCGACGGCGCGGACCGGTTGTTCCGGCATTTCGAGACCTGGGACGCGGCCGAGGCCCTGGCCGCCGGCGCGGTCCATCGGGTGCTGGAGGCGGACTCGGCGGGTCCGGCCGTGCGGGCCTGGCTCGAGGCTACCGCCCCACCGCCGCGAGGACCGCAGGGACGGCCATGATGAGCATGAAGCCGCAGCAGCAGATGAGCAGGAGCGGCGTCAGCACGGCGCAGATCCCGCGCCAGGCCTCCGTCTTGTGCATCCGCGCCAGGCCCATTCCGATCACGACCAGGCCGGCGATCTGGATCAGGAAACCGAGGGTGGGAATCCAGGCGCCGAGCTGGATGAAGGCCGAGGCGTAGCCGTAGGCGCGGATGCTCTGGCCCACGCCCACCCCGGGCTTGAGGCCGCCCCACATCCAGAGGAAGGCGTGGCTCAGGGCGCCGAAGACGACCATGCCCAAGAAGGTGAAGAGGGGCATGAGCAGCAGCAGGGCGCCGAAGACGAGGGGCATGGCGGCGGCGATGACCCGGCCTTCGGGTTTTCCGGCCTCTTCCAGAGCCGCGACCATGATGCCCATGCCGAGGAGGAAGAACAGCAGGGCCGTGATGAGGAAGACGGGGACCGACATCAGGAGGAGGAATCGCCACGGCGCGCCGAGGCCGCCGGTGGTCGGAACCCGGTCGAAGAGCTCCATGGGGTTGCTGAAGACCAGCCGGAACATGGCGCCCACCCGGGCCCAGAAGCCGGGGATGGCTTCGAGGTCCTCGAAGGGGATCGGGCGGAGGGCGGTCGGAGTCTGAGCTGAGGCCGGCCCCGGGTCAGGGGAAGGCGGCGCGTCCAGCGGTGTCAGGGGATCGGTCGGGCCTGGGATGTCGCTCATCCGTCGCTCCGGAGGGGAGTGCCTAACCTATCACGATTCCTTGAAGTCCTTGGGCCTGAGGCCCAGTTTCTCCAGGCGCGAGAGCAGGGTGGAGGGGGCCAGGCCGGCGACCGTCGCCGCGCCGTCGGCGCCGGCGATCTTGCCGCGGGTGTGGTGGAGCAGCCGCTCCAGGTAGGCCCGCTCCTGGGCCTCCCAGGTGTGGGGACGTCCTGCTTTCTCGGCGCCTCCGCGCGAGGCCAGGGCGCCGGGAGGCAGCCGCAGCTCCCGGCCCGTCGAGAGGATGGCGGCCCGCTCGAGGACGTTGTTCAGCTCCCGCACGTTGCCGGGCCATGGGTAGGCCTCCAGCTGCTCCAGGACCGGGGCCGGCAGGTGGATGGCCGCGCGGCGGTTCTCCCGGGCGAACTTGTCGAGGAAGCTCTCCGCCAGGGCGGCGATGTCGCCGGGTCGCTCGCGCAGGGGCGGGAGGTGGATGGGAAACACGCTGAGGCGATAGAAGAGGTCCTCGCGGAACCGCCCCTCGGCCACGGCCTTGCGCAGGTCCGTGTGGGTGGCCGCCACCAGGCGCACGTCCACCTTCCGGGGCTTCTCGGCGCCCAGCGGGTCGATCTCCTTCTCCTGGATGGCCCGCAGCAGCTTGGGCTGGAGGTCCAGGGGCAGGTCGCCGATCTCGTCCAGGAAGAGGGTGCCGCCGTCCGCCAGCTCGAACCTCCCCTTCCGCGCCGACGCGGCGCCGCTGAAGGCCCCCTTCACGTGGCCGAACAGCTCGGACTCGATGAGCGTCGCGGGCAGGGCACTGCAGTTCACCTTGATGAAGGGCCGCTCGCGGCGGGGCGAGAGATGGTGGAGAGTCTGGGCCACCTTCTCCTTGCCCGTGCCGGTCTCGCCGGTGACGAGCACCGTGGTCACCGTGGGGGCCACCTGCCTCAGCTGGTCCAGGATGGCGCGCATGGCGGGACTCTCGGCCCGCAGGGGCTCCTGCAGGACATCCCGACGCTGGACCTCCCGGAAGTAGCTGACCTCCTCGGCCAGGCTCCGCTCCCGTTCGGCCAGGCGGCCCAGGTGTTCGGCCTGCTTGATGCCCAGCGCCAACAGCGAGGCGAAGACGCCCACATGATGCAGCACGCTCTCGGGGTACTGGCGGCACACCATGGCGTCCAGGGTCATGAGGCCGAAGGTCTCGCCCTGGCTGCGCAGGGGGGCCACCAGGCAGCTGTGGCCGCGGGGCATGTCGAGGAGGCCGTGGAAGGTGTCCTCGCCGGGATCCTCCTCTTCGAAGGTGGCGGGCTTGGACCGGGCCTTGAGCGCGTTCAGCAGGCGGAGGTTGCCCCGGACGGGGATGAGGGCCTTCGCGAGCTGGGGCGTGGCCAGGGGACCCACGGCGTAGGCCACCCGGACGGCTTCCCCCTCCCGGAGCAGGACGGTGGCCAGATCGTAGGGCACCAGCTGGCCCAGACGCTCGAAGGCGTGGGCCACCATGCGCTCCGGCTCTTCGCCGAGGGTGAGGAGGGCGCCTGCCTCTTCCACCAGCCGGGCTCCGGTGAGGGCAGTCTCGAGATCCAGCGCGGCCACGGGCACCTCCCGTACGATTCTCGAGATTTCGAGAATTCAGTCAACCCGCCGGTCGACCGGGAGCTAATCCCTCGCCTAGTCCGATCGGTATACTGCCTTACCTCCGCAAGGACACGCTTGACCTCTGACGCCTCACATTTCGGTTCCTACCGTCTGCTTGCCCGGCTGGGCGAAGGAGCCATGGGCGAGGTCTGGAAGGCCCTGGACCTGCGCCTCGAGCGGGAAGTGGCTCTCAAGATCCTCAAAGATGCCGACGACCTGCGCCGCAAGGCGCTCATCGGCGAGGCCAAGCTGGCCTGCCAGCTCAACCACCCGAACATCGCCCACATCTACGACGCCGGGGAGGTGGACGGCACCCCCTACATCGCCATGGAGCTGGTGGAGGGGCAGACCCTCCGCACCCTGGTGGGCCACCCCCTGGATGGGAGCGCCCTCCAGGACCTGGCGCGTCAGGCGGCCTCGGCCCTCTTCCACGCCCACCAGAAGGGGATCGTCCACCGGGACATCAAGCCCGAGAACATGCTGCTCACGGACGATGGCCAGCTCAAGATCCTGGATTTCGGCATCGCGCGCCGCGGGGTCGAGGACCTTCCCATGGGCCAGACCTCCCACCACATGACCCTGGTGGAAAGCACGGCGCCGGGCTACAGCCAGGGCACGCCGGCCTACATGAGCCCGGAGCAGGCCAACGGCCAGCCGCTCACGGGCCAGTCCGACCAGTTCAGCCTGGGCGTGGTGCTCTACGAGCTGGCCACGGCGACCCACCCCTTCCGCCGGGCCAGCCTGGTGGACACGCTCTACGCGGTGACGCGGGACGAGCCTCGGCCCCTGTCGGAGCTTCGACCCGACCTTCCCCGCACCCTCCAGGACGCCATCCACCGCCTGATGGCCAAGTCCGCCAAGGACCGCTTCCCCAATCTCCAGGCCCTGGCCGCCGGACTGGCCGAGGACAATCCCACGGCCACCATCCCGCACCTCAGCCTGTCGGCGGTGCGGATCCAGCGGACCCGGCGCCGGTGGCTGCTGGTGTCGGCGGCGCTGGTGCTGGTGGTGGGAGGGGTCGTCAGCGGGCTGCTGGTGCGCCGGGCCCTGGCCACGGGGCTGGGCGAGGCGCGACGGGCCTCCCGGATGGATTTCACCAGGGGCCGACGCGTGGTGGCCATCCTGCCCTTGGAGCAGCTGCAGCCCGACGCGGAACATGCCTGGCTCAGCAACAGCTTCGCCGACGCCATGGCCTACGGGCTCGTCCGGCGGGAGGACATGCTGGTGGTGGACCGCCTGCGGGTGGTGGAGGCCATGAACCAGCTGGGCGACACGCCGGGGCGGGCCCCGAAGGCCCTGGGCGAGCTGGGGCGCCAGCTCAAGGCCGAGCTGCTGGTGCTGGGCAGCTTCCAGGTGGTGGGCGGGCAGATCCGCATGGGCGTGCGGGTGGTGGACGCCACCCAGGGAGCCACCACGCACCAGTTCCAGCTCGACCGTCCCGTGGGGGACCTCCTGAAGATCGAGGACGAGCTGCAGCAGCGCCTGCCGCAGGAGATGGGCCTGGCCGGCGAGGCCGGCGCGCCCAGGATCCAGGCCCGGAACCCCCGCACCCGGGAGCTCTACACCAAGGCGCAGCAGGTGCTCACTGAGGGCAACCAGGATTCGGTCCAGCTGGCCAACTCGCTCCTGCAGTCCGCCATCGAGATCGAACCGGATTACGCGCCGGCACGCGCCGAGTACGCCTGGACCCTGGCGGAGCTGGGCGCCACCCGCGCCCTCAGCCAGGGACGCTTCGCGGAGGGGCAGGCCCTGCTGCGCCAGGGGAAGGCGGCCGCCGAGGCCGCCATCGCCCTGGATCCCGGCGCCTCGCAGGCCTACCGGGCCCTGGGCTCCATCCTCCTGCGCCTAGGAGATCTGGAGGGCGCCAGCCGTTCGGCGCTCCAGGCCGTGCGCCTGGATCCGGCCGACCACCGGGCCTATGACGTGCTGGCGGATGTCTTCGCCGGGCTGGAGGGGGCGGACAACCACGCGGCCGCCCGCCGCTACTTCGAGAAGTCCCTGGAGCTCTTTCCGGAAGGCTGGCAGGCCCACCACCGCTACGGGGTGCTGCTGCAGAACGAAGGCGACCTGGCGGCGGCGCTCCAGCATGCGGATCGCGCCATCGCCCTGCGCCCCGCGGCCGAGTACGCCTATGTCACCGCCGCCGACGCCCTGCTGTGGATGGGCCGGTCAGCGGAAGCCGAACTCCGGCTGCGGGCGGGCCTCCGGGAGGTGCCGGGCTCCAACGTCCTGCGCAGCCTCATGGTCTATGCGGCCTGGGACCTGCAGGACACCGGCACCGCTGAAGGCTACCTGCGGGAGCTGGAAGGGGCCTGGCCTCCGGACCACTCCAGCACCGTCCTGCTGGCGGGGCTGAGGAAGGCCCTCGCCGGGGACTTCGCCGGAGCCCTGGCCCTGTTCGAGGCCCACCGGCAGAAGGTCCTCGCCTCGGATCTGGCGGCCAAGAAGCACAACGAGCGGCGGGTGCTCTCGGTGAACCTCTATTTCATGGCCCGCATGGCCGCGAAGCTGGGGAACGTGGCCGAGGCCCGGGACCTGCTGGAGCTGGCGGACCGCCTGCATCCCGGCAAGCGCCGGGTCGCCCAGCAGGACCCCGCCTTCCGCTGAGCGGTCAGAGCGCCTTCCTGGCCTCGGTCATGAGGGCTTCGATGCGGCCGCGGACCTCGGTCATGAGGGCCTCTCGATCGGCCAGTGACGCGGGATCCACCGGCTCGCCCACCGCCACCACGTACTTGCCCGGGCGGAGGCGGAGGCTTCCCGGCGGCAGCACTTCCCGGCCGCCTACCGTGGCCATGGGGACGATGGGCACGCCGGCGTCCATGGCCAGGGCGAAGCCGCCCTTCTTGAAGGGGAGCATCTCGCCGGTGCGGCTGCGGGTGCCTTCCGGGAAGATCACCACGTTCTTGCCGCCCCGGATCTCGGCGGTGGCCTCGCGGATGCTCCTGATGGCCCGTTCCCGGTCGCGGCGATCGATGAAGATCACGCCCGCGACCCAGGCCGCCCAGCCCACGAAGGGGAGGTACTTGACCTCCTTCTTGGCGATGTAGACCGCCGGCACGGGCAGGATCCCGATGAGCACCGGGGGATCCAGCTGGCTCTCGTGGTTCGACATGAAGATCACGGGCTGACGTCCCTCCCGGACGGCTTCCGGCAGCCGATCCCAGCCCGTCAGGGCCAGCGGGATCCGGCAGAACCAGCCCAACCCCTTGGCGTACAGCGGCCCGATGCCGAAAAAGGCGCGGCGGCGCCCGAGGAAGGGAACGGCCAGCAGGATGCCGAGGACGACGACCGGCACCAGGACCATGCCCCAGACCGCCATCACAACTGCGCCCCATCCTGTGTTTCGCCAGTTGGCCACGATGCCCCTCCGTGATATTCAACCTATCAGTTCCGGAGGTTTCCCGTGGGCATCACCGAGCAGATCCTGGCTGATCACGCCACGCGGAAGGACCACGACGGCGTCACCTGGTTCACCGCGGAAGACCTGGCGCGCCTGGGCATCCACGACCGGCTCTTCACCGTCATGCAGAACGTCCAGCACACCCTGCGCCTGCGGAAGGCCCGGCAGGTGGTCGAGAGCCACGGCTGCACGGACCGGTGGAGCCTCGAAGACACGCACTGAGGTCGCCGGACGCGAAGCGGCCCGATGCCTGGTGGCATCGGGCCGCTTCGCCGCGGGACCCGGGGATGGCCCGGGTCAGACCCTGGCGGCGCCTTCCATCGCCAAGGCGCGGGGATGGAGGATCTGGTTCTCCAGGTAGATGTGCAGGTGCAGATCCCGCTCCATGGTCTCCAGGCCGTCGTAGAAGGCGCGGAAGGTGTTGCAGCCGTCGGCGGGCACGGTGTAGCTGTCCGTGAGCTCCCGCAGCTCCGCCAGCAGGGCCCCCACGGCCTCGTGCTCCATCTCCATGACGCGGATGGGGCTCTGGACGCTCCCGAAGCAGGAGGAGCCTGACTGGCCCCGCTCCATCTGGGTGATGTAGGGGAAGAGGATCTGCTCTTCCTTCATCAGGTGCGGCGTGAGGTCGGCCACCATGGCCCGGTAGAGTTCGCCCACGCGGGCCAGCTCGGGATGCCGCTCGCCGTGGGCCCGTAGCACCTTCGCGAGCAGCAGCTCCAGGCGGGGCATCTCCTCGCGGAGGTAGTCGTGGTGGGTGGGCACGATGTGCTGGATGAGGTCTGCCAGGGAGGCCGTGGTCCAGTCCTTCAGGGAGGGCACGCCGGCCGCGGGCGGTTCCAGGGTGGCCAGGTCCGCCAGGACCTTTCCCGCGTCCTGCTTCGCCAGGCCACAGGCCTCGCCGAGGCTGCGGTGGCCTCCGCAGCAGTAGTCGATGCCCAGGCGCTCGAAGTAGCGCATGGTCTCGGGCCGCGCCATCACCAGCTCGCCCACCTTGGTGTCCAGTTCCACGTTCATGACGGCTCCATCGACGGGGACCACCCCCTGGCACCCAAGATGGGGCCTTCGGGCCGTGAGGGAAGTCACATCTTGACTAAAAAGGTCAAATTTTCTTAAATAACTCGAACGTCCCATTCAAAACGTTGATTTTGTTTTGTTTAGTCTACCGTGATGGACTTGGACACGTTCTTGGGGGCGTCGGGGTGGACGCCGTGGTCGGCCACGGCCAGGCGGTCCAGGTATTCCATCTTCAGCACGGACATGCGGAAGGCCAGGCGCTGGAGCGCCACGGAGGCGGCGAAGACGAAGAGGTTGGCATCGCCGTTGGGAGGCACCTCGATGTACTTGGACCAGTAGCGGTCCTGGCCCATGGGTTTCCCCGCCACCGCCAGGGCCAGCTCGGGGTTCTTCTCGGCGATGAGCAGGATGTCCGCGCCGCGGATCTTGTGGGTGTGGATCTGGCTGATGGTGATGCGCACGTCCCGCTCCTCGGCGGGGCAGACGAAGAGCAGCGGGTAGTTGGAGAAGCGCGTCTCCACCAGCTCGGGCCAGGCCTGGAGGGCCTCGATGCCGCCGGCGAAGGGGCGGCCGTCCCGGTGCTGCTCGTAGACCTCCAGCAGGCCCGCCAGGTCCTGGATGGAGAAGAGGGTGTTCTTCCCCAGGATGGTGTTGGGGCCGTGCTTGAACTCGGCGGCGTCGTAGCCCTCGGCGTGGTTGAGCACCACCTCGCGGATCTTGAGGGCGCCTTCCCGGGCCAGGCCGATGAGGCCCGTGCCCAGGATGTGCAGCGAGGGCTCCAGGTAGAGGCGCTTCGCGGCCTCTTCCACATCGGCCTCGCAGGAGCGCAGGGTCTCAGCGATGAGGTCCTTCGCGCGCTCCAGGTTCGCGGCGATCTTGCGCTCCGTGAGCGAGAAGGAGGCGGCCAGCACGTAGAGGATGGCCACCTGGTTGAGGAAGCTCTTGGTGGCGGCCACGGCGATCTCGGGGCCGCAGAGGATGGGCAGGTAGAACTCGGAGAGCTCCTGGGGGATGCGGCTGTTCTCGTTGTTCACCAGCGCGATGCGGCGCAGGGCCGGCACGCGGGCGCGCACGTCCTGGAAGATGTCCACCAGGTCCTTGGTCTCGCCGGATTGGGTGATGCCGATGAGCAGGTCGTGGGGCTGGAGCGCGTTCAGGTACATGGACCGGAACTGGCCCGGGTTGCAGGGGAAGACGGCCACGCCCGCCAGGCTGTTGAAGAAGGTGGCCGCCACCAGCGCCGCGTGGTACGAGGTGCCCGAGGCCACCAGGAAGACGCGCCCGCCCTCCTTCTGGGACTCGCGGATGGCCTGCACCAGCTCCTGGAGGAGGCGGGTGACGCGGCGGCGCTTCTTCCACACGAAGAGCAGGTCGAAGAGGGCCAGGGCCGGGGCGGCCGAGGGGTCCAGGCGGCCCAGGTCCGCCAGCAGCTGGCGCTCGTCCGAGACCGGCTGGCCATGCGCGCGCAGCACGTCCGCGTGGGGCTCCACCCGGGCGGCCAGCTCCCGGTGGACGGGGTCCGCCAGCAGGGCCTCGAAGGCCTTCCGCAGGGCCGTCTCCTCCGGCGCCTCGTACAGGGCCAGGACCTTGGCCACCAGGGCCTTGCAGAGGTCCTGGCGATCCTCGAAGGCCGCGAAGAGGCCCTCGGTCCCCGCGTCGCGGAAGTAATAGCGCAGCACTTCGTCCAGGTTGTCCGGGGCCGAGGCGATCTCCTGCTCCATGAAGTAGCGGTACGGGGCCCGAAGACCCGTGTCGCGCACGTTGAGCTTGGAGCGCTTGGGCCGCGGCACGGAGAAGGCCAGCTCCTTCCCCAGGGTGAAGACCAGGTAATCCCGCTCGGTGAACCAGATGCCCTCGCCCTCGGAGAGAGGGATGAGCATGCGCGTCTTGGAGAGCACGGAGGTGAGGTCGCTGGAGACCACCACGAAGTCACCGTGGGCGTCGCTGCCGATGCCCGCGTAGAGGCTTGATCCCGACTTCACGGCCACCACGCCCGGCACCTTGGGATCGGCGAAGGCAGCGGCGTAGGAGCCTTCGGCCCGGGCGTCGGCTTTGCGGGCGGCGTCGATGAGGAGGAACGCGCCATCGGGAATGGCGTCCCCGAGTCCCGCGGTGGCGTAAGCGGCCCGACAGGCGGCCAGGGCGGGCCCGGGGTCCGCGAGATTGGCGGCGTAGGCGTCCTCCGTGAGGTGCGTGATCATCTCGCCGTCGTTGTCGGACTTCACGGTGTGGCCCTGGGCCGTGAGGGCGGGCTTCAGCGCGTCCGTGTTGGAGATGTTGCCGTTGTGGGCGCCCACCAGCTCCACCTTGCAGCGCACGTGGTGGGGCTGGCTGTTGACGTCGGTCACCGCGCCGTAGGTGGCCCAGCGTACCTGTCCGATGAAGCGCTGACCCTGTTGTTGATCGATGCCCAGCTCCGGCACCACGCGGCTGGGGGCACCCACCTTCTTGAGGAGCGTGATGGCGCCGTCCGCGCCGATGAAGGAGGCGCCCGTGGAGTCGTAGCCGCGGTACTCCAGCCGCTTCAGCAGCTCCCCGGCCTCGTGGCCCATGGCCGCGACTTCAGACGCATAGCAGAGCGACACGATTCCACACATGGGGCGACTCCAGAGGACCAGTCCAACCGACCATCTTGGTGGGTTTCGGCGTGACCTTCAAATCAGAAGAAAGGCAAAAGATCACCACCAAGACACCAAGGCACCAAGAAAAGATTTCATTCAGCCCTGGAGCTTAGGGTTGCCCGAGTGCTTGAAATTTCCGCCTCAACATCTTCGTGTTTTCGTTGATGTGTGCCTGTTCGTACTGCCTGTATTCCGTGAAGGTCATCTTCGCCAGGTCATCACCCCAGGCTTTATTCTCTACGTGCATTCGGTACCAATGATAGTCGGACTCATCCTGGACCCAATCCGGTAGCGGGGAAGTACCAAGGTAATCGGACATCGGGATGCCACTAATGATGTAGCCATCGAACATTTTCCCGAAGGTGTGTACGAGCTGGGATTGCGGCGAAGTGTACGGACCGCGAACCCTCTCGAAGGGGGTGCCAATTACGTCGAACCCGATGTCACGCCGATAGGTCAGCATCAGTCGGTCAAGCAGCCCGCCAAAGGGGAAGACCTCCCGCCTTGTCGCCGAATCATAGAAGGGCGCATGGAGGGATACGATCCACATTCGCTCCTTGTATGGGGAGCGGTAGATCATGTTTCCCATCCTTGGGAGAGGCCTATCAGTACCCACCCAGTACTCCGTGTACTTGGCGGTGGCATGAGCGATGCCGCAATGGATGAGTGCGGGGAGATCCTTAGCGAGGATCTGGCATTCCAATGTTCGGGCCATGCATTCGTCGTAGCGATCAGCTTTCTCCAACTCACGCCTGCGGGCAGACCCATCGCTGTAATTGACGATGGACCAATCGATGGCAGGTGCCAGTCCGATCAGCCTGAAGACTCCGCGAGAGGCTGCGTGTTCCTTGTTGGATCGCCAGATGGTCTCAAGGATGTCGAAGTACTCCTTGTTGTTCCAAATGGGATTGTCCCGCATGAAAAAGCGAAGTGCCCTGGTTCGATCGAAGGTGGGCTGAGTCACCAGGCGGTTCGCCTCCTCAGTCGCCTCTACGGTGAGGAATTCGGTGGCCAGGTACCGGACATCGGTGCGCCGATGGAGTTCTGGGATCAAATCCAGAACAAGCTGGGCATCGTGGCGGATCCGGTGGAACTCACCGAGGACGATCCACCGTTTCCCTCGGTTGAAAGTGTCGACTACATACTGCGCCGGGCTTTTTGGATGAGCCTGCCAATATGCCAGGAGACCCGCCGGTGCCGGAGTTGCGGGTGGTTGGCTCGATTGAGCTGCAAGCGTGGGGTAAAGAAACAACGATAAAACAAAGGCCTTAAGGGCAGCCGATCCCATGCTCACCTCGAGATGCGATTCGTACAGGCTAGGCAGATCGAGGAGACCTCGTGCTACGGTCGTGACCAAAATCTCATCACGGGATACCAGGGCCTTCGTGGCCTTTTTGGGTTTCTTCTTCGTGTCCTTCGTGGAGGGCTTTTGATCAGGGAATGGGGTCGATCCCGCCGTCCGTCAGCGGCGAGCAGCGGATGAGGCGCCAGGTGGTGAGCAGCCCGCCTCGCAGGGTGCCGTATTTCTGAATGCAGCCCAGGCCATAGTGGCTGCAGGTGGGGGTGTACTTGCACTGGGTGGGCAGGTGGCTGCTGAGGGTCGTCTGGTAGGTGCGGATGGCGCCCCGGCATACCCAGGCGGAAGGCTGGAAGCGCACCGGCAGGAAAGCCTCCACCACCAGGTAGAGGCCGAAGGCTGCCAGGGGGTGGGCCGCCAGCCAGTCCAACGCCTTAGGCCTTCGCCGCATCCGCTTCGGCCTTGACCTTGCGGGCCTCTTCCAGGAAGGCGGGGACGAGGTCCTCCTCCTTCACCTTCCGGATGAGCTCGCCCTTGCGGTAGATGAGGCCCTCGCCGGCGCCGCCGGCCACGCCCAGGTCCGCGTCCTTGGCTTCGCCGGGGCCGTTCACCACGCAGCCCATGACGGCGTAGGTGATGTTCTCGTGGTTGATGGCCTTGAGGCCCTCCTCGATCTCGTTCGCCACGCGGTTCAGGTCGATCTGGACGCGCCCGCAGCTGGGGCAGCTCACCATGCGGAAGCCGCCGCTGCGCAGGGCGAGCGACCGCAGCAGCTCGTGGCCCACGCGGCACTCGTCCTCGCCGTCGCCGGTGAGGGAGACGCGGATGGTGTCGCCCAGGCCTTCCGCCAGGAGGATGCCCATGCCCGCGCTGGAGCGGATGGTGCCGCCGAAGGGCGTGCCGGCCTCGGTGATGCCCAGGTGGAAGGGGTAGTCCACCTGTTTCGCCAGCAGACGGTAGGCCTGCACGGTGCGGATGACGTCGCTGGCCTTGAGGCTGATCTTGATGTCATGGAATCCCTCGCGCTCCAGCACCTCGATGTGGCGCAGGGCGCTCTCCACCATGGCCTCGGGCGTGGCGGTGCCGAACTTCTCCAGCAGGTCCTTCTCCAGGCTGCCGCCGTTGACGCCGATGCGGATGGGAATCCCCTTGGATCCGGCCTTGTCCACCACGGCCTTCACGCGGTCCTGGCCGCCGATGTTGCCGGGGTTGATGCGCAGGCAGGCGGCGCCGCCGTCCGCGGCCACCAGGGCCAGCCGGTAGTCAAAGTGGATGTCGGCCACCACGGGAATGGGGCTGCGGTCGCAGATCTCGTGGAAGACCTCGCCGGCCTTCTTGGTGGGCACGCTCACCCGGACGATCTCGCAGCCGGCGTTGGCGTAGTTGTAGATCTGCTGGACCGTGGCCTCCACATCCCGGGTGTCCGTCTTGGTCATGCTCTGGACGGTGATGGGGGCGTCCCCGCCCACCGGCACCTTGCCCACCAGGATCTGGCGGGTCTTCCGGCGGGGGGCGAGGGGCTGGAGTTCCTGGTCGGACATGGGACCTCGACATCAAAGATTCCAGTGTACCCACCTATGCCATCCATCGGGCCGCCCCCTGGGCCTCAGCCCGGGCCGGCCCTGGAGGCCCGGGGCCGCCCCCATGCCGGAGGATTCCATGCGGCCGTGGGCTTGCGCTGAGCCTTGGAAGCCTTGCTACACTGGCCCCTCACCCCGAGGTGCCCATGATCATGAACTCACGCAATCACAACGACGTGCTGATCCTATACCCCGAGGGCAAGATCACCCTGGGTGATGGCGATCAAGAGCTGGGCGAAGCGGTCCGCACCTCGCTTACCAATGGCTCTCGCAAGATCGTGATCAACTTCAGCAAGGTGAGCTACCTGGATTCCTCAGGCGTGGGCGAGCTGGTGGGCTGCTACACCTCCATCAAGGGCAAGGGCGGCGAGCTGCGCATCTGCGGCATGAGTGGCAAGATCTTCAGCCTCATCAAGATGACCAGCCTGCACTCGGTCTTCGAAGTGAAGGACACCGAGGAAGAGGCCCTCGCGGGCTTCTGAGGCGGTGCGCCTCCGCGCCGCCCTCGGCTGTAGCCTCCTGGCCCTGGTTTCCGCCGCGGGCCAGGAGGCTGCGTCGTCCCACCCGGTGACGGCGATCCGGGTGGTGGGGGGCGATGGGGATGACCAGCGCTTCGCCTTGGCCGCCCTCGGCCTGAAGGTGGGGCAGGCCGTGGATGCGGCAGCCTTCCAGCAGGCCCTGGCCGCCGTGCGCCTGGTGGACCGCTATCGCACGGTGGAAGGGACCTTCGGTGGGAGCGGCGAGATCCTCCTGCGTCTGGACCCGTTGCTGCCCATGGAGACCTGGCGCTGGGAGGGGGATCCTCTGCCCGCCGATCTGCGCAAGACCCTCCTGCCGGAAGTGCGGAAGGGTCAGCGGCTGGGGCCCCAGCGCCTGGCGCTGCTGGAACGCAGCGCCGAGCAGCGCCTGAGGGAGGCCGGGTACCGCCAGGCCGATGTGAAGGCCGTGGTGGACGAGGGGGGCCGGCAGCTTCACCTGATCCTCAGCCTCGGGGCCCCGCGGCTCATCCAGGAGGTGCGCCTGGAGGGCGATCCAGCGCCGTATACCCGGGAATACCTGCTGAAAGTCGCGGGCATCACACCGGGCCGCACGCACTGGACCCCGATCGTCCAGCGGGAGGCCCAACGACGCCTGCGCCAGCGGCTGGTGAAGGACCGCCGTATGGAGGGCTCCATCCGCCTCGTCCCCGCTGACGGAGAGGGCGGCGTTCTCGTGCTCGAGGTCAAGCCGGGGCCGAAGGTCACCCTGAAGGCCAAGGGCATGGATCTGCTCGGTCCGGTGCTCTGGGGGCGCCCCCGGCTGCTGGAGTTCGTGCCCCTGGCCCGGGCCGAGCGCTACTCGCCGAGCGTGCTGGACGAGGGCGACGGCCGGATCGCCGCCTACTACCGGGACCAGGGCTATCCCGAGGTCAAGGTGTCCCACGAGCGCGTCGTGACGGCGGGCACCGCCGAGCGGCCCGAGGCCGTGACCATCACCTACACCGTCGAGACCGGTCCCCGGCGCGTCCTGGGCACCGTGCGCTTTGAAGGGAACCGGGAGCTGTCCGACGCGGAGCTGTCTCGGGCCGTGAGCCTGCCCAAGCGGTTCCTCCTCCTGCCGCCGCACGCGAAATCCGAGGCCATGAAGGCCCTGGAGGACCGCCTCACGGCCCACTACCTCCAGCGCGGGTTCCCCGAGGTGCAGGTCCGCCGCCGCGTCGAAGTGGGGAAGGGCGGCGCGGTGGACGTGCGCCTCGTCATCCGTGAAGGGTCGCGGCGGTTCCTCGACGCCCTCGTGCTGGAGCTCCCGTCCGATCCCGCCTTTCCCAGGGAGCGCCTGGCCCGGAGCCTGCTGCTCGCGCTGGCGGACCATCCGGTGTCGGTGCGGGGCACCTCCCGCTACCGGTCGGACCGGAGACACCTCCAGGGATTCGAGGGCACCCTCGAGACCACGCCCGAGGGCGCGCGCCTGACCTTCAAGCCGTCGCTGCCCCTGGTGCGCAACGACCTGGCCCTGGTGGTCTCCGACCTCCGCCAGCGGCTCTCCTCGGTGGGATCGGCCAATCCGCAGGTCAAGATCTCCTTCGAGGACGATGAGATCCACCCCGTGGTGCGCATCCAGGTGCCCGCCCAGCCGCTCGACCGCACACGCCGCCTGGTCGTGCAGGGCAGCGACCGGACCCGCGCCGAGGCGGTGCTGCGCGAATCGGGACTCGCCCCGGGCATTCCCCTGAATCCGGCGAAGCTGGACGAGGGTCAGGTCCAGCTCGGCGGCCTTGGAGCCTTCCAGCGGGTGGACCTGCTCACCATGAAGGACCTTCCGGGCCAGGAGAACCAGCCCTGGGAGCGCGGGGATCTGGCCCTGCGCCTCCAGGAACGCAGCCCCTGGGTGTTCACCGAATCCTTCGGCTACGACAAGACCCAGGGCTACCACTTCGGTCTGAATGCCCAGCGCCTCAACGTGGGCGGCATGGGCCGGACCCTGGACTTCGGCCTGCGGGCCGGAGACCAGACCCTGGACAGCCCCTTCCTGCGGAAGGCCTTCCCGACGGGTGAGATCAAGCGGTCCGTCGACAGCTACAGCATCGGCTACACCGATCCATGGTTCCTCCCCGGCTCGCTGGATACGCTGCTGGCCCCCCGTACACGCTTCCGGGCGGAGGGCGCCTACATCGAGGAGGCCCAGGCCGCCTTCTTCGCCCGCCGGCGCCGCTTCACGCCCAGCCTGGAGTGGAAGATCAGCCCCGTGCAATCCGTCCAGCTCGGCTACCGCTTCGAGCGAGTGGAGGTGGCCTCCAACACCGACAGCAACGGCGTGCCCCTGCTCGCGGACCAGGATCTCTTCCTCCTGGCGCGCACGCCGGCCCGGAGCATCATCTCGGCCCCCTACCTGCAGGTGGTCGTGGACCGCCGGGACAAGCCCTTCGATCCCACCCAGGGGACCTTCTTCTTCGGTCGGCTGGAACTGGCGAACCAGGTCTTCGGAACCTCGATCAACAGCAGCTTCGTGAAGCTGGACCTGCGCCACCAATGGAACTGGCCCATGGGCTTCCATGCGGAGAACGGGGTGGTCATGGCCAGCGTCCGGTTGGGGCTGGCCCGTCCCACCGCGCAATCGGCCAAGGACCTGCCGCTGTCCGAGCGGTTCTTCGGCGGGGGGTCCTTCACGGTGCGGGGCGTGGAGCCGGACATGCTGGGCGACGTCCGGCGCACGGATTCCCTGGGCAACCTGCTGCCCCAACCCATCCCGCTCGGCGGTCAGGGGCTGGCGGTCGTGAACCTCGAGTACCGCTTTCCGCTGCTCGGCATGCAGAGCGTCTGGGCCGAGGTCTTCCTGGACAGCGGCCAGGTCTACCGGAGCCTCACTGCCGAGACGGATCCCGTCACCCTCCAGCGGGTTCCACCCTCCTTCCCGCCTCTCCGCACCACCCTCGGGGTGGGTCTGATCCTGAAGCTGGGCATCCCCCTCAAGCTCGAGTACGCCGCCGACTGGAAGCGCATCATGGGGCGCCCGCGCACCCAGGACGAACGCGACACCCAGCTCAAGAGCCTGCTGATCTCGGCCGGATTCCAGTTCTGACCGACCGCCGGGGCGAAGCCCTGGCGGGTCGCGAGGGACGCTGCGAGGCAGCGTTCCGAGCGGGGCCCCCGTCGGGCTGAGCATCGTGTCCGGGTGGGGCGGGCCGGAAGGTGCGGGGGGTCACAGAGTCGGGCCCCGGCGAGGAGGTCATGCCATGCGACCGCCGGGGCGAAGCCCTGGCGGGTCGCGAGGGACGCTGCGCGGCAGCGTTCCGAGCGGGGCCCCCGTCGGGCTGAGCATCGCGTCTGGGTGGGTCGAGCCGGAAGGTGCGGGGGGTCACAGAGTCGGGCCCCGGCGAGGAGGTCATGCCATGCGACCGCCGGGGCGAAGCCCTGACGGGTCGCGAGGGGCGCTGCGGGGCAGCGTTCCGAGCGGGGCCCCAGCCGGGCTGAGCATCGCGTCCGGGTGGGTCGAGCCGGAAGGTGCGAGGGGTCATGGAGTCGGGCCCCGGCGAAGAGGTCATGCCATGCGGCCGTCAGGGCTGAGCATCGCGTCCGGGTGGGTCGGGCTGCCTGGTGCGGAGATCACCGTTCAGCCGCCAAAATCAACCGTTCGCCTGTTTTTTCTGCATGAGGATGAGTCCTGGACCATATTGACGACCCTCGCTTCGGGTTCTCCCAGGGCCATTCGCATGGATCTGGCTGGCCCGATCCTTCGATCACCGCTGTCGCGAACGGGTTGCGGCCATGGCGGCGTTCCCCAGGCAACCCGGTTTCCGGAGGACCCCATGTTGTCCAAAGCCGCCCTGGATTTCCTGCTTCGCCTGACGGACTGGTTCCATGGCCACTGGGAGGATCCCGAGTGGGGGAAGCGTCCCACCACCCAGATCCTCATCGCGCTGGCGCTCCGCGACCTGGCCACCGGCCTCCATGACGCGGAGTCCCGCGGCCAGATCCAGGCCGCGGCCGACAAGGTCATCGCGAAGAACGGCCAGGCCATGACCCGGGCCTGATCTCTCCAAGTGGCCGCCCATTGAAGATGGGTGCAGTCGGAGATCCATGCAGACCGAGGGAACTCAGGCCAAATCGGTGCGATCCCCGCGGGTCGTCGGATGGGAGATGACGAGGAACTCCACGGGATCGCCGAATGGATTCTTGAACTGATGGGGCATGCCACGCGGGATGTGGATGCCCTCGCCCGCCGAGAGGGGGTGGTCCTCCCCGTTCAATTCCATGACCGCTCGGCCAGCGAGGATGAAGAAGAACTGCCGTGCGGTGGAATGGACATGTCGCTTCTCGGCCTTTCCCGGCGGGACCCTCTCCTGGATGACGTGGAGATCGTCGCCCTGGAGAAGGTGCCAACCATCGCAGTGGTCGCCCCACACGTAGTGATCAGCATTCTGGATCGAGACCGGGTGCATGGGAGCCTCCAAGGGAGATGGCAGGACGGAAGGAATGGTGCGGCTCTGGAAGAAACCGACTTCAGCACGAGGATGGAGCGGCGTGTTGGCATGCGTGTGGGTGCGGTGGGTCCCCTGGTCATGGGTTGGACTGGAACTGGGGCCGCCACGACATGGCCCGGACCGTCAGGGCCTCATGGGCAGATGTGGCTCATGGAGATGAGCTGCGAGGTAATCCAGAAGGGCGGCATCGGTACCGCAGCACCCGCCGAAGATCTGGAATCCATGATCTCGCCGGAGGGCCAGCATCGATTCACCCAGGGAAACAGAGCCCTCGCAAAGAAGCTCCGCGCGGCCATCCAGCTCATCTGGGTTCAATGCCGAGGCGTTCGCCTGGATGCCGATCAGACGTCTCATTGAAGTCCGGTCCCGGTTGACCGCTGCCGATAGGCTGGCGCGGACATTGTCGGGATGGACGCAATTCACCATGAAGCAGAGTGGCGCACATGCATCGTCGAGGGCGTCAATGGCCTCGTGGATGGGTGTCCCGTCGAGGAGACAGCCCGTACGCGTGACGATGAAGCTGATGATGAACGGCAGTCCTGTCTCTCCCATGGCCCTGGCCAATCCCTTCGCCTCGCCAAGCGAAGGGATCACGCCCGCCATGAGGAAATCCGCACCTCCTTCCAGACCGGCCTGACACTGGGCTCGATGGAAGGCCAACGCCTCCTCTTCCGGAAGCGCTTCTTGCGGTCGATAGGCATTTCCCTTGGTTCCGAGAAGGCAGCCGATGTAGGTGGAATCACTGAAATCAGCGGAGATCTCCCGGAGGAAGGCCACCCAGTCCTGATGGATGTTCCGGTTCGCGAAACAGGAGGCCTTGATCCTCTCTGGATTCGATCGCCGGGTCGAGGTCGTGATCAGGATCGGCAAGGAGGCGCTGCGGGCGATCTGGAGATAGCCTCGATAAATGCTGGCCAGCACCCTGCGGGCATGGGCATCGTAGATGGATCCGCCGTAGACAAGATGGTCATCTGCGGGAATCAGGAACTCCCGGCGCATGCGCTCGACCACGGCCGCCTCGGTCAGGAAACACTCCCCGAGCAGTAGGCGCTCCCTCAGTCGAGATGAATCACCCACGGTCGGCTGCCTCGAGATGGTTGGCTGATTGGGAGGGCTGGTCGGCCCCGTGAAGGAAGATCATGGGTCGGAGCGTTCTCAAGTTTTGGTGGTCTCCCAGGAGATCCGCGTGAGCTTCCGGGGGGCGAGAACGGATCGGACCCAGGAGATGCGGCCTTCTTCGTCCACCTCGACCAGCAGGACCCAGCGCGGGGCTCGCGGTCCTGTCTCCGGGACGTCCCTCTCTCCCACCTGGGCGGGCAGTCCGTTGATCTCGCGGAGATCCAGCCGCATGGAGGGATCCTGCTGTGCGATGCGCAGGAAGAACTGGGCAATGGCACGCGGTCCCAGAACGGGGACCTCGGCCGAGGCATAGACCCCACCCCCATCCCCGCAGGCCCTGGCATCCGGGGTGAACAGGGATTCCAGGGTTTCCAGGTCCTGAGCGGCCAGGGCCTCCTGGAACCGCCGGAGGGCCCGACCCGTGAGCTCCCGTTTCCGGGGCGTCGGGTAGCTCGGCCGCTTGAGCACTTTCCTGGCCCGGTGCAGGGTCACCTTCACGTTGGACTCTGAGATGCCCAGGAGCCGGGCGGTTTCATCGACGGAATGATCGAACACCTCCCGGAGAAGAAACACCGCCCGCTGCTGGGGACTGAGGTCCTCCAGGGCCACCAGGAAGGAATAGGATCCGGTCTCCAGCAGGTCGAAGCGCTCCTGAGGCGCCTCGACCACGCAGTCCGAGGCGTCCCACTCGACGGGGCCCGGGAGCCACACCCCCGGGTAGGGCCGCGATTTCCTGCGCCGGAGCAGATCCTTGGACAGATTGACGGCAATGGTCACCAGCCAGGGGCGGAGCGAAGATTCCTGGTCCGCGGGGGGACGCTTGAGCGCACGAAGGAAGGTCTCCTGGAGGACATCATCGGCATCGGCGGGAGATCCCGTCATGCGGTAGCTGAGCCCCCACAGCAGTTTCCGGTGGGCTTCGAAGGCTTCGGCTAGGGCGGTTGAATCCATGGTCCCCTCGGCATGGAAGGGAAAGGATCGCACGCGCCGGCGCCGGAGCCACTCTGTCCCATGGGCTTGGGTCTGCGATCTGTCTTGCATCATGGTTTCCCGCTCTTTGCCCCCTCCTGGGCCACGGGCTCAGGAGGGGGCATCCCCAAGATCAACGGACCAGGCCATCCGGCTGTCGCATCGCAGATGAGCCTACGATCAGCCAGGGGAACCCGGCCTAGTCGCCCGCAAGCAGCGTCGCCGCCGACCGGGCGACATAGCCTCCGGCCGGAGTCCGGAAACCGATGTTCAGCCGGTTCCAGCCATTGATGGAGATGATGGCCAGGGTCAGGTCGACCAGTTGGGTCTCGCTGAAGTGGCTCCGGACCCGCTCGAAAGCCTCATCCGGCACCCCCCCTTCCGGGAGGCGCGTGAGGACTTCCGCCCAGGCCAGCCCCGCCCTTTCCCGTTCGGAATACAGGTCTGCCTCCCGCCAGCCGCTCAGAAGGTAGAGCCGCTGTTCGGTCTCGCCCGAAGCCCTCAGCTCCTTGGTGTGCATGTCGAGGCAGAAGGCGCAGCCGTTGATCTGGGAGACCCTCAGCTTGACGAGCTCGACCAGCGAAGGCTCCAGCCCCGATTTGCTCACGTGTATTTCCAGGCCCAGCATCGCCTTGAAGGCGCCCGATGAAGCCTTGGTGTAATCCAGTCGAGGTTGCATTGCTTCTCCTTGCTTGCTGGCATCCATGGCAAAAAGCCGCGAAGGATGCGTGTGGTGGGTTTGGCAGGCTGTTCAGGGCTTCGCCCCGTCCTTGGGATCGGGACCCTGTTCGGCCTGCCCCTTCAAGAGACGACACGCATCCGGGCGCCGAAGGGTTACAGGTCCGGGTGGTTTTCGGGAAGCAACAGCCCGGGCTGGTTGGCGCGGGCGGTCTCGACCATCCGACCGAAGCGGAGCGAAGGGAGGATAGGACGGAATCCGCGAAGCGGATTGCCGCCCGAAGGGCGAGGGGCGGAGCCCCGAGTCACCACGCGCCGGACGTTCTCGGCGGCTCGAGACCACCCGATTGGTAAGGCAGAAAAAGCCAGAAATACGGTCTTTGGCTAGTTGTTGGGAGTGGTCTCGAACCGGCGCGCGGCTGGCCCCGCGGCCAAGCGGCTCCGACGCGCCACTGGCGCGTCTCCACCGGGCCGCTACGGGGTCGCCGCTGCTTCTCGGCGGTTCGACCGCCCGATTGGGGATACAAAAAAGGCCGCTTGTCAGCGGCCTTCAGTGGTTGGCGCGGGCGGTCTCGAACCGCCGACCCCTACCGTGTCAAGGTAGTGCTCTACCCCTGAGCTACGCGCCAGCGCGAAGCTCTATCTTAGCGGAACGGGGGCGGCTGTCGAGCCTCCAGGCGGGGCGGGGGTCAGCTGTTCCAGAACCAGAGCAGCAGGGCGGCCAGGGTGCCGAGGATCACCAGGGTCCATTCGGCGGCGTAGGGGTGATCCACGGTGAACCGGGCGAGGGGCACCTGGGGATGAAAGTGGGGATGACCATGAGGATGGGGGTGGGCGTGGGTGGTCATGGGAACCTCCGATCCTGAGGACCACGGTCCATACCCAACATCGGTCGCGAACCAGCCCAGCGCTATCCAAACCCCCGGGAAAGGGTCAATGGTGAACGTGGGTGGCCGGCCAGAAGAGCCAAGCGAACAGGGCCCCGATCAGGATCAGCAGCCAATCGATCGAGGGGTCGTGCGTGAAGTCGTGGCGGCGGAGGAAGTGGGCGGCCATGGCAGCCTCCATCCAGGGGACACCCGTCCACAGTCGAGGATGGGTCCGGGCCCTGGCGGGCGCTGTGACTTTCCTGGAACTTCGGGCCTGGCTATTCGACCGTCACGCTCTTGGCCAGGTTCCTCGGCTGGTCCACGTCGCAGCCGCGCAGCACCGCGATGTGATAGGCCAGCAGCTGGAGGGGCACGGCATAGACGATGGGCGCCAGCCAGGGGTGGACGGCGGGCAGCTCTAGCACGTCCTCGGCGATGCCCGTGAGCCCGGTGTCGCCCTCGGTGACCAGGGCGAGGATGCGGCCGTCGCGGGCGGCGGCCTCCTGGAGGTTGCTGAGGGTCTTCTCCCGGTGGGCGTCGTGGGGCATGAGGGCCACGACAGGCAGGGTCTTGTCGATGAGGGCGATGGGCCCGTGCTTCATCTCGCCGGCCGGGTAGCCTTCGGCGTGGATGTAGGAGATCTCCTTCAGCTTCAAGGCTCCTTCCAGGGCGATCGGGTAGCAGGGGCCGCGGCCCAGGTAGAGGAAGTCCGTGGCGTCCTTCCAGCGCTGGGCCCACTGGATGATCTGGGGTTCCAGGCTGTTGAGGCGCTCCAGGTGGGCGGGCAGCTCCCGCAGGCCCTGGAGCAGCTCCGCCTTGAGCACGGCATCCACGGTGCCCTTGGCTTCGCCCAGCTTCAGGGCCAGCAGGGTGAGCACGGCGAGCTGAGTGGTGAAGGCCTTGGTGGAGGCTACGCCGATCTCCGGGCCCGCATGGGTCAGGATGGTGGCCTCGGCCTGGCGGGTGGCGGTGGAGCCCATGACGTTGCACACCGCCAGGGTGCGGGCGCCGCGGGCGGCGGCCTCCTTCATGGCGGCCAGGGTGTCGGCGGTCTCGCCGCTCTGGGTGATGCCGATGAGGAGCGTGCCCGGCTGGATCACGGGCTCGCGGTAGCGGTACTCGCTGGCGTAGTCGACCTCCACGGCCACGCGGCTCAGCTGCTCGATGAGGAACTTGCCCACCAGGCCCGAATGCCAGCTGGTGCCGCAGGCCACGATGTGGATGCGGTTGAGGTCCGCCAGCTCCTGGGCGCTGAAGGGCAGGTCCAGGGGGATGGCCTCGGCGTCCAGGGGGAGGCGGTTCAGCAGGGTGTTCGAGAGGGCCTGGGGCTGCTCGAAGATCTCCTTCTGCATGAAGTGCTTGTGGCCGCCCTTTTCCGCGGCGATGGGATCGTAGGGGATGGTGTGGACGGGGCGGTGCGCCTCGCTGCCGTCCAGGCGGAAGATGCGGGCGCCCTCGCGGGTCAGCTCCACCAGGTCGCCATCCTCCAGGAAGATCACGCGCCGGGTATGGGGCAGGAGGGGCACCACGTCCGAGGCCAGGAACGTCTCGCCCTCGCCCAGGCCCAGCACCAGGGGGGGGCCGCTGCGGGCGGCGAGGATGCGGTCCTTGTCGGAAGCCTGGAGGCAGGCCAGGGCGTAGATGCCCCGCATGCGGCCCACGGCCTCGCGGAAGGCCTCGGGAAAGCTCATGCCGTGCTTCATCAGGTGGGACACCATGACGGGGAAGCACTCGGTGTCCGTTTCGGAGCGGAAGGTCTCGCCGGCGGCCTTCAGCTCGGCCCGAAGCTCCAGGAAGTTCTCGAAGATGCCGTTGTGGACGGCCACCACCTGCCCGTCGCCGCTGCGGTGGGGATGGGCGTTCTCCTCCGTGGGCCGGCCGTGGGTGGCCCAGCGGGTGTGCCCGATGCCCAGGGGCGTGGGGTCCGACAGATCCACCTTCTGTGCGAGGTTGGCCAGCTTGCCCGAGGCCCGGATGACGCGGAAGCCATCCTTGGGGTCCGACAGGGCCACGCCCGCGCTGTCATAGCCCCGGTATTCCAGGCTCCTCAGGCCGTTCACCAGGATGCCCGCCGCGCCCTGCTGGCCGATGTATCCGACGATGCCGCACATGCCGACCTCCGTTCTTGTCCGCGTTCACCTTAGCGCGCACGGTCACCCGGACCAATGTGGTGGGAGGGCCACGGGCTGCGGTGGGACGGGGACCACAGGCTGTGGCGCCGGCGCCACGCCGGGCGCCGTCAACCCCGGATCTGCTTCTCCAGCAGCTTGCTGCGGAGCTGCAGCATGGCCTTGGTGTGCAGCTGGGAGACCCGGGATTCCGTGATGTTCAGGAGGATCCCGATCTCCTTCATGGTCAGCTCATCGAAGTAGTAGAGCTGGACCACGAACTTCTCCTTCTTGGGTCGCCCCTCGATGGCCGACTGGAGGATGTCCTTGATCTCCGCGGTCTGGAAGACCTGATGGGGGTCCTCCGCGTCCGGATCCGGCACGAAGCTGATGAGGCTTTCGCCTTCGCCGTCCTCCCCCGCCTCCACGAAGGTGCCGAGGGTGACGCCCTTGAGCTCATCCAGGTTCTTGTGCAGCTCGTCGAGGGGGATGCCCAGGTGGCGCGCCACCTCCTCATCCGAGGCCGCCCGGCCCTTCTGCTGTTCGATAAGCCGGTAGGCGGTCTCGATGTCCTTCTTCTTCCGCCGGAGGCTGCGGGGCACCCAGTCCAGGTCCCGCAGGCCGTCCAGGATGGCGCCCTTGATCCGCAGCTCGGCGTAGGTCTTGAACTTGATGTTGCGGGTGGGCTCGAACTTCTCGATGGCGTCCATCAGGCCCAGGATGCCGCTGTTGATGAGGTCGTCCAGCTCCACGTGGGAGGGCAGGCGCGAGGCGATGCGATGGGCCACGAACTTCACCAGGGGCACGTAGTCCTTGATGATCTGCTCGCGGTTGTTCCGGTCGAAGGGTTCGGATTCGCCGTCGTCCTCGGCGGGGGCAGCTTCGGCTTCCTTCGCCCGCTCGCTGGCCGCCAGCAGGGCCGCCCAGGGGCGGAGGGCGGCCGGAGCCGCCGACACGGCATGCGCCAGTTCATCTCCAGTCGATGGACCGGAATCGAAGGGCTCATGGTCAGGACTCACGACCATCCAGGTTCCTAGGGAGCGTCACCGGGCGCGGGCAGCTTCCAGAATGCCGCAAAGTCATCGGCCTGCAAGGACGTTTGGCTCAGCAGTTGCCGGACGATGACGCCGAAGGCCCGGGCGGCGGAACAGTCCGGGAAGAGCTCCACCACGCCCCGCTGCTGGCGAACCGCCTGAAGGATGTGGGGATCGTGGGGGATCATACCCAGCACCTGGAGCCGCTTGCCCAGGAACCGTTCCGTGGCCTCCTGGAGCTGGTCGATGGTCTCCCGGGCCTCGTCGGCGCTGTGGCCGTTGTTCACCAGCAGCCAGAGCGGTTTCGAAGGCTCGCGCAGGTGCAGCACCTTCACCATGGCGTAGGCGTCCACCAGGCTGGTGGGCTCGGGCGTGGCCACGAGGATGACCTCCTGAGCCGCGAGGAGCAGCTTGAGGACCGACTCGTGGATGCCGGCGGCCGTGTCGATCAGCAGCCAATCCACCGTCTCCGCCACCCGCTGGAGGCCCTGGACCAGGCGCAGCTCGCTCAGGGTGTCGAGGCGGGTCAGCTCCTGGAGGCCGCTGCCTGTGGGCAGAATATGCACACCCATCGGTCCCTCGACGAGGATCTCCTCCAGCACCTTCTCGCCGCGCAACACGTGCTCCAGCGTGTATTTAGGCGAGAGGCCCAGGAGGATGTCGAGGTTGGAGAGGCCGAAATTGGCATCCATGACCACCACCCGCTGGCCCTGCCGGGCCAAGGTCATGGCCAGGCCGGCGGTGACATTGCTTTTTCCCACCCCGCCCTTGCCGGAGGTGATGGCCACGACCCGGGCGGCGAACATGGGCGCCTCGCTGCCCTGGCCCAGAGGAAGGCTGCGGAGCCGGGGAACCGGGTGGTCGCTCATGCGGACGCCCCGGCCTGCTCCGGCGGAAGGCCGTAGGCGGCTGAGCCCGACCGACGGGCCGAGCGGGCCCGTGATGGAAGCAGACAGTCCTGGAAGGTCAACATACCGACACCCGGTGGGTGTGGGGCGAGGGTTGTGCCACGCGGAGCTGTCCCGGTACCGGTCGGCCGGGGACGAGGGTTCCGGGTGGCCTCAGGGGCGGAGCTTGAGGGCGTCCCAGCGCTCCGGGGGATGGAAGCGGCACCGCAGGCCGGCCCAGCTCACCCGCTGGAAGGTGACCCCCCCGGGCCAGGGCACCCGGTCGAGCCAGGCGCGGAAGGCCCGCTGGAGACGGAGGCGCTGCTCGGGCTCCAGGGCCGTGTCGGCGCCCACCCAGGCGCCGGGGCGCCGGGCCTTCACCTCCAGCAGGCGCAGCTCCGGCCCGCGGCTCAGAAGCAGGTCCAATTCATACCGGCCCAGCTTCTGCCGCCAGGCCACCAGGTCCCAGCCCCGGGCCCAGAGCAGCCAGAGCGTCAGCCGCTCGGCCCTCAGGCCCAGGCGGCGGGCCGCCTCACCGCGACGCACGGAGGAGATCCAATGTGTAGAACACGGTATCCACGGCCATGCGAGGGAAGTCCAAGGGCAGTTCCTCCGGCCCCACGCGCCGGAACCCGTTGCGCTCGTAGAAACGGTGGGCGGCGCCCATGTGGGGGAGGGTGCCCAGCCAGAGGCCCGGGAGGGCGTGGTTCCTGGCGTGGTCGAGCGCGGTGTCGAGGAGGGCCTGGGCCAGCCCGCTGCCGCGATGGTCCCTGCGGAGGAACATCTTCCGCAGGGCGCCTCCGCTTCCGAAATCGATGAGGCCGAGCGTCCCGACCACATGGCCCTCCGCGAGGCCCACCCAGAATCCACCCCGGCCCGTCTGGTAGACCTCGGGGATCCGCGCCAGGTCCGGCTGGTCCCGGGCGGTGATGGGCACGCCGAACTCGATCTGCTGGATGGGGAGGATCAGGTCGAGCACCTGGTTCTCGAGGTCCGGCTGGAAGGGCTGGATCAGGAAGGACATGGCGCTACTCGTCCCGCCGGGGCAGCAGCAGGCTGCGCTGGACGCGCTCGAGGTTGCCGTGGAGGCGCACGATCTTCCAGGCGAGGATCATGGCGTAGCCCAGCCAGACCCAGAGGATGCGGGGATCCACGGGCGTGCGCTTGAGCACCTCCGTGCCCAGGTCCAGGCGCAACCCCTGAAGGAACCAGGTGACGGCCCCGAAGGCGATGATGAGATGCCCCCAGCGGATCCAGAAGGGGCGCAGCCCCTCCTTCACCTTCCAGCGCAGGAGCAGCCAGCGGTCGAAGCGCTCGCTCTTCTCCTCGGCGAAGTGCAGGGCCAGGAGCTGGTCCACGAGGGGCGCGTAGCGGTGGACCTTCAGCTCCTGGATCTCCTCCTCGCCGTTCAGCTTTCGCAGGAAGGCGCTGCGGATCTTCCCGATGCATTCCTCCCAGGGCGCTTCTTCCCGGTGGAGGGAGAGGTGCAGGCGCACCAGCCCCACCCAGAGCAGGGCCTGGGCCAGCAGGACGGCCCACAGGGACCAGCCCTGCCAGCCCTGGGTGCGGACGAGATCGAGGAAGCGGGTGAGATCCATGCGGGGAGTGTACCGCTATCCTTCGGGAGCCGGCCCAGGGGCCGGAGGGAGGCTTCCATGGCGGAGGATCTGAAGACGGCATCGGCCTGGGCCAAGGATCTGGGCGTGCCCGAGAAGAAGCTCAAGGAGGCCTTCAAGGCCGCCGGCATCGCGCCCGACGCCAAGAAAGGGGTCTGCACCTACTACGCCAAGGCCTCCGCCGAGAAGGCGAAGAAGATGATCCCGTAGCCCGTCAGACCTTGTTCCAGGCCACTTCGCCGGCCGCGAGGAAGGCCTCTCCGTCCATGCCCCGGTCCTCCGCGCGCTGCAGCAGATGCTGGAGCACCTCGGCTGTGGCCTCGGCGTCCTGCAGGGCCCGGTGGGCCCGGGTGTTCGTGATACCGAGGAACTCGCAGAGTTCCGCCAGGCTCCGCCGGGGCAGCTCGGGGATGAGCTTCTTGGCCAGCAGGCGCGTGCAGACGAGGCGGTGGCGCCGCCAGATGCCCTCGGGCAGCCAGGCCTTGAGGAAGCTGCCGTCGTAGGGCGCGTGGTGGGCCACCCAGACGCGGCCTTCCAGCCTCGGCGCCAGCTTCAGGGCCACCTGCTCCCAGGGGGGCGCGCCCGCCAGCATGGGCAGGCTGATGCCCGTGAGGCGCTGGATCTCCTCCGGCAGGAAGCCCTGGATGGCGGCCAGGCTGGAGAAGCGGTCCTCCACCACCGGGCCCGAGAGACGCACCATGCCCACCTCGGTGATCTCCGAGGGCTGGATGAACCGTCCGTCCTTGCCCCAGCGGGCCTTGGGGCTTCCTCCCGTGGTCTCCAGGTCCAGCACCGCGAAGCGCAGCTCCCGCAGCGCGGGCGAGCTGGTTTCGAGGAGGGCATCCTGGGTCATGCGCTGACCAGCGTCTTCAGGCCGTCCTTGAAGAGCACGTCCACCTTGCGGCCCATGCGCCGCTGGACGCGCCCCAGGCCGAAGGCGGGATGGTCCATCCAGGCGCCCTCCTCCCAGCGTTCGGCCACCGAGTAGGGTCGGGCCTGGGCGCCGCCCTGTTCGCGGGCCACGGCCTCCTGGAACTGGGCCACCAGCGAGCCGGGCCTGGGTCCGCCGACCTTGGCGGCCGCGGGGATCCGGGGAGCGCGGGGCAGGGGCTCCGGCTTGGCCGCGCGGAACTTGTGCACGGACCGGCAGTTTCCGCAGATGAGCTTGTCGGGGACGCCATTGGTCACGGTCAGGACCTGGTGGCGCGTCTCGCCGCCGCAGCGCCCGCAGGGGGCATCCACATCCTGGCCGGCGTAGTAGATCTTCGTCATGACTCAAGACTAGCACCCGGGAAGCGGGACAGAACGAATGGGGCCGGGCCGGTAGGTCCAAGGTGCTAGGTTCGGTTCCACAGTTGTAACTATATAATAATATGTGATTTAAGTCATATGGCGAAGTCATGACGCAGATCGTACCGTCGGTCATCCCGGCGTCCGTGGCTCTTCGTTTCCAGGGCGTCCATCCCCACCACGCTCCACTCCTTCCTGGGAGGACCCATGACTCGGACTGCCTTCAAGACCTTCGCCGGCGCCGCGTCGGCCCTGGCGCTCGCAGGCCTCATTGCCGCCTGCGGCGGCTCGAAGCCGGACGCTCCGGCGGCTTCCACTGCGCTGACGCCAGAGCAGAGGGCCCTGCCCAACCGGACCGGCTCCTCCGGGTACGTGGTGCTGGCCTGGAACGACCTCGGCATGCACTGCCTGAACCCCAGTTATGACGCCGCGGTGATCCTGCCCCCCTACAACACGGTGGTGGCCCAGGTGGTGAAGCGGGGCAACCCGCCCCAGCCCGTCACCTCCGGCGTCACGGTGAGCTACCGGATCCTCAACAACACCAAGTCCTCGACCAAGGGGAGCTTCGGGCAGTTCTGGACGAACATGCAGAAGCTGTTCGGCGTGTCCCTTCCCGCGGACAAGGGCCTCAATCTCGATGATCCGACCGTGAACAATGGCCTTTCCGGGACCATGCTGGCCAAGGGCGACCACTTCCTGGCCTCGGGCATCCCGCTGACGCCCATCGATGACAAGGGTGTGTGGAACCCCTATCAGGTGGGCGAGATCACGGTGAAGGACACCAGCGGCAAGGTGGTGGCCCAGACCACGACCACGGTGCCCACCTCGGATGAGATCAGCTGTTCGAAGTGCCACGGCGGCGATGCCCTGAACGAGGTGCTCCGGAAGCATGACGCGGCCCACGGCACCCAACTCTTCGCGAGCAAGCCTGTCCTGTGCGCCAGCTGCCACGGCAGTCCGGCCCTCGGCACTTCAGGGCCGGGCTCCTCGGGGATGTACCTCTCGCAGGCCGTGCACGGCTTCCACGCCACCCGCGGCGCCGCCTGCTACGACTGCCATCCCGGCGCCACCACCAAGTGCAACCGGAGCCTGGCCCACACCGCGACTGACGGGAACTGCACGACCTGCCATGGGGACATGGCCAACGTGGCGAACACCATCAAGAGCGGCACCCGGGTGCCCTGGGCCAGCGAGCCCAAGTGCGTGACCTGCCACAGCGGCGTCGCCGAGGTGGACACGGGTTCCGCGCTCTACCGGAACGCGCGGGGCCACGGCAATCTCTACTGTTCCGCCTGCCACGGCAGCCCCCACGCGATGGTGCCCACCTCCCAGCCTTCGGATAACGCCCAGGCCATCCAGTACCAGGGCAAGGCCAAGGCCATCGCCAGCTGCGCCGCCTGCCACAGCTCCAACCAGGGGGGCGGGTTCAGCGAATTCGCCCACAAGCACACTGCCGCGGGCGACAACCAGCCTTCCGCCTGCAACGTCTGCCACACAGGATTCCAGGATGTCACCCAGCAGGCCAAGTGGCCTCACCAGTTCCAGTGGAAGGCACGCGGGGGCTCGGGCGGCGGCAACTGAGCCGGTCCCTGGGGTACGGCACCGCCCTCCGGTCGGGAGGCGGTGCCGTGCCTCAGGAATCGTTTCAGCCCAGCAGCGCCTTCACCTGGGCCAGGCGCTGCTCCCTCTCCTCGGCCTGGCCGCGCAGCTTGGCCACGGCGGCCTCGGGGGCCTTGGTGACGAAGCTCTCGTCGGCGAGGCGCGCCCGCAGGGGCTCCAGCTCCTTCTCCAGCTTGGCCAGTTCCTTCTCCAGCTTGGCCTTCTCGGCGGTGGGATCCTTGAGGCCCGCCAGTTCCAGGGCCACGGCGCCGCCGGCCACCACGGCCACAGCGCGGGTGGACGAGGCCAGGTCGCCCTGCGTGAAGGTGACGGACTCCAGACGGGCGATGGACTTCAGGGCCTCGCTGAAGGGCGCCAGCTCGGAGAGCGAGCAGAAGGCCGCCACGCGCTTCGCGGGATCCACGCCCTGCTCGGCCTTGAGGCGCAGGAAGGCGGAGAGCACCTCCTGGAGGCGGGGGATGAGGGTGACGTCCCCGCCCTCCGCCTGGAGGAGGGCCTCACCGATGGGCCAGGGCCGCTGGGCCAGCAGCTTCGGCTCTCCGGCGGGCAGGCGCTCCACCATCACCGCCTCGTGGATCTCCTCCGTCAGGAAGGGTACGAAGGGGTGCAGGGCCCGCAGCAGGATGTCGAGGAAGTGGAGGATGGCCGCCTTCTGGGCCTTCGTGCCGCTCTGGAGCTGCACCTTGGCCAGCTCGATGTAGGTGGCGCAGAAGTCGTCGTAGACCAGGTGGTAGAGGCGCTCGGCGGCATCGTGGAAGCGGAAGGCCTCGATGGACTCAGTGACCGATGTGAGCTCCTCACGCAGTCTTCCTGCCATCCAGAATTCGGCTTCGCCGAATTCTGGATCCGTCGCCAGCGTGACCTCCGCCCCGAGGTTCATCTGCACGAACCGTGACGCGTTCCAGAGCTTGTTGCAGAAGTTCCTGGAGGCCTCCAGCCGTGCGGGACTCATGGCGATGTCCGTGCCCGGGGCGGCCATGATGGCCAGGGCGAAGCGGAGGGCGTCGGTGCCGTACTCCTCCATGACCTCCAGCGGATCGATGACATTGCCCTTGGTCTTGGACATCTTCTGGCCGCTCGCGTCGCGCACCAGGCTGTTGAAGTAGACCTTGCGGAAGGGCACGTCGCCCATCCAAGTGAGGCCCGCCATGGCCATGCGCGCCACCCAGAAGAACAGGATGTCGTAGCCGGTGATGAGCACGCTGGTGGGGTAGTAGCGCTTCAGCTCCGCAGTCTGCTCCGGCCACCCGAAGACGCTGAAGGGCCAGAGCGCCGAGCTGAACCAGGTGTCCAGCGTGTCCGGATCCTGGATCAGTTCTCCTGCTCCGCAGGCGCGGCATGCGGCGGGCTGCTCCAGTTCCACATGGAGCTGGCCGCAGGCGTCGCAGGTCCAGGCGGGGATGCGGTGGCCCCAGACCAGCTGGCGGCTGATGCACCAGTCCTGGATGTTGGTGAGCCAATGCTCCCAGACGGCGGCGTGGTGCGAGGGCGTGAACTGGATGCGGCCGTCGCGGACAGCCTCCAGGGCCATGGCCGCGGCCTCCTTCACGTCCATGAACCACTGCTCGCTGACCAGCGGCTCCAGCACGGCGCCGCTGCGGTCGCTGAGGCTGATCTTGTGGACGTAGTCCTCCACCTTCACGAGGAAGCCCTGCTCCTCGAGGTCGGCCACCACGCGCTTGCGGGCCTCGAAGCGGTCCAGCCCCGCGTAGGCTCCGGCGGCGGCGGTCATCTTCGCGTCGAAGCCGATGATGGTGATGGAGTCCAGCTTCAGGCGCTGGCCCGCGGCAAAGTCGTTGGGGTCGTGGGCCGGGGTGACTTTCACGCAGCCGGTGCCGAAGGCGGGATCCACGAAGCTGTCGGCCACCACGGGGATCTGGCGGCCCGTGAGGGGATGGTTCATGAGCTTGCCGATCATGCCCTGGTAGCGCTCGTCGTCGGGATGCACAGCCACGGCCGTATCGCCCAGCATGGTCTCGGGGCGCGTGGTGGCGACCACCACCTCGCCGCTGCCGTCCGCCAGGGGATAGCGCAGGTACCAGAGCTTGCCCTTGCGCTCCTCGTACTTCACTTCCAGATCGCTGAGGGCCGTCTGCAGGGCGGGATCCCACTGGATCATGCGGGGCCCGCGGTAGATGCGGCCGGCCTTGTAGCTCTCCACGAAGACCTTGCGCACGGCCTTGTTGAGGGCGGGGTCCAGCGTGAAGCGGTTGCGGGTCCAGTCCACGGAGCAGCCCAGGCGCTTGAGCTGGTGCTCGATGGCGCCCTGGTTCTTCTCCTTCCACTCCCAGATGCGCTGCTCGAAGGCGTCGCGGCCCAGCTTGTGGCGGTCCGTTCCCTCGGCCTTGAGCTGGCGTTCCACCATCATCTGCGTGGCGATGCCCGCGTGATCCGTCCCCGGAACCCACAGCGCATCGAAGCCCTGGGCTCGCTTGAACCGCGTGAGCACGTCGTGGAGCGTGTTCACCAAGGCATGGCCCATGTGCAGGTTGCCCGTGATGTTGGGCGGCGGGATGACGATGGACCAGGGCTCCTTGCCGCTCTCCGGTGCCGCCTCGAAGGCGCGGGATTCCTCCCACACTTCGTACCAGCGCGTCTGCGCCGTCCTGAAATCGAATGCCTTGTCCATCTCATGCATTGCCATCTTTGCCTTGCCTTTCCCGGATCCAAACCTGTTTTGCCGATTTGGATCGATGTGAACGACTGCATTCGGAGCGGCCAGCCCAATGGATCAGTTTACCCATGGGGACACGGGCCTTCCAGGCAGGGGCCCCAGGGGGAAGGCCCTTGAATGTAATGCGATATCATGGTCATCATTTGCATCGCGGCATGGATGAGGGGGCTACATGCGTCTTCTTCGGATGGGGATCCTGGGGCTGTCGGGACTGCTGGCGGCCGGGATCGGCCTGGCCCAGGAGCGGTCCCTCCCGGCCCCCCACGTGAAGGCCAAGCTCATCTGCCACGACTGCCACCAGAAAGAGAAGCCCACCACCGCGGCGGTGCCGGACGAGGCCTGCATGGTCTGCCACGGGGACTATCCGGCCATGAAGGCCCTGACGAAGGACGCCAAGCCCAATCCCCATGCCCCTCCCCAGGCCTCGCCCCACGAACCCTACCCCTGCACGGACTGCCACCGCCAGCACAAGGCGCCCGCGGTGAAGTGCCTGGAGTGCCACGAAGGGAAGTTCACCTTCAAGATCAAGTGAGCCCCGGGGCCCGTGGTTGCCGGTACCCTAGGAACATGGGCCCGAGTTTCCGCTTCCTGTCACTGCTCCTGTCCGGCCAGGTGGCGCTTTCCGCCGGAGGGTTGGCCCTGGAGGGCCAGGTGCTCCCCTATCGCCAGGTCGAGGTCAGCGCTCCGGTCTCGAGCCGGATCGTGGACATGCGCGTGAAGGAGGGGGAGGCCGTGAAGGCCGGCCAGCCCCTGGCCCTGCTCTACGGGAAGCTGGAGGAGCTCGAGATGCAGCGGGCCAAGGCGCTGCTGGAGCGGCGGGAGTTCGAGGCCAAGGGCGCCAAGCGCCTCTACGACAGCAAGATCATCCCCGAGGCCCGCGCCCTGGAGTCACGCATCGACCTGGAGCTGGCGCGGCTCCAGTACGAGACGGCCGCCGAGCAGGTGCGGCTCCGCACCGTCACAGCCCCCATGGACGGCATCGTGGTCGAGCGGTACCGCGACGAAGGCGAGGCGGTCTCCGGAGCCCAGCCCATGTTCCGCCTCATGGACCTGAGCCGCGTGGTGGTCCAGTGCGCCGCGAGCCCTAGCCTCCTGTCTGCCTTTCCGCCAGGCCGGAAAGTGAAGGTGCTCTTCACCGAGCCCGCCGCCGGAAGCGCCGAGGGGGAGGTCACCCTGGTCGACCCCTGCGCGGACGCCTCGGGGAGGGTCCGTGTGCGGGTCGTGGTGCCCAACCCCGAGGGGCGCTTCCGGGCGGGGCTCAAGGCTCAGGTGCTGGCCCCGGAGTGATCCGGCTGCTTTCGGGAGCCCGGGATCAGAGCTTCTTGTGGGTGCCGTCGCACATGGGCTTGGTGCCGCTGTGCTTGCAGCCGCAGAACCACTTCGTGCCCGTGATGTCGGCGGTGTAGGCCAGGGGCACGAACGGGCCGCCCTTGTGGGAGCCGTCGCAGAACGGCTGCTTCTTGCTGTTGCCGCAAGCGCACCAGTGGTAGGTCTTGCCCGCTTCGACCTCCACCTGGTACGGGCCCTTCTGGGCGATGTGGGGCGTGGGATCCGTCATGGCGTGCCTCCTGTCGGGGTGCCTGTGGATGGAAGACCACTATAGCCCCGTCGTCGAGGAGGGACCCTCAATCGTCCCGGCGCTCCTCGGCCTCTTCCCACTCCAGCTCGGTCCACCACTCGTACTCGAGGCCCTCGCAGGTGGTGCCGAAGGAGGGGCAGGCGACGCAGCCGTCGCCACGGTGGACCTCGGCATCGTGCATGGGCGGGTAGGCCAGGAGCAAAGCAAGGGCGCCTTCCCGCGCCGCGGCCTCGGCGTCGGTCATGGGACGGGAGGGCAGGTCCCGCACATGGAAGCGGCGCAGGCGCTCTTCGCCCTGGGGGTAGAGCACCGAGTTCTCGGCGTCGATGTGCCGCCACAGGGAGCGGCTGTAGTCCACGGCCAGCGCCTCCACCTGGCGGCGGTCCCCGTCCGCGGCCAGGGCGGAGCCCAGCAGGCCTTCCAGCCCGTCCAGCAGGCCTGCCATGCGCCGGTGCTCCCCGGTGAGGGCCGCGATGGGGCCCCGGTGGGCGGGCAGCTCGGCGCGCTCCGCCAGGGCCCGGAACAGGACCTCCTCCTCCTTGTGGTGGTGGAAGTCCCCGGCATAGCGCCGGAAGAAGGCCATGAAGCGCACGCCATCCGCCGGATCGCCCAGGCCCTCGAGCCGGACCTTCACGAAGGTCCGCAGGGAGCCCAGCACCTGCTCGATGAGGTCGTGTTCCGCGCGGAGGTCGTCGATGAGCTTCATGATGCCTACAGCTTAACGGCGGCGCCCTCCACCCGCATGCCCAGGGCGTTCAGCAGCCAGTGGTCGTGGTTGCCGCCGGGGTTGGGCGTGGTGAGGAGCTTCTCGCCCGTGAAGATGCTGTTGGCGCCCGCGAAGAAGCAGAGGGCCTGCAGTTCGTCGCTCATCTGCGTGCGGCCGGCGCTGAGGCGGATGCGGCTCTTCGGGAAGAGGATGCGGGCGGTGGCGATCATGCGCACGAGTTCGAGCGGGGGCAGGGGATCCACGTTGGCCAGCGGCGTGCCGTCCACGGCCACAAACTGGTTGATGGGGATGCTCTCGGGAGTGGGCTCCAGCTCCGTCAGCTCCTGGAGGAAGTGGATGCGCTGGTCCACCGTTTCGCCCATGCCCACGATGCCGCCGGAGCACACCTCCAGGCCGGCGGCGCGCACGGCGGCGATGGTCTCCAGCCGCTCGTCGAATTTGCGGGTGTGGATGATGGTCTCGTAGAAGTCGCGGCTGCTGTCGATGTTGTGGTTGTAGACCTGGCAGCCGGCGGCCTTCAGTCGCTTGGCCTGGTCGGTGTTGAGCATGCCGAGGGTGACGCAGACCTCCATGCCCATGCTGGAGACGCCCTGCACCATGTCGAGCACGGCGTCGAAGTTGGCGTCGTCCTTCACCTCGCGCCAGGCGGCGCCCATGCAGTACCGCGTCGAGCCGTTCGCCTTCGCCTCGGCGGCGCCGGCCAGCACCTTCTCCACGTCCTTGAGCGGTTCGACCTTGAGCGCGGTCTGGTAGCGCGCGCTCTGGGGGCAGTAGGCGCAGTCCTCGGGGCAGGCGCCAGTCTTGATGGAATCCAGCGTGCAGAACTGGATCTCCTCCGCATTCCAGTGGGCCCGGTGGGCCGTGGCCGCCCGGTAGAGCAGCTCGGGCACGGGCAGGTCGTGGATGGCGCGGATCTCGGAGGGGGACAGGGGCATGGGCCACTCGCAAAGGGCCCATTCTATCCATAAGGCTCGAAGGCGCGGTTTATGACCCTTGCGTCCCTTATTGATCTGTGGTGGTCTGTGTCGACAACTCGAATGACCCCATATTGGCCCCTTGATCCCCCTCATAGACGGGTCATCTGTAGACGGCTGGCCTCCGTGCTAGATTGAGGGGCCCCAGATGGCTCAGAACCCCTTGTGAGGAGTGCCTTTGGCCGCCCGTTCCGACCTGTCCGCGCCCGCCACGACCCTGACCCGCGAGCAGCGCGTCCGTCTCTTCCGCACGATCTATGCGGCGCGCCGCATCGACGACAAGGAAATCACCGGCAAGCGCCAGAACAAGGTCTTCTTCCAGATCAACGGCGTGGGCCACGAGGCCATCCAGGCCGCTGCCGCCATGGTGTTCAAGCCCGGCCACGACTGGTTCTTCTTCTACTACCGGGACCGGGCGCTGGCCTATGGCCTGGGCTACTCCGCCAAGGAGATGTTCCTGGGCTCGGTGGGCTCCGTGGAGGACCCCGCCAGCGGTGGCCGGCAGATGCCCAGCCACTGGGGGAACCAGCGGCTCAACATCTTCACCACCTCCAGCCCCACGGGCAGCCAGTTCCTCCAGGCCGTCGGGGCCGCAGAGGCGGTGCTGCGCGCCGAACAGGGCGGACTCCAGGATGTGCTCGGAACGGCGCCGGACCAGCTGGTGCTGGTCACCACCGGTGACGGCACCTGCAGCGAAGGCGAGTTCTGGGAGGGCATCAGCAACGCCGTGAACCTGAAGGCGCCGGTGGTCTTCCTGGTGGAGGACAACGGCTACGCCATCAGCGTGCCCAGCGAGGTGCAGTACCCCGGCGGCAACGTGGCGGCCCTCCTCAAGGGCTACGAGCCCCATGGCCTGCTGATCCTGGACGACGTGGACGGCTGTGATCCCCTCGCCAGCTACCAGGCCATGAAGGCCGCGGCGGACCATGTGCGCGCCCGCAAGGGCCCCGCCCTGGTGCGCGCCCGGGTCATCCGGCCCTACAGCCACTCGCTGTCCGATGACGAGCAGCTCTACAAGTCGAAGACTCAGCGGGAGGCGGAAGCGCTGCGGGATCCCGTGGCCATCTACGCCCATCAGCTGGTGGCCTGGGGGGATCTCAGCCCCGAGCAGCTGCAGATGCTGAAGGAGGAAGTCCAGGCGGAGATCGACGCGGCCTGGGAGGAGGCGGACGCGGCCCCGAAGCCTGAGCCCGGAAGCTTCTACCAGCACCTCTACAGCGAGGAGGTGGATCCCACCTCGGCGGCCTTCGACACGGAGGACGCCGCGGGCGACCAGGCCACGGGCACCAAGACCATGATCGACCTCGTCAACGCCACCCTGAAGCACGAGATGGCGAGGGACCCGCGCATCCTCCTCTTCGGCGAGGATGTGGCGGACGCCAGCCGGACGGAGATCCTCGGCGAGGTGAAGGGGAAGGGCGGCGTCTTCAAGGCCACCCACGGCCTGCAGAAGCAGTTCGGCAGCCACCGCGTGTACAACTCGCCCCTGGCGGAGGCCACCATCATCGGCCGCGCCATCGGCCTGGCGGCCCGTGGCTTCAAGCCGGTGGTGGAGATCCAGTTCTTCGACTACATCTGGCCCGCCATGCAGCAGCTGCGCGACGAGCTGGCCACCATCCGCTGGCGCTCCAACGGGGCCTTCAAGGCACCCGTGGTGGTGCGCGTGCCCATCGCCGGCTACCTCATGGGCGGCGCCACGTACCACAGCCAGTGCGGCGAGAGCACCTTCACGCACATCCCCGGCCTGCGCGTGGTCTGCCCCAGCCGGGCCCTGGACGCCGCGGGCCTGCTGCGCACGGCCATCCGCTGCGACGATCCCGTGCTCTTCCTGGAGCCCAAGCACCTCTACCGGCAGACCCACAACAAGGGCAACGATCCGGGCCCCGACTTCATGATCCCCTTCGGCAAGGCCCGGACCGTGCGCGAAGGAACGAGCCTGTCCGTCATCACCTTCGGCAACACCGTCCACCGCGCGGTCCAGGCCGCCCGGGAGGCCGAGAAGGAGGGGCTCTCCGTGGAGATCATCGACCTCCGCACCCTCAGCCCCTATGACTGGGAAGCCATCGAGCGGACGGTGAAGAAGACCCACCGCGTGCTGGTGGCCCACGAGGACACCCTCAGCTGGGGGTATGGCGCGGAGATCGCCGCCCGCATCGCCGACGAGCTCTTCTTCCACCTGGACGCGCCGGTCCGCCGTCTGGCCGCCAAGGACACCTGGGTGGCCTACCACCCGGCCCTGGAGGACGAGATCCTGCCTCAGCCCAAGGACTTCCTCGAAGCCTTCCGGAAGCTAGTCGCCATCTGAATCGGGGAAGGAAATCTCCGCGAGAGACCGGTAGGATGGGCCATGACCGGAGGGTCCATGCGCCTGGCTCCAATCCTGCTCTTTCTCCTGGGCGTTCCGGTCTTCGCCCAGCTGGGCCGCGCTGATGGCGCGTCCGGTGCGGCCCTGACGGGCTGGACCCTGGGTTTCCAGCGGGTGCAGCCCTCGCTGTCTGCGAGCCTCGATGGAATCCGCGACGGGAAGGCCTCCCTGGTGGACACGGATTCGGACCTCGGGCTGGGGCGGGATGGGAACCCTTTTGGGGGGCTGCTGGAATACCAGGGCCAAGCCCACGGCTTCCAGCTCACCTATGATTCCGCGCGCTACCGGGGCGATCGGGTGCTGCCCCGCGCCATCCTCATTGACGGGAGGTCCTACGCGGCGGGCACCCCGCTCCAGACGCAGGCGAAGGTCGAGGTCCTGGAGGGCCTCTGGACCTACAAGTTCGTGCGGCGCCCTGATGCGTGGCTGGGCTTCGACCTCGGCGCGCAGGTCTTCCGGGTGGATCTCCAGGCCCTCACCCTCACATCAACCCCCCGAAGCCAGTCGGAACACTCCAGCTGGATCGTCCCCCAGGTGGGTCTCACGGGCTGGTCTTCAGGCGTCGACGGCCTTCTCGAATCCCGGGTGTACGCCCGGTACATCACCTACCGGGGCGCCACCTCCTTCCGGTACGGCGTGGACGCCCGGGCCTACCTCTATCCGAAGTTCGGGCTGCGGGTGTTCTTCGAGGATGCCCGCGCGCATATTCCCCGCGGATCCGTGGAGGGGGACCTGGACCTGCGCGCCGACCGGCGGATCACGGGGCTGGGCCTGGTGATCCGCTTCTGAGCGCCGAGGGGCGCCCCCCGGGGCGGCGCCCGAAAAGACCGGCCGCAGAAAAAAGCGGTGGACGGCGCCAATCCTGTCATGCTGTTTTGCGTGACCCGCCAGGGGCGGAATTCACATCAACGCAATGACGGCCTTGTCTGGGGAAAGTCATCGCTACATCATCACCAGACGTTCTGCAGGAAACAGTTATGGCTCAAGGCACCGTCAAGTGGTTCAACGCCGAGAAGGGCTTCGGCTTCATCACCCCCGATGAGGGCGGCGCTGATCTCTTCGTCCACCACACCGCCATCCAGGGTGGCGGCTTCCGCACGCTGGACGAAAATCAGCGCGTCAGCTTCGAAGTCGCCCAGGGCCAGAAGGGCCCCCAGGCGACCAACGTCCAGAAGCTCTAGTCCTTTACCGTTCAACCGAAAAGGCGGCCCATCGGGCCGCCTTTTCTCATTCAGGTTCCAACCCGGGGGTGCCGGTCAGTGGTGCCCGTGCTCGTCCATGACCGTGGGCTTGCCGATGAACTCGGCCTTGCGGCCCAGGAAGACCACCCAGAGGGCGAACAGGACCAGGACGCCGAGGCCCAGGTAGAACAGGGACTGGCGGAGAGCCACCAGGCCGGTCCAGCTGAAGCTCGCCAGGCCGACAAGCGTGCCCAGGAGGCCCAGGCCGATGAGCAGGATGCCCCACCGGGCGGACGCCACGGGGGCCTGGCCCACTTCCTCGGGCACAGTGCCGAGAGGGTTCTTCACCTCGCCGGCCACATGGGTGCCCTGGAAGAGGAGGATGGCGAACAGGATGAAATAGAAGACCAGGAAGAGCATGGGCGTACCTCGTCTTTCTTCCTATCACGATTTCCCGGCCCCGGGGCGGAATTCGGTGCATGGGTCACAACCTGCGCGGGCTGCTCCGATGGCCTTCAGCCTTCATCCAGGATGGTCCGGCCGGCCCGGATGGCCGCCTCCTTCTGGCTCAGCCACTGGTGTTCGCGCTGAGTGAGCCGCAGGTAGACGGTCAGGCCCGTCCCGGCCAGAAGCAGGAAGAGGATCGCCAGGCCCAGCAGGATGGCCGCGGTCTCCCTCGGCGCACCGGGCCAGAGGGTGGGAAGACCGGTGGTTCCGGCCAGGCAGGCCAGGCCGAGGATCGTGGCCTGGATCGCCCGCAGGCGCCAGGGGCGGATCCGCTTCTCGACGGCGACCCGGGAGAGATCCCGGACGAAGTCGATCTGCTCGTCGGGGTCGGGGGACCCGTGGGCCGCCTCGAGCTCGAGTTTGGCCAGCGAGAGGGCGAGTTCTCCCGAGGCATCGTCCAGCCGCGCGGTCCGGCTCCGGATGGTCATGGTGGGGCTCCTTTCGATGAGAAGTGGAGGGCCGGCCTCAGTGCAGGGAGAGGCCGCCTCCTTGGGGATTGCGAAGGGTCAGGACGAAGGGAAGGGCCAGGAGGAAGACCACGACGAGGAAGCCGAAGACGTCCACGAAGCTCATGAGGAAGGACTGGCGCGTCACCTCGGCGCCGATGAGGCCCTGGCTGAGGCCCCGCACGGACACGGGATCCAGGCCCGCCCGGGGGAAGAGCCCCTGGTTGAGGCTCACGTAGCTGGCCTGGAGCGTCCCGTTGAACGGGGTGATGTGCTCGGCGAGCCGCGCGTGGTGGAACTGGGCGCGCTGGGCCAGGAGCGTGCTGGCGAGGGCGATCCCGACGCTGCCGCCCTCGTTCCGCATGAGGTTGAACATGCCTGAGGCCGTGCCCACGAGCGCCGGCGGGATGCGCTGGACCGCGGCCGTGGCGATGGGGACGAACACGAAGCCCAGCCCCAGGCCGTGGAAGATCCAGGCGGTGACGAGGTAGGCCATGCCCGTCTGGAGGTTCACGTGCGTGAGGAGCCAGGCCGAGTAGGCCATGGAGGCGGCCCCGGCGGCGACGATGAGGCGCACGTCCACCTTCCCCATGGCCAGGCCCACCGCGATCATGGCCACCACGGACGCGACGCCGCCCGGGCTCAGGATGAGGCCCGCCCAGGTGGGGGTGAACCCCAGCAGGTTCTGGACGAACAGCGGCAGCAGGATGAACGCCGCGTAGAGGCCGACGCTGATGATGAAGATGATGGCCATGCCGCCGGCGAACTCCGGCAGCCGGAACATGCGCAGGTCCACCAGCGGATTCTCCGCGGTGAGGGAGCGCCAGATGAAGAGCGTGATCCCCAGGGCGGCGAGGCCCGCGCAGGCCTTCATGGCGTTCGAGGCGAACCAGTCCAGGCGCTCGCCGCGGCTGAGGAAGAGCTCCAGGCAGCCGAGTCCCACGGCCACGAAGATCAGGCTCCAGTAATCCACCGCGCCTTCGGGCCGCCGGAGGTAGTCCGGGTCCTCCACGAAGGTGAAGGCCAGGTAGTACGCCACGACGCCCACGGGGATGTTGATCCAGAAGATCCAGGGCCAGGTCCAGTTGTCCGTGATCCAGCCGCCCACCAGGGGCCCGAGGATGGGGCCGAAGATCACGCCGATGCCGAAGATCGCCGAGGCCATGCCGTGCTCTTCCTGGGGGAAGGCCTCCAGCGTGATGGCCTGGGACATGGGCACCATGGCGCCTCCCGCGAGCCCCTGGATCACGCGCATGAGGATCAGCCACGTCAGGCTGGGCGCCGCGCCGGCCCCGAAGCTCGCCAGCGTGAAGATGGCCAGGCAGAGCAGGTAGAGGCGCTTGCGGCCGAAGGCGGCGCCCAGCCAGCCCGTGATGGGCAGGATGATGGCGTTGGCCACGAGGTAGCTGGTGATGACCCAGGTGATCTCGTCCGTGCCCGCGGCGAAGGTGCCCTTCATGTGCGGCAGGGCCACGTTGGCCACGGAGGTGTCCAGCACCTCCATGAAGGTCCCCAGCATGGTCGTCAGGGCGACGATCCACTTGTGGGCGGTTTCCCGCGGCGCGTCCATGGCGGTCTCAGCGGCTCCGGGTGTCGATCTCGGCCTCCACGCTCAACCCCAGGCGCAGCCTGCGCTCGGGGTCGGCACCGGGGTCGAGGGCGATCTTCACGGGGAGGCGCTGGACGACCTTCACCCAGTTGCCCGTGGCGTTCTCCGCCGGCAGCAGGCTGAAGGCCGCGCCGGTGCCGGCCGAGAGGCTCTCCACGGTGCCCGTGAACATCCGGCCGTCGAGGTCCGTCCTCATCCGCACGCGCTGGCCGGGCCGCACGCGCCGGAGCTGGGTCTCCTTGAAGTTGGCCTCCACCCAGAGGTCCTCCTGGCCGAGGGGCACCACCGCCAGCAGGGGCTGGCCCGCGGCCACCACCATGCCCGGCTCCGCCAGCTTGCGGCTCACGGTGCCGTCGCAGGGAGCCGCGATCGCGCAGTAGGAGCGCTGCAGCCGGGCCTGGTCCAGGGCCGCCTGGGCCACCTGGACCTTGCTCCGGCTCACGCCCAGCAGCCCCTGGGCCGCGGCCACCTGCTTCCGGGCCGCCGCCACCTGGGCCGTGGCCACCTCCTCGGCGGTGGCGGCCTGGTCGTGCTTCTGGCGGGGGATGGACTGCCGGGCGAGGAGGGCATCCATGCGCCGCTTCTCGAGGCCCGCCAGGGTCCGCTGGCTTTCGGCGGCCTGGACCTGGGCCCGGGCCTGGGCGATCTGCGCCTCGTTCAGGGCGAGCGCGCTCCGGGCCTCCGCCAGGGAGGCCTCGGCCCGGGCCACGGCCGCGTCGTAGTCGCGGGGATCCAGGGTGGCCAGGGTCTGCCCCATCCGGACCACCTGGTTCTCCTGGACCGCCACCTGGAGCAGCGGGCCGGGGACGTGGCTCGACACCGCCACCACGTGCCCCTTCACGTAGGCGTTGTCCGTGGCCACAAACACCTGGCCGTGGCGCCAGCGCACCAGGGCCCAGACGGTGCCGATCACGGCCAGCGTGAGGATGACCGCCAGGGAGACCCACTTCTTCGTCTTCGCATCCATCTCACTGCTCCCGGGGCGCGTGCGCCTCGAAGAAGGCCGGCAGATCCTCGCCCAGCGCCGCGAGCAGGCCCGCCTGCTGGGCGTAGGCCCGGTAGCGCCGGTCCTCCAGGGCGCTGCGGCTCTCGGCCAGCACCGATTCCGCGTCCAGCACGTCCGTGTTGCGCACCAGGCCCTCCTGGTACTGGTCGCCCGCCATGCGGAGGTTCTCTTCGGCGGAGGCCACGTTGAGGCGGGCGGTGTCCACCTCCCGCAGGGACTGGCGGAAGGCCCGCAGGGCCGCCGCGGCGGAGGTCTCGGCTTGGCGCTCCGCCTCCTGCAGGTCCCGGCGGGCCCGGCCTGTCTCCGCCTCCGCCTGGCGCACCCGCGCGGCGCGGACGCCGCCGTCGAAGAGCTTCCAGGAGAGGCCCACGAACAGGCTCGTCTCGTGCTCGTGGGTCAGGAAGGAATTCTGGCCATAGGTGTGGCTGGCCTCGGCCGCCAGCGTGGGCAGGAAGTCCTTCCGCCGGTACGCCGCCTGGTCCGACAGGGCCCGGGTCCGGGCGCGGGCCGCGCGTACGGCCGGGTTCGCTTCCCGCGCCATGGCCCGGCAATGCGCCTCATCCCAGGGCAGGGCGGGCGGGCCGGCCAGGGCCTCCGGCAGCTCCTGGGCGGTGCCGGGGGGCAGGCCCATGGCCACGTTCAAACCCTCCAGGGCCGAAGTGTAGGCTTGGTCGAGGGCGTGCTCGGCGTCCCCCACCGATCGCAGGGCCACCTCCGTGCGCAGGAGGTCGTTGCGCGCCACGATGCCTTGCTCGAAGAGGGCCCGGGCGTGGCCCAGGTGGGTCTCCAGGGCCTCCCGGCGCTGGATCAGGACGCGCTTCTGGGCCTTCAGGTTCAGGAGCGTGAAGTAGCGGGCGGCCACCTCGCTCTGCGCCTTCAGAAGGTCGGCGTCCCCGGAGCCCGCGACGGCCTCCTCCCGGGCCCGGGAGGCGGAGAGGGCCCCGCTCCGCCGGCCGAAATCCCACAGCAGGTAATGGACCGAGGCCTTGTAGCGCCAGGCTTGGCTGTCCGAGGTGGGGAAGACCTGGGAAGGCACCGTGAGCGGGCCGATCCGCATGGGCTGGCTCAGCAGCTCCGGACGGTGGTCCGTGGTCCAGTAGCCGCCCTGGATCTGGATCTCGGGCCAGTAGAGGCCCCGTACCTGGGCCGTCTCCTCCCGGGCCCCGGCGAGGCTCGAACGGGCCGCCTCCGCCGATTGGGACCGCTCGTCGACCAGGCGCAGGGCCCGGGCGAGGCTGAGCGGTTCGCCGCCCCGCAGGAGCCCGGCCAGGGTCGCGCAGGCCAGGAGCACGGCTCCAGGCTTCATGGCTGATCTCATGGCCGGGCTCATGGCCGGACTCCTGCGCCGTGGAGGAAGCAGGCCATGGCGCGCTCCACGCAGGCGCCGGGGTCCTCCTCCTTTCCTGTCCGGTGGCTCCGGTGCAGGGAGGCCTCCAGCACGCCGAAGCAGAGCTGGATCAGGAAGTCGGGATCCAGGTCCTGGAGGTCCCCGGCCTCCACCGCCCGGTGGAGGATGCCCTTCAGCCGCGTCCGCTCGGCCTCGTAGATCTCCCGGAGGCGGGGCAGGAACCGGGACTCGAAGCCCCAGTCGTAGTGCACCCGCTCGAGGATGAACATCGGCAGCCAGATGAGCCGGTCCCGGAAGTGGTCCGCATAGGCCTGGAACATGGACCGCAGCTGCTCCAGGGGCGGTCGGGGGGTCCGGAGGACCTCCTCGGCCCGGGCGGAGAAGGCCTCGGCCCGGTGGATCATCACCTGCTCGTAGAGGTCCTGCTTGGACGCGAAGTGCTCGTAGAGCCCCTGCATGCCGATCTGGGCCTCTGCGGCGATCTCCTGCATCGTGGCCTCGTCGAAGGGCTTCCGGCCGAACACCCGGCCCGCGGCCCCGAGGAGGAGATCCCGTCTCTGCTGCCGTTCAAGGCTCTTCCGGTCCAGCACTGGAGCCTCCGAATCCACATTCCAGATTCCGAATCTAGAATTTTAATTACGACCGTCAAGTCATCAATTAAGACACCCTGAGGGCGATTTTCCCCTTGACTGGTTCAAACGATTGATTAATTCTTGGAGCCTGTTGTTCAACCGTTTGATTGGTTGATTGGAAACGAGGGGTCATGAACGCACAGCCGACCGACGCGTCTCTTGATACGCGGCAGCGCCTGATCGAGGCCGCGATCCTGACCTTCGCCGAAAAGGGCTTCGATGGGGCCGGCATCCGCGAGATCGCCCTGCGGGCCAAGGCCAACTCGGCTCTCGTGACCTACCACTTCAGCGGCAAGGAGGGGTTGTACCTGGAGGCCCTCCGGTACATCTTCGCCCGCAAGGCCTGCCGCGTGGCCGAGCTGGCCACGGCCCCCGCCCTCGAGGGGCCGGAGGCCCGGAAGGACGCGATCCAGCGGCTCAAGGACCATATCCGCGCCTTCATGCAGGACCTGATGGCCTGCGATCCCCTTGATCCCCAGGACCCGCTGGGCGAGGCGGCCATGGCGCTCATGGCCCGGGAGATGCAGGCGCCGCGGGCGACCTCTTCGGCCCTGCTCATGGAGCAGATCCGGCCCCACGTGGACCACCTGATGCAGTGCCTCCAGGTGCTGCGGCCGGACCTCTCCTGGGGCGAGCTCCTGAACATGGGCATGAGCATCCAGGGCCAGCTGCTCTATTTCCGGAACTCCCTGGGGATCGCCCGGCTCATCCGCGGGAACCCGGCCTATCCGGAGGACCTCGAGGAGGTCATCCGGCACTTCACCGACTTCAGCCTGCGTGGGCTCGGCATCCCCGAAGCCTTCCCCCAGCCGAGGAACTGACCATGCTCTTGTTCGCTCCCCCCGCCCTCCAGGCCCCGACTCCGGCGCGGACTCCGGCGCTGGCCACGGAATCCGCGCCCCGCGCGCCGCTGAGCCTGGACCTCTCCGGCGCCCTGGCCCGGGCCCGGAACGAGAACCCCATGCTCCGCGCGGCCAAGGCCCGCGTGGAGGAGCGCCGCGGCCTCATCACCAGCACCCGCGCCGATGCCCTGCCGCAGCTCACCCTCATCGGCGACTTCACCCGGGCCCGGGATGTCTCCATCCTCAACAGCGGTTTCGCGGACAGCGCCGCCCAGTTCGGACTGTCCCCCAGCTCCCTGGTGGGCGCCCGCAGCATCTACACCAGCCAGGCCAACCTCACTCAGCCGCTCTTCTACTGGGGCAAGCTGGGCACGGCCATCGACATCGCCAAGATGGGCGAGAAGGAAGCCGGCTACGGCTTCACCACCGCCGAGCTGGATACCCTCCACGGTGTGGCCAAGGCCTACCTGGCGGTGCTGGAGGCCCAGGCGGAGCAGGAGGTCGTGGAGACCCGCCGCAAGACCGCCGAGCAGTTCGTCTCGGATGTGAAGGCCAAGCTGGAGGCCCAGACCGCCACAGAGCTGGACCGCCTGCGGGCCGAGAGCGAGCTGCTGGCCGTGATCCCCGAGGCGCTCCAGGCCGAGGCCAACGTGAAGCGGGCCCTGGAGGTGCTGAACGGGCAGCTGGGCCTGGATCCCAAGACGCCGCTGGCGCTGGCGGACCTGGGCCATCCCGAAACCTCGGCCCGGCCCGCGGGCGCCGAGCGCAGCGAGCTGGCCCAGCTGAAGCAGCAGGAGGCCATGTACCGGGCCAACGAGAAGATCATCACCTCGGACCTGCGCCCCAAGTTCGACCTCAGCGCCAGCTACGGCTACCAGGCGAGCAAGAGCGACAACCTCTTCAAGGAGCCGTACGACACCTGGAAGGTGAGCGTCACCATGAAGTTCCCCATCTTCGACGGGCTGCGCAGCTCCGGCAAGCGCGCCCAGAACACGGCCCAGCTCGAGCAGGTGAAGCAGGCGCGCATCGACCGCGAGCGGTCCATCGCCATCGAGCAGAGCACGGCGGACCGCGAGCTGGAGAAAGCCACGGCCCTGGATGAGGCCGCCCGCAAGGCCCACGACGCCACCGTCGAGGCCCTGCGTATGAGCCGCGAGTCCTTCGACCAGGGCCTCATCACATCGCTGGACCTCCTCCAGGCCGAGCGGGCCGAGCGCCAGGCCGAGAGCCAGCGCCGCCGCGCGGAGCTGGGCCTCTGGTCCGCCCGCTTCGACCAGCGCCGCGCGCTGGGCCTCGCTCCTTTGTAACGAACCCGACGATTGCTGGAGTCGACCATGAACCGCAAAACCCTCATCATCACCACCGGGCTCGCTGCCGCCATCATCGCCGGGGCCGCCACCTTCCACCGCGGCAAGCGCAATGCCGAGCTGGACCACCAGGCCGCCGTGAAGGCCGAAGGTTCCGTGGCCGTCACCCTGGTGCCGGTCCAGGAGCGCAGCTTCCGGCCCGCCGTGGCCTTCACCGGCACACTGCTGGCCGTGAACCGGGCCGAGCTGAAGGCCGAGGTCGCGGGCCGTGTCACCCGCGTGCTCGTGCAGGAGGGCGACAGCGTCGCCGCCGGGGCCCTGCTGGGCGTCCAGGACGAGGACGACTATGTGCTGGGCGTCCAGGCCGCCGAAGCCCAGACCGCCCAGGCCAAGGCCCAGGCCCTCCAGGCCCAGCGCGACAACGACCGTTCTGTGGCCCTGCTGGAGAAGCGCAGCATCACCCGCCAGGCGGCGCAGCAGGCGGAGACCGCCTTCCACGCCACCCAGGCCGCCGCCCAGGCCGCCGACAGCAACCTGGGCCTGGCCCGCCTGAGGCTTCGCAAGGCCCGCCTCGTGGCGCCCTTCGCGGGACAGGTGGCCCGGCGCGCCGTGCAGCCCGGCGAGATGCTGAGCCCCGGCCAGACGGCCTTCGAGGTGGTGGACAACCGCAAGCTGGAGATCCGGGCCGACCTGCCCGCCGAGGCCATGGCCCAGGTGAAGGTGGGGCAGAAGGCCACCTTCCGCAGCATCGGCGTGGACCGTCTCGTGGAGGGTCGCGTGGCCCAGGTGAGCCCCAGCCTCTCCCAGGATGGCCGCACCCTGCGCGTCCGCGTCGAGGTCCCCAATCCGGACGGCACGCTGAAGGGCGGCCTCTTCGTGGAGGGCGTCATCCTCGGGGAGGGCGAGACCAAGGCCCCGGCCCTGCCGGCCACCCTGGTGAAGGCCCAGGACCGGGATGCGGAAGTCTACGTCGCCGAGCAGGATGTCGCCCGCCGCCGCAAGGTGGTGCTGGGGCCCGAGCAGGACGGCTATCGTCCCGTGAGCGGCCTCGGCCTCGGCGCCCAGGTGGTCGACAACGGCAAGGACCTCGTGAGCGAAGGCAGCCGTCTCCGCGTGATGGCTGGCGCCGCCCCAACCAGCGCCAATGGCGGCTCTGCCGCGGGAGGGAAGTGACCCATGTTCCTGTCCGATTTCTCCATCCGCCGGCCCGTCTTCACGGTCTGCATCATGCTGGCGCTGGTGGTGCTGGGCCTCTTCTCCGTGAAGACCCTGGGCATCGACCAGTATCCCAACACCGACATTCCCACCGTCACCGTCTCCGTCGTCTACCCCGGCGCCAGCCCCGAGTCCGTCAAGCAGGACGTGGTGCGCAAGATCGAGGAGGCCGTCAATCCCATCGAGAAGATCAAGGAAATCAGCTCCACCAGTCAGGAGGGCCTGGGCACGCTCGTGATCCAGTTCCACCTGGGCCGCAACGTGGACAACGCCCTCAACGACGTGCGCACCAAGATCGGCCAGATCCGGCGCGACCTGCCCAGCAACATCGAGGAGCCCGTCATCTCCAAGTTCGATCCGGCTCAGCTTCCGGTGCTCTCCCTGGTGGTGAAACCGGATGCGAAGCATCCGGACATGAATGACCGGGAGCTGACCCGCATCGCCGAGGACTTCCTCAAGCGCCGCATCGAGAACATCCCCGGCGTGGGCAAGGTGGATCCCGTGGGCGGCAGCACCCGCGAAATCCTCATCCAGGTGGATCCCCAGAAGCTGGAGTCCCAGGGGCTCTCCCTCCAGGCCGTGAAGAACGCCCTGGGCGGCGACACCATGGCCATCCCCAGTGGCAACCTGCTCCAGGGCAGTCGCGAGATGTCCGTGAAGGTCGATGCCAAGGCCCGGGCCGTGGGGGATTTCGAGCACGTGGTCGTGGGCAACAAGGAAGGCCGGCCTATCGAATTGAAGGAAGTCGCCACGGTAGTGGACGGCATCAAGGAGAAGCGCAGCCTCGCCCGCCTGGGCGGCAAGGACGTGGTGGCCCTGGAGATCCAGCGGCAGACCGGGGGCAACACCGTGGCCATGGTGACCGCGGTGGAGAAGGCCCTGGAAGAGCTGAAGCCCGAGCTGGCTCAGCAGGGCGTCGAGGTGGTGACGGCCAAGGACAATGCCCGCTTCATCATCGACAACGTGGACGACGTGAATGTCTCCATCTACGTGGGCGGACTGCTCACGGTGATCATCGTGTTCTTCTTCCTGAAGAGCTGGCGCTCCACGCTCATCACCAGCCTCACGCTTCCGGTGTCCGTGATCTCCACCTTCATCATCATGCGGGCCCTGGACTTCACGCTGAACACCATGACCCTCATGGGCCTCAGCCTGGCCATCGGCATCCTCATCGACGACGCCATCGTGGTCCGAGAGAACATCACGCGGCACGCGGAGATGGGCAAGGACCACATCACGGCCGCCCGCGAGGGCACGGCGGAGATCGGACCCGCCGTCATCGCCACCACCCTGTCCATCCTCGCCGTGTTCGTGCCCGTGGCCTTCATGGGCGGCATCGTGGGCAAGTTCTTCTTCCCCTTCGGCATCGTCGTGGCCTTCGCCGTGGCCGTGTCGCTGTTCGTGAGCTTCACACTGGATCCCATGCTCAGCGCCGTCTGGCCGGATCCCGAGCACGAGAAGAGCTCCGACGGCCATGTGCACTACCAGGGTCGGAACCCCATCATGCGGGCCGTGGAGGCCTTCGGACGCATGCTGGACCGATGGGAGCTTCTCTACAAATCGGCCATCGAATGGGCCATGGGCCACCGCTGGACGGTGATGCTCGCGGGGGTGGGCAGTTTCGTGCTGGCCATGATGCTCTCGGGCCTTCTGGGCAACAACTTCATGCCCGACTACGACCGCGGCGACCTCCAGGCCACCTTCAAGGCGGAGCCCGGCTCCAGTCTCGCGGCCACTCGCGAGAAGGCCCTGGCCCTGGAGAAGGCCATCCAGTCCGTGCCCGGCGTGGACTTCGCCTACACGACCATCGGCACGGGCCTGAACGGCACCGTGGATTCCGGCGGCATCTACGTGAAGCTGAAGAACGGCCACCGGCCGAACCATGTGGTGATCCGCCGTCAGATCCGGGAGGCCTTCCGCTCGGTGCCCGGCGTGGACGCGGCCATCGGCACGGCCAATGACTGGGGCACCACCTTCCCCATCATGGTGGCCGTGCAGGCCCCGGAGCGGGACGCGGTCATCCAGGCCGTGCCCCTGGTGAAGGAGGCCCTTCGCAGCGTGCCTGGCGCGGTGGACGTCACCACCAGCCTGGACAGCGGCAAGCCCGAGCTGCGGCTCGTGGTGGACCGCAAGGCCGCTTCGGACCTGGGCGTGAGCCCGGCCCTGGTGTCTCAGATGGTCCGTCCCCTGGTGGACGGCGAGAAGGTGGCCAAGTACGAGGACGAGAAGGGCGAGCAGCGCGATGTGCGCGTCCGCCTCGCCGACCAGGAGCGCCGCTTCACGGCGCAGCTGGCCAACATGACCGTGCAGAGCACCAAGGACCTGGGCGGGGGCAAGCACCCGCTGGTGCGCCTCAACCAGGTGGTGCGCTTTGAGGAGGGCATCGCCCCCGCCAAGCTCCAGCGCCACGACCTGATGGAGGAAGTGGAAGTGGACGCCAACTTCGACGGCTCCACCCTGGGCGAGGTTTCCGCCGCCGCCGCCGCCAAGGTGGCCCAGCTCAAGGCCGGCGGCCAGCTGCCCGAAGGGGTCCGCGTGGAGTTCCTGGGCCAGACCCGGGACAGCAAGGAGACGGCCGGCTACATGGGCACCTCGCTCCTGCTGGCGGTCTTCTTCATCTATTTCGTGCTGGCCAGCCAGTTCGAGAGCTTCAAGCTCCCCGTGGCCATCATGGCCAGCCTGCCGCTCTCCATGGTGGGTATGGTGCTGATGCTGCTGGTGACCGGCGACTCCATGTCCATGATGACGAGCATCGGCATGATCCTGCTGATGGGCCTGGTGACCAAGAACGCCATCCTGCTGGTGGATCACGCGCTGCACCTGGAGCGGGAGGAGGGCATCTCCCGGCGCCAAGCCATCATCCGCGCGGGCACCGTGCGGTTGCGGCCCATCCTCATGACCAGCTTCGCCATGATCGGTGGCATGCTGCCGCTCTTCCTGGCGCTGGGCGCCGGCGCCGAGATGCGCGCCCCCATGGCCCGCGCCGTGGTGGGCGGGCTCATCACCTCCACCCTACTCACCCTGATCGTGGTGCCGGTCTTCTTCGAGATCATCGAGGACTTCACCCTGGCCAAGGTCTGGGCCTGGATCCGGCGGCGTGTGGGCCGCGGGGAGGAGGAACTGCAACCTGTCCGTCCCCTGGCGGAGGCGCCGGACGCCTGAGCTGCCGTAAAGGAACGGCCCCGGGGATGAGTGCTCGTCCCCGGGGCCTTCTTGAGGCATTCTGGAAGGTGCCATGACTGCTGCCGGCGCTGATCTGAGGGACCTGCTCCGCCTGGCCGAGGCTCCCGCGGAGGCCCTTGCGGTCTCCGGGGCCCGGCTGCGCTGGGCGTCGCCGCCGGCCCTGGCCCTGGTGCTGGCAGCCTGGATCGCCAAGGGCGGGCGGGTCCAGTCCCTGTGGGTGGACGCCCCCAGCGAAGCCGAGGCCCGCACCCTGGCCCAGGATCTCCAGGCCCTGCTGCCGGAGGCCGGCGTGGCCCATTTCCCTGGCTTCGCGGCCTACGCCGGCGGCGAAAGCAGCCCGCCGGGCATGGTGCTGCGGGACCGGCTCTCCACCCTGGTGGGCCTGCTGGAACGCCGGGTGCAGGTGCTGGTCACGGGGCCGCTGACCGCCTGTGAGCGCCTGCCTCATCCCACCTGGTTCCAGAAACAGAAGCTGGAGCTGCGCGTCGGTGCCGAGGTGCCGCGGGACCTGCTGCTCGAAACCCTGGTGGCCCTGGGCTACCGCCGCACGGAGATGGCCGCCGCGCCGGGCGAGTTCAGCTCCCGTGGCATGGTGGTGGACCTCTGGCCGGACCACCTGGACCAGCCCCTGCGCCTGGAGACCTTCGGCGACGAGCTGGAGCGGCTCAGCCCCTTCGACCCCGACACTCAGCGCCGCACGGGCGAATCCCTGGAATCGCTGACGCTCTATCCCCGCTTCGAGGGGGAGCGGGGGGACGGCCAGGCCCTGCTGGCGGCCGTGGCCTCCCGGGCGGACCGCACGGCCGAACCCGAGGACGACCTGGCCTTCCGCAAGGCGCGGCTGGCCACCCACGGCCACTTCCCCGGTGAGGAGCTGTTCCATCCCTTGCTGGCCCAGCCCAAAGGGCAGTTGGTGCACTGGATGCCGCCCTGCCTGCGGGTGCGCCTCGATCCCGCCTGGGAAGAGGCCCTGCGCGAAGCCGAACGGGCCCGCATCGAGGAGGGCCTGGCCACCCTTCGCCGGGGCGGCGTGGTGTGCCCCGACTTCGAGGACCGCTTCCTCCCCTCGGACCCCAGCCGGCCCACGGTGGCCCTCACCGAGTGGCAGAGCGAAGCCACGGTGCCCGTCACGGTCCAGCCCCTGCGGGAATTCCAGGGGCGCCTGCCGGACCTGGCGGAGCAGGTGCAGGAGCTGGCCCTCACGGGCTTCCGGGTGGTGCTGGCGGGCAGCACGCCGGGCATGCGGGACCGCTTCGCGGAGTTCCTGCGGGACTACGACCTGCCCCAGGCCTATGGCACCGAGACGGGCTGCCGGGCCCTCCGGCTGAACCTCAGCGCCGGCGTGCTCATCAAGGAGTGCCGCCTCGCCCTCTTCACGGAGCGCGAGGTCTTCGGGTGCAAGGCCATCCAGGCGGCGCCGAAGAAGTTCCGCAGCGCGGCCTTCCTCTCGGACCTCCGCGACCTCAAGCCCGGCGACCGCGTGGTGCATCTCGATCACGGCATCGGCGAGTTCGTGGGCTTCGCCACCCTCACCGTGGGCGGCGAGGAGCTGGAGGTGCTCCAGCTGCGCTACGCCGACGGCGGCCAGCTCAACGTGAGCCTGGAGCGGGCCGACCTCGTGCAGCGCTACACCGGCGCCGAGGGCCACCTGCCGCCGCTCGACAAGCTGGGCGGTGCCTCCTGGGCCAAGGTCAAGCGCAAGGCCAAGAAGGCCATCCGCGACATGGCCGACGAGCTGCTGAAGCTCTACGCCCAGCGGAAACTGGAGAAGGGCCACGCCTACCCGCCGGATGGGCCGGACATGGCCGCCTTCGATGCCAGCTTCCCCTTCACGCCCACGCCGGACCAGGTGGAGGCCATCGAGGCCGTGAAGGCGGACCTGGAGTCGCCGCGCCCCATGGACCGCCTCCTGGTGGGCGACGTGGGCTTCGGCAAGACGGAGGTGGCCATGCGCGCCGCCGCCAAGGTGGCCCTCGAAGGCCGCCAGGTAGCCGTGCTGTGCCCCACGACCGTGCTCTGCTTCCAGCACTTCCGCACATTCAAGGAGCGCTTCGCGGGCTTCCCCATCCGCATCGAGATGCTCAACCGCTTCGTCGATGCCGCGGAGCAGAAGCGCATCCTCCAGGAGGTGGCCGACGGCAAGGTGGAGATCGTCATCGGCACGCACCAGCTGCTGGGCGCCCGCGTGACGTTCGCGGACCTGGGCCTCGTGGTGGTGGACGAGGAGCAGCGCTTCGGCGTGGGCCACAAGGAGAAGCTGAAGAAGCTGCGCCTCAACGTGGACCAACTCGCGCTCTCGGCCACGCCCATCCCCCGAACTCTGCACATGAGCCTCACGGGCCTCCGCGAGATCAGCCTCATCGAGACGCCACCCAAGGACCGACTGGCCATCGAGACCGTGGTGGCACCCTGGAGCGACGAGCTGGTGCAGACCGCCGTCCAGTTCGAGCTGCGCCGCGGCGGGCAGGTCTACCTCGTGCATAACCGCGTGGAGTCCATCATCAGCATCGCCGCGCGCGTGCGTGAGCTGGTGCCCGACGCCCGCGTGGCCGTGGGCCACGGCCAGATGAGCGACGAGGGCCTGGAGCAGGTGATGCTCGGCTTCATGGAAGGCCGCATCGATGTACTGGTGGCGACCACCATCGTGGAGAACGGCCTGGACGTGCCCAACGCCAACACGCTCATCGTCCACCGGGCCGACGCCTTCGGCCTCAGCCAGCTCTACCAGCTGCGGGGCCGCGTGGGCCGCAGCGACGTGCCCGCCTACGCCTACCTGATGATCCCCCCCAAGCACGAGATCAGCGAGGACGCCCGCAAGCGCCTCCAGGCGCTCGAGGACTTCTCGGAGCTGGGATCCGGTTTCCGGGTCGCCGCCATGGACCTGGAGCTCCGCGGCGCGGGCAACCTGCTGGGCGGCGAGCAGTCCGGCCACATCCACGACATCGGCTTCGAGCTCTACGTGAAGCTGCTGGAAGAGACGCTCCAGGAACTGCAAGGCCAGCCCAGCACCGCCTTCGAAGTGAAGGTGGACGGCCTGGCGCCAGGCGCCCAGCTCAGCCGCCGCTGGATCGACCAGGCCGCCGAGCGGCTCGTGGCCTACAAGCGCATCTCGCGCCTTCGGGAGGAGAAGGACCTGGACCTCTACCGCCTGGATCTGGAGGACCGCTTCGGCCATGTGCCTGAGGACGACACCGACACCCAGCGCTTCTTCGAAGTGCTGAAGGTGAAGCTGCGGGCCCAGCACCTGGCGGTCAGCGAGGTCACGGTGCAGTCCGGCCGCCTCAAGCTGCGCCTCAGCCCCCAGACGCCCGTGGACGCCGCCAAGCTCCTGGTCTGGATCCGCGCCCGGAAGGACGCCCAGATGAACCCCGACGGCGCCGTGCTGCTGCCGATGCCACCCAGTGAGGGCGGCCCCGTGATCCAGGCCCAGCGCGTGCTGGCGGAGTGGGCCGGGATGGCGGAGTGAGGCCTAACGACGCCAGAAGCGTCAACCGTTGACGCTTCTGGCTGTCGCCGTGATCGCCATTCGCTTCGGTCGGGTTATCCTTCGCGGCCTGGCAAAGATCGCCTGATACGAGCCTCTTGTTCGGCGCGGTACTGGACGGTTCGGTTCTGGTCGGCCTCGGCGAGCGCACGCCGGAGGGAGGCCGCATCAAGATCGCGGCAGTAGGCTGGCGTTCCGGGTTGCTGCCGCCAGGACTCGCGCAGAGCACCGCCATCGATGGGATCGAAGCCGAGATCGTCGACGAGGCCGAGCACGGTCGCCTTGGCTTCAGCAGAATCGCCGCAGACCGAGAGGGCCTTGCGCCCCCTTGTCCCCTTCGGAGCCCCCTTTCCGGCGAGGCTCCCGGCGTAGATGTTGTTGAATGCCTTGATCACGGGATGGCCGATCTGCTGCGCGACCCACTGACTGTCGGTCAGCCCCTGGTCGATCGCGTGGATGCGGCCATCGCGGAGCTCGGGATGGTAGTTGCCGATATCGATGACGACAGTGCTGCTCGAGAGACTTGAAAGCAACCCATGTGGAAGATGGGGGACAGCCTTCGTGGGAATCGCAAGGATGAGGATGTCTCCGGCATGTGCGACATCAGCCACGGGAGCGGGGGTCGCGCCGGTATCGGCTGCGAACGCCGTCAGGCTCTCAGGACCTCTCGAGCTCGCGATCAAGACACGATGGCCGAGTTCGGCAAGGTGGCGCGCAAGGATTCCTCCCATGCTCCCAGCACCGATGATTCCGATCGTGGGATGAGTCATATCTTCTTTCCTCGTGTCGATGAAAGGGGGGGGTGGCCCGCACAGGCGGGGACGTCTCCACGCCGGTGCGGGGGACCTCCGGCTAGACCCTCGCCGTCTCCGGAGCCTTCATCGCGCCGGGCATCCCCATGAGCTTCCGGGCGGTGCCGATCTGGCCCAGGTGGTAGGCCTCCTCCATGAGGAAGGTGCCCACGATCTGCTCCAGAGGGAGGGGAACCTGCATGGCGGGATGAATCCGCGGTTCGCGCCAGTCGGCGACGGCGTCGAAGGCCTCGGCCAGGGCCGCCTGCGTCTCGTCCATCGCGGCCTCGAGCTGCGCCAGGAACCGGGGCCCGGTCGCCGCCGGCCAGTCGCCGGACTCAAGCAGGGTTTCCAGGAGCCAGCGCCGGTTCTCCACGAGGTGGGTGAGGATCCACGTGATGCTGTTCACGTGGGGCGCCGGCGGCTGGTCCGCCTGATCCTGGGTGACGTCGGCCAGGTTCCTGGCCATCAGGACCTGACGGTTGAGGGAGAAGAGCGTGGTCCAGGGCTGGGACATGGGTCCTCCTCGAGAAGGGCGCCGGTGGCGCGGGTTGGTCGGGCGGGGCAGACGGGGATCCGCCCGCTTGGAAGCAGGAGATGGAGGCATCGGGGACGGGTGTCTGTTCCCGGAGGCCAGACGGGTATCAGGTTTCGACGAAGGCCTTGAGCCGCCCGAGGGCGACGTCCCACTCCCTGGACAGGCGTTCCAGGTACTGGTGGGCATCCTCGAGGCGCTTGGGCTCGAAGGTCCAGATGCGCTCCCGTCCCCGGCGGCTGCTCTTGACGAGCCCCGCCTCGGCCAGCACGTCGAGGTGCTTGGTGATGGCCTGTCGGGAGACGTCGAACTGGCCGCTGAGACGCGTGACGGTGAGCGGTCCGCCAGAGCAGAGGCTCACGAGCAGGCCCAGGCGCGTGGCATCCCCCAGGGCGGCGAAGAGCGGGGCCGCGTCCCTCAGCCGCGTGGGGGAGAGGGCCTCAGCTCGTGACATGGCGTTCGATCCTGACCAGCTGGCTCGTCCAGCCCCCGTCGTTCATGCGGAAGGCCTCGTCGCGCCGGTCCGGGGGCAGCTTGTCGAAGCCGGATTCCACCACCTTGAGCAGGGTGCCGCCCTCGGCCGCTTCGAGGTGGAACTCCACGAGGGTCATGGGCTCGACCGAGTAGTCCCGCTTCATGTCCATGGGATAGGGGTGCCAGCGGTAGGAGAAGAGGCGCTCGGCTTCCATGCGCTCGATCCTCATCTCCACGTGGATGTGCGAGTAGTCGGGGTGGGTGATCCGTCCGAAGACCGGCTAGCCGGGCACGAAGCGCCCCTCCAGCTTCATCCCGAACCACGTGCCGAACTCCTCGGCGTCCGACAGTGCCTTCCAGACCCGTGTCCGGGGCGCACGGAGATGGATCTCCTTCCTGATACAGTCGGTGCTCGATGCCGTCATGTGTAACCTCCTGGTTGCATGTTAAGCGGGCCAGAGGATGATGCAACCCATTGGTTGCTTTTTTTGAAAGAATGCGACCGGACTCCCACCGATCCTTCCGGGAATCCCTGCCACGGGTGCTTTCGAAACGCTGTATTGAATTGGATTAAACAGGCATTGATGGTGATTGATTATTTTTTTGCTCTTGTCTGGTTGACGAAGGGTGACGGCGGCCTATCGTGTCACTGGACTGGTCGGTCTAATGCATGAAAAAAACAAGGAGAATGTATGAAGATCGCCAAGAATGCGGTCCCGATCGCGCTGCAGGTACCGGGGGTCACCATGCGCCAGCAGAGGGACTTCGGGGACACGAACGGCTACGGGAAGCTCAGCGGGGAGTACTTCAGCCTGGCGGCGGGTGTGGATACCACGCCGCTGTTCAAGGGCCTGGACGGCGACCTGTGCCAGTGCCCGCACTGGGGGTTCGTGCTGAAAGGCCGGATCACCACCACGGACGCGGCGGGGCGCCAGGAGACTGTGGCCGCCGACGACCTGTTCTACTGGCCGCCCGGACACAATGTGCGGGTGGACGCCGACGCGGACCTCATCATGTTCAGCCCCCAGCACGAACACACCTGCGTCATCGACCACCTGATCGAGAAGACGAGGGGATGACGCACGCCACCAAGCAGCACCTGATCGAGGCGGGGCTCCTGATGCTCCTGGAACGCGGCTACAACGGCCTGGGCATCGAAGCCCTGCTCACGGCCACGGGGATCCCCAAGGGCTCTTTCTATCACCACTTCAAGGACAAGGAGGATTTCGCCCTCCAGGTGGTGGACGCCTACATGGCCCAGGTCCACGCGGGTCTGGACGCCTGTCTTCAGGACCGGACGCGGCCACCTCTCGATCGGGTGAGGACCTTCTTCGAGCTCACCCAGCAGGCCTACCGGGAGCAGGGCTACATGGGTTGCCTGCTGGGCGGCCTCGGCCAGGAGCTGTCGGGCGTGAGCGAGGCCTTCCGGGCCAAGATCGAGGCCTGCTTCGACGCCATCGCGGCACGCATGGCCGCCTGCCTCGACGAGGCCCGGCAGAGGCATGAGCTTCCCGAGGGTTGCGATGTGCGGCAGCTGGCGGACCTCCTGGTGAACTGCTGGGAGGGCGCGGCCCTGCGCAGCCGCCTGCGGCGGGATCCGGCCTCCCTGGCCGCTATGCTGGACTTCTACCTGAATGCCGTGATCGGCGGTGGGACCGGAGCGCCCGAGGGCCTGTGAGCCCCGGCGCCGGATCGGTGGCCGGTCCGGATCCACCGTTCGCCGATCCGCGGCCATGGCCAGGACGACCAGGCCTACCTTGGAGGCGTCCCGTCGGGGGTTCCATGTCGTCCTTCCTCATGTCCGAAGCCGCCGCCCTGGTCCGAACGGTGCAGGCCATCACGGCGTTCATCCTGGCCCTGGTGTTCGGGGCGGTCTCCCTGCGCGCCGCCGAGTCGGAACCCCGCATCGTCTCCTTGAAGGGCTTCGAGGCCGTCGAGGTGAAGAGCCAGGGCTTCACCCTGCCGCGGCCCATGAAGATCCACGTCTACGCCAAGGGCGGAGGTCTCCGGCGCCTGGTCCACGCCCGGCCTGAGGAGCCCCTCTTCGCCTACGGCTGGATCCTCAACGCCAGCACCCGCGAAGTGGTGTGGCAGATGGACGGTGCGAACACGAAACGGGACTGGGATTACCGCGTGGCGGACCAGTACCTGGACCTGCCCGCCGGAAGCTACGAGACCTACTTCGCCAACCACGGCTTCGGCCAGAGCCTGCTGCTCGCCCAGTGGACCCGCAACATCGACCGGCGCAGCCTGGCCTCAGAGCAGGCCCAGCGCCCCCGGGGCTTCCTGGCGGCCTTCGGAGCGGACCGCACCAGCCTCCTCCGCCACTGGAAGGAGCAGGTGGGGAACTACGGACTGGAGATCTATCTGCCAGGCGGCAACCCCGCTGAGGTGGCGGCCTTCGAGGCCCCGCTGCGCTGGAAGAACGTCCTCGTGTCCCTGGCCGCCACCACCGATGGGGGCCAGTGGTCCCAGGCCTTCCATGTCCGGAAGCCCGTGACGCTCCACGTCTACGCCGAGGGCGAGGGAAGCGGCCGGCGCATGCACGACTACGGCTGGATCCTCAACGCCCGCACCCGCGTCCGCGTGTGGGAGATGAGCATGGACAAGGCCCAGTTCGCCGGCGGGGCGCGGAAGAACCGCCGCCAGGTGGAGACGGTCACGCTCCCGCCCGGCGACTACGAAGCGGCCTTCGTCACGGACGACTCCCACTCCCCCGCGGACTGGAACGCCGCGCCGCCCTGCGATCCCGGGATGTACGGCCTGACGCTGTCGGCGCCCTCGGAGGCGGACCTGGCCGCCATCTCCCTGACAAAGCCCCTGGCCTGGACCGCGCTGGCGGAGCTGGTGCGGGTGGGCAGCGGCCAGGACCGCAGCGCGGCCTTCACCCTCGGGGCAGCCCGCGATGTGCGGGTCTATGCCATCGCCGAAGGCAGCGGCGACGGGATGGCCGACGAGGCCTGGATCGAGGATGCCGCGGGGAAACGCGTCTGGACCATGGCGTACGATCAGACGCGGCATGCCGGCGGAGCCACGAAGAACCGTCTGGCCGACGAGGTGGTCCACCTGGCCAAGGGGACCTACACCATGCGCTTCCGCACGGACGACAGCCATGCCTACGGTCACTGGAACAGCGACCCACCCTGGGATCCGGAGCGCTACGGCATCACGGTCTACACGGGTCGTTGATCCACGGGATCGTGGGGCAGGCTGCCCCGGGGCGAGCGGAAGTAGGCGAAGGGCGTGGCGTGGAGGAAGTTCGACACGCGGCTGGTGTAGATGTCGGCGTAGCGCTCGATCTGGCGGGTGAGGTGGCTCTTGTCGTTGCCGGCGCGGGTGAGCAGGCCCCAGCGGGCGTTCACCAACTCGGATCCGGCCTTGGCCAGGGGCCCGATCTCGGCGTCCAGGGCCACCAGCTGGCCCCGCAGGTCCTGGAGCCGGGCCTCCAGCGCGGCGGCGTCGGCCGCCGGTGCGGGGCCGTAGCCCGCGTGGAGGCGCTGGAGGGCCAGGCGCGCCCGGGAGAGCCGGGCCTCCAGGGTCTCCTTCTCGCGCATCAGGGCCATGAGCTTCAGCTCCGTCTCGCGGAAGGTCTCCAGGGCTTCCACCTCGCGCTCCAGCTCCCGCAGCACCAGGGCTGTGCGCCAGCTGAGGGTGCGTTTGCTCACATGCACGTCGCCGAACATGTGATCGCCCACGTAGAGGATCTCGTCGCCGGCGATGCCCAGGTCCCGCTCCACCTGGGAGGCGCTGCCGCCCAGGTAGAGCCCGCCGGGGCGCAGGGGGCCCATGAGGGGGCGCAGGAGGCCGGACTCGTCCACCACCTCGAAGAAGGGGCCGCGCTCCGTGAAGAAGGCCGGCTTCCGGGCGGCCACGATCACCAGGTCGAAGAGCTGGCGCCAGGTCATGCCCTCCGGCAGGTGGCGATCGTAGGCATGGGCCATCATCTTCGCGGTGAAGCTCCACTCGGAGTTCGTGATGAGCATCAGCTTCTTGCCCGCGGCCTTCTGGTCCAGCAGGGCCAGGGCGGCCTCGGGGTCCTGCACCACGTAGCGCTCGGGCGCGGCGGCGATCTCCGCCTTCAGGTGGCCCTCCAGGTGTTGGGCGTCCACGCGGGAGCGCACGTGCCGGTAGAGGCTGGCGTACTCGAATGGCCGGGGCAGGGCGCCTCGGTCCAGCAGGTCCACGGCCTGGGCGAAGAGGCAGCCCTCCGAGAGGGAGAACAGCGTGTTGAGGAAGACCCAGCGGGGATCCGAGAGATCCACCAGCGTGCCCGTGTAGGCGTCCCGTTGCTCGCCGAACTCCAGCATGCGCGTGCCGTGCATGGCCCGCTTCACGAAGCCGAAGCGGTTGGCCTTCACCAGGTTCCCCAGCTCCGTGTCCACGATGAGGCCGCGGGTGACCATGCGCGGGTCGAACTGGAGCGTGTCCACGGGCCAGCCCTCGGAGCCCAGCCGCGCCACCGCCTGGTCGTAGACCATCTGCTCGAAGGCCGCCACCCGGTAGTCCACCAGGGTGTAGTCCATGTCGTAGCCGATGGCCCGCACGGACCGCAGGTTCAGCGTCCGGTTGCAGAAGATGCCGCGGCCGCGGGGTGGGACGAGGGGCGCGGAGGGAGCGGGTTCGGCCATGGGGCAGGATACCAAGGGCGGATGGTGGACGCAGGCTCTCCCGGAGGCCAGTCTGGAGGCGGAGCCCACGCATGACCCACCGCCCCCTGTTCTTCCTCACCAACGACGACGGCATCGGATCCCCGGGCCTCCGGGCGGCGGTGCGGGCCGTGCGCGACCTGGGCGAGGTGCTGGTGGTGGCGCCGGCGACGCAGCAGACGGCCATGGGCCGCAGCTTCACGGGCCGGCCCGACGCGGCGCTGGAGCCCGTATCCTTCGAGGTGGACGGCGCGGCGGTCCAGGCCTACGCCTGCGAGGGCTCGCCGGCCTCGGTGGTGCGCCACGGCCTACACCTCCTGTGCCGGGACCGCCGTCCGGACCTGCTGGTCTCCGGCATCAACTACGGCGAGAACGTGGGCATCAGCATCGGCGCCTCGGGCACGGTGGGCGCGGCCATGGAGGCCGCCGCCCGCGGCATTCCGGCTCTGGCGGCCTCCCAGCAGATGCACCCCGACCACTTCATGCGCCACGAGTCCCGCGACTGGGGTGCCGCAGAGCACTTCCTGCGCCTCTTCGCCCGGAAGCTCGTGCGCGCCCGGCTGCCGCAGGACGTGGACCTGCTGAAGCTGGACGTGCCCGAGGACGCCACGCCGGAGACCCCCTGGCGCCTGAGCCGGCTCTCGCGGCAGCGCTACTTCGAGCTCGCCTTCGAGGATCCGGGCCTCCATAGCCGCCTGAAGGACGGGCGCGTCACCGTGCAGGTGGACCATGACGCCCTGGAGCCGGATTCCGATGTCCACGCCCTCGTCCGCGAGCGCGTGGTGGCCGTCACGCCCCTGAGTCTGGACGCCACCTCCCGCGCCGATTTCGGCACTATCCGCGAGGCACTCGGGGAGTGAAGGTGACCTGTAATGCGCTGATTTGTTTTAATGGATATTATTCGTCGCTGATTGCTGCAAACGATATATAAACCTCAGAGTTGTGTCTTTTTAATAAGTGCAAATAATTTAAAAACATAACTATAGAGAGAACTATTAGAGTTGGCTTCCATCCCGACGGAATCATGCCGGATTGGAAAAAGTAATGCTGGGGTGGGTTAAACGCAGCATATATGAGCGCGACTATAGAATTTCTGGCAAATCCATATAATCCTACAAAATTCATAGACCTACGATATCCTTGGGGATGGTGTTGGGCGACTTTTGAAAAAGCCAACCAATAAAGTTCTTTTTGATTCGGAGAAAATCGAAATATTGAATGGAATTTTGTCAGTAAATGGTTCGAAAAATTGCTGTCGTACGGTTGAAAATAATCATGCATTATCAATTTGGGTACAATTCGAGCGATTTTTTTAATATAGTGAGTTGATTTTTTTTGAGAAGACAATAATTGTCTTTTACCTAGTCGCGTGGCTTGCAGCATTTTTGATTTGTGCTTGTTAAATTGTTCGTAAGGAATAAGGTGTTCGGTCGGGTACCCAAGTAATCCCCTAACAAATATGTTTTCTATAATGAGGCTCGATATTGAGGCAAGAATGTGTCCCATAATATATGCTATAATTAGATAAAAAATTGAGGCAAATACCCAAAAATTTTTCTCCATATTGTAAGAAAACAGATTTAGTGTAAAATTTATTAATGTTTTACTGTGTAGAATGAAGAAACACAAAAACATCATTCCTGGCAAGAGGTAACCAAAAATATTGTATTGTTCGATTGAAAAACGCGCTTTTTCTTCACTCATGGTTGCTCCTAAATGCTTTTGTAGAATCGGAATTTATAGTGATGGTGCTCCATTTTTAGAATGGGTCAATAACATTTTGGCAGAGGATTTTGGAGGTGCTAAGCCTCAATGGTAACCACCTAGCGGAACGAGGACGCTGTGCGATCCTGAGCGTTCTCTTCGGAGGCTCCATGACCCTAATGATCCGATTCCTGGTTCCGGCCCTCGTATTTGCCCTCCCCGTGGCCGCCGCAGGGAAGCGAGCCTTCACCATCGAGGACCTCTACCGCCTCAAGGGCGTGCAGCACCTGGCCCTGAGTCCGGACGGGTCGAAGCTGGCCTTCGAAGTGTCCACCCAGGACCTGAAGGCCTCCACGCGGAACACGCAAATCTGGCTGCTCGACACGGCCACGGGCGCTACGCGGCAGCTCACCTTCTCAGGCAAGTCCGACACGGCGCCGCAGTGGTCGAAGGACGGGAAGACCCTCTACTTCCTCTCCAGCCGCGCGGGCGGGAGCCAGCTCTGGGCCCTGGACCTCGCCGGCGGCGAGGCGCGCAAGGTGACCAGCTTCGAGGCCGGCGTGGGCGCGCCCAGGCTGATGCCCGGCGGGAACCAGGTGGTGTTCGAGGCCTCTGTCTTCCCCGAGGCCATGGCGGACGGCGCCAAGCAGAAGGAGCTGGCCGACAAGCTGGAGAAGGGGCCCGTGCAGGCCCACCTGGCGGACTCGCTGCTCTACCGCCACTGGACCGAGTGGCGGGACTTCCAGGTGAGCCACCTCTTCAAGGCCACCTTCGAAGGCAAGGTCGAGGCCCTCACCGGCGGCGCCCAGGACTTCCCCGCCTTCTGGCAGACCTGGGACCTGAGCCCCGACGGCAAGGAGGTCTGCGTCACCACCAACACCGATCCCGTGCCGGCCCGCAGCACGAACCAGGACCTATTCCTGATCTCCCTGGAGGGCGACCGGTCGCCGAAGCGCATCACCGGCGACAACCCCGCCGCCGACCAGGATCCCAAGTATTCGCCGGACGGCCGCTACATCGCCTACCGCTTCCAGACCAAGCCCGGCCACGAGTCCGACCGCTTCCGCCTGGCCGTCTACGACCGGCAGACGAAGGCCCGGAAGGTCCTGACCGAGGCCATCGACAACTGGGTGGACGCCTTCCAGTGGTCCGCCGACGGCAAGGCGATCTGGTTCACCGTGCAGGAGAAGGGCCGCTGGCCGCTGTTCCGCGTGGAGGTGGCCACGGGGAAGACCGCCCGCATGCTGGAGGGCCAGAGCATCCGCGAGTTCCAGGTGAGCCCCGACGAGAAGGCCGTCTTCCTCAGCAAGACCCGCGTGGGCGAGCCCGTGGAGGTCTGGCGCTATGCCTTCGGCAGCAAGGAGCTGAAGCGCCTCACCGCCTTCAACCAGGCCGTGGCCGAGGAGGTCGACATCCGGCCCGCGGAGGAGCAGTGGGTGAAGGGCGCGGACGGCAAGGACATTCAGGTGTTCCTGGTGAAGCCCCATGGCTTCGACCCCGCCAAGAAGTACCCGCTCATCCTCAACGTCCACGGCGGTCCGCAGATGATGTGGTCGGACACGCTGCGCGGCGACTGGCAGGTGTATCCCGGCGCGGGCTACATCGTGGCCTTCCCGAACCCGCACGGCTCCACCGGCTATGGCCAGACCTTCACGGACGCCATCAGCGGCGACTGGGACGGCAAGGTGCAGACGGACATCGCGAAGGTGGCCGATCACCTCGCGGCGCTGCCCTACGTGGACAAGGACCGCATGGGCGCCATGGGCTGGAGCTGGGGCGGCTACGCCATGATGTGGCTCGAGGGCCACACCACGCGCTTCAAGGCCATCGCCGCCATGATGGGCGTCTACGACCTGCGCTCCATGCACGGCGCCACCGAGGAGCTGTGGTTCCCCGAGCACGACCTCACAGGCACGCCCTGGGACAAGGCCGCGGCCTACGAGCGCATGAACCCCAGCAGCCACGTGAAGGCCTTCAAGACGCCCTGCCTCGTCATCACCGGCGAGCGCGACTACCGCGTGCCCTACACCCAGAGCCTGCAGTTCTTCACGGACCTCCAGGAGATGGGCGTGCCCAGCCGCCTCATCGTCTTCAAGAACGACGGCCACTGGCCGGACAACCTGAAGTCCATGCCCGTCTACTACAACGCCCACCTCGAGTGGTTCCAGAAGTACCTGGGCGGCGGCGCCGCCCCCTGGAAGACAGAGGACCTGGTGCGGAACCTGGCATTCGGGAACGCCGGGAAGTAGCATCGGGTCAGTCCCCGGAGAAACCATGCGTCGATCGGCCCTGCCTGCCCTGATGCTTGCCTGCCTGCTGGCCTGCGCGGAGAAGGAGGCGCCGGCTCCGGCCACGGCGCCGGCCACAACTCCGGGCACGACCCCGGCCGCTGGTGCGCCCGCGGCCCAACCTGCCGCCCAGCCGGCCCCTGTTGGGACGAAGGCGGAGCCATCGACTCCGGCCCCGGCTCCCAAGGCCGCCGAGACGGCTCCGAAACCGGCCGCCGCCCAGACAGCGCCCGCGACGGCGCCAACTCCAGCGCCGGCTCCAGCCCCAACCGCTGTTCCCGCACCTGCGCCTGCACCTGCACCCGCTCCGGCACCCGCCGCGGCCCCGGCGCCTGCTGCGGCGAGCCCCATGCCCTCCATGGCGAACAACGGCCATGCCGCCGTCGGGGCCAGTGCCTGCAAAATGTGCCACCGCGTCCAGCACGACTCCTGGTCCGCCTCGGCCCACGCGAAGAAGGGCCTCGACTGCGAGGCCTGCCATGGCAACGGCGCCGACTACAAGGCCATGGGCGTCATGAAGAACCTGGCGGCGGCCAAGGCCGCGGGCCTGGTCCTGCCCACCCTCGACTTCTGCCGGAAGTGCCACGGCGCGAAGGCTGACGCGGCGCTCTTCGCGCGGGTCCACGCCCACAAGAGCTGACCCGCGGGGAGCCACCCTCGATCCCGCCCCGAGCCAAGGGGGCAGGACAGGGTCTCCCAGTTCCTTGTCCGCCATCGATCGGAGCCCTCCGTGATCCTGCGCCTTCCCCTCGTCCTGGCCCTCCAGATCGGCCTTGTCGCCGTGGCCCAGGGGTCGCATTCCAATCCGCGGCCCACCCAGATCCTGGATTCGCCGGACAACGGCCAGCACCTCGCTGTGTCCGTGATCGATCCGCAGGAGGCGGGGGACCTCTTCGCCGAGCTGGCGGGGCGGTCGGACATCCCGTACGGCTTCCTGCTGGACGGCAGCTATGCCCGGGCCCACAAGATGGTGCGCCTCCTCGACGGCCGGGGCGTGACGGCGGCCAAGGCCTGGGTGGAAGGTGAGCTCTTCGTGGACAGCCAGCGCTTCGGCGAGGTGGGGCTGTCCTACCACGTCGCACCTGTCGTGTTCGTCCGGGAGGGCAAGACCCCGACGGCCCAGGTCCTCGACCCCTCGCTCTTCGACCGGCCCGTGCCCTACGCCACCTGGAAGGCCAGGCTCCTGGCGAAGGCCAAGGCCAAGCTGACACGGGCCTACTTCACCACACGGTTCGCCTACGACCCCGACGACCGCACGAAAGTCCAGACCGACTACGACGAGGAGTCCCTGCGGGACATGAACAGCACCAACCGCGACTTCGACCGCAAGCTGTTCATGTTCGACCGCGCGGCGGCCCTCAAATCCCATTGATCGGGGGCCGGGCGGCCCCTCACGGCTTCGCGGCCTTCAGCTTCCAGTAGCCTCCCCCGCCCGCGGTGTGCGGCTCCAGGCCGCGGCGGGCGGCGCGGAGGCCGTCCAGCAGAACCCGGCGGATGTCGCTGATCACGGGCGGGGCCGTGGCGAAGTAGGAGTGCTCCAGGAGGCTGGTGTCCAGGCCCGAGGCGTCGATGGTCTCGATGCCCGGCACCACCACGATGCCTTCGGCAGTGTCGCCGGCCCGCGGGTAGCCGTGGACCTTCTTGGACGCCAGCAGGGCGTTGTCCCCATTGGAGGCGTAGAGGGTGATGCGGTCGCAGCCCGCGACCAGGGCGGGGGCGATGTCGCGCTTGAAGATCTCGGCATCGATGTCCGGGGCGGTGAGGATGATCTCCTTGAAGCGGCCCTTGAGCTTCGGCTGTTCCGCGAAGGCCTGCCGCAGGGCGCCCGTGAGGACGCGGTTGCCCATGGAGTGGGCGATGAGGTAGATGTCCGTCACGCCGCTCTTCTGGGCGAAATCCACCAGGAACTTCTTGAGGTTCGCCTCGCTCCACTGGGCGTTGTTCTCATCCGTGGTGTAGCCCTGGAGGGTGCCCTGGGAGGGCCAGCTGTAGAACACGGGCACGCCGCGGTAGTCCAGGTCGTAGGTGATCTGGGCGGTGCGCCGGGCGGCGTCGTCGAAGGCCACGTTGTAGCCGTGGACGAACACGAAGCTCGACCCCGAAGCACCCTTCGCCTGGACCCGCGCCTTCACCCGGTTCAGGAAGCCCATCCGGGAGTGGGGGGTCCAGTCCAGGATGGCCATGTGCTTCCGGGGGTCCTCGCGGAATTCCAGCTTCCAGAGGGACGGGGCCTCGATCTCGCCGGTCTTGTGCCCATGCGGGACGCTGACGATGACCTCGCCGTAGGCGATCCCGGCGCCGCGGCCTCCGCCGAAGCTGCCGGTGCGAGGATCCAGCTTCCGGTCGGTGCCGAACATCACCGATACGCGGGCATAGGCCTGGTCCCGGTCCACGTTGGGGTTGGCCCCCACGGGCGTGGGACGGGGAGGGGGCAGGGACGGGCGCGACGAAGCCGCTCGCCGGGGCATCTCGACCCTTTCCGCCATGCGGCGGTCCTCGGGCGGCCGGGATGCTTCGGCGTCCACCAAGGGCTCGGGCCTGGGGGGGCGGGCGGAAGGCGCGGGCGGAGGAGGCGGCGGCGGGGGCGCCGGAGTGGGTACTGGAGCGGGCGTCGGGGCTGGTGCCGGGGCCGGCTGGACCACCGGCGGGCGGGTGGCGCAGGCGGCGAGGAGCCCCGCGAGCGCTGCGGGCCACAGGATCCGTGAAGGCGTCAGTCGGGGCTGGGGCGCGGGCATGGCATCCTCGGCGCGGAATGCTCGGAAGGGGAAGGGGGCTTCTGTCGTTCTGCGGATGACCGGATTCTACGTCCGTGGATCACCGCTGGGCCACCCCCCGTGAGAGCGATCGGGGCCACCCGAATTTCCTGTTCACACAGACAGAGGGCGATCATGATGGGGTTTCTTCCGGCCGATCAGCCCCCACGCCGTCCTGACGGCCGCTTCCATCCACTCCGCCACGCGCCTCCAGGAGGTGGCATGCCGAGTACCAAAGGCCCGGGACCGGACAGGGACTTCATCCGGGTCCAGGCCTCGGGCATCCACGGCACCGGGGTCTTCGCCAAGCGTCCGATCCCGAGGGGGACGCGGGTCCTCGAATATGCCGGGCGGCGTGTGGCCAAGACCGAGCTGCTGGCCGCGGCCGGGCGAGGCGAGCGCACGCTGACGTACGTCCTGAACCTGGACGAGGACATGGCCATCGACGGTGCGGAGGGGGGCAACGACGCCCGCTTCGTCAACCACAGCTGCGAGCCCAACTGCGAGGTCTACATCTTCGACGGGACGCCCTACGTCTACGCCATGCAGGACATCCCGGAGGGTCGCGAGCTGACCTTCGACTACCAGCTGCAGTCCGCCAGCTCATCCCGTCTGTCCCGCTCCCTGAGCCGCGAGCTCTTCCCCTGCCACTGCGGGGCTCTGACCTGCCGGGGCACCCTGGTGGCCCTCCCGAAGCGGCGCGCGAAGGCCGGGCGCGCCACCCCCGCACAGGCCACCCCGCCGCAGGGTTGATGCGGCACCACCCAGGAGGAGGATCCATGAAGCGGAAACCCAGCAGCAAGTCGCAGTCTCCGGCGGTCGCGATGCTCTCCGCCAGCGTGTTCCTCACCTCCGGCGCCTCGGCCCAGGCCACCCGGCCCCAGCCTCCCAAACCTCAGTCCCCCGCATCCCAGCCCCTCGGCCAGGCAGCCCCCCGGGCGCTGCCCGCGGTCCAGAGCCCCGCCGCCGGTCGCGAAGCCGCGGCCTATACCATCAAGTTCGCCGGCACCTTCATGAAGTGGCGGGGCAGCCTGTCCGTGGCGGGCATGCTGAACGGACGGCCCGTCTTCAAGACGCCTCAGGGCGAGTACTTCCAGGTGGAGCCGAACACCGGCGACCTGCAGTTCCACAGCGCCGAGTCCCTGGGCTACATCAAGCTCGCGCCAGCGGGTCGGGCGGCGGCGCCGGCCCGCGCCGGCTACATCAAGTTCGACGCATTCAAGAGCGAGCAGCGGCTCTCCGTGATCGGCGTGGACGCCCAGGGCCGCGTCATCCAGGAGAATGCGCGGGGCGAGCGGTTCTACCTCAACCCCATGGGCGACATGGTGTTCGTGAAGTAGCTCAAGGCTGCGGGGTGGCCGCCGCCATCCGGGCGGCCACCCACTTGTCGATGGCCTGCCGGATGGCGGGCATGGCCTGCTGGGCGGCCACGATGCCCGCCTCCATGCAGCGCTTCTTCTGGGTGAAGTCCAGGGTGCCCACGTCGCCGATGGCCGGTGAGATCAGCACGTCCGCGTCCTTCTTCGAGTGCTCCACATTGAGGGCGAACATGATGTTGGCGGCCTGGAGGCTCACGCCCAGCAGGTTGGTGATATCCGTGTTCCCCACGTTGGCGCTGATGTCCACGGCGATGACGAGGTCGGCGCCCTTGGCCCGGGCCACGGAGATGGGGATGTTGTCCACCACGCCGCCGTCCACCAGGATCTTGCCCATGTGCTGAACGGGCTGGAACACGCCGGGAATCGCCGAGCTGGCGCGCACGGCGCGGGCCACGGAACCGCGGTCCAGTACCACCTTCTGGCCCCAGTTGAGGTCCGTGGCCACGGCGGCGAAGGGGATCTTCAGCTGCTCGATGTTCGCGGGCTTGATGTGGCCCTTGACCCAGGTCTCCAGCTTGTCGCCCTTGGCGAAGCCCATGCCCGCCACCGTGGAGATCACGCCGAAGTCGAAGAGGTCTTCCTTCTGGAGCTGGAAGGCGGTCCACTCCAGGTCGAAGCTGTTGCGGTCCGCGGCGTAGATGGCTCCGATGAGGCTGCCCACGCTGGTGCCCACCACCAGGTCCACGGGGATCTTCTCCTGCTCCAGGGCACGGATGACGCCGATGTGCGCGAAGCCACGCGCCGCGCCGCCGCCCAGCACCAGGGCGATCTTCGGTTTGGGCGGAGGACCCTGCGGCTTGGGCGGAGCCGGGGGCTGAACCTGGGGTGGCGGCGCCTGAGGCACCACCACGGGTGCCTGAGGCTGGCAGGCCAGGAGCAGGGCGAGACCCAGCAGGGCCCCGGCCCGGGCGATGCGCGAGGAAATGAGGCTGGTCATGCCCCGAGGATACCCGACCCGTCTGGGGAGTGATCCCTCGTAAGATGATGCTAGAGTGGGGTATGACCCCCCAGGAGCCTTCCATGCGTCCCGCTTCCGCCTTGGCCGCCCTCGTGACTCTGCCCGCCCTGGCCGCCGATCCCGCCACCGCCACCAATCCCTTCTTCGCGGAGTGGAAGACGCCCTTCGGCGTGCCCCCCTTCGCGGAGATCAAGGAGGAGCACTATCTCCCGGCCTTCCGGGAGGGCATGGCCCGCCAGAAGGCCGAGGTGGCCGCCATCGCCGATGCCAAGGAGGCCCCCACCTTCGCCAACACCATCGTGGCCCTGGACCTGTCCGGCCAGTTCATGGATCGCATCGGCTCGGTCTTCTTCAACCTCACGGGCGCCGAGACGAACCCGAAGCTCCAGGCCGTGAACCGCGAGGTCATGCCCCTCCTGGCGGCCCACCGCGACGACATCAACCTGGATGCGAAGCTCTTCGGCCGGGTGAAGGCCGTGTGGGACGGCCGCGCCGCGCTGAAGCTCGAGCCCGACCAGGCCCGCCTCCTGGAGCGCACCTACAAGGGCTTCGTCCGGGCCGGTGCCGCGCTCACGCCCGCTCAGCAGACCCGCATGCGGGCCATCAACGCCGAGCTGTCCAAGCTGGGCGTGGACTTCGGCGACCGCCTCCTCAAGGCCACCAAGGCCTTCCAGATGGTGGTGACGGATCCGGCGGACCTGGCGGGCCTGCCCGAGGGCACGCGCCTGGCCGCGGCCGCCGCGGCGAAGAAGGCGGGTCAGGACGGGAAGTGGCTCTTCACCCTGGACGGCCCCAGCATCTGGCCCTTCCTGGAGTACGCCCAGAACCGCGAGCTGCGGAAGCGGATCCTCACGGGCTACCTGGAGCGCTGCAACCAGGGCGGCGACACCGACACCAACGCCATCGTGGCCCAGGTGGCGGCCCTGCGCGTGGAGAAGGCCCAGCTGCTGGGCTACAAGACCTGGGCTGACTTCGTGCTCGAAGAGAACATGGCGAAGGATCCCAAGGGTGTCTACGGCCTGCTGGACCAGATCTGGAAGCCCGCGCTGGAGGTCGCCAAGAAGGAGCGCGCGGAGCTGCAGGCCATGATGGCCAAGGATCTGCCCGGCCAGAAGCTGGAGGCCTGGGACTGGCGCTACTACGCCGAGAAGGTGAAGCAGGCCAAGTACGACTTCGACGAGGAGTCGGTGAAGCCCTACTTCGCCATTGATGCGGTGCGGCATGGCGCCTTCACGCTGGCGGGCCGGCTCTACGGCATCACCTTCACGGAGCTGAAGGACATGCCCGTCTACCAGAAGGACGTGCGCTGCTTCGAGGTGAAGGAGCAGGACGGCAGGCACCTGGGCCTGATCTACGTGGACTACCACCCGCGCCCCGGCAAGCGCGGCGGCGCCTGGATGAGCAGCTACCGCCCGGCCTGGGTGAAGGACGGGAAGCAGGTGGATCCCGTGGTGGTGAACGTCTGCAACTTCACGGCCCCGGCGGGCGACCGCCCCGCGCTTCTGACCTCCGACGAGGTGCGCACGCTCTTCCACGAGTTCGGCCACGGCCTGCACGGCCTCTTCTACAAGGGCCGCTACCGGGGCACCGCCGGCACGCCGCGCGACTTCGTGGAGCTGCCCAGCCAGGTCATGGAGAACTGGTCCATGGAGCCGGAGATGCTGAAGCTCTACGCCAAGCACTACAAGACCGGCGAGGTGATCCCCGACGCCCTGGTGGCCAAGATGAAGAAGGCCGCCACCTTCGGCCAGGGCTTCGCCACCACCGAGTACATGGCCGCCTCGCTGCTGGATATGGACTGGCACACGCTGACCACCACCAAGCCCCAGGACACCGCCGCCTTCGAGAAGGCCTCGCTCGCCAAGTGGGGCCTCCTCGCCGAGATCCCGCCCCGCTACCGCAGCCCCTACTTCAACCACATCATGGGCGGCTACGCGGCGGGCTACTACAGCTACATCTGGAGCGCCGTGCTCGACAGCGACGCATTCCAGGCCTTCAAGGAGAAGGGCAACCTCTTCGATCCCGCCACCGCCGCCAAGTTCCGCGCCGAGGTGCTCTCCAAGGGCGGCACGATCGATCCGGCCCAGCTCTACCGGACCTTCCGCGGCCGGGATCCCAAGGTGGAGCCCCTGCTGGAGAAGCGCGGCCTGAAGTAGAGGCCCGCTCGGGCTTCTACTGACCTCCACGAAGAACACGAAAAAATACGCGAAGGCCACGAAGGCATCCTCCAGCGCCCTGGCAAGGACATCCGGGCCTCCGGCCCCCGGGCGCGCTTTGCGCGTCCGGTTTCATGGTCGGCGGCTCCGGGCGGCTCCCAGGGGTCGCCATGGCCACCTGCGAAGAGATGCCCGCGGTGAGTCGGATTCTCTTCGCGCCCTTCGCACGCCCGAAGGGCGTATTCGCGCGCTTCGCGTTCCGCTTTTCTCCGTGCCCTTCGTGGAGATTCTTGAGGCTCTCGGGTCGACGGGCTAGTACCGGCCCACGATCTCGTCCCACCGCCCCTGGGCCTTCAGGATCCGCTCGGCGGCCTGGCGCAGCACGCCCCGGCCGCCGGAGACGGGCACGGTCCAGTGGCAGACGGCCTTCACCTCGTCCGCCGCATCCGAAGGGCAGCAGGCCAGGCCCACGCGGCGGAGCAGGGGCAGGTCTGGCAGGTCGTCGCCCAGGTGGCCGACCTGATCGTAGGCCAGGCCGTACTTGGCACAGAGCTGGTCGAGGATGGGCAGCTTGTCCAGGTGGCCGGCGAAGCAGTCCTCCACGCCGAGGTCCCGGGCTCGGTTCACGGTGGCGCCGGCGTCCAGGCCCGAGATGAAGGCCACGGGGATGCCGGCCCGCTGCAGGTGCTTGATGGCGGCCCCGTCCCGCACGTGGAAGGCCTTCGTGTGGCCGGGTTGCGGGCCGTAGTGCAGGGAGCCGTCGGTGAGGACCCCGTCGATGTCGGTGCAGAGCAGGCGGATCTTAGCGGCGCGGGCGTCCAGGTCCTCCACGGGGGGCCTCCTGCCTCAGCCTAGCATCGCGGACCGGCGGGGGAGCTCGGAGGACCTCCGGGTGGATTTTCCCGATCAAGGGATGATGTCCATCACGAATCGCCGCCAAGGCCGGCAGGGCGGTGGAATGTCGGTTGCTGAATGATCCGATGGATATACAGTTTTCCAGTGGGATCTGCCTTTCGGGGTTGACAAAGGCTGAAACCGAATGATCATAGTCGCATGGAGTTGAAGTCGTGAATCACCAGCTCAGCAATCCCATGATCGAAGAAGTGAGCGGCCTGTTCAGCGCCCTGGGCGACGCCTCCCGCCTGAAGATCCTCCGTTCCCTCCTCGACAACAAGGGGCCCCTCAGCCAGGGGGCCGTGGCCGAGGCCTCGGGCCTGTCCCAGGCCAATGCCTCGAAGCATCTGGCCTGCCTCGTGCGCGTGGGCCTAGTGACCCGCGAGCCCGAGGGCAATGCGGTGTACTTCACCCCCGTGATGCCCCTGGTGGGCGAGCTCTGCGACCTAGTGTGCGGTCATGTGACCGACCGTGCGAAGATGACCTACAAGGCCCTTAAATGAACGAATGCTTTTATATGCAGTTGCTTTTTTTTGCTTAGGAGTATTCCTTTATGAACATTAAAGCCATAACGGGATTGAGCTTGGCGCTGCTGTCGGGGGGAAGCCTCCTGGCGCAGGAGGGCTTGACCGTGGCCGACAGCATCCGGAAGGCCTGGCGCGACCAGGCCGGCCTCCGCGCGGGCCAGGCCATGGTGGAATCCCGCCAGGCGGAAGCCGAGGGCACCCGCGACCTCCGGTTGCCGAGCCTCACGATCCAGGCCCAGGGGATCCGCACCAACGAGCCCATGATGGCCTTCGGCATCAAGCTGAATCAGGCCCGCATCGCCGCGGCGGACTTCAACCCCGACAGCCTGAACCACCCGGATGCCATCGGCGCCTACGGCGGCTCGGCCGTACTCCAGCAGCCCCTCTACACCGGCGGGCGGATCACCGCCGCCCGGCGGGCGGGCGACTTCATGGCCCAGGCCGAGGTGGCCAGCCAGGAGCGCCGGAAGCAGGAGGCGGCCCAGGCGGTGGTGGAGGCCTACTTCGGCACCCAGGTGGCGGAGCAGGCTCTTCTGTGGGTGGAGGATTCCAGGACCTGGATCCAGGGCATGGAGGACTTCGTGGGGGCCCGCGTCAAGCAGGGCCTGATGCTGGAATCCGAGCTCCAGCGTCTCAAGGCCTTCCACGCCCAGATCGACGCCCAGAAGGCCGACGTCACCAAGCAGGTGCGTGCCGCCCGTTCGGGGCTGGGCCTGCTCACGGGAACAGGCCCTGTGGAAGGTCGCCTGGCCACGCCCTTAGAGCCCACGGATCCCTCCACCGACCTTCCGGTCAGCCGCCGCGGCGACCTGGTGGCTGCGGATCTCCAGGCCAAGGCCGCCGCGGAAGGCGCCAAGGCCGCCAGGGGCAGCATGCTGCCGGAAGTGGGGCTGGAGCTGGGAGCCGGCACCCTCCACCATTCCTGGTCCGACAAGGGGAACTGGACCTGGGCCGGCGTGGGCGTGAAGTGGAAGGTGTTCTCCGCGCCGGACCAGGCCAAGGCCCGGGCCGCCCGCGCCCAGGAGCGCGCCGCCCGCGAGATGCGGGACTTCAAGCAGCAGCAGGCCGAGCACGAGATCCGCGTGGCCAGGGAAGGCGTCCTCGCCGCCCAGGCCCGCTACGCCGCGGCGAAGGAATCCCTGGCCGCCGCCGAGGAGTCCAAGCGCCTGCGGGAGGCCCGCCACAAAGAAGGCCTCGCCCCTCTCATCGAAGTGCTGGACGCGGAAGCCGCCGTGCAGGGCGCCCGCACCCTCATCCTCCAGAGCCTGTTCGATCTTCGCGTGAGCCGCGCCAGCCTGGATCTCGCCACCGGCACCCCCATCGAAGGAGTGAAGCCATGAAGACCGTCGTTGTGTCTCTGACTTTGGGGGCAGCGCTGCTCGGGACTCTCGCTTGCGGGAGCAAGCGGGATTCCCGAGTGGAAAAGGAACTGCCGCGGGTCGCCGTGTCCCTGGTGGGTGGCCGCGCGCCGGAAGGCGGTGCCTGGGTGGCTGCCACGCTGCAGTCCAGCCGCACGGCCACGATGTCTACCCGCATGGCCGCCCAGGTGAAGCGCGTGCTGGTCCAGGAAGGCCAGCGGGTGTCCGCGGGCACCCTGCTGATCTCCCTCGGCGACGAGGACCTCCAGGGCCAGCTGAAGGCCGCGGAGACTGGCCTGGCCACGGTTGAGGCCCACCACCGCCGCATCCAGGCCCTCCAGGCCCAGAAGGCCGCCACCCCCTCCGAGCTGGAGCAGGTGCAGGCCCAGGTGGCCCAGGCCCAGGCCGGCGTGGCCGCCATCAAGGCCAACATCGCCTACACCCAGATCCGCGCACCGTTCTCGGGCGTGGTCCAGTCCCGCAAGGTGAACGAGGGCGACTTCGTGGGACCCGCCATGCCGCTGCTGGAGCTGGTGGGCGACGGCGAGCAGGAACTGGTCGCCACCGTGTCCGAGGATGAAGCCAAGGGCCTGAAGACCGGCTCCAAGGTGACCTTCGAAACCGAGGGCGTCCAGGGCGAGGCCCAGATCACCGGCCTGGCCCCCGGTGGCGATCCGTACAGCCACAAGGGCACCCTGCGGGCCAAGGTGCTCAAGCCCAAGGGGCTCCGCCAGGGCTCCTTCGCCCGCATCCAGGTGCCGGGCGTGAAGGCAGTCACCCAGGGCCTCTCCGTGCCCCGCACTGCCCTCGTGCAGCGCGGCGAACTCACCGGCGTCTTCGTGGCCAAGGACGGCCATGCCGAGCTGCGCTGGCTCTCCCTGGGCGAAGGCGAGGGGAACTTCCTGCCCGTCCGCTCGGGCCTGAAGGAGGGCGAGAAGGTCATCGACCATCCCGGCGCGCTCCAGGATGGCCAGCCTGTCGAAATCGGAGCTGCTGCTGCGGCTTCGCCGAAGCAGCAGGTGGGGGGCTCCGAGGGGGACTTCGCGAGCGAAGCGAGCAGGCGGTCCCCCTCGGACCGTACCAAGGGCGGGGTGAGCCATGGCAAGTAACCAGGAAGGCGAGCTGAAGCTCGGCCTGGCCGGGCGGCTGGCGAAGGGCTTCCTCCGCAGCAAGCTGACGCCGCTCATCGTCCTGGCTTCGCTGCTGCTGGGCGTCCTCGCCGTGGTCCTGACGCCGCGGGAGGAGGAGCCCCAGATCATCGTCCCGATGGTCGACCTCTATGTGCCCTACCCGGGCGCGAGCCCCAAGGAGATCGAGAGCCAGGTCGCCACGCCCCTGGAGCGCCGCCTCTGGGGCATCCCCGGCGTCGAGTACCTCTACAGCACGAGCATGCCGGGCATGGCGCTCATCACCGTGCGCTTCAAGGTGAACGAGCCCCAGGAGCCCAGCCTGGTAAAGATCTACCAGGAGCTGGCGGCCAATCCGCAGATCCTGCCGCCCGGGGCCATGAAGCCCATCATCAAGCTCCAGACCATCGACGATGTGCCCTTCCTGGTGCTCACGCTCCACGGCGAGGCCGGCTCCGGGCAGACGCCCGGCCAGCTCCGCCAGGTCGGCGAGGTCCTGGCGCGCGAGCTGTCCGACGTGCCGAACACCGCCCAGGTGAAGGTGGTCGGCGGCGCCCGACGCATGGTGCGCATCGAGCCGGATCCGGATCGTCTCCGGTCCCTCAACATGTCCATCGGCGAGCTCCAGCCGGCCCTCCAGGCCGCCGAAGCCCAGCTGCCCGCGGGCGCGCTCGTGGACCACGGCAAGCGCACGGAGCTCGAGGCCACCGGTTTCGTGCTCCAGGCCTCCGAGTTGCGCCGCCTCGTGGTGGGCGTGCGGAACATGAAGCCCGTCTACCTCGCGGATGTCGCCAAGGTGGTGGACGCCCCCGAATCCGAACCGCCCATGGTCCTCTTCGCCGACGCGGCGCGGCCTGGCTTCGAGCCCGCCGTCAGCATCGCCCTCTCCAAGCGGGCCGGGGCGAACGCCGCGGCCCTGGCGGAACAGGTGCTCACCAAGGTGGAAGCCCTGCGTGGAAGCCTCATCCCTCGCGACCTGAAGGTGGCCGTCACCCGCAACTACGGCGAGACGGCGGGCGACAAGTCCAATGAGCTGATCGAGCACCTGCTCATCGCCACCCTCAGCGTCATCGCGCTCATCCTGCTGGCCATGGGCTGGCGCAGCGCCGTGGTGGTGGGCGTGGCCGTGCCGGTCACCCTGGCCCTCACCCTGCTCATCACCTACCTCTTCGGCTACACGCTGAACCGCGTCACGCTCTTCGCGCTCATCTTCTCCATCGGCATCCTGGTGGACGACGCCATCGTGGTGGTGGAGAACATCCACCGGCACCTGCATCTTCCCGGCCAGAAGAAGACCTTCGCGCGCATGGTGGTGGAGGCGGTGGACGAGGTGGGCAATCCCACGATCCTCGCCACCTTCGCGGTGATCGCGGCCATCCTGCCCATGGCCTTCGTGCGCGGCCTCATGGGACCGTACATGCGGCCCATCCCCGTGGGTGCGAGCCTGGCCATGATCTTCAGCCTGGTCATCGCCTTCGTCATCAGCCCCTGGGCCAGCCTCATCGTGTTCCGCAAGGAGGCGCACCTGCCGGACATGGATGTCACGGGCCTCCATCCCGGCCATCCCGACCAGGCGGCTCCCGAACCGGCCCAGCATCACCGGGGTCCTGACGAGGTGCCCGAGACCCGGTTCACCCGGATCTACCGGACCTCCATGCACGCCCTGCTGACCCGGCCCAAGGTCCGGTGGGCCTTCTTCGCCGGCGTCGTCGTCCTGCTCCTGGGGGCCATGTCCCTGGTGGGCTTCGGCGTGGTCAAGGTCAAGATGCTGCCCTTCGACAACAAGTCGGAGTTCATGGTCCAGCTGGACCTGCCGGCCGGGACGCCGAAGGAGGACGCCCTGGCCGCCGGTCAGGACATCGCCCGCCGCCTGCTGAAGGACGCCACGGTCAAGGACGTGCAGGTCTACGCGGGCGAAGCCGCGCCCTTCACCTTCGTGGGCATGGTGCGCCACAGCTTCCTCCGCCAGGCGGCCGAGATGGTCGACATCCAGGTGAACCTGGTGCCCAAGGGCGACCGGAAGGAGCAGAGCCATGACATCGTCGTGCGCCTGCGCCCCGAGCTCGAGAAGATCTCGAAGCCGGCGGGGGCCCGCATGAAGCTCGTGGAGATCCCGCCCGGCCCGCCGGTCATGGACACCATCGTCGCCGAGATCTATGGGCCTTCCGATGCCGAACGCACCCGCCTGGCCGGGGAAGTCCTCGGCGCCTTCAAGAGCGTGGACGGCATCGTGGATGTGGACTCCACGCTGAATCCGACCTCGCCGAAGATCAGCCTCGTCCTCGACCGCGAGAAGGCGGCCCTTCATGGGGTGGCCCCGGCAAGTGTCATCCAGACGCTCTACATGGCGGGCTACGGCCACACCGTCGGGGCCTTCCACGTCCTGCGCGGCTCCAGCCAGGTGCCCGTGGTGGTGCAACTCCCCTCCGAGAAGCGCCAGCGGCTGGATCAGATCCTCCAGCTCTATGTCCCGGGAGCCCGGGGCATGGTGCCCGTGAGGGAGCTGGTGACGGTGAAGGACGGGACCGAGGCCCCGGTCATCCACCACAAGAACCTGATGCCCGTCACCTACGTCTTTTCCGACCTGGCGGGGACCATCGAGAGCCCCGTCTACGCCCTGGCCGCGCTGAACAAGAAGATCGACGCCCTCAAGGGCACCGGCGGCGCGAAGGTCGAGCGTCTCGGGCTGGCCCATCCCGAAAACACCGAGAACCTCATCATGAAGTGGGACGGCGAGTGGCACATCACCCTCGAGGTCTTCCGCGACCTCGGCATGGCCTTCGCCGCCGTGCTGGTGCTGATCTTCGTCCTGGTGGTGGGCTGGTTCGAGAGCTTCGAGATCCCCTGGGTGATCCTGGTGCCCATCCCGCTCTCCCTCATCGGCATCATCCCCGCCCACGGCCTCATGGGCGCCTTCTTCACGGCCACCAGCATGATCGGCTTCATCGCCGGCGCCGGCATCATCGTCCGCAACAGCATCATCCTCGTGGACTTCATCGAGTTGAAGCTGAAGGAGGGGATGTCGCTGGAATCCGCGGTGGAGGAGGCCGGCGTGGTGCGGTTCCGCCCCATGCTGCTGACCGCCGCCGCCGTGCTGGTGGGGAGCGCCGTCATGCTGGCGGACCCCATCTTCCAGGGCCTGGCCATCAGCCTCATGGCGGGCGAAGTGGCCGCCACCCTGCTGTCCCGCATCGCCGTGCCGGTGCTCTACTACGTCGTGGCCCGCCGTGGCCACGCGGCCAACCTGCAACGCCAGGCGGCCCTTGCCGCCGAAAAGGAGTGATCCATGAACGTCGATCGCATCGTCCACACCGTCGCCGGCACCTTCATCCTGCTGAGCCTCGCCCTGGCGAAGTTCCACAACCCGAACTGGATCTGGTTCACCGTCTTCGTGGGCGCGAACCTGCTCCAGAGTGGCCTCACCAACTGGTGCCTCATGTCCACGATCCTGCGCAAGCTCGGCGTGCCCGAAGGGCAGGGCGTGGGATGTTGCCAGTGAAGCCCATGGCCCTCCGCATCCTCCTGGGTCTCGCGGTCGGCGGGGTCCTGGGCTACGTCTACCAGCGGCTGGTGGGCTGCAGCACCGGAACCTGCCCGCTCACCGCCACGCCCCTCCGCGCCATCACGTACGGCGCCGTGATGGGCCTGCTCTGGGCCGCGGCCAAGTAGGCCCCGCGGGCGGCCTCGGCCGCCTCTCCTCCTGTCCATTTCCGGAGTCGCCATGTCCGACGTCATCCATCTCACCACCGAGGCCTTCCACAAGGTCTCTTCCCACCAGAACCCGGTGCTCATCGACTTCTGGGCTCCCTGGTGCGGTCCCTGTCGTATGCAGGGCCCCATCCTCGAGGAGGTCGCCAGGACCGCGGGCGCGAAGGCCGTCGTGGCGAAGGTCAACGTGGACGAGGAGCCGCTGCTGGCCGGGCAGTTCGGCGTCCAGAGCATCCCCACGCTCGTGGTCCTCAAGGACGGACGCATCCTGAGCCGGATGGTGGGCGTCCAGTCCGCGCATGCACTCCTGGCGGCCCTCCAGCAGGCGGGTGCCTGATGGCCGAGTACTGGATCTACCTCATCCCGGTGGCCGCCATCGGCTACCTGCTGTGGAGCCGTCGCTCCGCCTCGGCGGCGGACGTGAAGGCCCTGCTGGAGCGGGGGGCCCAGATCGTGGACGTCCGCACCACCGGCGAGTTCCGCACCGCCTCGCACCCGAAGGCCATCAACATACCCGCGGACCAGCTGGACCTGCGCGCGAAGGAGCTGGATCCCGCGCGCCCGGTGCTGCTCTGCTGCGAGAGCGGCAGCCGGAGCGGGTTCGCCGCCTCCATCCTCAAGCGCAAGGGCTTCAAGGAGGTCCACAACCTCGGCTCCTGGCGCCGCATCGCCACCTTCCTCCCCTGAAAGGAACTTCCATGGAAGCCCATGTCCGCTGGGAATCGGGTCTGACGTTCCAGGTGGACCAGGAAGGCCACCAGTACCACATCGACGTGCCGGCTGGTGACGGGGCGCCCACCAAGGGGCCCCGGCCCAAGGGGCTCGTCCTGGCCGGGCTCGGCGGATGCACCGCCATCGACGTGGTGAGCATCCTCGAGAAGATGCGCGTGAAGCTGGACGGCCTCGAGGTGCAGGTGAGCGCCGAGGCCCGGGAGGAGCATCCCCGGACCTTCACCGGCATCCATGTCCGCTATGTGTTCCGGGGCAGGAACCTGCCCATGGACAAGCTGGAGCGCGCCGTGAAGCTGTCCGAGGAGACCTACTGCGGGGTCTCCGCCATGCTGCGCCCGACCGTGCCCATCACCTCAGAGATCGTGGTCGAGGGTTGACCGGCGGTTGAAGCCGGCACGGAGGATCGACCATAAAAACGGCGGGCCCACCCCGGGCCCGCCTCCCCTACCCCTGAGCTTTCCGGAACCGCGAGCGGTCCAGCGCTGGGATGCGAATAGAATATGATTAAATAACGATTTAAGACTATTGAAAACAATGTGATTTCCGTCACCGACGGTTTCCCGTTTGGTTTCAGCTCTTTGGGTGAGCCCCTCCCGCGCCGGCGTGGGATACTGGCCGCGCATCAGGGATCCAGAGGCGTCGCAGGCCATTCATTCCGGGAGAAACCATGGGTGATCCGCTTTTCTGGCACAGGCTGCAGTTCGGCTTCACGGCGACCTACCACTACCTTTTCCCGCAGCTGACGATGGGTCTCGCCCTGGTGATCGTCGTGCTGAAGGCCATGGGCCTCCGCACCGGCGAGGCGCGCTACAACGACGCGGCCCGCTTCTGGATCAAGATCTTCGGCATCAACTTCGCCGTGGGCGTGGTGACGGGCATTCCGCTGGAGTTCCAGTTCGGCACGAACTGGGCCGCCTTCTCGCGCTTCTCCGGCGGCATCATCGGCCAGACCCTGGGCATGGAGGGCATGTTCGCCTTCTTCCTGGAGAGCAGCTTCCTGGGGATGCTGATCTGGGGCGAGAAGAAGCTCTCGCCGAAGGGCCACTTCGGGGCCGCCCTGGCGCTGTGGATCGGCAGCTGGCTCTCGGGCTACTTCATCATTGCCACCAATGCGTTCCTGCAACATCCCGTGGGCTACACCCATGCCGCCGACGGCAGCCTCCAGCTGGCCAGCTTCTGGGCTTTCGTGCTCAACCCCTGGGCGCTGGGCCAGTACGCCCACAACATGATCGCCTCCGTGGTGACGGCTTCCTTCGTGGTGGCGGCCATCGGCGCCTACTGGACCCTCAAGGGCATCCATCCGGAGCAGGCCCGGTTGAACCTGCGAGCGGGCACGATCATGGGCCTGATCTTCAGCGTGCTCGTGGCCTTCCCCACGGGAGACATCTCCGGCAAGCTCGTGGCGAAGTACCAGCCCATCACGCTGGCGGCCATGGAGGGCCGCTTCGAGAGCGGGCCCCGCGCCAACCTCACCCTGGTGGGCCAGCCCAACGTGGCCCAGCGGCGGATCGAGAATCCCATCCAGCTGCCCGCGGTACTGAGCTTCATCGCCTACGGCAGCTTCTCCAGCAACGTGAAGGGTCTGCTCGAGTTCCCCGAGGACCAGTGGCCGCAGAACATCGAGCTGCTCTACTACAGCTTCCACATCATGGCGGGCCTGGGCACGATCATGATCGCGATCATGGGCCTGGCCGCCCTGCTGCTCTGGAAGAGCCGCCTCGACACGGCGCGCCCCATGCTCTGGGTGCTGATGCTGGCCTTCCCCTTCCCGTACATCGCCACGGCCGCGGGCTGGGCGGTGGCCGAGTTCGGCCGCCAGCCCTGGCTCATCTACGGCCTGTTGCGCACCGTCCAGGGCGGCTCCCCCACGGTGAACGCGGGCCACACCGCGTTCACGACGCTCGGGTTCGCCGGCATCTTCGTGGTGCTGAGCGTCCTGTGGCTCTTCCTCATCGGCCGGGAGATCGCCCACGGCCCCGTCTCCCACTCCCAGAAGGCCTAGGAGGCTGCCATGGAAATGCTCTGGTTCTGGCTCGTCTCCGTGATGGTCGCGATCTACGTGGTGATGGACGGCTTCGACTTCGGCGCCGGCATCCTGCACCTGGTGGTGGCCAAGACCAACGAGGAACGCCGCGAGGTGCTGGGCGCCATCGGCCCCCTGTGGGACGGCAACGAGGTCTGGCTGCTGGCGGGGGGAGGCTCCATGTTCCTCGCCTTCCCCAAGGTGCTGGCCTCGGGCTTCTCGGGCTTCTACCTCGCCATCTGGCTGGTGGTCTGGTGCCTGATGGCCCGCGGCATCTCCATCGAGTTCCGGTCCCATCTGGAGGACGGGCTCTGGCGGCACTTCTGGGACGGGGCCTTCGCGTTCTCCAGCGTGCTGCTCCCCATCCTGTTCGGCGCGGCCCTGGGCAATGTCCTCCGGGGCGTGCCCGTGGACGGGAGCGGCTACTTCGAGATGGCGCTCTGGACGAACTTCCGCCAGGGCCCCCAACCCGGCATCCTCGACTGGTACACCGTCCTCATCGGGGTGTTCGCCCTGGTGACCGTGGCCGGCCATGGCGCCCTGTTCCTGGCCTGGAAAACGGAGGGCGCCGTGCACGACCGTGCCAAGGGGCTCGGCATGAAGCTGTGGGGCGTCGTGCTGGTCCTGTGGATCGTGGCCAGCTACGCCACCTCGGCCGTGAATCCCGGCATCTTCCATCGCCTCCCCCAGGCCCCGCTGGGCTGGGTGGCCTCCCTGATCTTCCTGGCGGGCCTGGGCCTGGTGTTCGTGGGTCTCAAGCGGGAGCGGTTCCTGATGGCCTTCCTGGGGTCCGGGGCCTTCATCCTCGGCCTCCTCGCGGCCAGCGCGGCCTGCGTCTACCCGGTGATGCTGAGATCCACCCTCGACCCCCAGTTCGACCTGACGGCCCTCAATGCCAGCGTGGGCTCCCACGGCCTCCGCGCGGGCCTGGTCTGGTGGCTCATCGGCTTCCCCATCGCCATCGGCTACCTCACCTTCCTCTTCCGCTTCCATCGGGGGAAGGTGAAGGCGGCGGCGGAGGGCGAGGGCTACTGACCTGGTTTCTGCGTGGTTCAGGAAAATGGGCGCCGGGAGGCGCCCTTTTTCCTGAGGTGGGCAAGGATGAAGGCGTGTGCCCCTAGGCGTGGCCCGGCCGGCTCCGGTGCCACCGCCAGGCCAGCCAGGCCCAGCAGGCCACCATGCCGAGCCAGCCGAGGCCCTGGAGCCCGCGGGCCAGCGTCGTGTCCTGGGCCAGCAGGCCCCAGCGCCCCAGCAGCGTGGCCCAGTCGTGCTCGCCTCCACCCACCAGCGGGAGAGCCTGCGCGCGGGCGTCCGCCACATAGCGCGCGATGTTCAGGAGGTTCTCGAAGGCCCAGATGCCCGTGGCCGCGGTGCCCACCGCATCCCGGCGCAGCCAGAAGGTCCCGAGCGCGACCAGGGGCACCAGGAGCTGCATGAAGGTCCCGCCGAGGATGGTCAGGACCTCCCGGCCCAGGAGGCCGAAGATGGGATGGCCGGCTTCGTGGAACACCAGATTCACGCTGTCCAGCAGCGGGATCCAGCCCTGGTCGGCGCGGATCGCGAGAACGGCGAGCAGGAGGAAGCCCACGGAGACGCCGGTCAGGGCGGCGGTTCCCACGGGCTGCCACTCGGCCTCCCAGGCCTCGGCCAGCAGTTCCAGAAGGGGCGTCACGGATGCGCCAGGTGCCTCGCCACGATCCAGTCCACCACCTGGTCGAGGCTCATGGCGCTGGAATCCAGCTCCACCGCGTCCACGGCCTTCCGCAGGGGCGCCACGGCGCGGGTGCTGTCGGCCTCGTCGCGGCGGCGCTGATCGGCAAGCACCTCCTCGAACTTTGGAGCCTGGCCCTTGGCTTCCAGCTCGAGGAAGCGCCGCCGGGCGCGGGCCTCGGGGCTGGCGGTGAGGAAGATCTTGCAACAGGCGCCAGGGAAAACCACCGTGCCGATGTCGCGGCCGTCCACCACCCAGCGACCGGAGGCGCCGATGCGGCGCTGCTGCTCCACCAGCACTTCGCGCACGCGGGCATCCGCGCTCACGGGCGTCACCCCGCGCGTGACCTCCTGGCTGCGGATGGCCTCGCTGACGTCCTCGCCGGAGAGGAAGATGCGCGTGCCTTCCTGGGCGAGGTCCAGGCTCGCCAGGAGGCGTTCCAGTGCGGGGCGGTCCGCCAGGGACAGGCCCGCGCGCTGGAGGGCCAGGGCGGCGGCGCGGTACATGGCGCCGGTGTCGAGGTACTGCCAGCCCAGACGCGCGGCGACCCGTCGGGCTGTGGTGGACTTTCCCACGCCGGACGGGCCGTCGATCGCGATCAGGGGAAGGGCGGAAGCGGTCATGCCTTCATTCTGCGGGACCGCTCCCGCCCTTGCCATTACTTCATGCCGAGGTCCTTGAGGACCTTGGGATCCTTCTCGTCCTGGGCCAGGATCGTGTGGCAGGTATCGCAATCGCCCTTGATGGTGCGGCCATCGGTGGCGGTGTGGCTGCCGTCGTGGCAGCGGAAGCAGCCCACGGCCTCCTCGTGGCCGATGTTGTTCGGGTGCGTGCCCCAGGTGAGCTTCATCTCGGGGAACACGTTGCGCATGTAGATGGCCTTCACAGCCTCGGCGGCCGCGTCTACCTGGGCCCGCTTGTGCTTGAACACGTCAGGGTAGGTGGTGCGGTAGAACTCGTTGATGCCGAGAACGATCTTCGAGCCCGCCTCCTGCTGGCTGGCGTACTCGACCTTCAGCAGCTCCACCGCCTTCTTCTTGATATAAGGCAGGTCGGTGGCGATGAGGCCCTTGGCCATGGACTTGTCCACGGCGCGGTCGGGCAGCTCGAAGGTGTGGGTGGGCCGGTTGTGGCAGTCGATGCAGTCCATCTTGCGCTCGGTGGCCTTGGCAAGCTGATCGGGCGTGAGCTTCTTGTAGTCGTCGGTGACGTACTCCACGAGCTGGCCGTTGTCGTCGCGGTAGGTGACCTTGGGGATCTCCTGGCGGCGGTGGTCCGTGCTGATGTAGCTGATGCGCTCCATGGCGTCCAGGTGGCGGCCGTGGATGCCCGTGGTGCCGTTCGGCGTGTGTCCGCCAATCTTCAGCAGGAGGATGCTGGTGGAGGGGGTGTTGGCCTCGTCATCCGCGAACTTGGTGCGGATCAGCAGCTTGTCGTCCGTGAACTTCTGGGGCCAGTGGCACTGCTCGCAGGTCTCGCGGGCGGGGCGCAGGTGCTCGACCGGGCTCGGGATGGGGCGCGAGTAGGTGCCGAAAGCCACCGCGAAGAGCTGGCGGGTGCCGGAGATCTTGGCGCGCACCAGGGCGGGGGCGCCGTGGCCGATGTGGCACTGGGCGCAGCCCACGCGGGAGTGGGGCGAGTTCAGGAAGGCGGTGTACTCGGGGCTCATCACGGTGTGGCAGGTGAGGCCGCAGAAGCGGTTGGAGTCCATGTACTCCACGCCCTTGAGGCCCGCGGTGCCGAGGATGCCGACGTTGATGAAGGTGAGGGCGCCCACCACCAGCAGCAGGCGGCGGATGCCAGGCTGGGTGAAGTCCACCTTCTGCAGGGGCGTGGGAGCCTCGCCCGACAGGCGGCGCTGGCGGCGCACCCGGAGGATGCCCACGGGGATGAGGACCAGGCCCACGAGGAAGATGGCGGGAAGGGCGAGGAAGAGCAGGATGCCGACGTAGGGGTGGATGGCCCGGGGGCTGGTCAGCTCCATGAACCAGAACCAGACGAGCGTGAAGGCCGAGCTGGTCGTCAGGGCCACGCCCAGCAGGGTGATCCAGTTGTTCCCCAGCTGGAAGCAGAGCCTGGCGAGGTCTCTGATGCGTTCTTTCAAGCTCATGGATCCACCTCCGCGACGTGGGGGAAAGACAAATGACACCCGAGTGGGCAATGCCTCATCCCACCCTAAATTCCTCCGGGATCAGCCGCAAGACAGGGCAGGGTTGAGGAGGTCTTATCTCCTTTGATATCAACGGGGGTCGTTCCAGGTTGTGACAGAGGCCCAGGTCACTGGAAGGTTACCATTAGATCGTCTTTTCTCGCAGCAGACGGAGGAAAGCCTCGCCGTACTGCTGGAGCTTCTTCGGCCCCACGCCGCTCAGGGCCAGGAATTCGGCTTCCGTGGCGGGCCGGAACCGGGCCATCTGCTGGAGGGTGGCGTCGCTGAAGATCACGTAGGCGGGAACGCCCCGGACATCGGCGAGCTGCTTCCGCAGGGCCTTCAGGTCCCGGTAGAGCGCCTCCTCGCCATCCACGGGGCCCTCGGGCAGGGGTGGGCGGCTGCCGCGCGGCGAGCCGCGCTTGGCCTTGCCGGGTTTCGGCGCGGCTTCCAGAGGATCCGCCCCGGAGCAGACATCGCAGGAGGCTCCGCAAGGCTCCATGCGCTCCCCGAAGTGGGCCAGCAGGGCCTGGTGGCGGCAGCGCGTGGCATCCGCCAGGCGGAAGAGGTCCCGGGTCTGCCGCTGCTGTCCCTGGGCCAGGTTCGCCTCCAGTCCGTCCGTGAAGCGGTCGTAGCTCAGCACGTCGCCCCAGCCGTAGAACATGACGCAGTCGGCGTCGGCGCCGTCACGGCCAGCTCGGCCGATCTCCTGGTACCAGCCCTCCACGCTCTTCGGCATGTCGCGGTGGATGACGTAGCGGATGTTGCTCTTGTCGATGCCCATGCCGAAGGCGACGGTGGCGACGATGACATCCACATCGTCCCGCTGGAAGGCCTCCTGGGCCGCGGAGCGCGCCGTGGCGTCCATGCCCGCGTGGTAGGCGGCGGCGAGGACGCCCTCGTCGCGCAGGAAGGCCGCCGTGCCCTCCACGGCCTTGCGCGACAGGCAGTAGATGATGCCGCTCTCGCCGCGCCGCGCCAGTACGAGCCGCAGCAGGGCCTCGCGCACGGGCGGCAGTCCCTCGGCGCCCTTGCGGTAGGCGCTGATGCGCAGGTTGGGGCGGAAGAAGGAGCCTTGCACTTCGACGGGTTTCCGCATCTCCAGCTGCTCCGCGATGTCGCGGCGCACTTCGGGCGTGGCCGTGGCTGTGAGGGCCAGGACGGGCACGCCCGGGAAGCGCCGCTTGAGGCCGGCCAGGGTGCGGTAGGCGGGACGGAAATCGTGGCCCCAGTGGCTGATGCAGTGGGCCTCGTCCACGGCAATGAGGCGCAGATCCACCTCGCGGAGCAGGTCGGCGAGGTAGAGCTCGAGGCCCTCGGGCGCCGCGTACACCAGCTCCAGCTCGCCGTTCTTGAGGGCGCGGATGCGCTCGCGGCGCGCGTCGGCGTCCAGGCTGGAGTTGAGGAAGGTGGCGCGGAGCCCGGCCTCGGTCAGCGCGTCCACCTGGTCCTTCATGAGGGCGATGAGGGGCGACACCACCAGGGTCACGCCGCCCAGCAGCCGCGCGGGCAGCTGAAAGGTGAGGGACTTGCCGGCGCCCGTGGGCATGATGCCCACCACGTCGCGACCCGCCATCACCGCCTCGATGATGGCCCGCTGCCCAGGTCGGAAGGAAGTGTAGCCGAAGGTGGCCTTGAGGGCGGACTCCAGATCCGGCGGGGCTTCCAGTCCTGCCGCCAAGCCTTTCAGCGCTGCGATGGCTTCAGCATCAAAGGCTCCGGGCTCGGTGCGGTAGCGGGCCCGCAGCCGCGCCAGCCCTTCCCGGCATTCCCCATGCGCACCCTGCGCGAGCAGGGCGCGCAATCGCTCAATCTCGTCTGGAACCTGCGCCACTCAGCAGCCGCCGTCAAGCAGCGGTCCCGCGGCCTTCCAGAACGCCTCCATCTCCTCGGGCTTCCCGAAGGTCACGCGGATGTGGTTGGGCAGGCCGTAGCCCTGCATGGGCCGCACGATCACGCCGCGCTGGAGCAGTTCCTTGAACAGCTCGGCGGCCGGGAAGGCGGTCTCCAGGAGGATGAAGTTGCCCGAAGTGCCCGAGGTCTGGCAGCGGTGCTTCGCGGCTTCCAGCACGAAGGCCGCGCGGGCCTCGGTGTTCTTCCGGCGGGAGAATGCTTCGAAGGCCAGGTCCTGCACGGCCACTTCGGCGGCGGCCTGGGCCAGGTGGTTGGTGTTGAAGGGGCTGCGCACCCGCTCCAGGAACCCCATCATCTCCCTGGACCCGAGCCCGTAGCCGATGCGGAGTCCGGCCAGGGCGTGGATCTTGGAGAAGGTGTGGAGAACCAGCAGGTTCGGGCGCTGGTCCAGGTAGGCCGCGGCATCCGGGTACGTGGCGGGATCCTCGTACTCGGCGTAGGCCTGGTCCACCACGAGGACGATGTCCTCCCGAAGCTCTCGCACCAGGCGTTCCAGCTCGGACCTCTCCAGGCGGATGCCCGTGGGGTTGTTGGGATTGCCGAGGTAGACGAGGCGGGTATCCGCCGCCACGGAGCGCAGGATGTCGTCGACGTCCAGCTCCGTGGCCGAGGCCCGGGATTCGATGACGCGGCCGCCGGCCGTCTGGGTGGCGATGCCGTAGATGGCGAAGCTGTGCTTCGGTATGACCGAGCTGCCGCCATCCAGGAAGGCGGCCTTGGCCACCATCTCCAGGATCTCGCTGCTGCCATTGCCCAGCACCACGCGGTCCAGGTCCAGGCCCTTGCGCTCGGCGATGCGCTGGCGGAGGTAGTAGCCGTCGCTCACGGGGTAGAGGCCCAGGCCCTCGAACTCGGAGCCGGAGATGACCGCGGCCACCCGGGCCTTCACGGCATCGGTGGGGCCCCAGGGGTTCTCGTTGGAGGCGAGCTTGACGATGGAGGTGAGGCCCAGCTCGCGCTGGACTTCCTGGATGGGCTTGCCGGGGACGTAGAGCGGGATCCGCGCCAGGTGTTCGAAGGCGGGAAGGGCGGAAAGGCTGGTGTTCATCAGGCGGGCCGTTCGGAGAGGACCTTGTCGACGATGCCGTATTCCAGCGCCTCCTCGGCACCCATGAAGTAGTCGCGGTCCATGTCCTTCATGACCTTCTTCAGGGGCTGGTTCGTGTGCTTGGCGAAGGTGGCGGCCAGGTTCTCCTTCAGGCGCTGGATCTCCTTGAAGGTGATCTCGATCTCGGTGGCCTGGCCCTGGGCGCCGCCGCTGGGCTGGTGGATCATGATGCGGGCGTTGGGCAGGGCGAAGCGCTTGCCCTTGGTGCCCGCGGCCAGGAGATGAGCGCCCATGGAGGCGCACTGGCCGATGCAGTAGGTGACGATGTCGTTCTTCACGAACTGCATGGTGTCGTAGATGGCCAGGCCCGCGGTGACGCTCCCGCCGGGGCTGTTGATGTAGATCTGGATGTCCTTGTCCGGGTCCTCGCTCTCGAGGAAGAGCATCTGGGCCACGATGGCGTTGGCCACGTTGTCGTCGATGGCCGTGCCCAGGAAGATGATGTTGTCCTTCAGCAGGCGCGAATAGATGTCGTAGCTGCGCTCGCCGCGCGGCGTCTGCTCGATGACGATGGGGGGATAGTAGCTGCTGGGCATGGGCCCTCCGGCTGGCTCATCAGGATAGCAAGAAGGCGCCATGGGGCGCCTTCTCTGGGTGGTCTGCGCAGACCGCTATTTCTTGGCCGCGGGCTTCTTGGCCTTGGGCTTGTCCTCGGCGGGCTCGTCCTTCTTGGCCGCGGCCTTCTTGGGCTTCTCAGCGGCGAGCTCATCCTTCTTGGCGGCCTTCTTGGGTTTCTCCTCGGCCTCGGGCTCGGACTTGGCCTTCTTGGCTGCAGGCTTCTTGGCAGGAGCCGCCTCCTCCTCGTGGCCATGCTCGTGACCGTGATCATGGTCGTGGTCGCAATCGGGGCCGTGGACGTGGCCGGCCGGGGCCACCGCAGCGGGCTCGCCACCCTCCTGGCCTTCCAGGTCGCCGCCCTCCAGGCCGCCGGCGTCGAAGCGGTTCACGGGAAGGCCCGCCTCGCGCTTGCGCTCCAGCTCGACCAGGGCCTCGAAGGCCGCCTTGTCCAGCTGCTCCTCCGTGACCTTGGCGGTGGCGAGCAGATGGGTGAAGATGCGGTCGGTGCGGAGGCGGCCCTTGATCTCGGTGGTGTTGCCGCGGCGCTCGAGCTCGGCTTTGAAGGCCTCGAAGGGCTGCTGCACCTGGTTCTCGGCCATGAAGTTCCGGATCTCCGTGTCGATGTCGGCCTCGGGCACCTCAATATTCTCGGCATTGCCGATGGCCTGGAGCAGGTAGCCGCTGCGGACGGCGCGCTCGGCGTCGTTGAGGCGGTACTGGCGGTAGCCCTGCCAGTTCACCTTCTTGGGGTCCATGCCCTGGCGGGCCACGTGCTGGGCGAACTCCTGGCAGTAGTCATCAAGCTGCAGGGCCACCATGGAGCGGGGCACCTCGAAGGGCGCGGCCTCCAGCAGGGTGTCGAGCATGTTGGCGTGGAGACGGGCCACGGCGTCACGCTCGGAGGCCTCTTCCAGGTCCTTCTTCACGGCGGCCTTCAGGGCCTCCAGGTTCTCGAAGGCGCCCATGTCCTTGGCGAAGTCGTCGCCCAGGACGGGCACTTCCTTGCGACGGATGTCCTTGACCTGCACCTCGTAGGCCAGGGTCTTGCCGGCGAGGACCTTGTTGGCGTCGTCATCCGGATGGGTGAGGTTGAAGGCCTTCTTCTCGTCGACCTTCATGCCGAGGATCTGGGCGTCGAAGGGACGCTTGCCGTCGATCTCCAGCACCTGGTCCTGGTAGGTCTGGGCCTTGAGGCCCTGGGGCTTCACGCGGATGTCGCAGGTGGCGACGAGGCCCTCGGCCACCGCGCCGTCCTCCACGGGCAGGAGCTTGGTGGCCCGCTGGCGGAGCCCCTCCAGGTGCTCGGCGACGGTGGTCTCGTCGATGGCACGCTTCTTCTTGGTGAGGGCCATGGCCTTGTAGTCCGGCAGGGCCACTTCGGGGGCCACGTCGAACTGAGCCCGGAAGACGGCGTCGGCGCCCTCCTTCAGGTCCAGCTTCTCCAGGGAGGGATGGGAGATGGGCAGGGCGCCGGCTTCCTGGGCGGCCTTCCAGAAGTGCTTCTCCACCAGCTGCTGGGCCACGTCGGACTGGATCTCACGGGCGTAGCGCTGCATCAGGACGGGCCGGGGCGCCTTGCCGGGGCGGAAGCCGGGGATGCGGACCTTCGGCGCGATCTTCGCCACCACCTCGTTGAAGGTGGCGCTCACCTCGGCGGCGGGCACCGTCACTTCGACGGTCTTGCGGGTGGGGGACTGGTGATGCAGGGTGGCGGACATGGATGCTCCGTGTGATGCGGGGGTCATGCGATGTGGTGCGAACGGTCGGACTCGAACCGACACGGTGTGAACCGCTGGAACCTAAATCCAGTGCGTCTACCAGTTCCGCCACGCTCGCAGGGTTGCCGAATTGTCATTGCCGGTGGTGCGCCCAGAGCGACTCGAACGCCCGACCCTCAGGTTCGAAGCCTGATGCTCTATCCAGCTGAGCTATGGGCGCGCACCGAATCCCCTAGTCTACCTGGATCACCCGGGCGCTTCGACCCCCGGGTTGGCTGGATAGAGCGCCGGATGCTGAAGGCTCTATCCAGCTTCGCCCGTGGCCTATCGGACGCGCCTTTTGGCGCGTCCTCCCGCTCGCCTCGCTCGCGGAGGCCGGAGCCGGGCGCGCACTGGGCCGACCGCCGGATCGCGGAATGGCCTGCGGGGCAGGCCATGGAGCGAGGATCCGGCGAGGAGGGCATGCGGGTCTACCGGGAAGACCCCCTGGCTTCGCCCCCTGGGTTTGTCAGGCCTGGAGGCACCAGGCATCCTCGGCGCCATTCCGGCGGAGAGTCTCCAGGGCGGTGGCGTCCAGCCCCATGGTCCGGGCTGCGGCGGCTTCGGTGCCGAGGTCGCAGGGGGTCACGCCGGGATCGTCCGTGCCCAGGGCGCAGCGCACACCGGCCGCCAGCATCCGCGGCAGGGGATGGGGCGCCACGTCGGCGGCCAGGGCCCGGTTGGAGGTGGGGCAGATGTCGACGGGAATGTGCCGCCCCGCCAGCAGGTCCAGGGTGGCGTCGTCGGCGCGGATGCCGTGGACGATGCGGGCCACGCCACCCTCCAGCACGGCTTCGCGCACGTTCGAACCCGGCCCGTTCTCGCCCGCGTGGGCGGCGACGCGCAGGCCCGCGGCCCGGGCCCGGTCGAAGACGGGGGCCCAGTCGCGGAAGGGACTGCCCTCCAGGCCGCCCGTGGAGAAGCCCTTCACGAAGGGGGGCAGCTCCGGCAGCACCAGGTCGAGGACCGAGTGGCCGTGCTTGGGGCCGAAGTGGTTCACGGCGTCCACCACCACGCAGCCCGAGACACCCTGGACCGCGGCCTCGGCCAGGCCCTCCGCCACCCCGCGCCAGAAGGCGTCGAGGCTGATCTGGCCGCGGTGGACCACGAGGAAGTGGGGCGAGGCCCAGAGGTCGAAACCCGACCCGCCACAGGCCCGCGTCCGCCGGGCCACGGCCCGCACGGCCTCCCGTACGGCCTCCCGGCTGTCCAGCAGCGTGGCGCCGAAGAGGAAGGCCTCGATGAATCCCTCGAAGGGCACGGAGCCACCGGACCACAAGGTTTCCAGCGGTCCCGGCAGCGCCAGCCTGCGCCGCCCCGCTTCGCTCCGGACCCAGGCCGGATCCAGGGCGCCCTCCAGGTGCGTATGCCGATCGATCAAGGGAATGGGGGCGGTTGGGCTCACCCGGACATTATGCTCACCGCTCGTCGGGCGCGAGGTGCAGCCTGCTCACGATTGAGACGAAGGCCAACCTGGTTGCTATGCTCGCCGCTCGCCGGATCCTCGCTCGTCAGGCTGCGCGGCAGCCTGTCTCGCGACCCGGCGGGGTTCGCCTACTCGTCGTAGTCGTCCATGCGCAGGTCGCCGGGATCGAAGCCCTCGCCGCGGCCCCGCTCGAGGGGCACGCCGCTCTCGTTGAAGGCCTCTTCGAGGTTCTCGGCCTCAGGTTCGGCGGTGAAGTCGTCCTCGATGACATGGACGCTCTTCTCCTTCTTCACGGCGCGCGGTTTGGCCGGAGCGGCCTTCTGGTTCGCGCCGCACTTGGGACAGACCGCCTCCGGCTTGCCGAAGTCGTAGAACTTCGTCGCGCATTGGAAACACGTGAACTTCTTGCCGAGATCCGCCATTGACTTGTTCCTCGCCCATGCCCAAAGGAACAAGGTTCTACCAGACTCTGATCCCGTTGTCACTTCTTATGGTGGGAGATCTCAGGCCCAGGGGGCCGGTCCCAGCTTGGAGGCATCGCCTTCACACAACTGGTTCACGACTGTGCTGGTGAAAATCCGGTGGTGGGCCTCGACGTCTTCTCCGAAGCGCTCCACGAAGGTGGCACGGCTCCGCTCGAGTTCCTCCCGGAGCAGCCCATACAGGTTGCCGTGGGTCTGGGCCTGGGCGACCTTGGTCGGGAAATAGAGCTCCACGTCCCCCACCAGGACCCGCGCCAGCCGCTCGGCGGCGGCTCGGGTCTTGGGGTCCAGGTCCAGCGCCACGGGGGCTTCGATGGGTTCGGGCACCATCTGCGTGGGGGCGCTCGAGTGGCTGCTGGGAAGGGGGGGCAGCGGCTGGAGCGAAGCCGGCGGCGGGGTCAGTGGCGGCAGGGCTGATGACGGCAGAGCGGAGGGAGGCGCGGCTGAAGGCGGCAAGGCGGCTGGCGTGGGTGGAGGCAGGGCGTGGGCGGGCTCATCCTTCCCGGCCGCGAGGCCTGCCAGGGCGGCCGAGGCCGCCAGTACGAGGGCCCGGATCAGCTCGGGGTGGTCGATCTTCTGGCGCAGGCCGCTGTCCACGAGCAGCAGGGCCACGGTCTTCCGCTTGTGGCGCAGGGGCAGGACGACCAGGTCCGCGGCCTCGAAAGAACTGAGCACCGAGACGAGGGCCGAATAGCCGGCGCCCTTCTTCCTCAGGGAGCGGCCCAGGCCCTGGATCACGGACTCCAGGTCCGGGGGGGGCACCACGGCACCCGGCTTCAGGGGGGCGCCCGCCTCGAAGCCCCGATGGGCGTACAGGGAGGCCAGCCCCTGCTTGACGATGAAGAGGGCGCTGCGCTCCACCAGAGGCTCCAGGCCGTCCAGAAGGCGCTTCAGAAGGTCGCTCTGGGAGGGGGCGCCTTCAACCAGGTCGAGGGCGGAGGAGAAGGCGGCCATGGACCCCAGGACCCCGCCCCCTTCTGTTTCAGCCGAAGCCTGGGCCGGGATGGCCTGGCGGAGCTTCTCGATCAGCGCGTCGTCGGGATGGAACCGGTCCATGGCCAGTTGCCAGGTGGCGATGACTTCCTCGAGCAGGCTCTGGTTCTTCTGGTTCACCCAGTTTTCCACCAGACCACGGAGGGCGGCGTGGATGGGCTGGTCCTCAGGACGGGCGGCGCTCATGGGGGGCTCGGGTGAAAGGTTCGGATCCAGGGTATCCCAAGTTCGGGTGGGAACCTCGCCTGCTGGTATTTGCCCTGGGGAACCGATAGGATGGCCCAGGTTCCTTGGAGATGGCGGATGGCGGATCTTTCCATTGCGATGAGACAGTCCGGCGATGTGGCGATCCTGCTTCCGGCTGGTTTCATCAACGCCCACACGGTCCGGGAGTTCGAGGAGGCCCTGGAGGGGCTGGTCCGCGACGGACGGTACACCATCCTCCTCAACTGCAGGGATCTCCATTACATCAGTTCGGCCGGCCTGGGGGCCATCATGGGCCTCATCGAGACGGTCCGGGACCACCAGGGGGACATCCTCCTGTCCGATCTCCAGCCGAACGTCTTCACGATCTTCGACACCCTCGGCTTCACCCAGCTCTACCGCGTGTTCGGCGATGAGGACCAGGCGCTCGCCGCGGTCGCGCCCGAGCGGAAGGGGTGAGCGTGGCGGTCAGCATGGAGCCAGCCGAGTTCCGACTCGTGATCCCGAGTCAGACCCGCTACCTGAACCTGGTGACGGGCCTGGCCAAGCGGGCGTCGCTGGTGGCCGGCCTCGACGACGCCACCTCCGCCAAGGTGAGCATCGCCGTGGACGAGGCCGTGACCAACGTGATCCTCCACGCCTACCACGGGGAGGGGGAGCATAGCGTCGAGCTGGAGCTGCGGTTCACCGAGCAGGCGCTGGAGATCCACATCCTCCATTCCGGCCAGGGCCTCCGCGGCGACCAGGTGGTGCTGCCGGATCCCAAGGAATACATCAAGCATCCCCGGAAGGGCGGTCTCGGCCTGCTGCTCATGAGCCGGTTCATGGACGAGGTGCGGTTCAAGGCGGACGAGGTCTCCGGCCGGAACGAGTGCTGTCTGATCAAGAAGCTGGACTGACGCCGGGTCTGCCCCCATGCCGACCAACCCCTTCGACCGTCTCCGCCAGCTGGCGTTGAAGATCCCGGAAGGGGCCCAGGAGCTGCTCCCGCTCATCGACTTCCTGGAGACCTTTCCGGACCAGGGCACGGAGGAGGACCTCGTCCACCTGGTGGGCATCACCGCCATGGGCATCGCCAAGACGGGGCAGGGTGGCCTGTGGGACGGCGGCAAGTGGCTGTTCCTGCGGGGGGCGGCGCCGGCCTTCCCCACCCACCCGGGCGAGGGCTGGCAGGTCCTGCCCTGGGCCTATGGCGAGGAGGTCTACGGTCACCTGGTGCTGCGCGCCGAGGAGCCGCCGGGGGCCGTACCGCTGCTGCTGTCCATCAGCGCCCCGCTGCTGGCCTGGCGCCGGGCCGAGGCCGTGCGCAGCTCCCAGAACCAGGCCCTGGCCCTGCAGCTCTCCCGCCTGAACACGGTGTTCGAGCTCACCCGCAACCTGGGCCAGGTGGAGACCCGGCAGGACCTGGTCCGGCTCATGGCCAACACGCTCATGGGCGAGTTCCGGATCATGCGCCTCCTGGTGGTGGATGCCCAGGGCAACGTGCTGCACGCGAAGGGGCTCGGCACCGTTCCCGGGGTGCTGGAAGGCGATGCCCTCCATGAGCTGGTGGAGGCGAAGGGGCTGGTCCACGCCGTCGAGCTGCAGGACCAGGACCACAGCCACGGCTTCGCCTATGCGGCGGATCCGGCGGTGGGGAAGCTGTCGGATGACGATGAGGTCTTCCTGCACACCCTGCTGAACCTCACCTCCTCCCAGCTCTCGAACCTGGAGTTCCGGGAGGCCCGCCGCCAGGCCGAGCGCCTGGAGAAGGACCTGGACCTGGCCCGGGACATCCAGCGCCGCCTCCTCCCCAAGGCGCTTCCCGAGCCCAGCGGCTGGCAGTGCGCCGCCGCGAACCTGCCCTACCAGGCGGTGGGCGGCGACCTCTACGACCTGTGGATGGCCCGCGACGAGGAACTGGGCGAGCGGCTCCACATCGCCGTGGGCGACATCTCCGGCAAGGGCCTCCCGGCCTCCTTGATGATGACCCAGCTCTCCGCCTTCCTCCGGGCCCTCGGGGGCCGGCGCGTGCAGGACTGGGGCAAGCTGGCGGAGCGCCTGAACCGGCGCATGAACGACGTGCGGGACGGCAACCGCTACACCACCCTGTTCGCCGCGAGCCTCAATCCCCTGACCGGCGATCTCCGGTTCGTGAACGGGGGGCACAACCCGCCCCTGGTGGTGCGGGCCAGCGGCGAGGTTGTCCGGCTGGCCCCCACGGGGCCCATGGTGGGCCTGCTCCCCGGGGCCGCCTTCGCCGAGGGCCGGGCCTCCATGGAACCGGGCGACGCGCTGGTGATCTTCACCGACGGCCTGGTGGAGGCGGAAAACGCCGCCGGCGAGGAACTGGGCGACGGGCGCCTGGCCGACGTCATCCTGCGGCGACCGCGGGCGGGGGCGGAGGAGCTGTTCGAGGCCCTGCTGGTGGAGGCCTTCCAGCACCTGGAGGACGGCCGGTTCCGGGACGACGTGACCCTGGTGGTCGTCAAGCGCATGGGCCTACCTGGCGCCTAAAGGACTGGGGCGCTTGATTCCTTTCGTATCCTGGTACCTGGAGGCAACTTCATGAACCAGGCGAAAACCCTTCTCATCATCGTGGCCATGACGGGCCTGCTGGTGTGGATCGGCGGCTACTTCGGCGGGCAGTCCGGCATGGTGCTGGCGCTGGCCATCGGTCTCGTGATGAACGGGATCAGCTACTTCTTCTCCGACAAGATCGTGCTGGCGAGCTACGGCGCCAAGGTGGTGGACCAGGCCGAGGCTCCCGAGCTCTACGCCATCGTGGCCAACCTGGCCCAGCGCGCCGGCCTGCCCACGCCCCGCATCGCCATCATCCCCGAGGACACCCCCAACGCCTTCGCCACGGGCCGCAACCCCGAGCACGCCGTGGTGGCGGTGACCGAGGGCATCATGCGCATCCTCAGCCGGCCCGAGCTGGAGGCCGTCCTCGGCCACGAGCTGGGCCACGTGAAGCACCGGGACATCCTCATCGGCAGCCTGGCGGCCGTGCTGGCCCAGGCCATCATGTTCCTATCCCGGATGGCCTTCTGGATCTCGCCCCGCGACGAAGAGGGCCGCTCCAACCCCCTGGCGGGCATCGCCATCATGATCCTGGGCCCCCTGGCGGCCATCCTGCTCCAGATGGCGGTCAGTCGCTCCCGCGAGTACCTGGCGGACGACTACAGCGCCCACCTCACCGGCCGGCCGGACATGCTGGCCTCGGCCCTGGAGCGTCTGCAGGCCTACAACCAGCAGCTGCCCATGGCGTCCGCCGAGCCCGCCACGGCGCACATGATGATCGTGAACCCCCTGAGCGGGGGCGGCCTCATGAGCCTCTTCTCCACCCATCCCCCCATGGAGGTCCGGGTGGAGCGCCTGCGGCGCATGCCCATCGAGGCCCGCTAACGGTCAGACGTTGAACAGGAAGTTCATCAGGTCGCCATCCTTGACGACGTAGTCCTTGCCTTCCGTGCGCATCTTGCCGGCGTCCTTGGCGCCCTGCTCGCCCTTGTACTGGATGAAGTCCTCGTAGGCGATGACCTGGGCGCGGATGAAGCCCTTCTCGAAGTCCGTGTGGATGACGCCGGCGGCCTGGGGGGCCGTGTCGCCCTTGTGGATGGTCCAGGCCCGCACCTCCTTCACCCCGGCGGTGAAGTAGGTCTGGAGGCCCAGCAGGTCGTAGCTGGCGTGGATGAGCACGTTCAGGCCGGGCTCGGAGAGGCCCGCCTCCTCCAGGAACAGGGGCCGGTCCTCCTCGGGCAGGTCCTGGATTTCCGCCTCCAGCTTGGAGCAGATGGGGATGCAGGGGGCCTCTCGCTCGGCGGCCAGCTCCTGGAGCTTCCGGTAGTGGGCGTTGCCTTCGGGGTTCCGGATGTCCTCCTCCCCGATGTTGCCCACGAAGAGGGTGGGCTTGAGGGTGAGCAGGCCGTAGGACTTGATCAGGGTCTTGTCCTCCGCGGACAGGCCCGCCGTCCGGGCCCACTTGCCGCCATCCAGGGCGGTGAAGACCCGCTCCAGCACGGCCACCAGGGCCTGGGATTCCTTGTTGCCGGTCTTGGCGATCTTCCGGTGGCGCTCCAGGCCTTTCTCCACCGCGTCCAGGTCCTTGATGACCAGCTCGGTCTCGATGATGCCCAGGTCCCGCTCGGGGTTCACGCCGCCCTCCACGTGGGTGACGTTGCCGTCCTCGAAGCAGCGGACCACCTGCACGATGGCGTCCGTCTCCCGGATGTGGCCCAGGAAGGCGTTGCCCAGGCCCTCGCCCTTGCTGGCGCCGCGAACCAGGCCCGCGATGTCCACGAACTCCTGGGCCGCGGGGAGGATGCGCTGGGGCTTCACGATCTCCGCCAGGGCCGCCAGGCGCGGATCGGGCACATCCACCACGCCCGTGTTGGGCTCGATGGTGCAGAAGGGGTAGTTGGCCGAAGCCGCGCCCGCACGGGTGAGGGCGTTGAAAAGGGTGGACTTTCCCACATTGGGGAGACCCACGATGCCACAGGCGACAGCCATTCCATCCTCCAAGCCCTCCAGTATCGCCTACCGGAGATGTGACGAAAAGAACGGCTTCTGGCCCTTGCGCGGGAAGCCCGTCCGCCATAACCTCCCCGCCAAGGTCGCGGATGGGCGAAAGGGAGGCAGCATGATCGTGCGGGCGGAATGGCCGGGCTATGTGGTGGACGTCCTTGTCCGCCCCGGCCAGGAGGTGGAGGAGGACGAGCCCCTTATGATCCTCGAGGGCACGGACGCCTCCCGCACCGCCTTCTACATCAACGCCCCGGAGTGCGGGAAGGTCCGCGAGGTCCTCATGGAGGAAGGCGATTTCGCCTACGAGGACGACGACCTGGTGGTGATCGGCGACTCCGACAAGGACGAATGACGCGGCAGACCGCTACACTGGGGCCATCGTCCTTTTCGAGAGGTGTTGGATGGCGCTGGTGCGGGCCGAGATGGCTGGGAAGGTCCTGGAAGTCTGCGTGGCGGAAGGGGATTCCGTGGGCGAGGACCAGGATCTGGTGATCATCGAGTCGATGAAGATGCAGATTCCCGTGGGAAGCCCCGAGGAAGGGACGGTCAGCAGGGTGTTCGTGGCCCCGGACCAGTTCCTCAACGAGGGGGATCCCATCGTCGAACTTTCGTGAGGTTTCTCGTGCGCGAAATGCTTGGTGTTGAGGTCTCGCGTATCCCCGCAGGGGATACCGAGAAGATGCAGATTCCCGTGGGGAGCCCCGAGGAGGGGACGGTCAAGAAGGTCTTCGTGACCCCGGACCAGTTCCTGAACGAGGGGGATTCCATCGTCGAGCTGGGCTGATGGAGATCCGCGTCGAACGCCTCGGGGGGGCCGATGCGGGCCTGGTCCTGCTGGGCCTGGATCGCCCGGAGGCGAAGAACGCACTGGGCCGGCAGCTCATGGCGGAGTTCCGCCAGGCCCTCGCGGATCTGCGCTTCGACCCGGCTGTCCGGGTGGTGGTGATGCACAGCCTGGTGCCCGGCGTCTTCTGCGCCGGGGCGGACCTGAAGGAGCGGGCCGGCATGGCCCCGGCGGAGACCGCCGCCTTCGTGCACGGCCTGCGGAGCGCCTTCACGGAGCTGGAGGACCTGCCGGTGCCCGTCATCGCGGTCCTGGAAGGGGCGGCCTTCGGCGGCGGCCTGGAACTGGCCCTGGCGGCGGACCTCCGCGTGGCGGGTACCGACGCGAAGCTGGGCCTGGTGGAGACGGCCCTGGCCATCATCCCCGGCGCCGGAGGCACCCAGCGCCTGCCGAGGCTCATCGGCGCCTCCCGCGCCAAGGAGCTGATCTTCACGGCCCGCCGCATCGGAGCGGAGGAGGCCGGGCGCCTGGGGATCGTGGATCGGGTGGTTCCCGCGGGTGGCGCTTTGGACGCGGCCCTGGCCCTGGCGCGGGAGATCCTCCCCAATGGACCCGTGGCGCTGCGCATGGCCAAGCTGGCGGTGAGCCGGGGTCTTGAGATGGACCGGGACTCGGGCCTGGCCTTCGAGCAGGCCTGCTACGCCCAGGTCATCCCCACCAAGGATCGGCTCGAGGGGCTGGCCGCCTTCCGGGAAAAGCGGAAACCCCAGTACCGGGGCGAATGATGTCGGATCATCACCACCATCACGGGCCCAGCACCACTGGGCGCCTGGCCTGGAGCGCCGGCATTTTCTTCGCCAGCTTCGTCCTCCAGGGCCTCGGCGGGTGGTGGACTGGCTCCATTGGCCTGGTGAGCGACAGCCTGGAGAACCTAAACGATGTGCTGGTGAACAGCCTGGGCATCCTGAGCCTCTGGCTGGCCAACCGCCGGGACCCCGACGACCGCTGGACCTTCGGCTGGCACCGCCTGGAGGTGTTCAACAGCCTCGTGGGCGTGGGATTTCTCCTGTTTCTCGCCGGGGCCGTGGGCTGGGAGGCCCTGGCCCGCTTCCGCCACCCCGTGCCCATCCAGACCGGCTGGGTGCTGGTGTTCTCGGGCATCGGCCTCCTGCTGAACATCGCGGCCACGGTGGTGCTGGTGCCCCGGGACCGCAGCCTGCTGGAGCGGGACGCCAACCTGCGCGCCGCCTACCTGCACGCCTTCGCCGACAGCCTTACCAGCGTGTCCCTCGTGGGGAGCATGATCCTCATCCGCCTCACGGGCTGGCGCTGGGTGGACCCGGCCATCGCCCTGGTGATCCTGGTGGTCATCCTGCGGGGGGCCGTGCTCCTGCTTCGCGACGCCGTGGGCATCCTCATGCACCGCGCCGCCTTCGAGCACGAGGCCGTGAAGGCGGAGCTGATGGCGCTGCCGGGCATCCTCGGGGTGGAGGATTTCCGCAGCTGGAAGATGTGCAGCCACCTCACCATCGCCACCGCCCACATCATCGTGGAGGCGGACCGGCTGGGGGACACCGAGGCCCACCTGGAGCGCATCGAGCGCCTGCTGTGGGATCGCCACGGGGTCCGCCACCTCACTGTCCACTTCGAGACCCGCGAGATGGCGGACCACCACCACCACCGGTTCATCCACCAGCACGAGGTGGAGGCGGATCATCACCACTAGGCCGCTTTTACGCTTTTCATAGTCTGCAAAATCAAGGGCGGCCTCGGCCGCCCTTGATTTTGCAGGTGGGAAGGACAGAACTCAGTTGCCCATTCCATGCTTCTTCATGATGGCGGCGCGTTGGGTGTCGTACTCGGCCTGGGTGATGAGCTGGCCGTCGAAGAGCTCCTTGAGCTCGGTCAGCTCGTCCTTGAGCGACTTGGCGGGGGCGGCCGGCGCGGCGGGCGCGCTGCCAGCGGGGAAGCCCTGCTGGCCCATCTGCTGGGCGGCGCCGGTCATCTGCTGGCCCATCATGTTGCCCATGCCGAAGCCCAGGCCCACGCCCATGCCCATGCCGGCCACGCCGCCGGGGTTCTGGGCGGCGAGCGGGATGCTGTCGGCCACCTGCATCTGCGTGTAGGCGCCCATGACGGGGGCCATCATGCCCACGCCGGTGCGCTTGTCCATCATGGCTTCCACTTCCTCGGGGAGGCTGATGTTCTCCACGAAGAACTTGGACAGCTCCAGGCCCATGGTCTTGAACTCGTCCTGGAGCTTCTGTTTCACGAGGTCCGAGATTTCGTCGTACTTGGCGGCCAGGTCCAGGGCGGGGATCTTGGCTTCGCCGAGGGTGTCCGTGAAGCGGCTCATGATGGTCTTGCGGAGCTGCTCGGAGATGTCGGGCACGGTGTAGACGCCGTTGGTGCCCACCAGCTGCTTGAGGAAGGTGCCGCTGTCCACCACCTTGATGGAGTAGATGCCGAAGGCCCGGATGCGCAGCATGCCGAAGTCGGCGTCGCGCATCATGATGGGGTTCGAGGTGCCCCACTTCAGGTCGTTGTAGAGCTTGGTGGAGATGAAGTAGACGTCGCTCTTGAAGGGGCTCTCGAAGCCGTACTTCCAGCCCTTCAGCGTGGCGAGGATGGGCAGATTCTGGGTGGTGAGGTTGTGCGTGCCGGGCTTGAACACGTCCGCCAGCTGGCCCTCGTTGACGAAGACGGCCTCCTGGCTCTCTCGCACCACCAGCTTGCCGCCGTTCTGGATCTCCTGCCCGCGCATGGGGAAGCGCCAGGCCAGCGTGTCGTTGGAATCATCCAGCCATTCGAGGATGTCGAGGAATTGGGCTTTGCCCCAGTCCATCAGACCCATGTGTCGTTCTCCTTGCGGCATCGGCCGCACGTACGATTCTAGGCCGGGCTGTCAAGCCGGACAGGCCGCGCGATGGGAAAAACCGGCGAACGATCGCCGCAGGTCGGGGAGCCCCCGTCAGCGGCTTCCCTTGACCATGCGGACGGCGCCATCGGCCTTGCCCTTGGCGCCGGGCTGGTCGATGCGGGCCTTGCTGTGGACCATGTGGGTGTCGCTGTCGATGATGCAGCGCCAGCCCCGCTCCTCGCCGGGCATGCGGAGATCCACCTCCCAGCCCCCGGAGGCGCCGTTCAGGGGGATGCGCCGGGCGCTGACGGCCCGGCCGCCGGTTTCGCGCTCGGCGATGGACTTGGCCTCGCCGGCGGTCTTCACGGGGCCGCCCGAGTGCTTGCGGGATCTGGGGGTGCCTGCGGACAGGACAAGGGCGGGGACCAGCGCCAGGGCGGCGCCGAAGGTCAGGGCACGCATGGAGACTCCGGGGTTTGCCAGGATTCTAGTCCCGGGCGGGATCCGACCGCAATCAGGCGCGGTAGAGCGCCGCGCCCCAGTGCAGGCCGGAGCCCAGGGCCGTGAAGGCCACCAGGCCGCCGGGGCGCAGCAGGCCCTGCTGGCGGCACTCGTGGAAGAGGATCGGCAGGGTGGCCGCGGTGGTGTTGCCGTAGCGCTCGATGTTGTGGGGCACCTTCTCCGGCGGGAGGCCAAGGGCCTTCTGCACGCCCTCGATGATGCGGAGGTTCGCCTGGTGCACCAGGACCAGGTCCAGGTCCGCCACCGTCACGCCCGCTTCGTCGCAGACGTCCCGCACCGCCTGCGGCATGAGGGTCACCGCGGACCGGAAGACCTCCTTGCCGGACATCACCGGAAGGGTCTCGCCGGCTTCGATCTGCGCCTGGTCCACGAAGGGCCGGCGCTTGAAGCTGGCGCCCGGCATGGTCAACACGCCCGCCCGGGTGCCATCGGTGAAGAGCTTCGTCTTCAGGAGGCCGCGGTCCTCGTCCCGCGCCTCGATCACCACGGCGCCGGCCCCGTCGCCGAACAGGACGGTGCGGTCCCGGCTGGCGGTGTTCTCGGCCTTCTCCGCGTCGGTGACCTCGCGCGTCGAGCGGCCGATCACCGTATCCCAGCCCAGGTGCCAGGGCATGAAGCCCGTGTGCACCTCGGCCCCCACCAGCAGGACCTTCCGGTACCGGCCGCTCTGGATGAGCAGGTCCGCCAGCTCCAGCCCGTAGAGGAAGCCGCTGCACTGCTGCCGAATGTCGAAGGTGGGGAGGTCCGTGCGGAGGCCCAGCGCCGCCTGCAGCAGGGGGCCATCGCCGGGGAGGACGTGGTCGGGCGTCATGGTGGCGAACACCACCGCATCGAGGTCTCCGGGCGCCAGCCCGGCATCGGCCAGGGCGGCCCGGGAGGCCAGCACGCCCAGGTCGGTGGAGCCCTGGCCGGGCTCTGCGAAGCGCCGCTCCTGGATGCCGCTGCGGGTCCGGATCCACTCGTCCGAGGTGTCCATGATCCCCGCCAGGGCCGCGTTCGTGACGACGTGCGGAGGCAGGCCGATGCCGGTTCCAGTGATCACGCTTCGCATGGATTTCCTTTTCTCGTGAGGGCGCGCCAGCATATCCGGATTCCAGGCCGGAGCCAAATCCGGCCCGGGAGCCAGGAACGGCGGCTCAGCCTTCGCTGATTCCGAGCACCCGGAGGGCGTTGGCCTGGTCGCTGGGGCGTTCCAGCCGGGCTCCCTCCACCTTGAGCGTGTGGAGACGCAGGGCTCCGTCCGCGAAGCCGAGCAGCACGCCATCCCTCAGGGCGAGGAAGCGTCCCTGGGGGCAGGGCAGGTCCGTGGGCAGCGCCCAGGCCACCTTGACGGAGCCCTCGGCGGTCTCGAGGAAGGCGTTGGGCCAGGGGTCGGCCACGGCCCGGATCTGGTTGAAGGCCTCCTGGGCCGTCATGGCGAAATCGAGCCGGGAGTCGGCGGGCTTCCGCCCTCCGAAGTAGGTGGAGGGTCCCAGGGTCTTCTGGTCGATGCGGGGGAGGCTCCCGTCCACCAGGCCAGGGATGGCCTCCCGCACGAGGCCCCGACCGGCGTCCGCGGCCTTCTGCGTGAGGCTGAGGGCGGTCTCGTCCCAGTCGATGGGGAGGCGGGCCTGGGCCAGGATGTGGCCGTCGTCGGGCTTGGGCGTCATGGCGTGCAGGGTGATGCCTGTTTCACCCTCGCCCTTCACCAGCACCCAGTTGATGGGCGCCCGGCCCCGGTACTTCGGCAGCAGGCTGCCGTGCAGGTTGTAGGCCCCCAGCCTCGGGATCTCCAGGAAGCGTGCCTGGATCATCTCCCGGAAGTAGAAGCTGAAGAGGAAGTCGGGCCGATGCGCACGGATGGCCTCGAACACCTCGTCGGCGTTGAAGGCGGGGGCCATGTGGACCGGGATCCCGTGGGCCTCGGCCACCACCGCTGGCGGCGTGAACCACTGCTCATCGGCCCCCTGGGCGTAGGTGTACAGGGCCTTCACCTCCACCCCGGCCTCCACCAGTCCCTGCAGGGCCGAGGTCCCCACGCTGGAATAGGCACACACAACGGCAGTCGGGCGCGGCATAATTCCTCCACGTCCAGCATCTCATAACCCGTTGACCTTCCTGTCCGTAGCCCTATGTTGTGCCGGGAGCTTCCATGCGCCTGCGTGTCCTGCCGTTGCTGTTCGGCGCCGTGCTGCTGGCGGCTGGCGAGGATCCCTTCGAACCGCCGCCGGAGGTCCAGGCCTTCGCGCGCCAGCAGACCAATGGCCGACCGAGCATCCCTTCCAAGGTCTCCACCCTGCTCCGGGCCTTTTTCTCCCCGCCCGAGGAGGGCGGGCTGGGGATCGTCTATGACAATGCCTACACCCGGACACCCAAGGAGGTCTGGCGGGATCGCAAAGCCAACTGCCTCGGCCTCACTGCGCTTTTCGTGGGCGCATGCAAGTCGATCGGCCTCGAGGTGCGGTACGGCGAACCCCTGCGGATCAGCCGCTGGCGCCGGGTGGGCACGACGGTGCGATTCGAGCGGCACGTGGTGGCCGTGGTGCAGGGCGCGACCCTGGGACAGGAGCTGGTGGCCGATTTCCTGCCCGAGGTGCGCCGGGATAGCCTGCTGATCGCCCCGCTCGAACCGAAGCGCGTGCAGGCCCTCTACTTCAGCAACCGGGCGGTGGAGCTGCTGGCGGAGGAGAAGCCGGAGGAAGCCCTCCACGCCGCCCGCCACTCCATCGAAGTGGACCCGGCCCTGGGCGTGGGCTGGAACATCCTGGGAGTGGTCCAACGGGCCCAGGGACACGACGCCGACGCCGAGGCGTCGTTCCGGAAGGCCCTCTCGGAAGATCCCAAGGACGGTGCCCCCTGCGGAAACCTGGAGAACCTCCTCCGGGCCCAGGGCCGCACGGAGGAAGCGATCGCCTACCGCGAGCGCGGTCTGGAGATCCGGAAGCGGGACCCCTTCTTCAACGCCTTCCTGGCCGAAGAGGCCCTCGGGGAGCAGCAGTGGGACGAGGCGGGACGGCGCATCAAGCAGGCCATCCGGCTGCTTCCCTATGAGCCGGAGTTCTACTGGATCCAGGCCCGGGTGGCCCTGGCCCAGGGCCGGACGAAGGATGCCATCAAGTCGCTGGAGAAGGCCCGCAAGTGGGCCCAGCCCGAGGCGCAGGCCCGCTACGACAGCAAGCTCTCGCTGCTCCGGAACATCAAGCCCGATTGATTCCGGGAGGTCAGTTGGCCTCCAGCTCCGCCAGGCGGGCCTGGGCGTCGGCGCTGTCAGGATGATGGAGCAGGCACTCGCGCAGGTAGCGGCGCGCCCCGTCGAGGTCTTCCAGCTCCCGCCTCGCCTCCGCCAGGTGGATCAGGGCCTCTTCGGACTGGCTGTCCACCTGGAGGGCCTGCCGCCAGTGGCTTTCCGCCCGGTCCCAATCGCCCAGTTCCGCACAGGAATGCCCCGCGTCCATCAGGAACCCCAGGTTGCGGGGGTCCATCCGCACCGCATGTTCCAGGTCCAGGCGGGCGGGGACGTGATCGGCCAGGTTGGCCCGGGCGAGCCCCCGCAGGTGCCAGAAATCCGCACGCTCCCGGCAGGACTCCCCCAGGCCGTTCAGATAGGGGAGCAGGGCCTCCCAGGCTTCCAGGCCGGCGAGGCAGTCGGCCTGGAGGAGCAGGAGGTCCGTGTCGTCGGGGGCCTGCTGGAGCAGGGTCGCGACCTCTCCATAGGCGGCCTCGAATTCCCCCAGGGCCACCCGGACCTGCAGGAGAAGCGGCGGACGATGGTCGCCCCGGCGATCCGGCGGGATCTTCTCGAGGAGCTGCTTCGCGAAAGCCGGGTCACCCTCCCACCAGAAGGCGAATTCCGCCCGGCGGAGCTGCCACTCTTCGCGGAGGAGATCCCCCTCCGTCCCCTCCGGGAGGGTCCGCCAGGCCCGCGCCAGGCTCCCGAGCGCCTCCGCGTCGCGCTCCAGGTCGAGTGCGATCTGGTACCGCTCCATCCAGAGGCGGAAGGCGTCCGGCAATTGTCCGACGGCATCCTCCACCGTTCTCCAGGCTCCGTTGATGTCCCCCATGCGCCGCCGGGAAAGGCACTCCACGAGCCAGGGCAGGGGCTGGTTCCGGTGGTCCCGGGGGAGGCCTCCGACCAGACCCAGGGCCTCGGCGGGCCGGCCGTTCCGCAGCAGGTACATGCCCGCCGCTCCCCGGTCCCAGGGGAGCCGAGGGTCGCCATGGCGGGAGATCAGGATCGCCAGGGCGCGCTCGGCCACATCCTCACGTCCATGCTGGAACCCGGCCAGCATCAGATCCTCGAGCACCAGCGGATCATCCCAGGCCAGGGGGAGGGCGTCCTCGAACCGCGTCCAGGCCTGATGCAGGGCATCCTCGCGGCCGGAGCGCAGGAGGAGGATGCCCTGCAGGTGGCGCAGCCGGGCCATCCGCGGAGCCAGCCGGATGAACCGGTCTCCCCAGGCGATGCGGCGGAACGAAGGCGCGTCGGGAACCCGCCGGAAGGCCTGGGACACCACCAGGCGCTCCCAGAGGGGAAGGCGGGCGAGCTGGGCCTCCAGGGCATCCAGCCAGGCCCGGTCCCGGTAGCCGAGCGCCTGGTGCGCCGCGCTCCGCAGGAGGCGGATCCGATAACCCAGCTCGCCGGTGGCCAGGGGCGCCCGGGAGAGGCACTCCGCCACGGTCGAGGCGGGTTCGCCGGCGGCCCACATGGCCTCGGCGCGGGTCAGCCGCGACGGGTACAGCCAAGCCTGCCGGATCGCCCAACCCAGCCAGGCCCCGGCCAGGACCGTGAGCGGGAGGATCCACCCGAACCGGGGATCGCGGCGGAATCCCTCCAGCGACAGGAAGACCACCACGACGATCAGCAGGATGCCCAGGATTGGGCGGACGGAGACCTTCTTCATGGCTCCAGGGTACGCGACGAGCCCCGGCCGGAACCGGGGCTCGGGGGAAAAACGGGGATCAGATCTTGTTGACGTTCGCAGCCTGCGGTCCCTTGGGGCCCTGGACCACGTCGAAGCTGACCCGCTGCTTCTCCTCGAGGGTGCGGAACCCTTTGGCCTGGACGGCTGAGTAGTGGACGAAGATGTCGGCCCCACCCTCATCGGGGGTGATGAACCCGAACCCCTTCTCGGCGTTGAACCACTTGACGGTGCCTTCGGACATGACTTTCTTCCCGGGGACGGAGCCCCATAAACCTGGAGGTTGGTCGCGCGATACGCACCAGGCATGCGGATCGCGGGGGCTTGCGCCCAAGTGAAACCGGGATCCCCGGCGGGAGTCCCTCCCCCACTTTTCACGGCTGTTGAGCTGGTAAAGATGGATGGTTGACAGGGATTCTAGGGTCGGGGGTTGGGGCCTTCAAGACCCAAATGCCGGAATTCATGCTCTTGTCGTGATCTTCAGACCCGGGATGGTCGTCAGACCCAGCTGCGCCTGGGCTCCCGAAACGGAGAAAGCGGCCCCGGGGGGCCGCCTTCTGAGCACAGGGCTTCGGGGTGGATCAGTTGCCCTGCTGGATTTCCCGGCCATGCGGGGAGGCCAACCTGGGTGTTTGAACGAACCAGCGGGTCCCCACTCGGAACGCGCCATTCAGGCGCGTTCGCTCGTGATCCGCGGGGTCGCCCGTTCTCTGACCGTCAGTTGCCCTGCTGGATTTCCTTGGCGATCACCAGCCGCTGGATCTGGTTCGTTCCTTCGTAGATCTGGAGGAGCTTGGCGTCGCGCATGCACTTCTCGACCAGGTAGTCGCGGCTGTAGCCGTTGCCGCCGAGGATCTGCACGGCGTCGGTGGTGACTTCCATGGCGGTGTCGGTGGCGAAGGTCTTGGCGATGGCGCTCTGCTTGGAGTTCTTGATGCCGTTGTCGGTCATCCAGGCGGCCTGCCAGGTGAGCAGGCGGGCGGCCTCGATCTTCTTGGCCATGTCCGCCAGCATGAAGCTGATGGCCTGGTTGGCGAAGATGGGCTGGCCGAACTGGATGCGGGTCTTGGCGTACTGCAGGGCGATCTCGTAGGCGGCGCGGGCCACGCCCACGCCCCCGGCGGCCACGGCGGCGCGGGTCTGGTCCAGGGTCTTCATGGCGATGACGAAGCCCATGCCCTCCTTGCCGAGGAGGTTCTCAACGGGCACCTCGGCGTCGTTGAAGTAGAGCTCCACCTGGTTGGAGGCGCGCTGGCCCATCTTGTCCAGGGCCTTGCCCACCACCAGGCCCGGCGTGTCGCGGGGCACCACGATGCAGCTGGTGCCGCGGGCGCCCTTGCTGGGATCGGTGCTGCAGAAGAGGGCGTACCAGTCGGCGTAGCCGCCATTGGTGCAGTAGCACTTGGTGCCGTTGATGATGTACTTGTCGCCCTTCTTCTCGGCGCGGCAGGTCATGCCGCCGGCGTCGGAGCCGGCATTGGGCTCGGAGAGGGAGAAGGCCGCGAACTTGGGCTCCTCGGCGATCATGCCCAGCCACTTCTTCTTCTGCTCGGGGCTGGCGGCGATGAGCAGGGGGGTCATGGCCAAGCCGTTGGCCATGATGGAGGTGTAGAGGCCGCCGCAGCCCCAGGACAGCTCCTCGCAGACGATGGCCTCGTCCATCTGGGAGGCGCCGGGCCCGCCGCAGTCCTCGGGGACGAGGGCCTGGAGGTAGCCGAAGTCGAAGGCGGCCTTGTAAACGTCCACGGCCCACTCGCCGGTCTCGTCGTACTTGCGGGCCACGGGCCGCATGATCTTCTCGGCGAAGGTGTGGGCGCGTTCTTTTTCGGCCAGCTGTTCGGGGGTGAGCGAGAAACCGAGCATGGATGCCTCTTCAGATAGGGAGGTGGAATGGCGCGCGGATGGGGCCGGAGGGTCCAGTCTAGCGGCCTGCCCCGCGCCGCCCAAGGCCGGAGACCCTGTCGCGGAGTAGGATGACGGCGGTCACAGTGCGGCCCCGGGTTAAACTCAAGGGTTGGAGTGCCCATGACCATTCATCTGACCGACCTCGGGAAGGCCGTCCTTGAGACCGAATACGCGGTGCGGGGGCCCATCGTGGCCCGGGCGGCGGAGCTGGAGAAGCAGGGTCGCGAGATCATCTACTGCAACATCGGGAACCCCCAGTCCCTGGGCCAGAAGGCCCTCACCTGGAACCGCCAGATCCTCGCCCTCTGCGAATATCCAGCGCTGATGGACCTGGCCCCCGGAATCTTCCCGCCCGACGTGATCGAGACCGCCAAGGCCATCCTCGCCGGGACGAAGCATGGCCTCGGCGCCTACAGCGAGAGCCGCGGCGTGCGGTTCATCCGCGAGGCCGTGGCCGAGTTCATCCTGGAGCGCGACCACATGCGGGTGGATCCCGACGCCATCTTCCTGACGGACGGCGCCAGCAAGGGCGTGCAGACCATCCTGCGCCTGCTCATCGCCGGCCCCCAGGACGGCATCATGATCCCCATCCCCCAGTACCCGCTGTACTCGGCCACCATCACGCTGTACGAGGGGCGCATGGTGCCCTACTACCTGGACGAGGCCAACGGCTGGAAGCTGAGCCGCGCCATGCTGGAGGCCTCCCTGGCCCAGGCGAAGGCCGAAGGCACCCACGTGAAGGCCATCTGCGTCATCAACCCGGGCAACCCCACGGGCGCGGTGCTGGACGAGGCCAACATCGAGATGGTCATCGGGTTCGCGAGGGACCACGGGCTCTCGATCCTGGCCGACGAGGTCTACCAGGAGAACATCTACCTTCCTGGCGACGAGTTCGTGTCCTTCGCCAAGGTGCTCCACCAGATGGAGGCGAAGGATGTCTCCCTCTTCAGCTTCCACTCCTGCTCCAAGGGCTTCCTGGGCGAGTGCGGCGTGCGCGGCGGCTACTTCGAGTACCGGAACGTGCCCGAGGACGTGGCCGCCCAGATCCTCAAGCTCCAGAGCGTGAGCCTCTGCGCCAACCTGGCGGGCCAGGCCGCCACCTGCGCCATGGTGTGCCCTCCGAAGCCGGGCATGCCTTCGTACGCCCGGTACGCGGAGGAGAAGGCCGCCATCCTCGGCGCGCTGAAGCAGCGGGCCATCCTGCTGGCCGAGGGCCTGAACCGCATCGAGGGCATCACCTGCAACGTAATCGCGGGCGCCATGTACGCCTTCCCCAGCATCACGCTGCCGCCCGGCCGCACGGACTTCGACTACGCCATGGCCCTGCTCGAGCAGACGGGCATCTGCGTGGTGCCCGGCTCCGGCTTCGGCCAGGCCGACGGCACGGCCCACTTCCGGACTACCATCCTCCCGCCCACGGACAAGCTCCAGAAGGTGGTGGATGCGCTGGGCGAGTTCCACCGGAACTACCGCTGATTTCCACAGGAGACCTCATGCGCCCCGAGCACCCCATCGTCCTCATCACCGGCGCGTCCAGCGGCTTCGGCGAAGCCATGGCGCGGCTGCTGGCTTCCCAGGGCTGCCACCTCGCCCTGGGCGCCCGGCGCGTGGAGCGCGTGCAGGCCCTGGCGGACGAGCTCAGGAAGGCCCATGGCGTGAAGGTGTTCGCCGGGGCGGTGGACACCCGGCACACCGCCAGCGTTGACACCTTCGTGGCGGAAGCCGCCGCGGCGCTGGGCGGACTGCACGTCCTGGTGGCCAACGCAGGCCTGGCCAGCGGCACCTACAAGATGTGGGAAACGCCGGACGAGGACCTGGAGGCCATGATGCGCACCAATGTCGAGGGCGTGGTGAAGACCGTCCGTGCGGGCCTGCCGCACCTGCGCAAGGCCGGCTGGGGCCACGTCTTCTTCATCGGGTCCACGGCGGGCCATCAGCCCTACGAGGGCGGCAGCGTCTACTGCGCCTCCAAGTTCGGCGTGAAGGCCATGGCCCACAGCCTGCGCCTGGAGCTGAACGGTGAGCAGGTCCGTGTCACCTCCGTGGATCCAGGCATGGCCGAGACCGAGTTCTCCAACGTGCGCCTGAAGAATGGCGACAAGGCCAAGGCCGTCTACCAGGGCGTGAAGCCCCTCACCGCCTTCGATGTGGCCGAGTGCGTGCGCTGGTGCCTCATGCTCCCCGACCACGTGAACATCGACGAGATCCTCGTGAAGTGCGTGGACCAGGCCAGCGCCTACAAGCTTCATCGCCGGGGCTGAGCCAGTCCTCAGAGCCAAAGATCTCCACGAAGGACACCAAGAAGGATTGGGTCACCTCCCCGCCTTCCTTCGTGTCCTTTGGTCTTCCAATTCGTGTCCTTCGTGGAGGCTTTTCCCCGCCCGGAATAGATCAGTCCCGGCTGAGCCGCACCGCCATGGGCAGGGAGGCCAGCACGGCGACGGCACCCAAGGCCCAGCCCATGCGGTAGCCGTAGCCGCCGATGACCCAGCCCAGGGTGAAGCTGCCGAGGCCGATGCCGGAATCGAAGGCGAAAAGAAGGGCACCGAAGGCCGCGCCGCGGCGCTTGGGGTCCGCCGTCTCCAGCAGCTTCGCGTTGAGCAGGGTGTGCACCATGCTGTAGCCCGCTCCGTAGATCACCGCGGCGGCCACGTGGCGGGCCATCCCTCCAGGCAGCGCGGCCAGCAGGGCCATGCCCGCCAGGGCGCCGATCAGCATGGCCGGGAGCAGACGGATGGGCCGCCTGCCGAAGCCTGTCCGCAGCATGACGATGCGCATGAGCACCATGCCCACGGCCATGCAGGAGAGGAAGGCCGAAGGCAGGGGCATGCCCAGGGCCAGAGCCTCCTGGGCCGTGTAGCTCCCCAGGGCGCCGTAGCCCAGGGCGACGCAGAAGAGGACGAGGCTGGGCCCCAGCGCCGAGGGGTCGGGCCACTCGAAGCCCTCCGCCCGGCCGTGGGGGTGGTCCTTGGGCAGGGTGGTCCCCAGGGCGCCCAGGGCGAGGAAGATCGCGGCGAGGTACCACCCGATGGGCGCGAAGCCCCAGTGCTGGTGGATCCACAGCCCCAGCAGCGGGCCCACGATGACGCCGCCGGGGCTGGCCAAGCCGTAGAGGCTCAGGCCGTCCGCCCGCCGGTCCTCCGGGAGCACGTGGGAGAGCGAGGCCATGGTGGCCGTCAGCAGGCCGGACCAGACGATGCCGTGGGGGAAGGCCAGCAGGTAGAAGCCCCAGCGCACCGGCATCACGGCGTAGGCGCCCAGGAAGAGCGCATAGAGCGAGGCGGAGGTGACCACCAGGCGGCGATGGCCCACGCGATCGCCCAGGGGGCCCGTGAACAGGGCGCCCAGGGCGCTGCCGGCGGTGAAGAGGCTCATGAACCGGCCGCTCTCGGCCAGCGAGGCGCCGAGAACCCGCAGGCGCAGCGGCACCGTGGGGAAGAGCTGAAAGGCGGCAAAGAAGGTCAGGAAGGTGATGGCCCAGACGAGGGCGAACTGCCGTGTGACGAGCCGCGGGCCGGGGCTTGAAAGATCCTTCATGCCTCCATGGTGGCAGAGCCGGTGGCCACGCTTGTCACGGCCGGTCTGCGGACCACGCGCTGCGCCACGGGAATGCACAGAGTCATCAGGCCCGCCCCGACGGCCCAGCCCCAGCGGAAGCTGGCGTGCTGCATGACCCAACCCAGGCCCAGGGCGCCGATGGCCGTGGCGGCGTCGAAGGCGAAGAAGAAGGCGCCCGTCGCCGCGCCCCGGCGGTGGGGCGGCGTGGTCTCCATGACGTGGGTGAGCATGAGGGTGTGCACCATGCCGTAGCCGGCGCCGTAGGCGAGGCCCGAGGACAGGTGCCGGACCAGGCCTCCTGGCAGGAACGCGAGCAGCCCGTAGCCCAGGGCGGTGAGGGTGGCCATCCACGGCAGCAGCGCCACGGGCCGCCGGCCCATGCCCGTCAGCGCCAGTAGGCCGCGCATGGCCATCATGCCCAGGGCGAAGCAGGTCAGGAAGGCGGATGGCCAGGGCAGGCCCAGGGCCTTCGCCTCCTGGGCGCTGTAGGGCGGCATGGGGCCGAAGCTCAGGCCCACCAGCCCCATGACGGCCACCGCGCCCCACACGCTGCGGTCCGGCCACTGGAACAGGCCCACGGCCTCGATCTCGCGAGGAGCCTCGCGGGGCAGGAAGCCGATCAGCAGGTGCAGCGCCACGAAGATGCCCGCCAGCAGGACCAGCATCCAGGAGAAGCCCAGGCGGGGCATCAGCCAGAGCCCCACGAGCGGCCCCACGGCCACGCCGCCGGGCCCCGTCAGGCCGAAGATCGACAGCCCCTGGGCCCGGTGCGCCAGGGGCAGGATCCCGCCAACCTTGGCCACGGAGGCCGTGCGCAGAGCCGACCAGAGCAGGCCGTGCAGGGGCGCCAGCAGGTAGAACACCCAGCGGACCTTCAGCAGGGCGTAGACGAGGAGGATGCCCACCACCGCCAAGGTGGCCACCCGCAGCACGCGGCGCGGCCCCAGCCGGTCGCCCAGGGGGCCCGTGACCAGCGCGCCGAAGCCCGAGCCCAGCATGAAGGTGGTCTGGAAGCGCCCGCTCTCCGCGAGGCTGGCGCCGAACTCCCGGAGGCGCAGGGGCACCACGGGGAAGAGCTGGTAGCCGGCGGCGAACACCAGGAAATAGAAAGTGCAGACCACGAAAAAAGGCACCGTCAGGAACCCGGTTCGCCTTGACTCGTCTGCGTCCAGCATCCCTCCAGGATCGCACGCCGCCCCGCTATGCTGAAGGATCCATCCCGAGGCACCCATGCAGCTGGACCAGTTCCATTCGGAAGTCGACCGCATCAGGAAGGGCGGCGCGCCCAAGGCCCACGAGAAGAACGCGGAGGCGGGGAAGCTCTTCGCCCGGGAGCGCATCCGCCTGCTGGTGGACGAGGGCAGCTTCAGCGAGGATGGCCTCTTCGCCAACGCCCTGCACAAGGATCTTCCGGCTGACGGCGTCATCACCGGCACGGCCACGGTGGACGGCCGGCCCGTGGCGCTCATGGCCAACGACAGCACCATCAAGGCCGGCAGCTGGGGTGCCCGCACGGTGGAGAAGATCATCCGCATCCAGGAAGTGGCGATGCGCATGAAGATCCCCATGCTCTACCTGGTGGACAGCGCCGGGGCCCGCATCACGGACCAGCTCGACATGTTCCCGGGTCGCCGCCACGCCGGCACCATCTTCCACATGGAGGTGGCGCTCTCGGGCCTGGTGCCCCAGGTCTGCCTGCTCTTCGGGCCTTCCGCCGCGGGCGGCGCCTACATCCCCGCCTTCTGCGACGTGGTGATGATGGTGGAGGGCAACGCCAGCATGTACCTGGGCTCGCCCCGCATGGCCGAGATGGTCATCGGCGAGAAGATCAGCCTGGAGGACCTGGGCGGCGCCCGCATGCACTGCTCCGTGAGCGGCTGCGGCGACTTCCTCTGCAAGACCGAGCAGGAGGCCATCGCCCTCTGCCGCCAGTACCTCTCCTACTTCCCCCAGCACTGCGAAGATGCCCTGCCCCAGGCCACGCCCAAGGGCGTCTCCGTGAAGGCCAAGGACCTGCAGACGCTGGTTCCCAAGGACATCAACTCGCCCTTCCAGATGAAGGACTTCATCGAGGGCCTGGTGGACGAGGGCAGCTTCCTGGAGGTGAAGAAGCTCTTCGCCGGCGAGATCATCACGGGCCTCGCGCGCCTCGACGGCAAGCCCGTGGGCATCCTGGCCAACCAGCCCCGGGTGAAGGGTGGCGTGCTCTTCGTGGACAGCGCTGACAAGGCCACGCGCTTCATGACCCTCTGCGACGCCTTCGGCATCCCCCTCGTGTTCCTCAGCGACGTGCCGGGCTTCATGATCGGCAGCGCCGTGGAGAAGCAGGGCATCATCCGCCACGGCGCCAAGATGATCAGCGCCATGGCCAGCTGCAGTACGCCGCGCATCTGCGTGGTGGTGCGCAAGGCCTACGGCGCCGGCCTCTACGCCATGAGCGGCCCGGGCTTCGATCCCGACGCCACCCTGGCCCTGCCCACGGCCAGCATCGCCGTCATGGGCGCCGAGGCGGCCGTGAACGCCGTCTTCGCCAACAAGATCGCCGAGAAGCCCGAAGAAGAACGCGCCGCCTATGTCCAGCAGCTCCGCGACGAGTACAACGAGGACATCGATCTGAAGAAGCTGGGCGCCGACCTCCACGTGGACGCCATCGTCGATCCCGCTGACCTGCGCCACGAGCTCATCACCCGCCTGGCCCGCGCCCGCCGACGCGATTCGTGGCCGGTCAAGCGGAGGGCCGTGACGCCGGTGTAGAAAAAACTCGCGCTGAGGATCGCGGAGGAAGCTGAGGGCGCGGAGGAAGAATGCTGTTCTCTACATTCTCCGCTGCCTCTGCGCCCCTCCGCGTGAGTGGTCTCTTGTCCTTGGTGTCTTCGCTTCGTGGTGAACCAGTCGTTTTTCTCTCTTGGAACCCCATTGCGCTATGCTTCCGGGGATCTTTGCGGAGGCCGGCATGTTCCGTCGCGTGGAGGACTTCAAGACCATCTGGCAGCAGGAGGCGGAGAAGACCCTGGCGGTCTTCGAGGCCATTCCGGACGCCGCGGCCCACCAGGCTGTGGATGAGCAGCACCGGGACCTGCGGCGCATGGCCTGGCATCTGGTGGAGACCATCCTGGAGCTGCCCCAGAACCTGGGCCTGAAGGTGAAGGGTCCCGTGGGGCTGGGGCCCGACGGTTTCATCGCCACGCCGCCGCCGCCCACCATGGCCGAGATCATCGCCGCCTACCGCGCTGTGAGCGACTCCCTGCTGGATCACATGGGCAGCTGGAGCAACACGGAGCTGGGGCGGAACTTCACGCTCTACGGCGAGACCTGGACGGGCGCCTTCGCGCTCTACGTGCTCGTGAGTCACCAGGCGCACCACCGGGGCCAGATGACGGTCCTCATGCGCCAGGCCGGCCTCCATGTGCCCAGCATCTATGGGCCGACGAAGGAGGGCTGGGCCCAGTTCGGAATGGCGGCGCCGAAGGTGTAGCCTTCCCGGCTCACTTCAGGGGGAATTCCTTCCAGACGAAGAGGACCACCTCGACCAGGATGAGCACGATGATGATCCACTCCAGGCGCTGGTCCTTGCGGTGGGCCAGCACGTCGAGCACGGTGGCGCCGGCGTCCTGGAGGTAGGCCACCTTCTGGTTCACGGCGGACAGGCGCTCCTCCAGGTCGAACTGGTCGAAGAGGGCCCCGTCCAGGTGTGCCAGCGCCTCGCTCTCCCAGGTCTCCGGCGGATCGTCGAAGAGGGTGAGGGTGTCCAGCACCGCCGCGCGCACCGCCATGGCGAAGCCCACGGTGCGCAGCAGCTCCTTCTGGCCGGGCACCAGGCGTCCTTCCTCGCGGAGAGCGGTCACGACCGGCCCGAAGCGGGCCAGGGCCTGGCTCACCTCGGCCTCCACCGCGTCCAGGGCCACGCTCTGGGCCAGGGCGAGGGAGACGATCTTCAGCTTGTCCAGGGTGAGCTCCCGCAGCCAGACCTCGGAGAAGCCCACCCGGTCCGCCTCGGCGCCGAGGTGGACCCGCAGCTCGTCCCGGGCGGCCTCGGCCCGCGCACCCGTTCCCGGCAGGCGCGCCAGGTCCTGGAGGACCGAGGCCGTGACCTCGGGGGAGGCGCCCCAGAACACCGCCGCCCCGAACCGGGCGAGGTACACCCAGGTTCCGGCCTCGGGTTCCAGCACCAGGGGGTTGGTGGACAGCACCCGGTGGTGGGGGTAGGTCGCGCAGAAGGCCCGGAAGTCGATCTGGCCCTGGAAGTATTCCGCCCGGAGCAGCACCCCGTCGGCGGGCCTCTCGGAGAGCAGGGGGGCGCGCTGGAGCGCCAGGGATCCCGGGTCCATGGCTCCAATGTAGGCCCGGTGGCGGTCGGGGGGTGAATCGATTCGGAGCATTCTGGTCAGGGGTTGACCGGGTGGACAGGATTTGATCGATCTGATGTTTCTGCCTCCGGGCGATTTAGGGCGTCAACTGCATGCGATCCACCGAAATGGGTCGTGACGAGGTCGCTGGCCCCTATATTGCTTGTTACTTATTGAGCATTGCCCTTTATTGTTCCGTCACCTTTCCCGGAGGGGCCCCTGGTGTTCAAGAACATGACGATCAGATGGAAGCTGAACCTGCTCCTCGGGTTCACCGTCCTGAGCCTCGGCACGATCGGGGTGCTGTCGCATGTCCAGCGGCGCCAGATGGAGGCCTCGATCACGGCGATGGTCGATCGGGACCTCCAGCTGCTCGTGGACCTCAACCGGGCCCAGGCCGAAGGCCTGCAGATGGGCCAAGCCACCCGGAATCTCCTGATCGATCCAGCCGACGCCCAGGCCAGGCAGAATTTCGAAGAAGCCTACCGGCAGTCGGCCGAGGCCCTGGCGCACGCGGAGCGCCTGGCCCCCGAAGGCATGCGGGTACGCCTGCCGACCCTGCTCGCCCTCTGGGCCGAGGACCACGCCTTCCAGGTCGAGGTCCAGCGCCAGGCTTCCCTGGGGCACCAGGATGCCGCCACAGCGCTGCTGGTGCAGAAGGAGAAGCCCGCCTGGCGCGAGGCCAAGGGTCTCCTGATCAGGCTCATCGGGGAGCAGCAGAAGGTCTTCACCGCCAGGAAGGACGCGGAAGTCGCCAGCATGGCGAAGACCCGGAACCTCCTCGCCATCGGCCTGGGCCTCGCCGGCCTCCTCTTCATCCTGTTCGCCCTGGCGATCGCCCGCAGCGTCGCCAAGCCGCTCCGCTTGAGCATCGAGGCCGTCAAGCAGCTCGCCAAGGGCGACCTGGCGGTCAAGATCCAGGTGCCCGGAAGGGACGAAGCCAGCTGGGTGCTCTACGCCATGAAGAAGATGATGGAGAGCATGAACCAGGTGGTGACGGAGATCCGGGGCGCCGCGGCCCAGGTGGCCCGGGGCAGCCAGCAGATCGCGATCGGTGCCGAGCAGCTGTCCAGCGGCACCTCCAGGCAGGCGGCGTCGGCCGAAGAGGCCGCCGCCTCCATCGAGGAGATGAACGCCACCATCCGGCAGAACGCGGACAACGCCAGCCAGACGGAACGGATGGCGATGCAGGCCGCGGACGATGCGGGGAAGACCGGGGCCGCGGTGGCCGAGGCCATGGCGGCCATGAAGGACATCGCCACCCGGATCGAGATCATCGACGACATCGCCTGGCAGACCAACCTCCTCGCCCTCAACGCGTCCATCGAGGCGGCGCGGGCCGGCGAGCATGGGAAGGGCTTCGCGGTCGTGGCTTCCGAAGTCCGCAAGCTGGCCGAGCGCAGCCAGGTGGCCGCCGGCGAGATCAGCCAGCTGTCTTCGGCCAGCGTCGACGTGGCCGAACGGGCGGGAAAGATGCTCGCCAAGCTGGTGCCCGACATCCGGAAGACCGCCGAGCTGGTCCAGGAGATCAGCGCCGCCTCCCGGGAGCAGGCCACGGGGGCGGGGCAGATCAACTCGGCCATCCAGCAGCTCAGCCGCGTGATCCAGGAGAATGCCGGAGCTGCGGAGGAGATGGCCTCGACGGCGGAGGAGCTGTCCGCCCAGGCCGCGCACCTCCAGGCCACCCTCGGGTTCTTTCGGACCGGAGGAGAGCGGCCGGGAGCCGCTCCCGGTGCGAATGCCGGTGTGAATACTGGCCCGAAGCCCGATCCGTCGGGCGTCCGCCGCCATCTGGCGGACCTGAACGCGGCCACCTGACCCAGGCGGAGACGCCGGGTTCTTCAGCAGCGCCCCTCGCGAAGCGGGGCGTTCAGGGGGGCCGGGGCAGTTTTCCCAAAAAAGGTGTTGCAACTTCATTGGAAGCGCCTAGACTGAATTGCATGGTGAAACACCTAATCCTTGGAGGCTCCATGCGACACCCCTTCCGCTCCCTGCTCGCCACCCTCGCCCTGGCGACCGTGCCCGCCCTGGCCGGCCAGGACACCTACAAGATCGACCCCGTCCACAGCGAGGTGAGCTTCAAGGTCAGCCACCTGCTCGCCAAGGTCAGCGGCCGCTTCACGAAGTTCGAAGGCAC